>JBGPLG010000005.1:0-88146 GCA_041486305.1 Gemmatimonadota bacterium
ACGATGTTCACCCGGAACGCCATCTGGTGCGGACGCACCCAGAACGTCGGGGTGATCGGGCACGACGAGGCCATCAACTATTCGCTCTCCGGCCCCATGCTCCGGGCCAGCGGGGTCGATTACGACGTGCGAAAGGACCGCCCGTATCTGGGGTACGACACCTACGACTTCGACGTGCCGGTGGGCGAGCACGGCGACATCTACGACCGCTACCGGGTCCGCCTCGAAGAGATGTACCAGTCCACCCGGATTCTGGAGCAGGCCCTGGACCGGCTGGCGGGGCTCAAGGGTGCCCCGGTCAACGTCTCCGATCCCAAGGTGATCCTGCCGCCCAAGTCGCGCGCCATGAGTGACATGGAGGCGATGATCTTCCATTTCAAGCAGGTGATGGAAGGGGTCCCCGCGCCGGCCGGCGAGGCCTACCTGGGCATCGAGAACCCCAAGGGCGAGCTGGGCTACTACTTCGTCGCCGACGGCACGGCCAAGCCGGTGCGCTGGCGGATCCGGCCCCCGTCCTTCATCAACCTGGCCTGCCTTCCCAAGCTCTGCGAGGGCGCCTTGCTCTCCGACGTCATTGCCATCAACGCCAGCGTGGACATCGTCATGGGAGAAATCGACCGATGAGCGGTGTCCCTGGGGCGGCCCACGGCGCCGACGAAGAGCACCAGGCGGTGTTCACCGGCCGGGCCCGCGAGAGGCTCGACGCGCTCTTCCCGAAGTTCCCGACCAAGCAGGCCTGCCTGCTCCCGGCGCTCTGGATCATCCAGGAAGAGCGGGGCTGGATCTCGCCCGGCGCCATGGCCGAAGTCGCCAGCCTGCTGGGCCTCACACCGGCGTACGTGCGAGGCGTGGTCACGTTCTACACCATGTACCATACTCACCCCGTGGGCCGCCATTTCATCCAGGTCTGCACCACGTCCCCCTGCCACCTCTGCGGCTCGGACGACGTGGTGAAGGCCCTGCTCAAGGAAACCGGCTGCGGCGAGCTGGGCGCCACCAGCCCCGACGGACGGTTTACCGTGATCGAGGTGGAATGCCTCGGCGCCTGCGGCTTCGCGACGCCGATCCTGGTGGACAACGACTTCATCGAGAGCACCAGCCCCGAGCGGGTGGCCGGGATTCTGGCGGGGTACAAGTAATGGGCTATCCGCATCCTTCGCATCCCAAGGAAACGGTCGTCCTGTCGAAGTATTTCGGCGACGCGGCCGCACGTACCCACCAGGGCTGGCTCGAGCGCGGCGGGTACGAGGGCCTGAAGAAGGCACTGGGCATGACGCCCGAGGCCATCATCGAGGAGCTCAAGGCCTCAGGCCTGCGGGGCCGGGGCGGGGCGGGGTTCCCTACCGGCCTCAAGTGGAGCTTCATGCCCAAGAACGACGGGAAGCCCCACTACCTCTGTTGCAATGCCGACGAGTCGGAGCCGGGCACCTTCAAGGACCGCGAGATCATGCGGTGGACCCCCCACGCGTTGATCGAAGGGTGCGCGGTGGCCTGCCACGCGATCGGCGCCGAGACCTGCTACATCTACATCCGAGGCGAATTCACCGACCCCTGGGCCGTGATGGAGAAGGCCGTCGCGGAGGCGTACACAGCGGGTACCATCGGCCCCAATGCGATGGGCTCCGGGAAGCGGATCGACATCGTCCTGTTCCGCGGGGCGGGCGCGTACATCTGCGGCGAAGAGACCGCGCTGATGAACTCCCTCGAGGGCAAGCGCGGCAACCCCCGCATCAAGCCCCCGTTCCCCGCGGCCGCGGGGCTGTTCGGGATGCCCACGACGATCAACAACGTCGAGACGCTGGCCGCGGTCCCCCACATCCTGAACCGCGGTGCCACCTGGTACAAGGCGCTCTGCCTCGGCAACCCCAAGAGTACCGGCACCAAGCTGTTCTCGGTCTGCGGCCATGTGATGAAGCCGGGCAACTTCGAGATCACCATGGGGTACTCCATGAAGGATCTCATTTACGAGATGGCCGGCGGCATGCGGCCGGGCCGGACCCTCAAGGCGGTGATCCCGGGCGGCTCCTCGGTGCCCCTCATGAACCGGGAAGAGGCCGAGGCGGCGCTCTGCGACTACGAGGGCATCGTCGAAAAGGGATCGATGCTGGGTTCGGCGGGGTTCATCGTCATGGACGACAGCGCGGACATCGTGTACGAGGTGTACCGGCTCGCCAAGTTCTACGCCCACGAGAGCTGCGCCCAGTGCACCCAGTGCCGTGAAGGGACCGCATGGACCACCAAGATCCTGGAGCGCATTCTCAAGGGCCAGGGCCGGCAGGAGGATCTGGGCCTGCTGCTGGAGCTGTCCGAGCAGATGACCGGCAAGACCATCTGCGTGCTGTCCGACAGTTGCGCCGCGCCCATCGTGAGCGGGATCCAGAAGTTCCGGTCCGAATTCGACGCCTACCTGAGCCGGGCCAAGTCGCCCGCGCTGGCGGGGGTCTAGCGGCATGAGCGCGGATCTCGTCAACGTCACCATCGACGGGGTGGTGGTGAGCGTGCCCAAGGGCACCACCATCATCGAGGCCGCCAAGCAGGCCGGCGTCCTGGTGCCGCATTACTGCTATCACCCGTCGCTGCCGTCTCCCGCCGTCTGCCGGATGTGCCTGGTGGAGGTCGAGAAGGCGCCCAAGCTGATGCCGGCTTGCGTCACGACCGTGGCGGACGGACAGGTGGTGAAGGTGATGAGCGAGCCGGCCCGGAAGGCCCGGGAGAGCGTGCTGGAGTTCCTGCTCATCAACCACCCGCTCGATTGCCCCATCTGTGACCAGGCCGGGGAGTGCGAGCTGCAGGACTACGTCTTCCAGGAAGGCCGGGCCGGCACCCGCTATGGCGATTACGCCAAGCGCTTCAACCCGGTCGAGGACTTCGGCGCCGACGTCTTGTACGTGCCGAACCGGTGCATCCTCTGCACCCGTTGCGTCCGGTTCATGGACGACGTGGCGGAAACGCCGGTGCTCAACGTCTCGGAGCGGGGCGACCGGGCCTACATCGGCATCGACCAGGGCCAGCGGCTCGACCATGAATGGTCGGGCAACGTGGTGGACCTCTGCCCGGTCGGTTCGCTGATCTCCAAGGACTTCCTCCACAAGGCGCGGGCCTGGGACCTCGACAAGACCGCCAGCATTTGCCCCGGCTGCACCCAGGGCTGCAACATCATGATCGACACCCGGGACGACGTGGTGGTCCGGCTCCGGCCCCGGGCCAACCTGGACGTGAATCGCCATTTCATCTGCGATACCGGGCGCGCCGACTACCGCTGGATGAACCGGGGGGACCGGATCGAGGCACCCCTGGTCAGAGACGGCGCCCGCATGGTGCCCACCGACTGGGATGCGGCGTTGCCTCGGCTGGCCGCCGCGGTCAGCACCGGGACCGGGGGCGTGGTGATCCTCGCCTCGGGCCGCGCGTCCCTCGAGTCGCTGGGCTGGGTCAGGCGACTGGTGGAAGGCCGAGAGGTCACCGCGGCTATCAAGGTACCGCAGGGTCCCGAAGTGCCGCTGTCCGGCGTGCCCAACCTGGCGCTTCGCCATGCCCGGGTGCCCAACCTCGATGGCGCCCGGCTAGCCGGGTACTCGGCGACATGGAAGGACGCGCTCTCCAAGGCGGAGGGTGCGACGCTGGTGCTCCTGCTGGACGCCGACCTCGACGATTCCGAGGCGGCTCGCCTCCACACCGCCGGAGCCGTTATCGGGCTGCAAAGCGTGGACGATGACCGCCTCAAGGGCGCCGCGATGCTGCTTCCGGTCTCGACCATGGCGGAGGAGAACGGCACCTACGTCAACCGGGACCATCGGGTGCAGCGCTTCACCGAGGCCAAGGCCGCCCCGGGCATGGCCCGGCCGGCCTGGTGGATCGCCGCTCAGGCCTGGGCGGTGAGCCACCCGGGGCAGGGGGCGCCCCTGACATCGGCGGAGGCGTTCGCCCGCCTGGGCGAGACCATACCCGCGCTCGACGGCCTGAGCCACGGGGTCCTCGGCCTGACCGGACGGGTCCTCGATGCGACCAGGACCGCCGCGGGGGCAGCGCGATGACGGCGGCCGAAAAGGGGTACTGGGTCCTGACCATCCTCAAGATGATCGGGATCTTCTCGATCACCATGGTGGGCGTGGCGCTGCTCACACTGATGGAGCGGAAGGTCAGCGCCTGGATGCAGAACCGCCACGGCCCCAATCGGGTCGGCTGGGCGGGCCTGCTGCAGCCGGCCGCGGACGGCGTGAAGAACATCATCAAGGAAGAGACCCTTCCCGGCGAAGTGAACATGGGCATCTTCCTGCTGGCACCGGCCCTGGCGTTCATTCCCGCGCTGCTCCTGGGCGCGGTGATTCCGTGGGCGGCGCCACTGACGGTCAACTGGGATTGGAGCGGGCGCTTCAAGCTGTTCTGGCTGCTCCCGATCAACCTCGGGCCGTTCAGCTATCACGGCTCGCTCACCATGGCGTTGACCGACCTGCCGATCGGGTTCCTGTTCGTGCTGGCGGTCAGCTCCCTGGGTGTGTACGGCATCGCGCTGGCGGGCTGGTCCTCGAACAACAAGTACTCCTTGCTGGGCGGGCTTCGGTCCAGCGCCCAGATGATTTCCTACGAGGTGGCGATGGGGATGAGTTTGATCCCGGTCCTGTTGCTCACGGGTAACGTAACTTTTCAACAAATCATTCGAGATCAACAGCAGGGGCTGTGGTTCATCCTCCCCCTGTTCATCTCCTTCTTCGTTTTCCTGATCGCCGGCTTTGCCGAGACCAACCGGCTGCCCTTCGACCTCCCCGAAGCCGAGTCGGAGCTCATCGCCGGGTATCACACCGAATACAGCGCGATGAAATTCTCGATGTTCCCGATCGCCGAATACACCAATATGGCCACCGTGTCGGCCATGCTGGTGACCCTGTTCTTCGGCGGCTGGGACATTCCGTTCATCGCCTGGGACCAGAACGGCAGCGGCCTGGCCACGCTGGCCACCGCCCTCGTCATGTTCCTCAAGGTGATGTTCTTCCTGTTCTTCTTCATGTGGATCCGGTGGACCCTGCCGCGGTTCCGCTACGACCAGCTCATGGCGCTGGGGTGGAAGGTGCTGCTTCCGCTCGCGCTGGGCTACATCATGGTGACCGCCGTGGCGATCTGGGGCGTCGAGCACCTGGCCGGGGTGACGAGTCCCCGGGTCAAGATGCTGGTGCTCTTCGGCATCAACCTCGGGCTCGGCTACCTGGTGTTCTTCCTCCTGGACCGCGGCCATATCCTGACGGGCTCGTATCGCGCGTCCTCCAATCTCGATGCGGGCGCCCGTCGCGCCCGGGCGGCGGCCTGATGGCGATCGGCGTCAAGGTCATGAAGCGTCCCGAGCGGCAGGTGAGCTATGTCCGGGCCGCGCTCAAAGGCATGGCGCTCACCTTCAAGCACATGTTCCAGCCGAAGGTGACGATGCAGTATCCCGAGGAGAAGAGCACCGGCGACGCGCGCGGCAGCTATACGATTTCTCCCCGGTGGCGCGGGACCCATCGCATGCTCTCGGATGAGCAGGGCCGGACCAAGTGCGTGGCCTGCGGGCTCTGTCCCCAGATCTGCCCGGCCAACTGCATCAAGCTGGTGCCGGGCGAGGACGAGGCCGGCAACCGCTATCCGCTGATCTACGAAATCGACGAGTTCCGCTGCGTGTTCTGCGGATACTGCCAGGAAGTCTGCCCCGAGGAGGCCATCCACGTCGGCGTGCACTTCGAGAACGCCGAATACAGCCGCGACCGGTTCGTCTACGACCTCGAGCGGCTGAGCTCCCAGGTGCACCCGGTTTCGACCCTGTGGGATCCGTCCGACCCCCGGGGCGAGTGACATGAGCGCCGAGGTCGTCTTCTACCTGCTGGCCGGATTTGCGGTGGTGTCCGCGCTGCTCTGTATCACCCAGCGGAATATCATCGCCTCGGCGATGTGGCTGGTGTCCACCATGTTCTCGCTCGCGGCCATCTACGTGATCCTGAACGCCCAGTTCATCGCGGCGATCCAGGTGCTGGTCTACGCCGGCGCCGTCATGGTCCTCTTTCTCTTCGTGATCATGCTCCTCAATGTGGGCCGGGGCGGAAGCGATCTCCGCGGCGCCCCGGTGCGGCTGGTGGCCGTGCTCATCGGCGGAGGACTGCTCGCCCAGCTGTTCCTGCTGGGGCGGGTGACGCCGGGCGGCATGGCCGTGCTTCGCGGCGCCGCGGCCGGCGCTGGCAGCCCGATGGCCGGATTCCCCGAGGGCCAGGTGGCGATGTCGGCCCCGGCGGCCCAAGGGGTGGTCGGCGCGATCGCCGAGCCCTTGTTCCGGCAGTATCTGGTGCCCTTCGAGCTCACCTCCATCCTGCTGCTGGCGGCAGCGGTCGGCGCCGTCGTGCTGGCCAAGCGGAAGCTCTAGCCATGCTCCTGGGACCGTCGCTCCTGCTGTCCGCGTTGCTGTTCACGATCGGGGTCGCCGGCGTGGTGATCCGGCGCAACGCGATTGTCCTGTTCATGTGCGTCGAGCTCATGCTCAACGCCGTGAATTTGACCTTCGTGGCGTTGTCCCAGGTGCTGGGGCTCGCCGGCCAGGTGATCGTCTTCTTCGTGATGACGGTGGCCGCCGCCGAGGCGGCCGTGGGGCTGGCCATCATTCTCGCCGTCTTCCGCCACACGCGGTCGGTGGACCTCAAGAACATCAACCTGCTCCAGGGCTGATGACGCTTTTCCTGATGCAAGCCGCTACCCCCGCACCCCCGCCCGGTGGCGCGGTCGGGTGGGTCTGGCTCGCGGTGGCCTTGCCGCTGGTCGGCTTCCTGGTGAACGGCTGGCTGGCGCTGAAGCGCCCAGCGGCCAAGACCGCGGTTTCGCTGGTGGGGTCCGGCGTGCTGATCGCGGCGTTTGCCGTGGCCGCCGCGGTCTTTCTCCAGCTCACCGCGGCGCCGCCCGAGGCACCCCTCATCGTGCAGCTGTGGCGCTGGATTCCTTCCGGAGGCCTCGACGTCCGGTTCGCATTCCAGGTGGATCAGCTCTCGACCGTGATGCTGTTGGTTGTGACCGGAGTGGGAAGCCTGATCCACCTGTTCAGCATCGGATACATGCGCTCGGACCCCGGGTACGCGCGGTTCTTCTCGTATCTCAACCTGTTCGTCGCGTTCATGCTGGTGCTGGTGCTCGGGTCCAGCCTGCCGGTCCTCTTCGTCGGGTGGGAGGGCGTGGGACTCTGCTCCTACCTCCTGATCGGCTTCTGGTTCGAGGACAAGGCCAACGCCGATGCCGGCAAGAAGGCGTTCCTGATGAACCGGATCGGCGATTTCGGAGTGCTGATCGCGATGTTCATCATCTGGTGGACCCTCCGGAGCCTCGACTTCGTCACCATCGCGGAGCGCGCGCCGCTACGACTGGCGGCGGGCGGGGCCGGCGTCACCGCCATCACCCTCTTCCTCTTCCTGGGGTGCACCGGCAAGTCCGCCCAGATCCCCCTGTATACCTGGCTGCCCGACGCCATGGCCGGCCCGACGCCGGTGTCGGCCCTGATCCATGCGGCCACCATGGTTACCGCCGGGGTCTACCTGGTCGCCCGGACCAGCGTGCTCTTCGCCATGGCACCGGTCTCCAGCGCGATCGTCGCCGGGGTGGGCGCCTTCACCGCACTCTTCGCCGCCTCGATCGGTCTCCGACAGTACGACATCAAGCGGGTGCTGGCGTACTCCACCATCTCGCAGCTGGGCTACATGTTCCTGGCGGTGGGCACCGGGGCCTACGTCGCCGGAGTCTTTCACCTGGTCACCCACGCCTTCTTCAAGGCACTCCTTTTCCTCGGAGCGGGCAGCGTGATCCACGCCATGCACCACGCGTATCACGCCACCCACTCGCATGAGGACGCTCAGGACATGCGAAACATGGGCGGGCTTCGCCGCCGTATGCCCTGGACGTTCCTGCTCATGCTGATCGCCACCCTCGCGATCGCCGGGATTCCGCCCTTCGCCGGATTCTTTTCCAAGGACGAGATTCTGGCCGCGGCGTTCGGCCGGGGTGGCAGCCAGCCGGTCTGGTATCTGTTCTGGGGTATGGGTGTACTGGCGGCGTTGATGACCGCGTTCTACATGATGCGCCTGATGGCCATGACCTTCCTGGGCGAGAGCCGCGCCGGGGCCGCGGAACGGGAACACCTCCACGAGGCCCCCTGGAGCATGACCGGTCCGCTGCTGGTCCTCGGCGGGCTCACCGTGCTGGGGGGACTGATCAATCTTCCGGCGTTCGCCGGGGGCCACGAGCCGCTGGAGCGCTGGCTCGAGCCCGTGCTTGCCAAGGCCCACGAGGTCATGCCGGTGGCCATGCCCCATGGCCAGACCGAGTGGCTGCTGATCGGGGGTGCGGTGGCCATCGCGGTGATCGGCCTGGTGCTGGGCTTACGGGTGACCCTGGCCCGGCCGATCCGCCCGGCCCGCGAAGCGCCGCCGGACACCGGATTCTCGCTGGTCCTGTTCCGCAAGTATTACATCGACGAGGTCTACAACGGCCTGTTCGTCCGGCCCCTCGTGGCGATCTCTAGGTTCGTGCTCTGGAAGGGCGTGGACCAGGGCCTGATCGACGGTCTCGGGGCGAACGGATCGGCCGGACTGGCCCGCGGGCTGGGCTGGGTCGGCAGCCGGCTTCAGTCCGGTCAGCTCGGGTTTTACATCGTGATCTTCCTCGTCGGCGCGGTGTGGCTCCTCCGCGCCATGGCCCGGTAGCCGCCATGACCCAATTCCTGGCCTCGATCGGGTTCGACCGCTGGATCCTGCACGTGCTGCTGATCCTGCCCCTGGCGGGAGTGATTCCGGTGCTGTTCGCCCCGGTCGCGATGGCGCGCCGGACCGCACTGGTGGTGACCGTGGTCGAATTCATTCTTTCCGCCGGGCTCTGGTGGGCGGTGAATACCACGCCCGGCACCCTGCAGCTCACCAGCAGCGTGGCGTGGATCCCGGCGTGGGGAATCAGCTACGCGGTCGGTATCGACGGCATCTCGCTCACCATGGTGCTCCTCACCACGCTGCTAATGCCGCTGTGCGTGCTGGGAAGCTGGAACTACATCACTGAGCGGGTGCGGGGCTACTACGCCATGCTCCTGACGCTGCTCACCGGCGTGCTCGGCGTCTTCCTGGCCACCGACCTGTTCCTGTTCTACGTGTTCTGGGAAGTGATGCTGATCCCGATGTATTTCATCATCGGGATGTGGGGGGGGAAGAACCGTCTCTACGCCGCCATCAAGTTCTTCGTCTTCACCATGGCGGGCTCCCTGCTCATGCTGGTGGCCATCCTGGTGCTGGCCTGGGCCGTGGCGGGCCGCACCGGCACGCTGTCCTTCGCCTACGATCACCTCCTGGCCAACTCCCAGGCCGTGGGAAGCCTGGCGCCGTGGCTCTTCGGCGCCTTCGCGCTGGCATTCGCGATCAAGGTGCCGGTGTTCCCGTTCCATACCTGGCTGCCCGACGCGCACGTCGAGGCCCCCACGGCCGGCAGCGTGCTCCTGGCCGGAGTGCTCCTCAAACTCGGCACCTACGGCTTCCTCCGGTTCGCGGTGCCGTTCTTTCCGGAAGTCGCCACCAGCCCCTGGGTCACCAACCTGATCCTGCTCCTCGCCGTCATCGGGATCGTGTACGGCGCCCTGGTCGCGATGGTCCAGCCCGATATCAAGAAGCTGGTGGCCTACTCCTCGGTGAGCCATCTCGGCTTCGTGATGCTGGGCATCTGGGCCGCCACGGTACAGAGCATCACCGGCGCCGTGATGGTGATGATCGGCCACGGCCTCTCCACCGGTGCGCTCTTCTTCCTGGTGGGGATGCTGTACGAGCGCCGGCATACCAGGGACATCTCCGCCTACGGTGGCATCGCCCGGGTCGTGCCGGTCTTCAGCCTGGTGTTCACGGTGGTGGCGCTGTCCTCGATCGGCCTGCCGGGACTCAACGGGTTCATCGGAGAATTCCTGGTGCTGCTGGGCAGCTTCCGGGCCCACCCCTGGGCGACCGGAGTCGCCACCACGGGCGTGATCTTCGCGGCGGCCTACCTGCTGTGGGCCCTCCAGCGCATCATCTACAACAAGCTCGATCAGCGGGAGAACGAATCGCTCCCCGATCTCTCGGCTCGTGAGCTGGCCGTCATGGTACCGCTCCTGCTGGGGATTCTCTGGATGGGTCTCTATCCGGCACCGATCCTCCGGCGCCTGGAGCCGGCCGCACTCCGCTATATCGAAACCGTCAAGGGGCCCATCTCGATCCGGGACGTCTCCCAGCGAACCCCGGAGGTGCCCCGGTGATGCCCCTCGACCTCAAGACGCCCCTCGGTGTCAGCCTGGCGCTCCTCCCGGAGATCGCGCTGACCATCGGAGCGATGGTCGTGCTGCTGGTGAACGCGTGGAAGCACGGCACCGCGCGGGACAGCCGGCTCTCCGGGTACCTCGCGCTGGCCAGCCTGGTGCCGAGCGCCATCGCGCTCGGCTACCTCTGGCTGGGCGGGGCCCGGGCCGCGGGGCCCGACCCCTACATGGTCGCGCTGGATCCCTACCGGTTCGCGGCGCTGGCCCTGATCCTGATGGCGACGGCGGGCACGATCCTGCTCTCGCTCGGGTACCTCGAGCGGGAAGGGTTGATCGCCCCGGAGTACTACTCCCTGGTCCTGTTCGCGGCCACGGGCATGATGTTCATGGCCGGCGCGGAAGACCTGGTCGTGCTCTTCCTCGGCCTCGAGGTGATGTCCGTGTCGGTGTATGTGCTGGCGGGGTTCAACCGCGGCAGCGTGTTCTCCGCGGAGGCCGCGCTCAAGTATTTCCTGGTCGGCGCGTTCGCTTCCGCCTTCCTGCTCTACGGCATCGCCCTGGTGTGGGGTGCCACCGGCAGCACCGGTCTGACCTACATCGGGGCCCGGCTGTCCGGCGTGGAGTTTCCGTTGCTCGGGAGGCTCGGGCTGGGGCTCCTGCTGATCGGGATGGGGTTCAAGGTGGCCTCGGTTCCATTCCACATGTGGGCACCCGACGTCTACGACGGATCGCCCACGCCGGTGACCGGATTCATGGCTACCGGCGTCAAGGCCGCCGCTTTCCTGGCGCTGGCCCGTATTCTCTACGAGGCGTTTCCGGGCGCGACCGAGACCTGGCAGCCGGTGGTCGCGGCGCTGGCGGTGGCGTCGATGGTGCTGGGCAACCTGGTGGCCCTGAGCCAGCGCTCGCTCAAGCGCATGCTGGCCTATAGCTCGATCGCGCACGCCGGCTATCTGCTGACCGCGCTCTGGCCCGGCAGCCGACTCGGCTCGGGGGCCACCCTGCTGTACGTCGCCGCCTACGCCCTCACCTCGCTGGCGGTCTTCGGCATCCTCGGCGTGCTGGGTCGGGGCGGCGAGCGCGATGTCACCCTCGATTCGATCGCCGGCCTCGCCCGGCGGCGGCCCTGGCTCGCCTTCGCGCTGACGGTCTGCATGTTGTCGCTGTTCGGGTTCCCCGGCACCTTCGGGTTCGTGGGCAAGTGGGCCATCCTGGCCGCCGTGGTCGAGGCCAAGCAGGTGGTGCTCGCCGTCGTTCTGGTGCTGACCAGCCTGATCTCCGCCGGATTCTACCTGCCGGTGATCATGGCGGTGTACATGCGGGAGCCCGCGGGACCGGAGTCCCACTCCGGGGCGGGGCTGCCCCGTCCCGCGGTGATCACGGTGGCTCTGGCGGTGGCGATCGTGCTGCTGGTCGGAATCCTGCCGGCCCGCGCCCTCGCGTCGGCGATGGACACCGCGGGGTCGCTGGGCCCTGCGGGCAGCGTCCCGATCGTGGGGTTCAGGCGGTAGGCAGTGAACGTCCCGAGATCGGTATTTCGGGAGTATGACGTTCGCGGCGTCATCGGCAAGCAGCTGACTCCGGACTTTGCGCGGGCGCTGGGCCGGGCCTATGGAACCCTGGCCCTGGCCCGGACCCGGCTGGATCGGGAGCCGGTGCTCGTGGTAGGGCGGGACAACCGCCCCTCCGGCGTGGCGCTGGGCAGCGCCGTGCGCGCCGGCATCATGGATAGCGGCGCCCGGGTGATCGATGTTGGCGAGCTGCCCACCCCGGCCCTCTATTACGCGGTGGGCCACCTTGGCGCCGATGGCGGCCTGCAAGTCACTGGCAGCCACAACCCCCAGGAATTCAACGGCTTCAAGATGGTCCTCGCCGGCGACCCGGTCCACGGCGAGGCCATTCTCGACCTGTACGACATGATCATCAAGGAGGAGTGGCGGACCGGCCTCGGCCGGGAAAGCGCCGATTCGTCGGTCCTCCCGGCCTATCGCGAGGCCATCGTGGCCCGGAACCGTCTCGCCCGTCCGGTCAAGGTCGTGGTCGACTGCGGCAACGGCGTCTCGAGCCTCATCGCAATCAGCACGCTCGAGGCGATGGGCGCCGAGGTGACGCCGCTGTTCGCCGAATCGGATGGGACCTTTCCGAATCACCACCCCGACCCGACGGTCCCGGCCAACCTGGTCGATCTACGCCGGGTGGTCCGCACCACCGGCGCCGAGCTCGGCATCGCCTTCGACGGAGATGGTGACCGGCTCGGCGCGGTGGACGAGACCGGCGCCATCGTCTTCGGAGACATGCTCCTGGTCATCTTCGGCCGGGACGCGGTCCGGCGATTCGGCCCCGGGCGCCCGGTGATCTTCGACGTGAAGTGCTCCGATCTCCTGCCCAGGGCGCTGGCCGAAGCGGGGGCGCGTCCCGAGATGTGGAAGACCGGCCACTCGCTCATCAAGGCGCGCATGAAGGAGACCGGGGCTCCCCTGGCCGGCGAAATGAGCGGCCATCTCTTCTTCGGCGGCGACTGGTTCGGGTTCGATGACGCCCTCTTCGCGGCCGCCCGGTTGCTCGAGATCGTCAGCGCCGGTCCTCCCGGCATGAGCCGTCTCCTCGCCGATCTCCCCTCCACCTCCACCACGCCGGAAATCCGGGTCGACTGCGCCGATGACATCAAGTTCGGTGTAGTGGCGAAAGCGGCCGCGCACTTCCGGTCGCGCTACCCGGTCAACACCCTGGACGGCGTGCGAATCAGCTTTCCCGACGGCTGGGGACTGCTCCGGGCGTCGAACACCCAGCCCGTTCTGGTTCTGCGCTTCGAAGCCACGGTTCCGGAAGCCCTCCAGCGCAATCGCGCCGAGGTGACCGGGTGGCTCACGGCGCAGGGCATCGGCGCCTGATCGATGGGCGGCCGGGCGCGTCGCATCGCCGTGATTCTCGTGGCCGCGGCCCTGGTGCTCTCGGCCGGACGCTGGCTCTCGGTGTTCCTGACCGAGCGGCTCTGGGAGTCCAGCGTCTCCGAGGCGGTCGCGGTGGCCGGCGCGCGCCGCGCTCTGCTTGGGCTGACCCTCGAGTTGCTGGTCCTGGTTCTTGCTTCGGCATGGTTCGTCTGCCATCTCACCATCGCCGCGCGGGTGGCGCTACCGGACCGGGCGCCTCCGGAGCGGCCCCAGGCTCGGCTCTGGCCGGCCCGGCTCCCCCGCTGGACGCTGTACCTCACCGGGGTGATCCTCGGCGTCATGATCGGCACCGGCGCGGGCCGGTGGCTCGACGATCTCCTCCTGGCCTTCGATGGCGTCCGACTCGGGGTTACCGATCCGCTGCTGGGAGTGGACCTGGGGTTCTTCGTGGGCCGCTTCCAGCTCTGGCTCGAGCTCCAGCGCCTGGTGGCGGACTTGAGCGCGATCGGCCTCGCCGCGGTGCTGGCGATTCACGCCGCCGGTGGCGCACTGGCCATCGTCGACCGGCGGATATGGATCTCGCCCAAGGTGCGCGGCCACCTCGCGTTCCTGCTGGGGGTGCTCGCCGCCGCGGTGGCCTGGGGTTCGGTGCTCGAGGAATACCGTCTCGCCGCCGGCCTTCGCGGCCCGCTGGTCGCCTCCGAGTTCCTGCTCCGGACCCTGCTGTCCCAGATCCAGGCCGGCATCGGCGCGGCGGCGGCGGTGGGGAGCATCCTCTGGTGGCTGCGGGTTCGCGCGGTCGTGGCGGTGTCGATCTGGTCGCTGCTGGCGCTTTCCCTGGTGGCCGGACGGATCCTGCCGCTCGGGAGCGTGGCGGCGACCACCGACGACGGATGGCGGACCTCGGCCCGGCGGCTCGACTCGGTTGCCTTTTCCCTTGGCGATGTCGAAGGCTCGCCGCTTGGGCTTGCCGTCCCGGCCGCCGAGCTGACGCCGACGCTCTGGGACGAGGCCATGATTCCCCTGGCCGCGGCCTCCGACTCCTCCACCGTGACCAGCATCGGCCGGGGCTGGGTCACTGTCTCAGGGCGGCCGCGACCGGTGTGGTTCGCCCTGCGGGAAGGCGCCGGTCAGACGCCGGCGCTGCTGGCGCTGGCGGACGACCAGGTCTCCGCGTCGGGAGGGATCCTGACCTGGCGCCAGGGGGACACGGCCACGTCTCCCGGCTCAGCTCCCTATCGAGAGCTCTCGCTCCACACGCTCCGACCTACCTCGCCGGCCGTGGATGTATCGACCGAGGCGCCAGGAATCGCCCTCGATGCCTGGACCAAACGCCTGGTCCTGGCCTGGGCGTTGCAAGAGCCGGCGGCGCTCTCCGCCCCCGCCGGCACTCGCCTGGGATGGCTCCTGGATCCCGTGGTGCGCCTTCGGGCCGCCGCTCCGTTCGCGCAGTGGACCCGTCCCCGCCCGCGCATCGGAACTGGGGGACTGGTCTGGACCAGCGACGGCCTCCTGACGTCAGTCCACTTCCCAAGCTCGACCCGGATCGACTGGACCGGCGGCTCCGCGTCGATGGTGCGCAGTGCATTTCTGGGTACCGTGAACGCATCGACCGGCGTGGTGCGCATCTTCCGCCGGGATCCTTCGGACTCACTGGCGGCGGCGTGGGCCCGCATTACCGGGCAGCTCATCGAAGCGCCCGCCGCCATCCCGCCCGAGCTTCGAAGCGGTGATCCGTACCCCGAAGAGCTGCTCCTGGCGCAGGCCCGGGTGCTCGAAGGTCCCGCATGGCAGGCCGGTCGGCTGGAGCGGGGCGGGGATGGATCGCCCCTGAAGCCGACCGTGTCGGCGGGAGGCTCCGACGCGCTGGTGCCCCTGGTCCGGGAGGTTTCGCGCCAAATCACCAGCTTTCTCCTGGCTCGGCGCACGGCCTCAGGCGACTCGGTTCGGCTCATCCGCCTGGATTCGACGCTCGCCGTAGAATCCTCTTCCGCCCTGGTCGAGAGGTGGAAGCTGTTCCCGTTCCAGCAGGCGCTCTTCGACTCGGTCCGGGCCGCGGGAGGGCGCTTCGAGCCCGGCCGGGTTCGGCACGCGGTCGCACGGGACGGGATCGCCGCCTACCAGCCCGCCTGGTCGGTCCCGGCCGCGGGACGCGCCCAGCTGGTCCTGGTGAATGTCACGCTGGGTCGGAAACTGGGGACCGGCCGGTCGTTCGCCGAGGCGTGGCGCAATTTCCGGGGTGAAGTCGGACCCCTGGTTCCCGGCACCGGCGCCGAAGCCCTCCTGGAGGAAGCACGGCGCTGGATGCGGCACGCCGACTCGGCCTTCAAACGGGGAGATTTTCAGGAGATGGGCCGAGCCCTCCAATTCCTGCGGGAGCTGCTGGAACCGAACCGAAAGCGTTGATGGGCCTACCGGCCCCCGCTACCTTTGGCCGACCGTTTTCCCGACCGAGGCTGGATTGAACCTTCACGAGTACCAGGCCAGGGCGCTGCTCCGGGCCGCCGGGATTCCAATGCCCGACGGCGACGTCGCGTCGAGCCCTGATGAAGTCGAGGCAATCGCGGCCCGGCTGAAGCGGCCAGTCGTCGTCAAGGCCCAGGTGCATGCTGGCGGCCGCGGCAAGGCCGGCGGCGTGAAGCTCGCCAAGAACCCCGCCGAAGCCCGCGAAGTCGCGTCCCAGATTCTCGGAATGACCATCAAGGGCCTCGTAGTGCAGCGGGTCCTCGTGGTGCCGGCCGAGGACATCGCGAGCGAGAGCTACGTCGGCCTCATCATGGATCGGGAGACCCAACGGCCGGTGTTTATGGTGAGCGCGGCCGGCGGGGTAGACATCGAGGAGGTGGCTGCCACGACTCCGGACAAAATCGTGCGGCTGCCGGTGGATCCGAGGTACGGACTCTTCCCCCACCAGGCCCTCGGCCTGGCGCTGACCCTCTACTCCGACTTCGCGCAGGCGCGGGCCGCCGCCGCCATCATGCAGCAGCTCTACACCGTCTTCAGCGGCAACGGCGCCTCGCTGGTTGAGATCAACCCGCTCATCACGACCCCGGCGGGCAAGGTGGTCGCGCTCGATGCGAAGCTCTCGGTGGATGACAACGAGCTGGACCGGCGACCCGATCTTGCCGCGCTGCGCGACGAATCCGCCGAGGCGCCCAGCGAGGTCCTGGCCCGGGAGGCGGGGCTGACCTTCATCAAGCTCGATGGCAACGTGGGCTGCGTGGTGAACGGCGCCGGGCTCGCGATGGCCACCATGGACCTGGTCAAATACTACGGCGGCGAGCCGGCGAACTTTCTGGACATCGGCGGAAGCTCGAACCCGGAAAAGGTCGTGGCCGCGCTCCGGATCATCACCTCCGATCCGGCCGTGAAGTCCATCCTGTTCAACATATTCGGCGGGATCACCCGGACCGACGACGTGGCCAATGGGATCGTCACCGCCATGGGTCAGTTCAAGGTGGGCCTGCCGGTGGTCATCCGGCTCACCGGGACCAATGAGGAGAAGGCGTTCGAGATCCTGAAGGGCGTGGGGATGCGGGCGCTCTCGGACATGGACGATGCGGTCAAGCAAGCGGTCGAGCTTGCCAAGGGGGCCGCGTGAGCATCTTCGTCGACCAGGAGACCCGGCTGGTGGTGCAGGGGATCACCGGGCGCGATGGGTCCTTCCATACCCGGCAGATGCTCGCGTACGGCACCAGGGTCGTGGCGGGAGTGACGCCGGGCAAGGGCGGGCAACGGTTCGACGACACGGTGCCGGTCTTTCACACCGTGGCCGACGCGGTGCGCCGTGCCGGCGCGAATACCGCGGTGATCTACGTGCCCCCGACGCTGGCCGCGGGCGCCATCGCCGAAGCAGCCGATGCCGGGGTTCGCTTCATCGTCTGCATCACCGAGGGCATCCCGGTGCTCGACATGGCCCGAGTCATGCCGTTCGTGCGCGAGAAGGGCGCCAGGCTGCTGGGCCCCAACTGCCCGGGCCTGATCACCCCCGGTGTCGCGAAGGTCGGCATTATCCCGGGCCAGATCTGCGCGGCGGGGCGGGTCGGTCTGGTCTCCCGGAGCGGAACCCTCACCTACGAGGTGGTGTATCACCTCACTCGCAACGGGATCGGGCAGAGCACCTGCGTCGGAATCGGTGGCGATCCGGTCATCGGCACCAATTTCATTGACGTGCTGCGGGCATTCCAGAACGATCCGGCCACCGATGCCATCGTGATGCTGGGTGAAATCGGCGGGACCGACGAACAGAAGGCGGCGGCCTTCGTGCGGGCCTCGGTCACCAAACCGGTGGTCGGATTCATCGCCGGTCAGACGGCGCCCAAAGGCCGCCGCATGGGACACGCCGGCGCCATTATTTCGGGCTCCTCGGGAACCGCGGAGGAGAAGATCCACGCCTTCGAGGAAGCCGGCATCGCGATCATGCGGCGGCCGATCGACGTGGTCGACCTGGTCCGCGCACGATTGAAATCCCAATAAGGAGACGAAGATGGCTGGTACCCAGACTCTGGGCATCGTGAAGCCCGACGCCGTCGCCGCCGGGAATCTCGGCGCGATCGCTGCGCTGGTGGAGCGCGGGGGGTTCCGGATCCGGGCCGGCACACTCATGCGGCTGTCCCGGGCCCAGGCCGAGGCGTTTTACGAGGTGCATCGGGGCCGCCCGTTCTACGAGGAGCTGGTCGCCTTCATGAGCAGCGGTCCCTGTTTCCCGATGGCCCTGGAGCGGGAAGACGCCGTCGCCTCGTTTCGGAAGGCCATCGGAGCCACCGACCCGGCCGAGGCCGCGCCCGGAACCATCCGGAAGCTGTATGCCGCCTCAAAGGGGAAGAATGCGGTCCATGGCTCCGACAGCGACGAGAATGCGGCCCGCGAAATCGCCTTCTTCTGGAGCGAGGCGGAGCGGGCCGGTCTCCGGTAGGAGCCCTCCCGGGTCAGGTTTGACCTAAGTCCGCTTGCCATGTAGCTTTAGGGGCTATGCTAGAGGTTGACATTCGGGAGCTCCGCCATGGTGCGGTCGAGACCAGCGGCGAGCTCGCCGCTGCCGATCCGCTTTTCGAAGGGCTCGAGGTCCCGCTCGAGGGTCCCCTCTCGGTGGGAGGAACCTTGGAGCGCGCCGGCCAGAACGGTTTCTTCTGGCATGGCCGGTTCGTGGGCCAGGTGCGTTCGGTCTGCCGCCGGTGCCTGACCGAGTTCGTCATGCCGGTGGAAGAGTCGGTCGAGGTGATGTTCTCGCCCGATCCCGAGCTTCAGGACGACCCCAGCGTTTACCCGCTGGCGGAACAGACGGCGCGGGTCGATGTGCGGCCGGCGGTGCGGGAAGAGCTGGCACTGGCGGTGGACCACTTTCCGCTCTGCCGGGAAGATTGTCGCGGGCTGTGCCCGCGTTGCGGGGCCGATTTGAATCGCGGGGCGTGCTCGTGCACCGCCCCCTCTGCCTAGACTCGAGGGCACCATGGCTGTACCGAAGAGAAAAATGTCGAAGCGCCGGAAACGGCTGCGCCGCGGGCACCATTCCGCCGCCGGGATGGCCACCCAGGCCTGCCCGCGCTGCGGATCGGCCCGCCTGCCGCACCGGGTCTGCGGATCCTGCGGGTACTACGCCGGCAAGAAGCGCCTCGAGGTCGAGGACAGCTGAGCGTGATCCGCGTCGCGCTCGACGCGATGGGGAGCGATCAGGCTCCCCGCACCGAGGTCGAAGGTGTGGCTCTGGCCCTGCGCGAACTTCCGCCGGCGTTTTCGGTGCAGCTGGTCGGACAGACCGGCGCCATCGAAGCCGAGCTCGCCAGGCACCCGGACCTCGACCGCGGCCGCGTCGAGATTGTGGAAGCGCCGGAAGTCATCGGGATGGGGGAGAAGCCGCTTCAGGCCGTCCGCAGGAAGCGGAAGTCCAGCCTGGTGATCGGGCTGGGCCTCCAGGCCCAGGCCAAGTCCGACGCCTTCATCTCGGCCGGCAACACCGGGGCCATGCTGGCGGCGTCCACCGTGCTGCTCGGCCTCCACGACGGAGTCGAGCGCGCCACGGTGGGCACCCTGCTGCCGACGGTGGACGGGCCGGTGCTCACGCTCGACGCCGGTGCCAACGTGGAGTGCTCCGCGCGCGAGCTGGTGGGGTTTGCCCACCTCGGCACCGTGTACATGCGGGTCATCCTGGGCCGGCCGGCCCCCAAGGTCGGCCTGCTCAATGTCGGCGAGGAGGAAGAGAAGGGCACCGCCATCGTGAAGGAGGCCTTCCGGCTCCTCAAGGCCGACGCCCGCCTCAATTTCGTCGGCAACATCGAAGGCCGCGATATCCTGGGCGGCCACCCCAAGCACGGCCGCCTCGATGTGGTGGTGTGCGACGGATTCGTGGGCAACGTGGTGCTCAAGTTCTACGAATCGGTGATGTTCCTGGTGCGCCATCTCGCCGAAGAGGGCGCGCCCGACATGTGGGAGCGCAAGGAAATCCGGGCCGCGTTCCGGATGCTGGACTATTCGCAGTACGGCGGTGCTCCGCTCCTGGGCGTCAAGGGCGTGTCCATCATCTGCCACGGCTCCTCCAACGCCAACGCGATCCACCATGCGATCCGGGTCGCCGTGCAGTCCGTCGAGGTCGAGCTCGCCCGGCACATCGGGGCCGAATTCGCCGAGCGCGAGGCGGCCGGCCGCTCGTGAGCGCCACCCCGATCGTCGCGATCACCGGCCTGGGCACCGCGGTGCCGGACCGGGTCGTGACCAACGCCGATTTCGCGAAGTATCTCGACACGAGCGACCAGTGGATCATCGAGCGCACCGGCATCCGGGAACGCCGGATCGCCGCGCCGGGTGAGACGCTGACGAGCCTCTGCGAAACCGCGTCGCGGTGCGCCATGTCCGGGGCAGGGGTCGCCGCGGAGCAGCTCGACGCGATCATCCTTGGCACCATCAGTCCCGACCGGCGCCTGCCCGCTTCGGCCTGCGAGCTGCAGGCGCTGCTGGGCGCCCGCAACGCCATCGCGTTCGACATCGCGGCCGCGTGCCCGGGCTGGATCTACGGGCTGGCAATCGCCGAGGGGCTGATCGCGTCCGGCCGGGCCCGGACCGTTCTGGCCATCGGGGCGGAGAAGCTGTCCAGCGTCACCGATATGACCGACCGGAGCACGGCGGTCCTGTTCGGCGACGGGGCGGGCGCCTCCATTGTCCAGCCCGCCGCCGGCGACGGCCGGGGCATCCTGTCGATCGTGCTGGGCGCCGACGGTACCCTGGCCGACCTGCTCTACATCGCCGCCGGCGGCTCCACCGAGCCGGTCAGCAGCAAGGTGGTGGAAGAGCGCACTCACTATATCCGCATGGCGGGCCGCGAGGTGTTTAAGGCCGCGGTGCTCGCCATGGCGCGGTCCTGTGACGAGGCGCTGGCCAAGGCCGGCGTCACCGCGGACGAGATCGACCTGCTGGTTCCCCACCAGGCCAATCTCCGGATCATCGAGGCAACCGCGAAGCACGCGGGCATGCCGATGAGCAAGGTGATGGTCAACGTGGACCGCTACGGCAACACGTCGGCGGCCTCGATTCCCCTGGCGCTCGCCCAGGGAATCGCCGAGGGCCGGATCAAGCCCGGCTCGCTGCTTCTGCTGGTGACATTCGGCGCCGGGTTCACCTGGGGCAGCGCCGTCGTCAGATGGTGAGCATTCTGCTCTTTCCGGGGCAGGGCACGCAGAAGGTGGGCATGGGAAAGGATCTCGCGGAGGCTTTTCCCGCGGCCCGGGACACCTTCCTCGCCATCGATGACGCGCTGGGCATTCCACTCTCCCGTACCATGTGGGAAGGGCCCGCGGAGGAGCTGCAGCTGACTCATTTCACCCAGCCGGCCATCGTCGCCCATTCCGCCGCGGTGCTTGCGGTGGCGGGCCCCAAGCTAGGCCGGGTCGCCGGCGCCGCGGGTCACAGCCTGGGCGAGTACAGCGCCTACGTTGCGGCCGGCTCGCTCGCGTCGGTGGACGCGGCCCGGCTGGTCCGGCTGCGCGGCGAGCTGATGAACCAGGCCGGGGCGCGGCGTCCCGGCGCCATGGCCGCGGTGCTCGGCCTGCCCTCGGCCGACGTGGTGCGGGCTTGCCGGGACGCCTCCACCGACCAGGAGGTCGCCGTCGCGGCCAACCTGAACGCTCCGGACCAGACCGTACTGTCAGGAGATCCGGCGGCGGTGCAGCGGGCCGGCGACAGATGCAAGGCCGCCGGAGCAAAGAAGGTGATCGCTCTCAAGGTCAGCGGTGCGTTTCATTCGCCCCTGATGGCCCCGGCCGCGGATGGACTCGCCGCGGCGCTGGCTGCCACGCCGTTCGCGCGACCCGCGTTCCCGGTGGTGGCCAATGCGAGCGCCACACCGGTGACCGAGCCGGAGGAGGCCCAGCGCCTCTTGCGCGAGCAGCTCACGGCGCCGGTGCGCTGGGTCGAATGTGTGCAGGCGCTGGCTGAGCTCGGACCGGGAGCCCGGTTCATCGAGATCGGCCCCGGCGCAGTCCTCGGCGGTCTCCTCAAGCGGATTCTGCCGGAGCCCACCTACCTCTCGCTCGGCAGCGCTCTCGAGGTGGAGAAGTTTCTCGCATGAGCGGGCTTGACTTGACCGGCCAGGTGGCCTTTGTGACCGGGAGCACGCGCGGAATCGGCCGTGCCATCGCGGAAAGGCTTCACATGGCCGGGGCCAAGGTAGCGATCGTGGGGAGGAAGGCGGAGGTCGCCGCGGAGGTGGCCGCGGCAATTGGCGAGGGCGCCCAGGGGTTCGGCTGTGACGTGGCGCAGGCGGCGCAAGTGGATGCCGCGGTGGCGGCGGCGGAACAGGGGCTCGGCCCGATTTCCATCCTGGTCAACAATGCCGGGCTGACCCGGGACAACATCCTCCTGCGCCTCTCGGACGACGACTGGAACGCGGTGCTGGAGGCCAACCTGACCGGGGCATTCCACACCACCCGCGCGGTGATCAAGGGAATGATGAAGCGCCGGGCCGGGCGCATCATCAACATCACCAGCATCGTCGGCCTGACCGGCAACAAGGGCCAGGCCAACTACGCGGCCAGCAAGGCCGGGCTGATCGGGTTCACCAAGTCGGTGGCGCGGGAGTACGCCAGCCGCAACGTGCTCGCTAACTGTATCGCGCCGGGGTTCATTTCGACGGATATGACCGCCGCCTTGCCCGCCGAGGCCCGGGACGCGTTATTAGGGCAGATAGCCTTGGGACGTCTGGGACAGCCCGCGGACATCGCCGGCGCGGTCCTCTTCCTGTCCTCGGAGCTGGCCTCCTACATCACCGGGCAAGTTCTCGTGGTCGACGGCGGCATGGTCATCTGACGCCGCCAGCATTCACTCTTTCGTTGAGGGACGCATGAGCGACATGGTCGAGAAGGTGAAGGACATCATCGTCGAGGAGCTGGGTGTCGAGCGGGAAAAGCTCACCGACAGCGCCAGCTTCATGGAAGACCTCGGCGCCGATTCGCTCGACACGGTCGAGCTGGTCATGGCGTTCGAGAAGGAATTCGACATCGACATTCCCGACGAGGAAGCGGAAAAGCTCCGCACCGTCGGCGATGCGCTGAAGTACCTGCAGGACAAGCTCGGGAAGTAGCGGATGGCGCGGCGGGTCGTCGTCACCGGCCTCGGGCTCGTCACGCCCGTGGGCCTCACGGTTTCGGAAACCTGGGAGAGCCTCCTCGCCGGCAAGTCCGGCGCGGCGCCGATCACCAAGTTCGACCCGAGCCGCCTGCAGGTGCGCTTTGCCTGCGAGGTGAAAGGCTTCGATCCGCAGCTCTACCTCGAGCGGAAGGAGGCCAAGCGCATGGATCTGTTCGCTCAGTTCGCCATGGCCGCTTCCCATCAGGCGGTGACCCACGCCGGTCTCGAGGGAAGGTTTCCGAACCCCGAGCGGACCGGCGTCGTCATCGGCAGCGGCATCGGCGGCATGATGACCTTCGAAGAGCAGTGCCTCATCTACCTCCAGAAGGGCCCCGACCGGGTATCCCCCTTCTTCGTGCCGATGTTCATTCCCGACATCGCCTCGGGGCACGTCTCCATCCGCTACGGTCTCAAGGGCCCCAATTTCTGTACCGTTTCGGCCTGCGCCTCCTCGGCCCATGCCATTGGAGAGTCCTACGACCTGATCAAGGCGGGCGCGGCGGACTGCATGGTCACCGGCGGCGCCGAGGCGGCCATCACCGGGATCACCATCGCCGGGTTCCAGAACATGAAGGCCCTCTCGACCCGGAATGACGCCCCGGAACAGGCCAGCCGGCCCTTCGACCGGGAACGGGACGGGTTCGTCCTGGCCGACGGGGGTGCATCGGTGGTGCTGGAGAGCCTGGAGCACGCCACGGCCCGCGGAGCCACCATCCTGGGAGAGGTCGTGGGATACGGGATGAGCGCTGATGCCAACCACATCACCGCACCGGCACCCGATGGAGACGGGGCCCGCCGGGCCATGCTGGCCTGCCTGGCGGACGGGGGCATCGCGCCGGCCGAGGTCGGCTACATCAACGCCCACGGTACCTCGACGCCGCTGGGCGACATCGCGGAAACCACGGCCGTCAAGGCGGTCTTCGGGGCCCGGGCACACGAGCTGATCTTCGCCTCGACCAAGTCGATGACCGGGCACCTGCTTGGCGGCGCCGGGGCCCTGGAATTCGTGGTGTCGCTCCTGGTGGCCACCACCGGCAAGGTGCCGCCCACGATCAACCAGACCTCGCCCGATCCGGAATGCGATCTCGACTGCGCCCCCAACCGCATGGTGGAGCGCCGGATCGATGTCGCCCTCTCCAACTCGTTCGGGTTCGGCGGCCACAACGTCACGCTCGCTGTGCGCCGCTTCGTGGCCTGACCGAGACCGGCGGCCTCGTGGAATCCCGACCCTCCCCGGACCCGTCCCGCGGAGGGTCGCGTCCATCGGGGCAGTTTGAGGCTCGCGGGTTCAGCCTGCAGCTCCTGGTGGGGACGTACTTCATTCTCGCCGCCGCCATCCTCATCATACCGGGGTTGCTGCTCGCCGAGCGCTCGCTGCGCCGGCGGCTTCACGCCGAGCGCCTCACCGCGCTCGAGGGCGCCATGAATGGCGTGGTCTCCGGGATTCATATCCGGGTCGCGGCGGCCGAGGCGCGGGTGGCCCGGTTTTCCAAGCTGGTCTCGGCGGAGGCGGCCCGGAGCGACCCGGTGCCCCCGAAGGAGTTCGACCGGCTGGTGGCGCGCGAGCCGGACGGAGCCTGGCGGTCCCGCAAAGCGCTGTTCGACCCCGTCGTGCAGGCAGGAATCTTCCTTCCCAAGACCACGCCGCTCGATCCCCCGCTCAAGTCCTTTCTGGTCGGCGCCAAGCGGGTGACCGAACGGTTCGGCGCCGGCACCCTGGATCCCTTCCTCGCCGATGCCTGGATCAGTCCCGACGAGGGCGGTCAGGTGATGTACGTGCCGGATCAGCCGAACTTCCTCTGGGAGCTCAGCGCCACGGAGGACTATCACGCCAGCCAATGGATGCAGCTGGCTACTCCGGCTGTGAACCCGGATGGCGTGCCGCGCTGGGCCGATCCGTTTCACAGTGTGAAGACCGACGCCTGGTTCGTGAGCGTGGTCGCCCCCTACGTTCGGGCCGGCCGCTGGGGCGGGTCGGTGGGGCAGGACCTCAGCTGGCAGGAGCTGGTGGACTACAGCGCGCAGACTCCGCTCGCCGCGGGAGGCCGCTTCCTGATCATCGGCCGGAACGGCGGCGTACTGCTGGCCGACAGCAACACGACCCGAAATCCCAGTCGGCCCGGGGGCCGGATGCTCAAGGATCTGCCCGATCGCGAGCTCCGCGACACCCTCACGCGGTTGCTCGGGCGGGCCCTGGCGGGAGAGGCACGCCCCCGACCCAGCCTGACCCGGACCTCGGATGACTACCTGCTCTGGTCCGCGATTCCCCGGACCGGATGGCTGGTCGCGAGCGTGCTTCCCGCCTCCTCGGTGGAGGCGCCGGCCAACGCCCCCCTTCGCGCCATGCGATTCGCGGTGTTCTTCGGGCTCGGCGTGCTGCTGGTGGCCTCGCTGCTGGCGATCACCCGGGAAATCCGCCGCCGCAAACGGATCGAGGAAAAGACTTCCCGGGCCGAGGAGCGATTCCGGAGCCTGTTCCAGCTGAGCCCCGACGGAGTGGCGGTAACCCTGCTCGAGTCGGGCCGCCTGATCGAGGCCAACGACACGTTCGTCGGGATCGTCGGCTATTCCCGCGAGGAGATGAAGGATCGGTCGATGCTCGAGCTCGGGCTCTGGGCCCGGCCCGAACAGCGGGAAGAGGTATTTGCCCTGGTCCGTCGGTCCGGGATCTTCCGGAACTACCCCGTACTGGTCCGCCGCAAGGATGGCCGCCAGTTCGAGGCGGAATTCTCCGGCCGCATCATGGAGGTCGAGGGCCAGCCGTGCCTGCTTTCGATTCTCCGCGACGTCGAGGACCAGCGAACCCTGGAGCGACAGCTCACCCAGGCGCAGAAGATGGAGGCCATCGGCCGACTCGCGGGAGGCGTCGCGCACGATTTCAACAACATCATGACCGCCGTCATGGGTTACGCCCAGATCGCCTCCGAAACGCTTCCGCCGGAATCACCCGCCGAAGACGACCTCAAGGAAATCCTGCGCGCCTCGGGACGGGCCTCGGAGCTCACCCGGCAACTCCTGGCTTTCGCGCGGCGCCAGGTTACCCAGCCCCGTCCCGTCAACCTGAACGTCCTGGTGCGCGAAACCCGAAAGCTCCTGGAGCGCCTGCTGGGAGAGGACGTCGTCCTGGTCACCGAGCTGGCGGACGACCTGCCGTCGGTGCTGGTGGATCCCGGCCAGCTGGAGCAGGTGCTGGTGAATCTGTCGGTCAACGCTCGCGATGCGATGCGCAATGGCGGCTCCCTCACCATGGTGACGGGCGTGCAGGGCGGGGACGTCCTGCTGGACGTGATCGATACCGGCATCGGGATTCCGCCCGAGCAGCATGCGTCCATCTTCGAGCCGTTCTTTACCACCAAGGAGCACGGCAAGGGCACCGGGCTCGGCCTGGCCACCTGCTACGGCATCGTGCGGCAGGCCGGCGGCCGGATCGAGGTGACCAGCGAGCCGGGCCGGGGCAGCCGCTTCCGGGTGCTGCTCCCGGCGCTCCCGGAGGGGACGCTGGCCGTTCACACGCCCGCGCACGGCACCAGGATCGAGAGCCTGGCGCCCCGGGGCGGCGAGACGGTGCTGCTGGCGGAAGATGAGCCCCAGGTGCGTCAGCTCGCCCTGCGCCTGCTGCGGGGCCTGGGGTACAACGTGCTGGTGGCCGAGAACGGGGAGGCCGGCCTGGCGCTGGCCCGGAACAGCACCCAACACATCGACCTCCTGGTCACCGACGTCGTCATGCCGGGCATGACCGGCGAGGAGCTCGCGGGACAGCTCCGCCGCACCCGCCCCGACATCCGGGTGCTCTTCATCTCGGGATACGCGGAAGACTCCGACGCCATCGAGCGCGCCCTCCGTGAGGGCGATGCCTTCCTGCCGAAACCGTTCACGGTCAGCAGCCTGGCCCGGCACGTTCGCGAGGTTCTGGACCAGCCGGCTTGACCCAGCAAATCGCTCTGGCGGACTCTTCCGCCGGACGGTGCTCCGAGCGACATCCCGCCCAGAAAGATCACCAGCACCAACACCTGTGCATACGCCTCGTGCCCGACCAACAGGCCGAGATACCGGGCCCAGACCGACTCATACATCAAGCCGGCGGCACCCGAGAGAGAGAACAGCACGTAAAGGAGGGGGATCATAGACCGGCACCTAGATTAGCGCCAAAACGGGGGCCGGACTATGGCCATGGCTTGACGCTGCCACCTTCTACCCCGAGCATTGGGCATGATGCTCGCGGGGTTGCTGGCCGCTCTGGTGCAGACCGTCTCCGGTCCATCGCCCCGTGAGGTGTTCCGTCAGGCGCTCGCCGCGGTCGAGGGCGACAGCGTCGCAACGGTCGAGCGGAGGTGGAGCCGCTCCGGCGATGCCGCCGCCACCCTCGGGCTGGGTGCGCTGGCTCAATACACCTACCGGTTTCCCCGCGCCGACGCGCAGTACCGCCTTCTCCTCGCCCGCACTCCACCCGGCGAGGTCCTGACCCGGAACTGGGCCCGACTCGGCTTGGCCCGCTCGGCGCAAGGGCGCGGTAATTTCGCCACGGCCGATTCCCTGTACCGGCTCGCGCTCGAGGCGGTCGGGCGCAGCGGTGACCCGGATACCGAGCTCGAGATCCTGCTGGATTGGGCCCCGGTCCGAATGCGGCGCAGCGGCGCACCTAACGCGCTCTCCCTTCTGGATCGCGCCGACTCCCTGAAACCCCCGGGCGACCCGGAGCTGCGATACCGGTTCTCCTGCGCGGCAGCGCAGGTACGCTTGGCCATGGGGCGGTCCGCCAATGTCACCGCAACCTATTACGCAGCTGATAGCGCTGCCCGCATGGGGAATCGCCGTCTCGGAGCCCGCTGCCTGTTCATCGCCGCCTCGATCATCGCGCAGCAGGGGTACCACGACTCCGCCACGGCGTGGCTGGGACGGGCCGCGGCCTGGCAGCGCTCGGCGCACGACCGCTCCGGCCTGTCGGCCTCGCTGCAATGGCTCGGATTCAGCCTCGTGAATACCGGGCGCTATGCGGAGGCCCGTCCGGTGCTGGAGGAAGCGATTCGCGACGGGCGGACGTCGGGCAACCTGTCTCCGGTACTCTGGTCCCATCACACGCTGGCCGGTCTGGAGCTCAACCTGGGGAACCTGGCCGCGGCGTCCCGCCACGCCGCCCTCGCCGATTCGCTGGCGGTGGCGCTGGGTGACCAGAGCGCCCAATTGGCGGCACGAGGCATGGAGGTGCAACAGGTCCTGTTGTTCGCTCCACTGCCCACGGCGTGGGCCGCGGTGGCCCGACTCCGTCAGGTTACCGACCGGCTTCCAGGCGGATACCTGGCCCAGGCGTACCGGAGCATGGCGGAGCTGTCGGCGCGGGAGCGCCATTGGACCGCGGCGGAGACCTGGCTCGACAGCGCCACGACCGCCGCCAAGGATCTGGGCCTGCGGGGAACCCTTATGGCCATCCAGGATGATCGGGCTCGCCTGGCCCTGCGGCGCGGGGAGCCGGGGCGGGCGGCGACGCTCCTGGATGAGATCATTGCCGGCACCGGCGCGACCCAGAGCTGGTTCCGAATGGAAAGCCGCACCAATCGTGCGCTTGCCGCCTTGCGCCTGGGCCAGGTGCGGCAGGCGACCGACATGCTGCGCACCGTGGAGGATTCGCTGGATGCCCTGCGGGCCAATCTGACGGTGCGGGACCTTCAGAAAGCGGTGTTCGACATCCGGGACCCCATGGCGCGCGGCTCGCCGCTTACCCAGGCGATTGCCGAGCTGGCCCTGGCCGGAGCGACCGATCCGGCGTTCGAATTCGCGGAGCGGCGCCGGGCCCGGGTGCTGCTCGACCGGCTCCTGGTTGCGGATGCCTCCGGGCCCGGCAGCCGGAGAGCGGCGCCGCCCCAGGCGGTCCGAAACACGGCCACACTGCGCCAGGCCATTCCGAGCCCCGACCTTGCCGTGGTCGAATACGTACTGCCCGGTGAAGGGCGGGCCGTCGTCTTCGTGGTGACCCAGGCCGGAGTCGCCGTCACGTCGATCGGACCCTCGGACAGCATCGCGGCCCTGGTGCGCCGGCATCGATCGCTGCTCGAGGCAGGGGATCCGGCAACCGGGGTCGGGCGGCGTCTCGCGGAGATGGTGCTGGATCCGGTGCTCCGTCTGCTTCCTGCCGGTGTCGGACGGGTGGTGATCGTGGCCGATGGCGCCATCCACGGCATGGCGCTGGACGCGCTGCCGATGGCCGACGGGCGACCCGTCGTCAGCCGATTCGCGGTCAGCAGTGCGCCCTCGCTCGGCGTGCTGGCGCGGCTCTGGGCGTCGGAGCCATCGCCCAGAACGCTCGAGATCCTCGCCGTGGGGGACCCCGCCTTCGACAGCGGAGAACCGACCAGCGGTACCCGGTACTGGCGCGCGGCGTTCGACGGGGCGGGCGGGTTGCCGAGGCTGCCGGCGTCGGGGCGAGAGGTGCGGCAGCTCGCTCAACTGGGCGGTCACACCACGATCCGCCTCGGGGCGAACGCCAGCGAGGCATTCCTGGCCCGCACCGATCTCACCCGGTTCCGGATCCTCCATTTCGCGACCCACGCGCTGGTGGACGGCGAGACCGTGGCCCGAACCGCGCTCGCACTGGTGCCTGGTGATGGGGAGGACGGATTCGTGACCGTGGCGGAGTTGGCCCGATGGAAGCTCGACGCCGACCTGCTGACGCTCTCGTCCTGCCGCACCGGCCAGGGAGTGGTTGCGGGCAGTGAGGGGCTTCAGGGGCTGGTGTCCGCGGCGCTCGAGGCCGGGGCTCGCGCGGTGCTCGCCACCAACTGGAAGCTCAGCGATCGGGTCTCGGCCGACTTCGTGGGCCAGTTCTACCGGGCGGTCGCGGGCGGAGCGCCCCTCGATCGGGCCCTGCAGGCCACCAAGCTGGCCTGGTGGCGGGGCGGCAGGCCGGCGCGCGAATGGGCGGCCTACAGCCTGATCGGCAACGGCTCCACGGTGATTCCCTTTCCGGCGGTGGAAGGTCGCTGAGCCGATCAGGGTTTCGGTACGCTGAACCGCCGGGGCAACGCCCGAATCTCCGCCCCGGCTCCGGTCGTGGCGGCAACCCACCACCGGTAGGACTGTCCCGGGATGAGCTTCACGCTGTCCGCCGGCGACCAGACCGTATCGGCCACGGTCGCGCCGGCCACGGGCTGGTCGGCCTCGTCGAGAATCTCCACGTCATAGCTCAGGGCGCCGGGCACCGGATGCCAGACGAAGCGCAGCGGAGCCCCCGCCATTGCGGTCGGCTCGATGAGCCCGACCGTGGAGTCCGCGCCCCGGCTCGGATCCTCCGCGGGCCCTCGCTTACGGAACAGGGGCGCCACGGTGGCCACGCCAAGACCCAGCAGCACCACGGCGGCGGTCTGCCACACCCAGGTTTTCGAGGCCAGGCCCGGGATCGGTCGATCGGCTCCGGCGGCGGCACGCACCGCGCGAAGCAGCTCGAACTCCCGCAGGCACTGCGGGCACGCCATGACATGGTCCAGCCCCTTCACCAGCATTTCCTGCGGCGCATCCCGCCGGGCCAAACGGTCGAGGTCGTCGGCGGAAAGGCAGGTAGGGCCGCGCGGCTGTCGCGCGGCGATACGACGGTAGGCTCGCTGTAGGTCGTGGTCGTTCATCAACGTCCTTCCGTCGTCTCGGGGTGCGACAGAGTCTCGCGAAGCTGGGCGAGCCCGCGGTACAACAGATTGCGCGCCCGGCCCACCGACCACCCCAGCATCTCGGCGATCTCGGTGTAGCTGTAGCCCTGCAGGTACATCCGGGCAACCACCCGCCGGTCGGCTGCCAGACCCGCAACCGCGGTCCACACCGCTTCCGCAATGTCGCCCGGGTCACCGGCCCGGCCCGATTCCGCAGTCGGGAACTCCTCCATCTCACTGACCGGCTCGGACCGTTCCGCCCGGCGGCGCTGCCGAATCAGGTCCAGGGCCGCGGTGGCCGCGGCCTGATACACGTAAGACGCCGACACGGACTCGATTCTCTCGCTGGTCTCGAGCGCCTTCCACAATCGAATCCGGACCTCCTGGGTCAGGTCGTCGAGATCGGTGGCCCCCAGACCGTGGCGATGCGCCGCCATCCTGATCTTGGCGGCGCACCGGGCCAGGAGGCCCGTCAGGACGGGGGAGACGGGGTCGGCCACGGTCGTGAGAATATGGCCCCCATCGGGTCGTACCCGGAATAGGCGTTCCGGCCGTCGGGGGTCCGGCGGCATCCCGACCGCCGCCGGTCGACCAGGGGAAGACAATATGAATCGATCGAATCTGGTGCTCCGTCCGCTGGGCCTGGCAGGGCTCCTGGGGTTGCTCGGCTGCGCGCCCGTGGACATCCCCACCGACGCGGAGATCGCCGCGTGCCAGGGCATTGTGGTCTCCCGTGCGGTATACGGCGGGTTGACCGGCGCCACTGTCGCGGTTGGAGACGGCGTGTCGTTCGGATTGACCTATCGGCGACCGGCCGACGCGAACGGCGGCGGCGGAACGGTCCAGTTCGATTGGTATCGGGGCAGCCTTCCAGCTCCCATCAGCAACGGGAGTATTGTCGCCACCGAGACGAAGGCGCGGGCCGACAACGTCATTCGGAGCGACGACGGTCTCACCGCCTGCGGGCTCGAGTACACCACCGTGTTCGCCATCCCCGCGGTGGCGGCGTCCGATGGTGGGGCGGTGTTCCAGGTGCGAGTCCGCGACCTTCCGGATCCTCAGTACTCGCCCCGTCCCGGGGTGGTCGATACGGTGAACAGCAACTCGGCCACCTTGTCGGTGGACATCCTGGCGCCCATCCACCTGACCGCGACACCCAGCCTCAACAGCATCACGCTGTCCTGGGCGCCGGATGCCAATGCGATCGGATACCTCCTGGAGCGCGCCGTCGGCGGCGGCCCGCTCACCCTGCTCCCCCAGATTGCCGGGCCGACCAACACCTTTCTCGATCAGGGACTGGCCCCTGCGACAGCATACGCCTACCAGCTCCGGGCCGTATCGCTCGCGCGCACCAGTATGGCGGTCCGGACCAGCGCAACAACCCTGGATCCGGTCGCGCCACCGCCGCCGCCCCCGCCGCCGCCGCCCCCGCCTCAGGGATGGATCACGCTGGGCGGCGGACCGATCAGCCAGGGGGATCTCGCGCAAGCGCCATCCGTAGCCACCGACGCGCAGGGGCTTCCCGTCGTCGCCTACATCGAGGCGACCCGCGGGGACGTCGCGCGACTCTGGGTCAAGCGGTTCGACGGCACCAGCTGGACCGCCCTCGGCGGAGGTCCTCTAACGCAGGGGAGCACGACCGCGGCATCCGATCCCTCGGTCCTGGTCGATGGGAGCGGCCGGATCCTGGTCTCGTGGAGCCAAGGGGACGGGATCCAGCAGAACATCTACGTGGCGGAGTGGGCCGGAGGCCAGTGGAGCGGGGTAGGCGGCCCCGGCCAACTCAACAATCCCGGCGCCCGCGCCCTGCGTCCATCGATCGCCCTGCAACCGAACGGTCGCGTGGCCGCGGCCTGGGTCGAGAACGGCAGGGTCGTGGTCCAGTTCTTTACCGGCGGCATAGGGATCAACGGCTGGATTACTCCCCATGGCGGACCCGCAGGCCCGGCCGCCACCGGCGTCGAAGCGGTCAAACTCGCCGTCGATGGGGCGGGCAATCCGGTGGTGGGCTACACGGTCGGGACCGGCAACGCGCGTACGCTTCAGGCCGCGGTGGCGAAGAGCACCGGATGGGAGCCGTTCGGTGGGGTCGTGAACTTCCCGGTCACCGGAAACCTCGCGGTGCGCGATCCCTTCGACCTGATTCTCGACGGCAACGGCGCACCTTTCGTCGCGTTTGCGCAGGGAACCAGTCCCTACGCCGTCTACCTGCGGTACTGGGACGGCTCCGCCTGGACCCTTCTCGGCAACGCGGTCTGGAGCAGTGACTTCACCACCTTCAATTCCCTCGCGATGACCCGGCGACCAGGCGGGGCGCTCACTGTGGCAATCAGTGAGACCGGTGGTGGGGGGGGCACGCTCCAGGTTCGGGATTTCAGCGGCCTCGATTGGCAGGGGCTGGCGACGCTGGGGACTTCAGCCGGGAGCGAGGCGTTGTCCCTCGGAGTTGCCGGGCTGCGTTCGCCGATCGTTGCCGAGGTACAGCCGGCCGCCCAGGGCCAGCACGTGCTGACCGTCCGTCGCTACTACCCGTGACAACCCAGGAAGCGCCGATCATGCATCCATCGAGGAAGTGCCGCGCGGCGGTCGCGCTCACCCCACTGCTTCTCGGATTGGTCCTGGCGGCTTGCGCCGGGAGTGGGAGTACCGCGCCGCCCCCCCCACCGCCGGTGCCGCCGCCACCCCCACCACCCCCCGGCATTGGACCCAGCGGCGGAACCGTCTCCGGTCCCAGCGGTGCCCAGGTCGTGATCCCCCCCGGCGCGCTGGCGGCGAACGTGACGATCGCCATTGCCCAAGCCAGTGCCGGCGCGCCGGCACTTCCCCCCGGGCTGACCGGCTTCGGACAGATGTACGCCTTCACCCCGCACGGCACCAGCTTCGCCGCCCCGGTGTCGCTCACCATTCCTTTCGATCCCGCCTCGGTCCCCGCCGGTCGCACGCCGATCGTGTACAAGACCAACGCGACGATGACCGGCTGGGAACGGGTCGGCGCGGGAACCGTCAACGGCGGGACGATCACCGTGCAGGTCACCGGCTTCTCGTTCACGATGATCGGTAACCTGCCTCCCCAGATCAATCAGCAACCCCAGGACCTGAGTGTCACCGCGCCGGCAACGGCTCAGTTTTCGGTGACGGCCCTCGGTACCCCGCCGCTTTCGTACCAGTGGGAACGGTCCGACGATGGAGGACAGACCTGGGGCACCGCCTCGAGCGCAAGCACCGGGAGCAGCTACACCACCTCCCCGACCTCCGTGGCCTCCGACCACAACGATCGCTATCGCGTCATCGTGAGCAATCTGGAGGGCGTCACCACGAGCACTGCGGCGCTGCTTACCGTCCTCGCGGGGATCGTGGCCCCGGCGATCACCACCCACCCCCAGAATCAGTCCGTTCCAATCGGTGGTAACGCGACATTCACGGTCGTGGCCACCGGCCCCAACCTGGCCTACCAGTGGCAGCAATCCACCGGCGGTGGGGCATTCATCAACATCCCGGGCGCGACCAGCGCGAGCTATACCCTCACCAACTGCCATGCGACGGACAACGGAGCCCGCTTCCAGGTCGTAGTCTCCAACGGCGCCGGTTCCGTCATCAGCAACGTCGCCACCCTCACGGTCGGTCTGGCGCAGCCAATTCCACAAGGTCCCTTCATCGCCGCCGGAATGAACTTCTCCCTGGCTCGCTCGACGATCTCCGGGATGGTCTCCTGGGGGGCGGACCAGAGTGGCCAGCTCGGTGCCGGCACCGGCGATCAGACTCGAAATGCCCCGGGGTTGGGCGGTGTCAGCAACGCCGTGGCCATTGCGGCGGGAGCGCTCCACGGTCTGGCGGTTCGGAGTACCGGCCAGGTGGTGGGCTGGGGCTACAACACCTTCGGCCAACTCGGCAACGGCGGCGGCCCCCCCGCCGAGGCGCCGGTCACCGCAACCGACGCCTCGTCCAGCCCGATCGACAACGCGAGATCGGTCTGCGGCGGCACCAATCATTCGCTGGTGTTGCGCTCGGCCGCGCCCTACGTCCTCGCGATGGGTTCCAACCTCAAGGGCCAACTCGGCGACGGCACCAATACCGACCGTTCTCGCGCGGTGCCGGCGAGCATCAACCGGCCGGTCCAGGCCGTTGCCTGCGGCGGCGATTTCTCTCTCGCGCTCGCGGACGGCGATGTCCTGGCCTGGGGGGACAACTCCTCCGGCCAGCTCGGCAACGGTACGACCACCTCGAGCAACATTCCAGTGACCGTCCTTGGTCTCGGCGGCCCGAGGGCCATTGCGATCGCCGCGGGGAAGAACCATGCTCTGGTGCTGCTCAACGACGGCGAGGTCTGGGCCTGGGGCCTGAATTCGAACGGAAAACTGGGACCCAACGGATCGGTCAGCGCTCAAACCACCCCGGTGCTGGTTCCCGGCCTGCCGCCGGTCAAGGCCATTGCGGCCGGCGACGAGAACTCGGTCGCGGTGCTGCAAAGCGGATATGTCTTTGTGTGGGGCATCAACACAACCGGCCAACTGGGCCGAGGCAGTCTGTCCCCCGCGGCCGACAACGTGCCGCAGGCCGCCAGCCTCCCAGCCGCCGTCCAGCCGCCCTCAGGCCCACCGGGGTGCGTGGCCAAGGAGGTTGCCGTGGGTCGCAACGGCGGGTTCAGCCACCTGCTGGCGCTGTGCTCCGACGGCTCGGTCTATGCCTGGGGCTTTAACGACGTGGGGCAGCTAGGGCTCGGACACACCAACCCCACTGTCTCGACGCCGGCCAGGATACCGGGCTTGACCATCCTGCTGCCCTAAAGCCAGGTTCCGATCCTCCCATGACCCGAAGCGCCCGACCCTGTGATCGGGCGCTTCGACTTCCCGCGCGAACTGGCTCCTTTTGCCGCCACCCTGCTAGATTCCTTTCCTGCGACAAGTGCTGTCCCTAGAGGGAGATAGGATGTCCAGCCAGCCCAACCCGGCCCGCTTCCGAGACCCGGCACTGCGGCCGATCGCCGACAAGGTGTTCGCCGGAGCACGGCTGTCTCCCGACGACGGACTCGCCCTGTTCGAAACCCGGGACATCCTGAGCCTGGGCGAGCTGGCGGCCTGGGCCAACCAGCGCCGGAACGGAGACCGGGTCTTCTTTTCCGCCAACCAGCACATCAATCCCACCAACGTCTGCATCCTCCGGAACACCTGCACGTTCTGCTCCTTCGCGCGGATGCCGAAGGAAGAGGGCGCGTACACCCGGTCCCTCGACGAGGTGTATCACGAGGCGGAGCAGGCGCGGGGCGGGCCAACCCGGGAGTTCCACATTGTCGGCGGCCTGCATCCCAAGCTCAGGCTCTCCTACTACACCGACATGATTCGCGGCCTGAAGGAGCGTCACCCCGACGTTCACATCAAGGCGCTTACCGCGGTCGAGATCGCCCACCTGGCCCGGATCGAGAAGACCTCGGAGCGGGAGGTACTGATTGCGCTCAAGGCATCCGGGCTCACCAGCATGCCGGGCGGCGGCGCCGAGGTGTTCAGCACCGCGGTCCGCGCCACCATTGCCGAGCGCAAGCTGACCGGCGAGGAGTGGATCCGGGTGCACCGGACCGCGCACCAGCTGGGCATCCCGACCAACTGCACGATGCTCTACGGCCACGTCGAAACGGCGGCGGACCGGGTCGAGCACCTCGGCATGCTGCGCTCGCTGCAGGACGAGACCGGCGGATTTCTGACCTACATCCCGCTGGCGTATCACACCGAGAACAACGAGCTGGGCGAGGAGCTGGGCCGGGTCGGTTCCGCCACGACCGGGTACGAGGATCTGAAGAACATCGCGGTGGGGCGCCTCTACCTGGACAACATCCCCCACATGAAGACCCACTGGCCCATGGTGACGCCCTTCATGTCCCAGGTGGTGCTCGACTTCGGCTGCGACGACGTCGAAGGCACCGTGGTCTACGAGCGGATCTATCACCAGGCCGGCGCCACCACCGCCATGCACATGCCCTACAGTGAGCTGGTGCGCCTGATCCGCGGGGCGGGCAAGCGCCCGGTCGAGCGCGACAGCCTGTACCAGCCGGTGCGCGACTCGTTCGACGACCTGCCCGAATCGGCCCCGCCGGCGATGACCGCCGCCGCGCCCAGCGTTCACGCCGCGTGACCCGCATGCGACTGGGCCGGATTCCCTGGATCAACTGCTACCCGGTCTATGCCGCGATCGACCGGGGCATCGTCCCGCTGGAGGCCGAGCTGATCAGCGGCACTGCCGCCGACCTCAACGATCTGCTGGCCGCGGGCGAGCTGGACGTCTCGGTGGTGTCGGCGGTGGAGTATGCGCGGAATGCGGCCGCCTACCATCTGCTGCCGGATCTCGCGATCACCTGCGACGGCCCGGTCCACAGCGTGATGCTGTTCAGCAAGCGGCCGGTCCACGAGCTGGACGGCGCGACCGTGCTCCGGACCTCGTCGTCCCGCACCTCGGTGCTGCTGCTGGAGCTGCTCTGCAAACACCGGTGGAAGGTCCGTCCGAAATTCGCCACGGTGCGCGCCGAGTCGAGCGACCTGGAGGCGCTTCGCGGCTTCCCTCACGAGGCGGTGCTGGTCATCGGCGACGCAGCCCTCATGCTGGCCTCCGACTCCAGCTATCCGTACATCGCCGACCTCGGCAGCGCCTGGAAGGACTGGACCGGCCTCCCGTTCGTGTTCGCGGTCTGGGCCGCCCGGCGGGACGCCGACCATCGCGCGGTGCTGGCAATCCACCAGGCGCTGATAGCCAGTCGGGCGTGGGGGCTCGAGCACCTCGACGAGCTGGCTGACGTGGCGGCCGGCAGCACCGGGATCAGGCGCGAAGTCTGCCGAGCCTACCTGGCGGACCTGGACTACGCGCTCAGCTATCGCCACCTGGCTGGGTTGACTGATTTCTTTCGGCGCCTGGCGCAGGACGGTCTGGTACCGGATGGCAGCCTGAGCTTCATCACGGCGGCGTAGAGTCGGGTCGTGAGCGGGCGCCGAGCGGCCTCGCGATGACCGAAAGGGCACCATGGACGTAGTGGACCGCGGTTCCAGTGAATTCAAGAGCTACCTCGAGCTCTACGAGCATGCGTCCCTGCTCGAGCTCGGCCGCATGGCCGACGCCGAGCGGTACCGCCACCACCCTGAGGACGTGGTGACCTATATCGTCGACCGCAACATCAACTACACCAACGTCTGCGTGGCGGACTGCAAGTTCTGCGCGTTCTATCGCCGTCCCAAGCACGGCGAAGGATACGTCCTGCCGTTCGACAAAATCGGGGAGAAGATCGACGAGTGTAAGGCCCTCGGTGGAGTGCAGATCCTGCTCCAGGGCGGACACAATCCTTACATCCCGTTCGGGTGGTACCTGGAGCTGATGCAGTACATCAAGACCAACCACCCCATACACATCCACGGATTCTCCCCCTCGGAAATCGTGTTCTTCAGCGAGCGGTTCGGAATGCCGGTGGCCGAGGTCATACGTCAGCTGCGGGCCGCGGGGCTGGACAGCATCCCGGGCGGGGGCGGGGAGATTCTGGTCGACGAGGTCCGCCGCCGGGTGGCGAAGAAGAAAGCCCAGACCGACGAATGGCTTGGCGTGCAGGAGGAGGCCCACCGTCAGGGCATGAAGACGTCGGTCACGATGATGTACGGCCTGGGCGAGTCCCTCGCCGACCGGATCGAGCACTTCTTCCGGGTGCGCGACGTGCAGCGCCGCACCGGCGGGTTTACGGCGTTCATCTGCTGGCCGCTGCAGCCTGAGGGGACGCCGGGCATGTCCGACAGCATCAAGACCGATGCGGTCACCTACCTGCGCACCCTGGCGATGGCCCGGATTGTTCTCGACAATGTTCCCAACCTGCAGTCCTCCTGGGTGACCATGGGCCTCAAGGTGGGCCAGGTCGCGCTCCGGTTCGGCGCCAACGACTTCGGCAGCCTGATGATGGAGGAGAACGTGGTCTCGTCCGCGGGAACGACCCATCGGGCCACCATCGCCGAAATGGAGCGGTCGATTCTCGATGCGGGATACCAGGTGCGCCGGCGGCGGCAGGACTATTCGATGATCGAGCCGGAACCGGTGGCGGCCTGAGCACGATCCGGGTCGGGATCGGCTACGACAGCCATCGCCTGGTCGAGGGCCGCCCGTTCATCCTCGGAGGGCAGCGCATCGCATTCGAGAAGGGGCTGCTGGGGCATTCGGACGCGGATGCGGTGGCCCACGCCGTGACCGACGCCATTCTGGGCGCCGCCGGCGCGGGAGACATGGGCGGCCTCTTCCCGGACTCCGATCCCAGGTGGAAGGACGCCGACTCCCTGGTGATCCTCCGGCTGGCGCGCGAGCACATCAACCGGCTGGGGTTCCACGCCCTGCAGGCGGATGTCACCATCGTCTGCGAGCGGCCCCGGCTCGGCGTCTACAAGGAGGCCATGGCGCAGGCGATTGCCGGTGAATTGGGCATCACCCCCGACGCCGTCGGCATCAAGGCCAAGACCAATGAAGGAATGGGATTCGTCGGGCGGGGCGAGGGTGTGGCGGTGATGGCGGTGGCAACAGTCGAGGCCCGCTGATCGAAGACCTCCTAGCTCGGGCCGCGGCGTGGCCGCCGCTCCTGATCTATGCGGTGATCGCCCTCTCGGTCGTGGTCGAGAACTTCTTTCCCCCGTCTCCCTCCGACATTTTCGTTCTCCTCGCCGCGTTCCTCACCCGGCAGGGCACCATGGACCCGCTCGCCATTTTCCTGGTGGCATGGGTGTTCGGCGTCGCCGGAGCGGTCCTGGTCTACTGGAGCTCCCGCCGCTTCGGCCGCCGGTTCTTCGATTCGCCGTTCGGCCGGCGCCTCATTACGCCGGGCGGATTCGCCGCCATCGAACGCGAGTACGTCCGGTTCGGCATGGCCGGAATCTTCATCTTCCGGATGCTGCCGGCGTTCCGCGCGGTGGTCTCGCCGTTCGCCGGCCTGGTGAACCTGCCCGCGCGACGCGCCTTTCCCCCCATCATCCTCGCGTGCGCAGTCTGGTATGGCGGGCTCACCCTGCTGGGGAGCTCGGTGGGCGCCAATTGGGGGGTCATCCGCCACTGGCTGGGACGGGTCAACGCGGGACTCGGCGTGCTGGCCGGCCTGGTGTTGCTTGCGCTGGTGCTCTGGTTCCTGCGCCGGCGCAACGCGCGGCGGCAGGCCCGGCTCGATCGCCTCACCCCCTTCGACCCCGCCCACCCGGAGCAGGCCGCTCCCATGGTCGACGGGCTCCCGGTCATTTCCCCCGATGCGCTGGAGCAGGCCCGGATTCACGAGGAGGAGCGCCGCAGTGAGCGCTGAGGTGGAGCGGTCCTTCCAGCTGGAGGGGTTCCGGGACTACCTGGCGCTGGAGGCGGGCCACAGCGCCCACACCATCGAGAATTACCTTCGGGACCTCCGCCGGTTCGTCCAGTTTGCCGAGACCCGGAAGGCCCGCGACCCGGGAGCCGTAACCCGCACGCATCTCCGGGATTTCGTCTACCTCCTCAAGGACCTCGGGCTCTCGCCCGCCACGATCCGGCGCCAGGTCTCCGCCCTGCACACCTACTTCGGTTTCCTGATCGGCGAAGGACTCCTGACCGACGATCCCAGCGACCGGGTGGAAACCCCGAAGCGATGGCGCACCCTCCCCGAAGTGCTGTCGGTTGCCGAGGTCGAGGCCATGCTGGCATCGCCATCGCCGGATCAGCCACTCGGGTGGCGGGACCGCGCGCTTCTCGAGCTCGGATATGGAGCCGGGCTCCGGGTGACCGAGCTCTGCACCCTCGGCATGCAGGACCTGCTGCTCTCGGAAGGCCTGGTGCGGGTGTTTGGAAAGGGAGGAAAGGAGCGCCTGGTCCCGATCGGGAGAAAGGTGATCGGCCCGGTCTCGGTCTACCTGAATCAGATCCGGCCCGACCTCGATCGCGGCAATGGGGCGGGCCGGGTCCTCCTCAACGCCCGCGGCGCACCGCTTTCCCGGGTGGGCGCGTGGGGAATCATCAAGCGGATCGCGCGGCAGGCCGGCCTCAAGAAGCGGGTGACCCCGCACACGCTGCGGCACTCCTTCGCCACGCACTTGCTCGAGGGGGGAGCCGACCTCCGAGCGGTGCAGGAAATGCTCGGCCATGCCGATTTGTCGACCACGCAGATCTACACCCACGTCGACCGAGACTACCTGCGCAGCGTCCACAAGCAGTACCACCCGCGCGGATAGGCAGGGGGGCACCCGGGCTGGTGAAACCACCCACACCCCAATTACGTTACATCCTGTAACGCCAGCCGGAGGGCTGGGCGGCTCCCTTGCCAGGCAGGGCTACATGCGGAAGTACTGGGGGAAGATCATTCTGGGTGCGTTGCTGATTTTCGGAGTGGGCTTCGGCATCGTCTCGGCGGCCAGAGGGGTCAAGAACAAGATTATCTCGGGGAAGGACATCGAGATTCCGCTTGGCTCGTTCATCGGATTCAATCTCGACGGCGTCAGGCTCGGGAGCATCCGGTCGCTGACTATTCGGCGCGATTCGCCCAAGCTGATCACCGGGTTCGAGGTGCGGACCAGGCTGGCCGATTCCGCGGGATTCGGTCAGCTGGAGAACTGCCACGTTTCTGTGAACGACGTGCAGCATATCGACGAGCGGACTCACTTCATCTGCCTGCCGTCGGATTCGGGGTACGTCCCGTTCGGCGAGCTGCGCGCGGAGCTTCGAACCAGTGATGGGACGCGGACCCTGGTACTGCCGCTCCTTCTGCCTCCCGCCGCGGTAGCCGACATCCAGAACCATGCCGCGACCACCGGCCTCCCGGTGTCCGACTCGACCGCTGCCGCGATGGAGGGCCGAATCAAGGTCCAGTCCCAGACCTACCGTGACTCGGTCAAGGCGGCCGCTCTCGACAATCAGGCAGCCAAGGCCAATGAAATTGCCGCCCGGTACAAGCATCGGGCCGACTCCCTCCGCGCGCTCCGGGCCCCGACGGAGGTCCCGACGCCGGTGGCTCCCAAGCCGACCAAGCCCGCCCGGCCCTGAGCCGAGATACCGACATGGGTGGCCCCGGCTAAGCCCTTGCGAAAACGGTCCTTAGAGTATTGTCAAGCAGCGCGGCACGACTTTTGACTTGGGTCGGCCGCGCTTTTACCTTGGACTATGCCCGTCCTCGGTGTCATCCCGGCTCGACTGGGTTCGACGCGGCTGCCCAGTAAGCCTCTGCAGCCCTTGGGCGGAGTACCCCTCGTAGTCAGGGTGGCGGAGCGGGTCGGCGCACTGGGATGCATGGACGCGCTGGTCATCGCCACCGATTCCCCGAAAATCCTTCTGGTGGTCGAACAGGCCGGCTTCCGCGGCGTGCTGACCTCCAGTACCCACCAAACCGGCACCGAGCGCGTGGCGGAGGTGGCCGGGCTGACCGAGTTCGCCGGCTACGACCTGATCGTGAACGTGCAGGGGGATGAGCCGTTCGTTCCCCGAGAGGCGGTCACCGGCGCGATTGCCCGGGTGCGCGCCGGAGACGACGTCGGCACGGCGGCGGCGCCGCTCCCGGCGGCTCAGGCCGCCGATCCGGCGCGAGTCAAGGTGGTGATGGACGCCGCGGGCCGGGCGCTCTACTTCTCGCGAGCCGCGATTCCCTTCATCCGGGATCCCGACGGGTTCGACCGCGGTCTCTACTGGCAGCATCTCGGGGTCTACGCCTGCCGCCGGGCCGCCCTGATCCGTTGGGTGGCCCTGGCGCCCACACCGATCGAGACCGCCGAACGACTGGAACAGCTCCGCGCCCTGCAGCACGGCATCACTTTCGGAATCGCCCTCCTGGACGCGCCGGTGCTCCCGGGCATCGACACTCCGGAGGATCTCGAGCGCGCCGAGGCTCACTGGCATGACACCCAAGGGGTACCCACATGACGGCGACGACGGGAAACACGAAGTTCATCTTTGTCACGGGCGGCGTGGTCTCCTCGCTGGGGAAGGGCATCGCGGCGGCCTCGCTGGGGCGGCTGCTGGTCGAGCGCGGCCTCTCCGTGACGATGCTGAAATTCGATCCCTACATCAACGTCGACCCCGGGACGATGTCCCCGTTCCAGCACGGCGAGGTCTTCGTGACCGATGACGGCGCCGAGACCGATCTCGACCTGGGCCACTACGAGCGGTTCATCGACCGGGCGCTCTCCCAGGAGAACAACGTCACCACCGGCCGGGTGTACCAGAACGTCATCAGCAAGGAGCGGCGGGGCGGATACCTGGGCTCCACGGTGCAGGTCATTCCCCACATCACCGACGAGATCAAGCACGCCATCCGCCGGTCGGCCCCGGATCACGACGTGGTCATCATCGAGATTGGTGGCACGGTGGGCGACATCGAGTCGCTTCCGTTCCTCGAGGCCATCCGGCAGTTCCGCCAGGAAGTCGGGCGGGACAACGCGATCTTCGTCCACCTCACGCTGGTGCCGTTCATCGCCGCCGCCGGCGAGCTCAAGACCAAGCCGACCCAGCACTCGGTGCGGGAGCTGATGGAAATCGGAATCCAGCCCGACGTGCTGGTGTGCCGCAGCGATCACTCGCTCTCCGCCGACATCAAGCGCAAGATCGCGTTGTTCTGCAACGTCGACTTCGGCTGCGTGATCGAGAGCCCCGACGTGAAGTCGATCTACGAGATTCCCCTCCGGTTCCAGGAGCAGGGTTTCGACCGGGTGGTCTGCGAACGGCTGAACCTCGACACCAGGGAGCCCGACCTGACCGCCTGGCGGGCCATGTCGGAGAAGATCCTCCGGCCCACCGATCGGGTGCGCATTGCGGTGGTGGGGAAGTACACCGACCTCCACGATGCCTACAAGTCGGTGCAGGAGGCACTGCTCCATGGCGGAATCCCCAATGATGTCGGGGTCGACATCGAGTGGCTGAGCAGCGACCACTTCGCCGACAAGGCCAGCGCGGCGAAGATGCTGGACGGCATGCACGGCCTGCTGGTGCCCGGCGGGTTCGGGGTCCGGGGCATCGAGGGGATGGTCGAGGCGGTGCGCTACGCCCGGGAAACCGGCCTGCCGTTTTTCGGCATCTGTCTCGGGCTCCAGATCGCCATCATCGAGTTTGCCCGCAACGTCTGCAATCTCGAAGGCACCAGCAGCACCGAATTCGATCCCGAGTGCGCCAGCCCGGTGATCTCGCTGCTCGAATCGCAGCGCGAGGTGGCGGAGCTGGGCGGCACCATGCGACTGGGCGCCTACCCGGCGCGGCTGCCCGCCGGAAGTCTCGCGGCAAAGGCCTACGGAACCACCGAGATCTCCGAGCGCCACCGGCACCGCTGGGAGGTCAACAACGACTATCGGGAAGTCCTGGCGGAGCACGGCCTGCGGTTCTCGGGCCTGTCGCCCGACGGCGGGCTGGTCGAGATCATCGAGCTGCCCCGGCATCCCTGGTATCTCGGCTGCCAGTTCCACCCCGAGCTCAAGTCGCGCCCGACCCGTCCCCATCCGCTCTTCGCCTCGTTCATCGGAGCGGCCCGGCACCACGCCGACCTGGCGGCCGGCCGGACCCGGGCGGTCCAGGAGCTGATCGAATCATCGAAGTGAGCGGCTGGAGCTTTGCGCCCGCGCCCTTTCTGCTGGCCGGGCCGTGTGTGGTGGAGGAGGGCGCGCTGGTTCCGCGGGTGGCAGAGCAGCTGGCCCGAATGGGAGAGCGGCTCGGGCTCCGGGTCTGCTTCAAGGCCAGCTACGACAAGGCCAACCGCTCCCGCCTCGGTGCGGCACGGGGTCCCGGACTCGACCGGGGCCTCGAGATTCTGGCCCGGGCTCGTGCCGAGTCCGGTCTGCCGGTCATCACCGATGTGCACGAGGCGGCGCAAGCCGCGGCCGCGGCCCAGGTGGTGGACGTGCTTCAGGTGCCGGCCTTTCTCTGCCGCCAGACCGATCTGCTGCTGGCCTGCGGCCGTACCGGGCGGCCGGTGAACGTGAAGAAAGGCCAGTGGATGCAGCCGGAAGGAATGCGGGGAGCACTCGAGAAAGTGAGGGAAGGCGGTTCCAGCGAGGTCGCGGTCACCGAGCGGGGAACCTTCTTCGGTTACGGAGACCTGGTGGTCGATTTCCGTGGCGTGGATCGCCTGCGTGAAGCCACCGGAGCGCCGGTGATCTTCGACGCGACCCACGCGGTGCAGCAGCCGGGCCAGGGTGCCGGCGGGTCGAGCGGAGGGCAGCGCCGCCATCTCCCGGCCCTGCTCGCCGCGGCGGCGGCGGCGGGAGTGGATGGCTTCTTCCTGGAGACCCACCCCGACCCGGCCCGCGCTCCGAGCGACGCGGACACCCAGTGGCCCCTCGACGATCTCGAGCCGCTGCTGGTGCGGACGCTCCGGATCTGGCGCGCCGCGCGCGAGCGGCCATGATCACGCCGGAGCGCGCGCGCAAGGTCAGGCTGCTCGGCCTCGACGTGGACGGCGTGCTCACCGACAACGGCATCTGGATCGCGCCGATCGAGGATCAGCGGGTCGAGTTCAAGCGGTTCGATATCGGAGACGGGCTGGGCCTGGTGATCCTCCGCAGCACCGGGATCGACGTCGCATGGGTGAGCGGACGGCACTCGGAAGCCACCACGCTGCGGGCCAGGGAGCTCAGGATCGACACGGTGATCCAGGTCAGCGGCGCCCGCAAGCTCGAGGCGGTGGAGTCGCTGCTCGACAAGAAGGGTCTGACCTGGGCCGATCTCGCCTTTGTCGGTGACGACCTGGCCGACCTGCCGCTGCTCAAGCGCGCCGGCCTGGCGATCACGGTCGCCAACGCCTGTCCCGAGGCGAAGGCGCTCTGCGCCTGGGTCACCAAGGCCGAGGGGGGGCACGGGGCGGTGCGCGAGGTCATCGAGGAGCTGCTCCGGGCCCGCGGGGAGTGGAACGAGGCGGTGGCGAGCTATCTCCGGGAGCGGGGAGACACCGCGCCGTGAGCGACGACCGACTGATCGCGGCGGGGCGCCGGGTGCTGGGCCTCGAGGCGGAAGCCGTCTCCTCCGCGGAAAAGGCGCTCGGCGCCGGGTTTGCCCGGGCCATCGAGCTGCTCCGGAGCAGCACCGGCCGGGTGATCGTGACCGGGGTGGGCAAATCCGGGTTGATCGCCCGCAAGATCGCGGCGACGCTGACCTCGACCGGCACGCCCGCCACCTGGCTGCATCCGGTGGACAGCCTCCACGGAGACCTGGGCCTGGTCGGCCCGCGGGACGTGGCGATCGTGCTCAGCAAGAGCGGTGAGACCGAAGAGCTGGTGGCCCTGCTCGGCGAGCTCGCCCGGCTGCGAACGCCGATCATCGCGCTTACCGGCGGGCTCGACTCGACCCTGGCGCGCGCGGCCGCGGTGGTACTGGACGCCGGGGTGGGCGAGGAGGCCTGCCCCCACGACCTCGCCCCCACGGCCAGCACCACCGTCGCGCTGGCGCTGGGCGACGCGCTGGCGGTGGTGCTGCTCGAGGAAAAGGGGTTTGCCCGGGACGACTTCGCCCGGCTGCACCCCGGAGGCCGGCTGGGCCGCCGGTTGCTGCTCCGGGTGAGCGAGGTGATGCAGGCGCCGGGGAAGCTGCTGGCCCCAACGGCCACCATGCGCGACGCCGTGGTCGAGCTGGCCCATCGCCGCGGGCTCGCGATGGTGGGAGACGGCCGCGGGCTCCGAGGGGTCGTGACCGCGGGCGATCTGTCCCGGCTGGCGGAGGCCCATCCCGATTTTCTCGCGCTGGCGGTGGAGGGGGTCATGACCAGGAGCCCCAAGACCTGCAGACCCGGCGATCTCGCCGCGGCGGTGGTGGGGCTCATGGAACAGCACGGCATCATGGCCATGCCGGTGCTCGGAGACGGAGGGCTGGTCATGGGTGTGGTGCATCTGCACGACCTGATGCGCGCGGGGGCGGTATGACGGCGCTACGACGCTATGACGCTATGACGCTAGGTGGCTTCCGGGCCCGGTGGAATCGCCGCGGCCTCTTCGTGTCGTTGCGTCCTAGCGTCGTAGCGTCTCTCCTCGCCGCATGCTCTCGCGAGGGTGTCCGCCCCGCCACCGAAAGCGTGGTGGCGGACAGTGCCGACCAGATCATGTACCGGATGGCCACCAAGATCACCAACCAGGGAGTGCTCCGCAGCCACGTCGAGGCCGATACCGCCTACATGTATCAGCGCACCCAGACCATGGACCTGCGGCACTTCACCGCGCGGCTGCTCGACGAGAAGGGCAACCTCAAGAGCACCCTCACGGCGGACCGGGGACTGTACGTCACGTATTCCAACAAGCTCGATGCCCGGGGCCACGTGGTGGTCACCTCGGTCGACGGAGACAAGATCCAGACCGCGCACCTGATCTACGACAAGCAGGCCAACCAGATCACCATCGACACCACCTTCGTCTACGACTCGAAGAAGGGGCACCTGACGGGAGACAGCCTCAAGACGGATATCGACTTCACTTTGGTCAACGTGTCCCGGCCCAAGGGCCGCCAGAAGGGCAAGGGATTCTTGCTCCCGGGGCAATGACCAGCCGCCTCGCCGGGCTGCTCGCACTCACCGGCCTGTGCCTGGCGGGGCCGCTCGCCGCGCAGAACAAGCGCTGCGTGCTCCAGGTAGATAACGTCGCTCGCCAGGGCGTTCGCAACAAGATCCCCAGCAACTCCACCGAGAACTACTTCGGCGGCGGGGACGTGCGACTCAGCTGCCGGGGACAGCCGGTCCGGATCTGGGCCGACAGCGTCGCCTCCTACGCCGGGCAGGTGGTCCAGTTCGTCGGCAATTTCCGCTACCAGGACGAGACCGCCAAGGTCACCTCGGATTTCGGGACCTACTACAAAGACACCGAACGCTGGGACGCGACCGGCAACGTGGTATACCTCAACACCCAGGACGGATCCAAGCTCGAGGGTCCCATGGCGACCTATCGCCGGCGCATCAAGGGAGTCAACGAGCTGGAGGAGGTCTTTGCCGAGCGTCGCCCCAGGCTCACCCTGGCGGCCAAGGACTCGGCCAAGCGCGCCGAGGAGCCCTACATCGTGGTCGCCGACCGGATCCGGACCCGGGGCCGGGACCTGATGTGGGGTGGCGGCACCGTGACCATCGATCGCAGCGACCTGCGGGGGCGGGGAGATTCGCTCCAGCTGGACAACGGCAAGGGGAGTACCGGCGCCCTGATCGGGCACGCCTCGATTCGCCGCGCCGCGGCGGACAGCTTTGCGCTGGAGAGCAAGCGCATCGACCTCGGCCTCAAGAATCGCGAGCTGACCGGCGTCGTGGGACGGGACAGCGCCAAGCTCACCAGCAAGGACCTCGACCTCTTCGCGGAGTTCATCGCGCTCAAGATGGAGGCCCGCCAGGTGGTGCAGACGCTGGCCTGGGGAAAGGTCCCCCGTCCCCAGGCGCTGGCCGACGACTACGAGGTGCGGGGTGACTCGCTGGCGGTGGACACGCCGCAGGAGCAGCTCAAGGAGCTCCGGGCCTTCCGCAAGGCGTGGGTCGGGTTCAAGCCCGATTCCGGCAAGGGCGAGCGCGATTACCTGACCGGCGACAGCATCATCGGGAGCTTCGTGCAGCGTGGCACCGCCACCGGCCCCAAGTCCGCCCTGCAGAAGCTCGAGGCGCGCCACAATGCCACCACGTTCTACCGGATGGGTGGAGCCGGCAATCCCCGAGGGCTCCCCTCGATCACCTATGCCCGGGCCATGAAGATCCTGCTTACCATGCAGGTGGGCGATTCCATCAAAGTGGACCGGGTGGAGATGGTGGGGCAGATCGACGGGTTGCAGGCCCAACCCCAGGCGGCCAAGGCGGACAGCGTCAAACGGGACACCACCGGAATCAGGCCACTCCGGCCCAGAGGCTCGCCATGACCGGCAACGGCAGCGGCCCCGGAGTGAGCCACCTGGCCGCCTCCGGCCTCCGGAAGTCTTTCAAGCGCCGGATGGTGGTGAACGACGTCGCGGTGGACGTCGCCCAGGGCGAGATCGTCGGGCTGCTGGGCCCCAATGGGGCGGGGAAGACCACCACGTTCTACCTCATCACCGGCTTGATCCGTCCCGACGGCGGCCGGATCACCCTCGACGGGAAGGACCTGACCGGCATGCCCATGTACCGCCGCGCGCGGTCGGGCATCGGTTACCTTGCTCAGGAGCCCACGGTCTTCCGCCGCATGACGGTGGAGCAGAACGTGATGGCGATTCTCGAGACCCTGCCGCTGTCCAAGGCGGAGCGGCGCGATCGGCTGGAGCGGCTGCTCGACGAGCTGTCGATCAAGCACCTGCGCTCCAACTACGCCTACTCCCTCTCCGGCGGCGAGCGGCGCCGGCTCGAGATTACCCGGGCCCTGGTCACCGAGCCGAAGTTCATGCTGCTGGACGAGCCCTTCGCCGGGGTGGATCCGATCGCGGTGCACGACATCCAGACCATTGTGGCCGGGCTGCGCCACCGCGGGATCGGGGTGCTGATCACCGATCACAGCGTCGAACACATGTTCGAGATCGTCGACCGGGCCTACATCATGTACGAGGGCGAAGTCCGCGCCGCCGGCACGGTGCGGGAGCTGGTGTACAACGACCAGGTCGCCGAGCTTTACCTCGGGCCCACAATGACGGCCCGCTTGAGGAGCCGCATGGAGACTGGCACGTGAAGACCGGGCTTTCCCAGCAGACCGGACTCCGCCAGGAGCTGCGGATCAATCCGCGGCTCTACCAGGCCATGGACATGCTGTACATGCCCATGATGGACCTGCAGCAGCACCTGAAACAGGAGCTGCTGGTCAATCCGTTCCTGGAGCTGCTCGACCCGGAGGACGAGGAGGAGAAGGAATCCGCCGAGAAGGAAAAGGAAAAAGAAAAAGAAAAGGCGGAGAAGGAAGAGGAAATCGACTGGGAAGAGATCCTGCTCAACGGATTCGACGCCGGTGGGATGCGGCAGCAGTACGAGGAGCAGGAGTACGTCGAGCCGGTCTCGGTTCAGACCAAGGACCTGATCGACCACCTCCGCGAGCAGCTCCAGATGCAGGAGCTCTCTCCCCGGCAGCAGCTGCTCAGCGAGGAATTCCTCGGCAACATCAGCGACGAGGGATACCTCATCGCGCCCATGGAGGAGATCCTCGACTCGGTCAACCTCCTCCTCGAGAGCCACGCCGAACAGGCGGGCGTTCCCTCTCCCGACGAGGCCGAGGAGGACGAGCTCGGCGCCCCAGGCACGCCGGGCGACGACCTGGCGCCGGGCCCGACCTGGATCGGGCTTCCGGAGCCGCCCGACCCCGCCGAGACCAAGGGCAAGCGCGGGGATACCAAGGCCGCGGACGCGCCGGTCCCCAAACCGCGCGGTGACATCCCCGGCATCCCGTATTTCTCGATGCCGGACCTGGAGCAGATGCTGGCGCTGATCCAGAAGCTGGATCCCCCCGGCGTCGGCGCCCGCACCCTGCAGGAGTGCCTCACCCTTCAGCTTCGCGAGGCCGGTGAATCCGAGACCCTGGCCTACCGACTGGTGTCGGAGGCGTTCAACGACCTGATCGCGCACCGCTGGAACGAGCTGGCCAAGCGGTTCGGGGTCGAGCCGTCGAAGGTGCAGGCGGCGGGTGACACCCTCTCCCGCTTCGACCCCAAGCCGGGGCTCAAGCACACCAACCGGAGCGACGGGTACATCATCCCGGACCTCATCGTCGACAAGGTGGACGGGAAGTACCACGTCAGCCTCAACGACAGCGGGGTGCCCCGGCTCCGGCTGAGCCGCTCCTACCAGGACATCGCCCGGGACAAGAAGAAGCTCACCCAGGAAAACCGCGAGTTCATCGCCAACAAGCTGAACAGCGCCAACTGGATGATCCAGGCCATCGAACAGCGGCGCCAGACGATGCTCAAGGTCATGAATTTCATCGTGGACCGGCAGCGGGCCTTCTTCGAGAAGGGCGTGGAATACCTGAAGCCGCTCACCCTCCGGGAAGTCGCGGAGGTGATCAGCATGCACGAATCCACCGTAAGCCGGGTGACCAACGAGAAGTACGTCCAGACCCCTCGCGGCGTGCTGCCACTCAAGTTCTTCTTCTCCAGCGCGCTCACCACCGCGTCCGGCGAGGATGCCAGCGCCCGGTCGATCCGGGCCAAGCTGCAGAAGATGGTGCAGGAGGAGGAGCCGGCCAAGCCGCTGACCGACCAGCAAATCGTCCACCTGTTCCAGGAGCAGGGCATCCAGATCGCCCGGCGCACCGTGGCCAAGTACCGGGACCAGCTCGGTATCCTTCCCGCGCGGATGCGCAAGCGGGTATGAGCCGCCGGGTGGACGTGAGCGTGCTCGTCCCCGCCAAGGACGAGGCGGACAACCTCCCTGAATTCGTTCGACTCTGCGGCGCGGCGCTCGGCGGGGCGGAGTTCTCCTTCGAGGTGGTCGTGGTGGACGACGGGTCCCGCGACGCGACGCCCGAGGTGCTGGCCCGGCTCGCCGCGGAACACTCCTTCCTCAAGGTGGTTACCCACCGGCGCCAGCGGGGGATCGCCGACGCGCTCCGCAGCGCGAGCGACGCGGCCTCGGGCGAGATATCCGTCTTCTATCCCGCCGATCTCCAGTACCTCCCCGAGGACATCCCGGCGCTGGTTCGCCCGATCCTGTCCGGCGAGGCGGACATCGTCACCGGCACCAAGCAGGGCAAGTACGAGAAGGCGTTCGTCAGCGGCATCTACAATGCCCTCTGCCGGATGCTGTTCGGGGTCCAGGTCCAGGACCTTAATTCGGTGAAGGCCTGGCGCGACGAGATCATGCGGAGCGTTCCGCTCCGCCCCGATTGGCACCGGTACATGGTGGTGATCGCCGTGGCGGAGGGATGGCGGCTGACCTCCCGGCCGGTACCCGTGTACCCGCGCCGCGCCGGCACCTCCAAGTTCACCTGGAAGCGGATTCCGGTCGGGGTGCTGGACCTGCTGTCGGTGTGGTTCCAGCTTCGCTTCGGGCGCAAGCCGATGCTGTTTTTCGGGGTGCTTGGCGCGGTGCTGTTCGCCGTGGGCCTGCTGGCCGGGATCGTGGCCCTGGTGCTCCGGTTCGGATATGGGATCGGATTCCGGCCCTTGCTCAACCTGGTAGAGATGATGGTCATCAGCGGTATTTCACTCTTCGGATTCGGGTTCGTGGCCGAGATGATCGCCGGATTCCGGGAAGAGATGCGCGAGCTGGCGCGAAAGGCCGACGACTAGGTGTGAGGGTCATCTTCCTGACCCACAACTACCCGCGATTTGCCGGGGACTTGCCGGGGTCATTCCTCCATCCGCTGGCCCGGGCGCTCCGCGACCACGGACACGACGTCCGCGTCGTGGCCCCGTCGGACCGGGGCCACGGGGGCCGCGAGGCCCTCGAGGGCGTGCCGGTGCGACGGGTGCGGTATTCCACGCCGGAGCGCGAGGTCCTGGCCTACACCGGCCGGATGCAGGACGAAGTCCGGTCCGCCAGCGGGCTCATGGCGTTGCGGGGCCTGATCCGCGGCCTGGGCGAGGGGGCGCTGGCCGAGGCAGAGGGCGCCGAGGGAGAAACCGTCGTCCACGCCCATTGGTGGATCCCCGCCGGCCTGGCCGCTCCCCGCGGCTTGCCGCTGGTACTGACCCTGCACGGAACCGACGGCCGCCTGCTCCAGAAGAGTACCGCCGCCCGCTGGCTGGCCCGGGCGGTCTTTCGCCGGGCCGATCTCGTCACCACCGTCTCGGCGCATCTTTCCGGAATCGTCGAGACCGCGACCGGGCGGGAAGACGTGGCCTCGCACATTCAGCCCATGCCGATCGAGTCGGCCGGGCGGCCCTGGACCACCGGTGGAGCGGGGGCGATGGTGGTGTGCCGACTCACGCCGCAGAAGCGGGTTCATCTCGCCCTTGAGGCCGTCGCGAACCTCGACCGTGCGATGCCGCTCACGGTGATCGGCGACGGGCCCGAGCGGGCCGCGCTCCAGGCGCTCGCCGACAGTCTGCGGCTGACCCGGATCACGTTTACGGGGCTCCTGCCGCCCTCCGAGGTTGCCGCGCGTCTGGGCACCGCCGATCTCATGCTCTTTCCCGCGGTCGGGGAGGGCATGGGCCTGTCGGCGGTGGAGGCCCTCATGGCCGGCGTGCCGGTGGTGGCCTGCAGCGACGGAGGCGGCGTGGTGGCCGCGGTGCAGGCATACGGAGGCGGTGTCGTCACCGCTCCGACGCCCGAGGCCCTCGCCCGCGGAATTGAGGAGGCCGGCGCCCCGGTGGTCCGGGACGGAGCCAGGGCGGCCGGTACCCGCTGGCGCCAGGAGCTCGATCCGTCCCGGGTCGCCGGCCGGTTCGAGGGCTGGTACCGTGAGGCGCTCGATGGATAGACAAGGAGACCGGTCGTGACGGGCGCAAACGCATCGCTGACTTCCTGGACGCCGCGGCGCGCCGGACTCCTCGCGGCGGTCATCTTCGTCGCGGCGGCCCTGACGCTGTGCTGGCCGGTGCTCCAGGGGCACGTCCTCGCCGGCGACGACTACTACCTCGCAGGATGGGCCTTCCGGAAGTTCGGCGCCGAGTACTGGCGCCAGCATCACGCCATTCCGCTCTGGAATCCCTACATCTTCGGCGGACTGCCCTACGTGGGCGGGATGCATGGCGACATCTTCTATCCCACCGCCTGGCTCCGATACTTCCTACCCCTGGATGTCGCGACCAATCTCACCTTCACCGGCCATCTCGTCATCGCCGGCCTCGCGATGTATGCCTTTCTCCGGGGACTGGGCACCTCCTGGACCGCGGCGGTGACCGCGGGACTCGCGTACGAGCTGACCGGCATCGTCGCGTCGCAAGTCAGTCCCGGCCATGATGGCAAGCTCTTCGTCTCGGCACTGGCTCCGCTGCTGTTACTGGCGCTGCTTCGGGGAATCCGCGATCGCAAGCTGACCGGCTACGGGGCGGCGGCGCTTCTGGTCGGCCTGGTGATGCACGGGCACCCGCAAACAGCCTACTACATGCTCGTGGCCGCGGGCATCTGGACTCTCTTCCTGGTATTCGGAGATCCGGCCGGTCCAAAGGGCAACGACCGGTGGCGAGCCCTGGGATTGAGCGCCGCGATGGTGGCGCTCGGCGTTGGGGTGTACGCGATCCAGTTATTGCCGTTCTCCAGCTACATCCCCTACTCACCACGAGGTGACGCCGGGCCGAGCGGCGGGTGGGAGTATGCGACCGCCTTCGCCATGCCGCCGGCAGAGCTCTTCACGACGTTTCTTCCGGAGTTGAACGGGGTCCGCGAAGCGTACGCCGGCGCCAACGGATTCAAGAGCCATACCGAATACATCGGCGTCGTCGTGCTGCTGCTGGCCATGTGCGGCCTGGGAGGGCAAAAACGCAGAAGGGAGCGGCTCGCCCTCGGTGTCATCGGCGGCCTCTTCCTCCTGGTTGCCTTCGGCGGCGGCACGCCATTCTACCGGGCCTGGTACGAGCTGATGCCGATGATGAAAAAGGTCCGCGCCGCCGGCATGGCCTTCTTTCTTCCCGCGCTCGTCGTTTGCGCCTTTGCCGGGTTAGGTGTCGATCGCATTCTTTCCGGCGAGGTCAAGGCGCGCCGCATCCTGATCGGAGCGGGGATCTTCGTCGCGTTGGGGCTGCTGGGTTCGGTAGGCGGGCTCGACGGCGTCGCCCAGGCCGTGGCGGCACAGGAGCTGGTCCCGAAGGCAATCCAGTTTGCACCGGAGCTGCGCGCGGGGGCGCTGCGGCTCTTCATATTCGCCGCGGCGGGCGGCGCGGTGCTCTACGCCGTAGTGACGTCGCGCCTCTCAGGAACGTCCGCCGTTGCGGCGCTTTTCCTGGTGGTCACCGCAGACTTGTGGAGCCTGGACCGCAAGTTTTTCGATTTTCAGGGGACCGCGGAGACGCTGTTCGGCGATGACCAGATCACCTCCACGGTTCGAAAGACGCCGCTGCCGTACCGGCTCTGGGACCCGAATGGTGGGCTGCGCGACCTCGAGGTCTATCAGGGCTCCTGGCTCATGGGTCGCGGGATCCCGCAGCTCCTCGGCTATCACGGCCAGGAGCTGAACAACTTCGATCAGCTGATGGGCGGCAAGAGCGTCTGGGCGAATCAGGTGAGCGTCCCGCTGTTGAAACTCTTCGCGATCAGGTTCGTCGTCCTGAGCCAGGCGCAGAAGCTGCCCGGATTCCATGAGCTGCTGGGTCCGGTACCCACCACGGGAGGTCGCCCCGGCATTCTCTACGAAGCGGACACCACTCCGCCCTATGTCCGCCTGATGAGCGCGGCGGTCAAGGCGCCCAACGACCAAATCGCTGCCAGCCTCACCGATCCCCGCGGGTTCCCCTTGCTGCAGGTGGCGCTCTACCCGGATTCGGAGAAGGTATCTCCGGCGCCGATTGGCAAGGACCTGCCGGCCCCGGCTACCGCCACGGCTACGGTAGCCGCCTGGGAACCCGGCAAGATGCGGATCACCATCGAAGGGCGGGACGAGCGCCCTCTCTATCTGGTCGTCGCCGAGAATTGGTATAAGGACTGGCTGGCGACGATCGATGGCAAACCGGTGCCGCTCCTGCGGGCCCAGAACACGCTGCTCTCAGTGGAGGTTCCCCCCGGCGCCAGGGAAGTCACCTTCGAATTCCGTTCGCGCGAGTACGAGAAGGGCCGGTTGATCTCAGTGCTGTCGCTTGCGGTCATCGCCGGACTTCTAGTGATCCCGAGGTTCCGGAAGCGCGGTACCGCGAATGCCTGAACGGTTCCTCGTCATCCTGCCCACCTACAACGAGAGCCAGAACCTGCCCAGGATCGTGCCACCGATCCTGGCGCAGGACCCCCGGCTCGAGATTCTGGTGGTGGACGACAATTCGCCCGATGGCACCGGCCGGCTTGCGAATGACCTGGCGGGGGTGAATCCCCGGGTCCACGTGCTGCACCGGGAGAAGAAGGAGGGACTCGGACGGGCCTACCTCGAGGGGTTCGCCTGGGGGCTCGCGCGGGGATACGACCTCCTGTTCGAGATGGATTCCGATTTCTCCCACGATCCGAAATTTCTCGGTGACCTGATCTCGGCCGCCCAGGACGCCGACCTGGTTGTGGGCTCCCGGTACAAGACGGGCGTCAATGTCATCAACTGGCCGATGTCACGCCTGCTCTTATCGTATTGCGCCAACCTGTATGCCCGCTGGATCACCGGCTTGCCGCTTACCGACGCCACCGCGGGGTTCAAATGTTTCCGGCGTGAGGTCCTGGCCGCCATCCCGCTCGAAAAGGTGCGCTCCAATGGGTACGCCTTCCAGATCGAGATGAACTTTCGGGCCTGGAAGAAGAGATTCCGGCTCCAGGAGGTTTCCATCGTCTTCACCGACCGGGTCGAGGGCAGCAGCAAGATGAGCAAGGCGATCGTCCGGGAGGGGGTATGGATCGTCTGGTGGCTTCGGATCGCCAACCTCTTCGGGCGCCTATGAGCCTGACCTTCTACAAGATGACCGGCTCCGGGAATGACTTCGTCTTTCTGGACGGCCGGACGGCGTCCGCCGGGGACTGGTCGGCGGCCGAGATTGCCGCGATCTGCGACCGCCGCACCGGGGTAGGGGGTGACGGTCTGGTGATCGCCACACCGGAGGGCCCCGACGGGGTCCGGATGGTCTATTTCAATGCCGACGGTTCCCGAGCCGGCATGTGCGGCAACGCGGCCCTCTGTACGACTCGGCTGGCAGCACGGCTCGGGCTGGCTCCTGGGTCGGGCATGCTGGTCCATAGCGACACCGGGGTCCTCCGGACCCGGTGTGTCGGCCCAGGGTGGGGGGCGGAGCTCCTCCTGCCGGATTTCCGCCTGCCTGAGCCGGTCGAGCTGCCCCTCCTGGTGGGGGAGCGGTGGGTGGTGCTGTGCACCGTCGGCGTGCCCCACCTGGTGATCGGGGTGGACGACCTACGGGGCGTAGACGTGGTTGGCCGTGGCCGGGACCTCAGGCATCACGCGAAGTTCGCTCCCGGGGGGCTCAACGTGAACTTCATCGGACCCACCCCTCGGGGCGGGGACGCCCAGTGGGGCCTCAGGACCTACGAGCGTGGGGTCGAGGATGAGACCCTCGCGTGCGGCACCGGCACCGTCGGAGCCGCGTTCGCCCTGGCCACCCGGACTCTTGATGGCCTGCCGGTCCGGATCGCCTCCTGGGGTGGCAACGTCTACTCCGTGGCGGGGCGGATCGAGGGCCAATGGGCCCGAGAACCATGGCTCTGTGGGGAGGGCAGGCTGGTTTTCGAAGGCACCTGGCTCGGTCGGGACCAGGTTTCGCACATTTCAGTAAGTAAGCTTTCTACAAACAGTTAGCTCGCCGGTAGCGGTGAAGATTGGTGCTTTTCCACACTTATCCACGAACAAACTTAACATAATATATCTTATACGTACTACAATGTCGGCCAACGAAAAGGGGGCCGGTGCCACCATCGGACCGGCCCCCCGCCACCTACCAGCTTCGGGGCTCTACAGAACGCCCTTGGTCCACTCCGCCAGGCGGACCTCTGCTTCCGCCTCTCCGGGGACCTCGCGGCCGAACTTCCCGATGATCCCCCGGAGCACGTTTTCGGCCTCCTTGGCCTTGCCGGCCAGCCTGAGCGACCGAGCCTGGCCCAAGAGTGCGTCGACCTTTCGGTAGTCTTCCGAGGCCAGCTCCGCCGCCTTGGCGTAAGACTGGGCCGCCTCGTCGAACTTCTTGAGGTTCTCGAGCGCCCCACCCCTCATGTTCCAGGCCCCAGACGCATAGAAGACCGGCGGGTTCCTTTCGGCAAACTTCTTCAGCTCATCGGCGGCAATCTGGACCTGGCCGGACGCCAACCGCACCTCGTTGACCGCCAGCTCGGCGGCATACCCAGCCTCGGTACCGCTGAACGACTGCGTCACTCGCTGGAATTCGGAGGCCGCGACCGGCAGGTTGCCCGCCTCGAAGGACGAGCGGGCCCGGTCCAGTGCTTCCAGGCCGGCGAGCTCCTTCCGCTTTCCGGTCTCGATGAACAGCCAGGCGCCAACGGCGATGACGGCGATCACAACAGCGCCGTAGGTGACGAGCTTCCGGTTTCGGTCGAACCAAGCCATCATCGCGGATTGATCGTCGGCAGCCGGCGCGGGCGCGGGTGCCGGCTTGGCGGTGGTGACGGTGGACTGCACGGTCGAAGCCATCTGGGTCCTTGTTCGGGGTTCGGGGTCGAGTGCCCCCGGGGCGACTCGAACGCCCGGCCTACGGTTTAGGAAACCGCCGCTCTATCCACCTGAGCTACGGGGGCCAAGCCATTGAATCTATCGGACTTGCGTGGGCCGGGTCAATGTGCCAGGATCCGTGGACGGTTTCAACGGTACGCCAGCTTTCCAATTCGATCCAACTATCTGATTTCAAAGCCGATAAGCGGCGCCACATCGCCTGCTCTATCCGTTGCGTGTACATCCGTGACCAAGGCGCCCTCGGGCCCCTCGCGCAGGTAGCGCTCGAATTCCTCCAACTGCTGCACGGTTCCGTCCGCCACCGCTTCGACCCGACCGTCGACCAGGTTGCTTACCCATCCCGTCACCCCGATCCGGAGCCCACCCCGGCGGGTGAAGTGGCGAAACCCGACTCCCTGCACCACGCCCGAGACGACGTAGTCTCTCCTCATTGGCGCCGAGGTCGACGATCCCGGATCAGCGCGATCACCATCGGGAGCACGGAGAGCGCGATGATCCCCAGCACCATCAGGCCGAAGTTGTTCCGGACCACCGGCAGGTTGCCGAACAGGTATCCGGCCCAGATGAAGGCGCTCACCCAGAGGGCACCCCCGGCGACGCTGTAGGTCAGAAACCGCGGGTAGGTCATCGCGCCGATACCGGCGACGAATGGAGTGAAGGTTCGGATGATGGGGATGAATCGGGCCATCACCACGGTCTTCCCGCCGTGGCGGGCGAAGAAAGCCTGGGTTCGCTCGAGGTATTCCTTGCGGAAGAACCGGATTTCCCCGCTGAACGCGCGGGGGCCGAGGTAGCGGCCCACCCAGTAGTTCACGTTGTCGCCGGCCAGGACCGCCGCGAAGAGCAGCAGGTTGAGCACCCGGGGGTCAAGGGATCCGAGCGCCGCGAAGCTGCCCGCGGCAAAGAGCAGCGAGTCTCCCGGGAGGATTGGCGTGACCACCAGGCCGGTCTCGCAGAACACGATCCCTGCGAGAATCGCGTAGGTCCAGGTACCGTACCGGGCGATGACCTCGCTCAGGTGACGGTCCAGGTGAAGAAAGAGATCGATTGCGTTCTTCAGGAACTCCATCGGAATCCTTGTATGGATCTGGCGGTCGGGCGATCAGGCGATCAGGGAGTCGGGCGCTCGGGAGATCCGGGAAAGCCGTGCTCGCCGAGCAGCGGCACGAACCGCACATCGGACACCGTGGTGGTGCGCACCGCGCCGCCCTCCTTCTCTACCAGGGTCAGTACCTGCTGGTCGTGGTCTCCCAGCGGAATCACCAGCCGGCCTCCCTGGGAGAGCTGCTCGATCAGGGGCGCCGGAACCGAGGGCGAGGCTGCCGCCACGACGATTGCGTCGTACGGCGCGTAGGCGCGCCACCCCAGCGTCCCGTCACCCACCACCACGCTCGCATTGCCGATCCTCGCTTCCGCGAGCGCCTCGCGCGCGCCACGAGCCAGCTCCGGGATCCGCTCCACCGCCAGCACCGTGCTCGCCAGCGAAGCCAGGAGCGCGGTCTGATACCCCGATCCCGCCCCCACCTCGAGGACCCGGTCGGTGCCGCGCAGTCTGAGCAGCTCGAGGGAACGGGCCTGTACATAGGGCTGGGAAATGGTCTGCCCGGCCCCGATGGGCAGGGCGGAATCCTCGTAAGCCCGGTGCCGGACCGAGGCCGGTACAAAGAGGTGGCGGGGGACGATGGAGATCGCGTGGAGCACGGCCAGGTCGCGGATGCCTTTGTCGCGGAGCGACTCGACCAGCAGCGCCCGGTAGCCGCCGTAGCCGTCCCCCTCCCCTACCCCTCGAGAGACCATCCACGCACCGTCTCGAAGAGGTCGTAGCTGGTGAGGTCCATGTGGAGCGGGGTGATCGAGATGTAGCCGTCGTGCACCGCCTGGTGGTCGGACTTCGCGTCGCCGGTCCAGGTGATTGCCCCGCCGCCGATCCAGAGGACTTCCTTGCCCCAGGGGTCCTTCATCCGGGTGAGTCCCTCGGAAAAGAAGCGGCTGCCCAGCTTGGTGACCCGCACGCCGCGCACCTGCCCGGCGTCGACCCCGGGGAGATTCACGTTGAGGATCATGTTCTTCGGAAAGGTTTCCACCTCCACGATGCGCCGAACCAGCCCGGCCAGGAGGTCGGCGTAGGATGCCATGATATCGACCGCCCGGCTTGCGAAGGAGAACGCGATTCCCGGTATGCCCAGGGTCACCGCCTCCATGGCCGCCGACACCGTGCCGGAGTAGAGCACGTCCTCGCCCATGTTGGGACCGTGATTCACTCCCGAGAACACGAACGCCGGCCGTTCCGGCATCAGCGCCCCGACCGCGAGCAACACGCAATCGGTCGGGGTGCCGTCCACCTGGAAGGACCCGTCATGAAGCCGGATCGGCCGGAGGGGCCGGTGCAGGGTGAGCGAATGGGAGGTGCCGCTCTGCTCCCGGTCCGGGGCAACCACGGTCACTTCTCCAACCGCCCGGCACGCTTCGGTAAGCAGCTTGATGCCCGGTGCCAGCACCCCGTCATCGTTGCTGACCAGGATGTTCATTCGGGCTCCGCGGGTCTGGCGCCGTCGAGCATCTCGAGCACTTCGTCGAGCTGGTCCCGGAGCTCGCGCAGCGTGGTCCGCGAGGCGGCTCGTGAGGCCTGGGACTTGAGCTCCCCGGTCTTGCGGTACTGCTCGATCCGCAGCCGAGCTCCCTCGATGGTGTACTTCTCGTTGTAGAGCAGGTGCTTGACGAGCATGATCAGCTCGACTTCGCGGCTCTTGTAGACCCGGTTGCCGGACCGGTTCTTGGCCGGATTGAGAAACCGGAACTGGCTCTCCCAATAGCGCAGCACGTGCGGCTTGAGGTCGGTGAGGGCGCACACCTCGCCGATCGAGAAGAACTCCTGGGTAGGCCGCGGCAGAGTCACGTCCACTGCTCCGGCTTGGGAGTGCGTTCCATGAGCTCCATGATGGCCTGGCGGGGCGGTTTGCCCTCGAACAGGCATTGGGCCACCTTGACCGCGATCGGCATCTCCACCCGTGCCTGGTCGGCCAGGCGAAGGGCCACCCGCGCGGTGTATACCCCTTCGACCACCGCGCGGTGGCTCGCGACAAAGCCCGCCAGGGACTCACCCCGCGCCAGCGCCACGCCGAGGGCCCGGTTCCGGGACAGCGCCCCGCAGGTCGTGAGCACCAGGTCTCCCACGCCGGCCAGCCCGGAGAAGGTCCGCGGGTCGGCGCCGAGCGCCACGCCCAGCCGGGTGATTTCGGCCAGCCCGCGGGTGATCAGGGCGGCCCGGGGATTGTTTCCCAGTCCCAGGCCGTCGCACATCCCGGCGGCGATGGCGATCACGTTCTTGAACGAGCCGGCCAGCTCGGTACCGGTGACGTCGCCGCTGGTGTAGACCCGGAACGTGGCGGCGGTCAGGAGCCGCTGCGCCTGGTCCGCGGCGGCGCTGCTCAGCGATGCCGCTACCACCGCGGTCGGCTGCCCTTGCGCGACCTCTTCCGCGAAGCTCGGCCCCGACAGGATCACGTACGGCCGTCCGGGCAGCTCCTCGGCGCACACCTCCGACATGCGCTTGAGCGTGTCGGTCTCGATTCCCTTGCTGGCCCCGATCACCAGCGCGTCTCGCGGCACCACCCGGGACAGCGGGGCCAGGACGCTACGCACGGTCTGGCTCGGGCTCACCGAGACCAGCACGGACCGGTCCCGCGCCGCCTCCGCCGCATCGGCGGTGGCCCGGAGCGTCGGTGCGAGCTCGACACCGGGCAGGTACACCGGATTCTCGCGGCGCCGGTTGATCGCGTCGGCCACCGCGGCATCGTGCGACCAGAGCAGCACCTCTGCGCCCTTCGCAGCCAGGAGGTTCGCGAGCGCGGTGCCCCAGCTCCCCGCGCCCAGCACGCCCACCATGGTCATGCGGGCCGTTGCCCGAACCGGTTCTCCGTACCCGACAGCAGCCGCCGGATGTTCTTCCAGTGCAGCACGATGATCAGCGTGGCCAGGAGGATGAAGAGTCCGATCATCGGGCGTCGATCCGGATGGAGCAGGTAGACGGCCGGCGGGAGGACGGCCGCTGCGAGCACACTGCCCAGCGACACATATCCGCTCAGCTTCACCACCACCGCCCAGGTCATGAACGCGGCCAGAAACGCCAGCGGGGCCAGCCCGAGCACCACTCCCGCCCCGGTCGCGACGCCTTTTCCGCCGCGAAACCCGAGGAACACCGGGAAGACGTGGCCGATCACCGCGGCCGCACCGAGCCCGAGCGCCGTCGTGTCGCCGCCGCCGGCCCGCGGGGCAAACAGCAGCACGGGAATGGCGCCCTTCAGCAGGTCGAAGAGTCCGACCGGCACCGCGTAGCGCCATCCCAGCACGCGATAGAGATTGGTGGCGCCAAGATTGCCGCTGCCGAGATGCCGCAGGTCCTGCCCCTTCACGATCCGAACGACCAGGTAGCTGGTCGGGATGGCCCCGACCAGATAGGAGGCAAGGAGCCAGGGCAGCAGCGGGATCATCGGCGGCCGCTCTTCATGGAGAACTTGAGCCGGACCGGCGCGCCGGTGAACCCCCACGCGCTGCGGAACCCATGCATGAGGTATCGCTGGTAGGATTCGGGCACGTCGTCGGGGCGGTTCGAGACGATGGCAAAGGCCGGCGGCGAGGTCCCGATTTGCGAAGCGTAGACGAGCTTCACCTCTTCGCCCTGTTTCTGGGGCGGCTGCTGCCGCTGGACCAGCGCCTCCAGCACCTTGTTCACTTCCGCGGTGTTGATGCGGTGTTCCCGGGCTTCGGCCACCGCCAGCGCCACGTCGAGCACTTTCCCGGTGCGCTGTCCCGTGAGCGACGAGATGTAGACGAACGGCACGTACTGGAGGAACGGCGCCTTGGCGATCAGCTGCTCCTCGCCCCGCTTGGCGGTGTTGGCGTCCTTCTCTTCGATCAGGTCCCACTTGTTGACCGCGATCACCAGGCCGGCACCCTGCTCCCACGCCTCGGTGGCGATGCGGAGGTCCTGGTTGTGCAGCCCGAGCGCCGCGTCCACCACCAGGATGCAGACCGCGGCCTGCTCGATGGCGCGCTTGGTGCGCAGGGTGGAATAGAATTCGACATCGTCCTCGACCTTGGCGGTGCGGCGCAACCCGGCAGTGTCGATGAACCGGATGACCTTGCCCCCATAGCGGAGGATCGAGTCCACCGCGTCGCGGGTGGTGCCGGCGACGGCATCCACCACATAACGCTCCTCGCCAAGCAGCCGGTTGGCCAGCGACGACTTGCCCGCGTTGGGACGGCCCACGATCGCGATGTCCACGGTCGGCTCTTTTTCGTCATCGGTGGCCGGGGGCAGCTTGGCCACGATGGCGTCGAGCAGGTCGCCGCTCCGGGTGCCAACCGTGGCCGACACCGCCTGGGGCTCGCCGAAGCCCAGGGAGTGGAACTCGTGCGCGTGCACCTGGTCTCCACCCTGGTCGAGTTTGTTGACCGCCAGCAGCACCGGCCGCCTGGCCCGCCGCAGCTTCTCGGCCACCGCCTGATCCACCGGATTGAGCCCTTCCCTGCCGTCCACCACAAAGAGGATGACATCGGCTTCGGCGAGCGCCAGGTCGACCTGCTGCCGGATGGCTCGGTCCATCGTCACGTTCGAGTCGGGCACCAGGCCGCCGGTGTCCACCAGCCAGAAGGTATGGCCGGCCCATTCGGCATCTCCGAAGTGCCGGTCCCGCGTGGTGCCGGCGTGCTCGGAGACGATGGCGGCCCGCCCGCCCAGGATTCGGTTGAACAGGGTCGACTTCCCGACGTTGGGGCGGCCCACGATGGCGACGGTCGGCTTGCTCATGCGGCGGCTCCGGTCTCGAGCGCGTCGCTGAAATCCTTGCTGAACCGGAGCGGCACGGGCACCGCGGCGGCGAGCTCGTCGGCACTCATGTTGTCGATGAAGAGGTGATCGTCGTTCAGGGACTCGCCCGGGAGCAGGATCAGGTCGAAGTCGGACCGTCCGGCCAGCGCCTCGGCGATCGATTTGCCGGGCAGCAGGCCCGCGGTGGTGACCCGGGGCCCGAACAGCCCGTTGGCGACTTCGATCAGCTCGAGCCGCGCCCGTGACGCCTCCTCGAGGGGAGCCAGCACCTGGGGCATCAGCCGCCCCATGGAGGTGCCGGTGACGACGCCGATGCGGCGGCCGGCCCATTCCCCGAAGAGACCCGCGTCTTCCCGAATGCGACGCTGGAGGAACCGGACCGAGCCGACCCCGTTCTCGACCTGGTCGAAGTCGCCGTACGACGCCTCGGGCGGGAGTGGGAGATCGGCCCGCAGGTAGAGCTCGTCGGCCCCGTACACCCATGGGACTCCTCGCTCCCGGAGGGCCCGTTCCTGCCAGACGGAAAGCTGGCGCACCGCGCCCCGGCATTCCTCGGTGGTCGGCTCGCGGACCCGGCTGTGCTTGCTGAACTCGGTCAGACCGACCGGCACGATCGAGACGCCCAGGATCGGCGCGCCGAAGGCGTAGAGGTCGGCCAGGGTCTGGTCCAGCACCGGCCCGTCGTTGACCCCGGGAGACATCACGATCTGGGTCTGGAACCGGAGCCCGTGGTCGGCGAATCGCCGGAGCTGCGGCAGGATGTCCGGCGCGGTCGGGTTGCGGAGCAGCCAGCGGCGGATCACCGGGTCGGTCGCGTGCACCGAGACGTACAGCGGCGAGAGCCGGTACTCGATGATCCGGGCCTCGTCGGCGGGCTTGAGGTTGGTGAGCGTGGCGAAATTGCCGTACTGGAAGGACAGGCGGTAGTCGTCGTCCCGGATGTACAGCACCTCCCGGAGCCCCTCCGGCAAGCCGTCCACGAAGCAGAAGTCGCAACGGTTGGCACAGCGGCGGATCCGGGCCGGCTCGACCGCCACACCCAGCGGCTCGGTCAGCGGGCGCTCGATCTCGAACTCGATTTCCTGGCCATCCGGCTGGCGGAGATGGAGCGTGAACTCCTCGTCGGCAGTCAGGAACTGCCAGTCGAGGAAATCATCGAGCTCGCGCCCGTTGACCGAGATCAGCTCGGTGCCGGGCATGAGCCCGAGCTCGTCGGCGATGGAGCCGGGCTGGACCTGGGTGACCTTGATCATCGGGTGGGAAAGATGTCTCTAACGGCCTCAAATATCAAGAGTTAGCCGTTCACAAATCATCTCATTTCGCAGCCGATTGATGGCGGAGCCGGGCGAAAAAGAGCCACGGCCACCCTGGAGGGTGGCCGTGGCTCGGACCAAACATCCCAACGGCTGCAGAGCGGGCGACCGGACTCGAACCGGCGACGTCCAGCTTGGGAAGCTGGCATTCTACCACTGAATTACGCCCGCAGGCCGGGGGATAGTATGTCCCGGGGCCCTACCCCAGTCAACCGGAGAAACCGGCGGCGGGGCTCACTTGATGTGGTATCTCCAGCCGGTGATCCCGGTGCCTTTGGCCTCCAGCTGGAAGCTGTGCTTGGCGCCCTCGGCGAGGACCGGGACCGTGGTTTCCTTGGAATCGATGATCTTCCCGCTCACATCCACGAACTCGACCACCAGGATGATCGGGGCCGTCTTGAGCGTCTTGCCGGCGGCGTCCTCCGGCTTCCGGCCGGTCGCATCGGCGGACAGTCGGGCAACAGCCTGCCCCATCTGGAAGCTGCTGACGTCCACCGTGAAGGGGAGCGCAACCAGCTTTTCGGCGGTCTTGAGCACCGCCTCGTCCTGCTTCTGGGCGCGCTGGCCCTGGGCCAGCAGCCGGATGGCGTCCTCGTTCATCGGCTCCATCTCGAGGAGCTTCTGCGACTCGCTGATCAGGCCGAGGTCGTTCCTGGTGGCGATCGCGTCATAGGCCGCGGCGCTGTCGGCCTGCTTGGCCTTGCGAAAGCCGTCGGCCTTCTCATGCGCCGCGCGGGCCATCGCGAAATAGGTGTTGGCCAGATTGTAGCGCGCGTCCCGCCCGAACGGGTTCCGTTGTACCGCCTTGGTGAAGACGGCCTCCGCGTCGGGATAGCGCTGCGAATTGAACGCCGCCACGCCGACCGCCATCATGTCCTGGAGGTCGAGCGAGTCCAGATTGGTCTTGGCGAACTGGGCCACCATCGACTTTTCCATGGCGTCGGCGCTGTCCGCCATCCCCGCGTTGCGGAACGCCACCGCCAGCGACCGCTGGGCGTCGGTATCGGTGGGCTTCCAGGCGAGGTACTTCCGGAACATGTCGATGGCCTCCTTGTTCCGGTTGAGCCGCTGGTACATGACCGCAAGGTTGAGGGCCGCCCCGTTCCGGTCTTCCACCAGCGAGGTGTCCTTCTCGGCGATCTCCAGGGCCTTCTTGAAGTAGACGGCGGCGCTGTCTTCCCGCTGGCTGTTGGCGAACACCACCCCCATGTTCGCGTAGACGTGGGGCAGCTGGCGGAACAGCAGGTTGGCGTCGCGGAACAGCGCGAGGGCCGAGTCGATGTCTCCCTTGCGCTGGAAGTCGATCGCGGTGTTCGCGAGCATCGCCCAGTTGTTCTGCCGGTACTGGGTGATGTCGATCTCGCACGAAGGCACCAGCTCCTGGGCCTTGGTGAATCCGGAATCGGCCTCGGCGGCGTCACCCCGGAGCAGCGCGACGCGCGCCAGGTAATACCAGGAGGCGGCGTTGGTGCCCTGCGCCTCCTGGGAGATGGCGGCGACCAGGTTCTGCCGGGCCTCGGCGAGCGTAGCCGTCTTTTCCCCCGGAGTCTTGGCCTCGTAGGCCTTCCGCAGGGTCTCCTCGCCCTTCTTGACCTTGGCGTTGATCGCCTTGAGGGGACACAGGGGCGGAGTGTATTTGGCCGGCTGCGCGGCGGCGAGGCGCTGGTTGGTCGCGCCCTGCTGCGCGGCCAGCGGAACCACCGCCAGCGCCGTCGCGAAGACCAGGACCGTGATACGCGTCGTCATTCCGACTCCTTGGGTACGGTGATTCGGCCGGCCGGGCCGCCCACGGGAGCGTGGGCCTGCCGTCCAGCCTGTTCTTGAAACTCTCTCGCCAGGTCGTGCGCGGGGCGGCCGGTCCGTCGCGCCTCGGCCACCACGTCGTCGAACTCGGGCTTGGCCCGGGGACCGCCCGGGGTCTCCACGGTCTTCATCCGGACCGTGGCGCCGCCGGGAGTGCGCAACTCCCACTGCCGCCGCGACAGGGTGATCCGCTCCGCAATAGAGCGCCGGAGCCCCGAGGTGGTACTGTGGCGGAACAGCGCGTCCGCGACCGGATCGGCGCGATCCGGCGGACACATCGCTTCGATCCGGAACCCGATCCGGCCCTTCTTCATCTGGGTGGGCCAGATCTGCACGTCGAGGGCGCCGGCGCCTGTTAGGGCCTCGCGAAGCGGCTCCAGATACTCGGGGCTCAGGTCGTCCACGTCAGTGGCCAGCAGCACGACCTGGCCGGCCTCCGCGGCTCCCTGGGCCACGATCAGGCGCAGCGCGTTGGGCCAGCCGCCCGGATCTCTCGTGCCGGCTCCCCAGGCACTCCGGAGCGGTCGCCAGCGGGCCGGCGGCGCGCCGTGGGAAAGGACCCGGAGCAGCGCGGCGCCGGTGGGTGTGGTGGCTTCGCCGGTGATGAAGCCAGGCGAGCTGACCTCGAGCCCTTCGGCCAGTATGGCTGTGGCCGGCGCCGGCACCGGCAGCAGCCCGTGCGCGGTCTTGACCCATCCCGAGCCCAACGCCGCCGGCATCGAGTAGACCTGGTCGATGCCCAGCTGCTCGAACCCCTCGACGCCGCCGACGATGTCCACCAGCGCGTCGTACGCCCCGACTTCGTGGAGCGAGACCCTTTCCGGAGCGATGCCGTGCACCCTGCCCTCCGCCTCGGCGACCAGCTGGAAGGCTCGGGTGGCCAGCTCCCGGGTGCGGGCCGTCAGCGGCGCTTTCCCGATCAGCGCGATCAGGGACTTTACATGGCGGTGAGGACCGTGGGCGTGCTGGTGGTGCTCCCCGTGATGGTCGTTGCCGACGTCACCCGGCTGCTCCACCTGGCCGCCCGGAAGCCTCACCGTGACCTTCCGGCACCGGATGCTGCATCGCATCACCGACTCGAGCTCGACGGTCACCTCGGGAATGCCCAGGCGCGCCGGAAGGCCCACGAGCCAGTCTCCCGGAGCACCCGCGTCCAGGAGCGCACCCAACAACATGTCTCCGCTGATTCCGGCGGCCGGATCCAGAATAGCGAACTCGTGACCGGCCATAGACTTAATTATCGCTCCGATTTACCCCCGAGGCAATTCCGCCGGGTCCCGATAGAGCCACCCCGCTCCGGTGTTGAAAAGGACGACTTTCTCCTCCGGAGTGAGCACACCGGACAGCAGAAGCGCCCGCGCGGCGGCAATGGCGGCGCCCCCTTCGGGAGCAAAATCAATTCCCTCCAGGCGGCAGCCCTGAGATGCCTCCATCGCCAGGGCCGCGTCGCTCACCGCGACGGCCCCGCCACCGCTTTCCCGGAGCGCTCGCAGCATCAGTCGATCGCCCAAGGCTCCGGGAACCCGGAGGCCGCTCGCAATGGTCCAGGGATTCGGCCAGGGCTCGCAATGGTCCGCTCCAGCCAGGAAGGCCTTGACCACTGGCGCGCACCCTTCCGCCTGCACGGTGTACATCCTGGGCAAACGCCCCGACACCCACCCCGCGTCGCGGAGCTCCTGGAATACCTTCCACATGCCGATGAGGCCGGTGCCGCCTCCGGTGGGGTAGATGATGGCATCGGGTAACCTCCAGCCGAGTTGCTCGGCGAGCTCCAGGCCGAGCGTCTTCTTCCCCTCGATCCGGTAGGGCTCCCGGAGCGTGGAGAGATCGAACGCTCCGCTCTCGGCGGCATAGGCGCGGCTGGCCTTGCCGGAGTCTCCGATGTGCCCGTCCAAGAGGCGCAGATCGCCGCCATAACTCACGATCTGGCTCAGGATCGTGCCCGGGGTGGTCTTCGGGGCGTAGACCCGGACCGAAACGCCCGCCCGGGCGCCGTAGGCCGATGCGGCGACACCCGCGTTTCCCGCGGTCGGAAGGGTGAAGGCGCGGGCGCCCCCGGCAACCGCCCGGGTTATCGCCGCCGAGAGACCTCGCGACTTGAAGCTGCCAGTGGGATTGGTGCCCTCGTCCTTGACCAGGATGCCGGGCAGACCGATCCGCGCGCCGATGCGCGGCGTGGCGAGGAGCGGCGTGTCGCCCTCCCCGAGCGTGACCGGCTGCTCTCCCTCCGCGAGAGGAAGGAACTCGCGAAACCTCCACATTCCCCGGGCCATGGCGACGGCTCCGCGCGTGACCGGATCGGGACGCCGGCCCGGGTACCGGACCAGCAGGGGCTGGCCGCATTCGCAGACCGTCGGAAGCCCGGCCGTCGACGCGCTCTTGCCGCAGGACGAGCACTCGAGAACCCAGTCGATCACGCCTCACCCCTTCCCTTCAGGTGACCGAGCACCCGCGTCGCGAGCTCGGTTGAGAATCCGGGGAGCTCGGCCAGCTCCGCCACAGTCGCGCTTTTCACGCCGGCGAGGCTCCCGAATCGTTCCAGCAGGCGGCGGCGCCGTTCGGCGCCGACCCCGGGAATCTCCAGCAGCGCCGATGTAATCGTGCGGGCCGACCGGCGGACCCGGTTGTAGGCGACCCCGAAGCGGTGGGCCTCGTCGCGGGCGCGCTGCAACAGCCGGAGCGATGGGCTCCGCCGGGGGAGCCGCAGCGGCTCGGCGCGGTCGGGGAAGAACACTTCTTCATCCCGTTTGGCCAGCCCGATGAATGGTATCTGGCTCAGACCGAGCGCGGCGGCGGCCTCGACGGCCGATCCAAGCTGTCCCTTTCCGCCATCGATCACCATGAGATCGGGCAGCGGTTTCGCCTCGTCCTTGCGGCGGGTCAGGTAGCGGGTGACCACCTCGCGGATGGCGGCGTAGTCATCCTGCTGGCCTTCGGCGCCCTTGATCTTGAACTTGCGGTATTCGCTTTTCTTGGGCCGCCCACCCTCGAAGGTGACCAGGGAGCCCACGGTGTCCCGCCCCTGATTGGTGGAGATATCCACGCAAACCAGGATCCGGGGCACGGTGGAGAGGCCGAGGTCCCGGCCCAAGGCATAGACCGGATCGTCGGCCCGCTCGTCCGACTCGAACGATTCGAGCCGCAGGCTTTCCAGGAGGTGCCGCGCGTTGCGCTCGGCGAGGTCGAGCCAGTTCCGCGCGGTGCCGCGCTGCGGAATGGCCCAGGTCGACGCGGGCAGCAAGCCGGCGATCTGTTCCTGTTCCGCCGGCCCGAAGGGCAGGACGACCCGTCGGGCCCGGCCCTCGAGGGGCACGTAGTAGCGCACCAGGAACGCCTCCAGAATGGCGTCGTCGGCTTCCTCTTCGACGTTGTCGAGGAAGCGGTGCTCGCGGTGCACCACCCTGCCCTCGCGAACCCGGAACAGTACGCCCACGGCGTCGTCCCCGTCCCGAGCATAGCCGATGACGTCGGCATCTCCGGTGCCCACGACCTCGACCGTGGCCGGGGAATCCACCTGGTCCAGCCAGCGGAGCGAGTCGCGCAGGTCCTTGGCGCGCTCGAAGTCTTCCCGGCCACTGGCGTCCTGCATCATGTCGCGGAGCCGGGTCCGGACGTCGACGGTCCGTCCCTCGAGAAACGCCACGACGTCGGCGATCATGGCCCGGTACGCCGACTCCTCCTGCCACCCGACGCAGGGGGCCCGGCACCGCCCGATGTGGTAATCGAGGCAGGGCCGCTCGCGGCGCTCCCGGGGAAGGTCGTCCCCGCAGCTGCGGACCGTGAAGATGCGGCGCACCAGCGCGAGGGTGCGGCGCATCTCCCCGACGTCGGTGTAGGGCCCGAAGTAGCGGGCGCCCGGAATATCGCGGCGCCGGGTCACCAGCACTCGGGGAAACGGATCCTTGAGGGTCACGACAATGGACGGATAGCTCTTGTCGTCCTTGAGCGACACGTTGAATCGGGGCTGGTATTCCTTGATCAGGTTGTTCTCGAGGAGCAGCGACTGGGTTTCGCTCGCCACGACGATCGTTTCGACGTCGGCCACCAGGCGCATCAGGAGCTGATTCTTGGCGCTCCCCGCGTGGTCGTTCAGGAAATAGCTGCGCACCCGGCTTCGCAGGGTCCGCGCCTTGCCGACGTACAGCACCTTCCCGGCGGCGTCCTTCCAGATGTATACCCCAGGGCCATCGGGAAGGGAGTCGAGCTTTCGCTGGAGGGCGTCGGGAATTCCGGGGAAGGTCATGCTCGCATGCGCAGGCGGTCGAGCATCCGGCGTGCCAGTGGCACCTGGAGGGTTGCGGTTCCGACCAGATAGATAACAGCGAACGGCGTCAGGACCAGTACCGCGCGCGGGACCGGCCCGAATCGGTTCGCGAACAGCTCCAGGCTGAGATACCCGGTCCCCCCCGCGACCAGGGCCGGCCCCCAGAGACGCGCCATGTACCCCAGCGGAACCCTGGTCCTGCCGATTCGGTCGTGGAGACTGCTCCGGAGCAGCGCGAATTCCACCCACGCCGCTAGTCCCGCCGAAGCGGTAAGCCCGACCGCTCCCCAGCGTGGCGCCACTCCGAGCAGACCGGGAAGCTGGGTCGCGGCGAGATAGCCGAGGGTGGTGGTGAGTCCCACGCGGTACACCGCAAATCGAAGCGGGGTCCGGGTGTCGTTGAGCGCGTAGAACGCCGAGGTGTAAAGGCGACCTTGCGTACCAGCGAGCAGCCCGAAGGTGGAACCGGCGAGGATGGCCCACACGTATCGCGCGTCGTCCCAGGTGAACCGGCCGGTCTGGAAGAACAGGGAGGCCACGACGTGGCCGAGCACCGTGAACGCCACCACGGTCGGGACGATGAAGAAGGCGACCCGCCGCATGGCGCCTTCCAGGCGCTCGCGCAGCATTCCATGCGCCGCCTCGCCGCCGATCGCGGCTTCGGCCAGCTCGGGGAGCTCCGCCGCGGCGATCGACATTCCGAACAGGCTGACCGGAAGCGTATAGAGGGTCTGGGCGTTGGCCAGGGCGGTGACCGAGCCGCGCGGCAGGTAGCTCGCAATGACGGCGTCGATGAAGGCGCTGATCTGGGAAACGCCCCGGGAAATGAACGTCGGAACAAAATTCGCGAAGACCACGCGGACATGCTGGTTGCGTGCCGCGAACGAGATCTTGAGCCCCTGGGTCAGCCGGAGCACCGCGGGCAGCTGGATCAGGAACTGGAGCGCGCTCCCGATCACGGCGCCCCAGGCCGCCCAGAGCACGATTTCTCCGCGAGAGTCCTGCCGCCCGCCCGCCAGCGTCGCGACGATGATCGCCAGGTTCCAGATGACCGGCGCGGCATACGACAGGAAGAACTTGCGGTGGCTGTTGAGGACGCTCAGGCACCAGGCGCACAGGACCAGCAGCCCGACGCCGGGAAAGAGGATCCGCACCAGCTGGATCGTGAGCTGCCGGGTGCCTTCGCGAAAGCCGGGAGCCAGGAGGCGCACCAGCCAGGGGGCGAAGGTGTCCCCCAGCGCCACCATCACGGCGACGAACAGGGCCAGGAGGCCGAACACCGCCCCCGCGAGGCGGCGGGCCTCATCCTCGCGGCCCGCGGCCCGGAGCCGGGTGTAGGCCGGGATGAACGAGGCCGAGAGGACCCCTTCGCCAAACAGGTTCTGGAGGAAATTGGGAATCCGGAAGGCGGCGTTGAACGCGTCCGCCGGGCCGGAAAGCCCGAGATAGTGCGACAGGACCCGCTGGCGGACGAGCCCGGCGACCCGGCTCAGGAAGATGCCCGCCGCCACCAGGGTGGCGGAACCGAATCCGCGAGGTCTCAGGGCGATGGCCGAGGCGGCAGCGGCGGACGTCCTCCACCCTCCTCGAGCAGCCGCTGCATGAACTGATTCTCTTCCTTGAGGGTCTCGACGGCGCGGGTCAGGTCGTCCACTTCTCCGGACAGCAGCTCGACCCGCTGAGTCAGCTCGGTGAGCTCCGGGGGCGGAGCGTTGCGGCCTTCGAGACGCCGGGCCAGGGCGCGCCCCAGGGGGGAATCCGTGAGGATGGCGAAAATTGGTATGAGCAGGACCAGGAGCAGCACGATCTCGAGTACGCCCATGGATCGAGTCTACGCGGTCCGGGAGGCGGCTTCAAGAGCGGCGGCATACCAGGCGTCAATATGGGCAGACAGCGCGTCCAGCAGCTCCCAGCCATAGCGGCCCAGAAACCCGGCCATGGAGAGCACCCGCTCCTGCGGCTTCCCTTCGGGCCGCACCGAGAGCCGCGCCCGGGCGACCTGCTGGAGTTCGGTGGCTTCCCGTTTCCTGGCATGCTGGAGGAGCTTTTTCTCGAGCTCCTGGATGCCGAAGAGCGCCTGTCCCCGCGCGGAGGCCGCCGGGCGCTCAAGGGTAGGATCCACTTCGGCCGCGATCCGGATCACCGGATCATACCCGGCCTCGATGGCACTACGCAGATCGCGAAACGCGGCCTCGGTGCCCGGCGGCAGGGCCTGGCGCGCCAGCCGGGCCTCCAATCCGCCCCCTTCGTCCAGCAGCTCCTCGAGCGTGGCGGAGAACTTCGCCATGACCCGGGTTACCCTGGGCTCGAGGAACAGTCCGGACCACCGCGGCGTCGGCCGTTGGCGGTGCACGCCAAGGCGCTGGTAGAGCGGCGGGGTCAAGGCCAGGTACCGGAGCTCGCCCGGCCCCGCGGCGTACGCCACCGTGGGGAGGAGAACGCTCTCCACCACCGGGCGCAGCAGCACGTTGGCGGAGAGCCGCGCCGGCTCCTCCCGGGCGATTGCCTCGAGCTCCGCCAGGGTCAGCGAGCGCCGGCCTCGCCGGGTCTGGTAGCCTTCGCCCTCGAGGATCAGGCGGTCCCGTCCAAGAGAGTCTTCCAGGAATACCAGCGTGGCTCCGTCGCCCACCGGCACCCCGGGATCCACACCCTCCGCTCCGAGCCTCGCCGAGAGGGCGGCGAGGTCCTGGTCGATGCTCGCGGCGTCCCGGAGGGCGCGCACCAGGAGCGGGGCGGCGGCCGCCTTGGCCGTGGGGTGGGTCGAATCGAAGCAGGCCACTCCCAGCGGGGCGAGCAGCTCCGCCATGGCGCTCCCGAAGGCACCGGCCACGGTGTGCTCGGGAGCGTAGTGGCGCCGGAGCCAGCTCACGGTCCGGTCCCGGCCCTCGGACACGGGAAGCGACTGCTCGAACGCATCGAGGCCGGGGAGCACGCCGGCGCCGAGCGGCTGGCGCGACATCGGCGTGAGCGCGGCGTCCGGTGCCCCGTGCTCGAGGGAGGCGTGCATCAGCCCGCCGTCGCCAGCCAGCCAGGCGACCGACGCCACTTCGTCGAAATCGTGGTCATCTCCGGGAACCCAGAACACCGGGACGACGGGGCGACCCCATCGGCGCTCCAGCGCCAGCGCCAGCGCGCGCGCCGAAAGGGCCTTGGACACGGCGTACGATGGACCGGTGAACAGGCCGGGTTGCTGCCCCGTGGTAACGACGAGGGCCCCGGGCTCGCGGAGCCGGGCGAGGATGGCGTCCAGGCCGGGCGCCTGGATCAGCGCGGGGGTCAGGGCCTGGTTCCAGCCGCCTTCCCGCGGCCCCGGCAAGGCCGGCGCCGCCGCCAGGGGCGTGTCGTGAACCGGAAGGGTCATACGACCTGGCCCGCCAGAACCGCGCGCGGAGAATCCGGGGAAAGGGCACCACCGTCGTAGTCCCCGAAACGAAAGCGAATGGCGCAGCCGGCGAGGGAGATCAACCGTTCCAGCTCCGGGGGAGTGAACAGACGGACCCGCTCGACGAACCGGCGGCCGTCCGAGGTCGTGATGCTCTTGAACACGTACTCGCCGGCGGGATCGAGCCAGCGGTCGATCCGCACCGGCTCCCCTCCGAGATCGCCGTCCTCTCGCGGGACCAGGTCGAACGGGACTCGCGCGGCGTTCAGAAAGTCCATGGCAAACCAGCCCCCGTGCTTGACCGTGGCGACCATTTCGCGCATGGCGCCCGCGTGCTCGGCGTCGGAATCGAAGTACCCGAAGCTGGTGAACAGGTTCACGGTCACATCCATGGTGCGGCTCCGGACCGGGATCCGGCGCAGGTCCGAGCGAATGACCGGCAGCCGGGCCGAGCCCTGAGCCCGCTGGAGCAGGTGCTGGGACAGATCGAGTCCGGTGACCCGCGCGTCGCGGGCGCGGAAGGCGGCGGCGTGGCGCCCGGTTCCGCAGGCCACGTCGAGCACGCGCCAATTCCGCTTCAGCCCCACCGTAGCGCAGAGCAGGGTCACCAGCCGCTCGGCGTCTTCCTCGTCCCGGTGCGGGTAGAGGAGCAGGTATTCCTCGCCGAAATACTCCTCGAACCAGTCCGCTACGGTCTCACCGCTCCCCTCCCTTGTGGTAGGGCTCGCCCCGGAGAATCGTCCAGGCCCGGTACCACTGCTCCAGCACGACGACCCGGACCAGCTCGTGGGGGAGCGTGAGCGGGCCCAGGCTCCAGCGGGCGGCGGCCCGGAACGACAGCTCCGGGCTCACTCCGTACACCCCGCCGATGACCAGCAGCACCGGTGCCGCCGCCGTCCGCCACCGCTCGAGCTGGGCCGCGAGCGCCTCGCTCGACCAGGCGGTGCCGGCGCCGTCCAGCAACACCACCGTGCCCCGCGCGGGCAACGCGGCCGCGATGCGCGCGGATTCTTCCTTGACCCGCAGGGCCGGCGTGGCGGCCCGAGCCGCCTCCCTGATCTCGCGTTCCGTGACCGGGCCGTAGCGGGAGAGGCGGCGGAGGTAATCGTCCGCGGCGGCCCGGTATGCCGGCCGAAGTTTGCCTACCGCGATCAGCGTGGTGTTCACCCTCGGCCCTGACCCCTGACCCCTGACTACGCGTACATGCCGCGGAGCCGGTGCACGGTGGCCACCCGGTCGATCGCCACCATATAGGCCGCGATCCGCATGCTGACCTTGTTGCGCTGCGACATCACCGCGCACTCGGCGAAGGAGCTCACCATGATCTTCTCGAGCCGGCTGTTGACCGTCTCCTCGTCCCAGAAATAGCCGCCGCGGTCCTGAACCCACTCGAAGTAGCTGACCGTCACGCCGCCGGCGTTGGCCAGGATATCCGGCACCACCAGGATGCCGGCGTCCTGGAGAATCTGGTCGGCGGCGGCGCTGGTGGGTCCGTTGGCCCCCTCGCAGATGACCTTGGCCTTGATCCGCGCGGCATTGGCGTCGGTAATCACATTTTCCAGCGCGGCCGGCACCAGGACGTCACACTCGAGCTCGAGCAGGTCGGTATTGCTGAGCCGGTCGGCCTTGGCGTACGACTTCAGGTACTTGTGCTGCTTGACGTGGGCGATCACATCCTTGATGTCGAGACCGTTCTTGCTGTAGATGCCGCCCTCCTTGTCGCTCACGGCCAGGATCTTCATGCCCTGGTCCGCCATGAGCTCGGCGCTGATGGATCCGACGTTGCCGAATCCCTGCACCACGACCCGGGTGCCGGCCACCGGCATGTCGCGGAGCTTGAGCGCCTCGACGGCGGAGATCATCACCCCTCGCCCGGTGGCCTCGCGCCGGCCCAGCGACCCGCCCATGGCGATCGGCTTGCCGGTGACGACCGCGGTAACGGTGTGGCGCTTCTGCATTGAATAGGTATCCATGATCCACGCCATCATCCGCTCGTTGGTATTGACGTCGGGCGCCGGGACGTCGGAGTCCGGGCCCAACAGGTCGATAATGCCCGAGGTGTAGCGGCGGGTCAGGCGCTCCAGCTCCGCCATGGACATGGCGGACGGGTCGCAGATCACCCCGCCTTTGGAGCCCCCGAACGGAAGGTTGACCACGGCGCATTTCCAGGTCATCCACGCCGCGAGGGCCTTCACTTCGTCGAGGGTCACCTGCAGGTCGAACCGGATGCCGCCCTTGCCGGGTCCGCGCGCCGTGTTATGAAGCACCCGGTACCCGGTGAAGACCTCCGTCTCGCCGTTGTCCATCAACACCGGCACCGCCACGATCAGCTGCTTTTCCGGATGCTTCAGCACCTTCGAGAGCCCCGGCTCGAGCTTGAGGTGCATGGCCGCCTCGTCGAAGCGCGCCACCATCGACTCCAGGGGATTCTCGCCCCCAAGAAAAGTGTCCTTCTCGGGGCGGATGCCGCCCTTTGCGACCGGGTGCGTAAGGGTCTCGCCAACTCGAGATGACATGGTATGGTTCTCCACTCGGTTCATGAGGCGTCGACTGCTCAAAGCCGGTCGACGGGTGTGACGATCGCGTCCAGACCGGCCGTGATCGCCTCTTCGCCGTGCTCCCACGTGAAATCCAGCACCGCCACCAGGGGCTCCGGTACCCTGGCCGGCCACCGGTCCCGCAGCTTCACCGCGTCCTTCTGAGTCACCACCACGAAATCCGCCTTCCGGGCCGCCTTGGCGAGCCAGGCCAGATCCTGGTCCCGGAAGTCATGATGGTCCTTCCAGGTGGCCACCTGGACCTGCGCGCCGGTGGCCTTGGTTTGGGCCACGAACGCATCCGGATCGGCGATGGCCGATGCCGCCACCACGCGTTTACCGAGCAGCGCCGAGGCGGGGACCACCTGGTGGGACACCAGCCCCTCGTAGCGGCTCACCCCCAGATACACGACCCCGACCGGACCGCGTATCCGCGGGGCCAGGGCGCTCGCCAAGGCGAGGGCGGACGCCGAGTCGGCGCGCTTCCGGGTCACGATGAGGGCGTCGGCGCGAGCCAGCGCGCTCAGGCCCTCGCGCCAGGGGCCGGCCGGCAGCGACCAGGGTACGGCCCGAGAAGCCTCGGCGCTGACCACGGCAATGTTGTAATCCCGCCAAACGTCGCGCCGCTGGAAGGCATCGTCCAGCACCAGCACCTGGGCCCCTTCCGCCATGGCCCGCTCGGCCCCCGTGACGCGGTCCGGGTCGGCGACCACGCGGGCCTGCGGAACCTGGTGCCGGTGCACCAGGACCTCATCCCGTCCGTAGCCGCGCAACAGGATGCCGGGAACCAGCCCGCGGCGGGCATAGTGTCCCGCAATCCAGCTGGCGATCGGCGTCTTTCCCGACCCGCCCACGGTGAGATTGCCCACCGCGACCGCCGGCAATGGCAATTCGCGCACCGTGCTCCAGCCCCGGTCGAAGGCGAGATTCCGGCCGGCCATCCCGGCCCGCCAGAGGGCTGAAAACGGTAGCAGGGCCAGGCGCGCGACGCGGGCGTCCACTCTTCGGCTGGTCCAGAGCCATCGGATCAGTCGGTGTCCGTCGCCCCTTCGTCCCATGGTACCTCCCGAACGGCGCCGGCCAGCTCGGCCTCGGCGCGAACGCGCCCGGCCGCGATCCCCGCCTCACCCGGCTCCACGTCGAAGGGCCGGCCGTACACGATGCGCACCCGCGCAAACGGCTTGGGCACCAGGAACCGGTCCCACGACGACAGCCTCCAGGCCCGGTCCGCGCCGGCGTGCAGCGGGAGCACGGTAGCGCCGCCGCGCTGCGCCGCGAGGAGCACGCCGCCCTTGAACTCACGCCGCGGCCCGCGGGGTCCATCCGGCGTGAAGGCCGCCACCCCGCCGGCCCGGAGCACCTTCACGATGCCGATGAGGGCGCGGACACCGCCCCTGGTGCTGGACCCCCGCGCCTCGCGATAGCCGATCCTCCGGGCGTACTCGGCCAAGTACTGGCCATCCTGCGCCTCGCTGACCACGATGGTGACGCCGCGACCCCGGTGCCACCAGAGGAGCGGCAGCAGGGCGTCGTGCCAGAGCAGGAAGACGTGGGGCCGATTGGCTTCCACCAGGCCCCGCCACCGCTCCGCATGCACCGTCTCCACGCGCCAGGTGCGGGCCAGCGCGGACACCAGCGGCCCCAGCACCAAGGCCGCCACGCCGGGCGGGACCGCGATCCTCAACCGAGCAACTCCGCGGCGATCCCCGCCACCCGCCCGGCCGCGCCGCCAGCGCCGAGCCGCTCGCGCACCGTTCGGAGCCCGTCCCGCTGGGACCGGGTCCGCGGGTTATCGGGATCGAGCAACGGCGTGACCGCGGCGGCCAGGCGTTCCGGGGTGACCGAGCCCTGGGTCAATTCGTCCACCACCGGAGCCTCGGCGACCAGGTTCACCAGGCTGATCCAGGGCACCGTGATCAGGCGCCGGGCCAGCCAGGATGTCAACGGGTGGACCCGGTACGCCACCACCATGGGAACATCGGCGAGGGCGGCTTCGAGCGTGGTGGTGCCCGATTTGGCCAGCGCCGCATCCGCGGCCGCGAAGACGAGCTCCGGGGCTCCCCGGTGGAGCATCACACCTTCGGCCCCCGGATAGCTGCCGGCTGACGTGCCCGCCACCACCACCCGGTCGCAGGCGCCCGAGCCCAGCAGGCGCCGGCCCGCGTCCCGAAAGGCAGGCCAGAGCCGGGCGGTTTCCTGGGACCGGCTGCCCGGGAAGAGTCCCAGGACGCGCTCCCCGGCCGCGATCCCCAGACTCATCCGCGCCTCCCCCCGGGACGGAGGGGCCGGCCGGTCCAGCAGCGGGTGGCCCACGTATTCCGCCCGGATGCCGTGCCGGGCGAAGAAGGCCGGCTCGAACGGGAGCACCGCCGCCAGCCGGTCCACCGCTCCGGCCAGTCGCCGGGCGCGTCCTGGCCGCCAGGCCCAGAGCTGGGGTGCGATGTAGTAGAGCACCTTCACACCATGGCGGTGGGCCGCGTCCGCCAGCCGCACGTTGAATCCGGGATAGTCGATCAGCAGCGCCAGATCGTAGGCCCCAGTCCGGAACTTTCTCTCCAGTATCCGCAGCAGCCGGACATGCGCGGGGATCTTGCTCAGCACCTCCACGAACCCCAGCACCGTGTACCGCTCCATCGGGTGGCGTATGGTGGCGCCGGCCGCCGCCATGCGCGGCCCGCCCAGCGCGTCGATGGAGATGCCCGGCAGCCGGGTCGTGAGCGCCCGCACGACCGCGGCGCCATGCAAATCACCGGAGGGCTCACCGGCCGAGAGGAACACCCGGGGTGGACGGGAACGCACGCCTTGCCGGCCCGGTTACCGGTGGAGTCCGGACACCGGGGCGCGCTGGACCGCCTCGGTCACCTCCAGGGCGAGCGCCAGGGCCGCGCGACCCTCGACCCCGGTCACCGCCGATTCGGACTCCCCGCCGGCAACCCGAATGAAGCTGGCGAGCTCCAGCGCGAGTGCATCGGCTTCCGGGGCCGTGAGCACCACACGCTCCACGATCTCCTCGAGCCGCTGCCCACCGGATTGGCGCCAGCCTTCGCGGAGCCGCATGAACTCACCGGTTCCCTCACCCAGATCGAGCGAAAGGTATCCATCGGGCTGGAATATCCGGAGCCGCCGGACCCGTTCGCGCGCCATGCGAGACGCGGTGACGTTGGCCACTGCTCCGGTCGGGAATTCCACCCGCGCATTGGCCATGTCGAGGTGAGGAGACAGAACCGCCACGCCGCTGGCCCGAACGTCGACCGGGGCGGCGCCGCCGGTCAGGTGCAGGATGAGATCGAGATCGTGAATCATCAGGTCGAGCACCACCGCCACGTCGGTGCCCCGGGGCTGGAAGGGCGCCAGCCGGTCGCTTTCCAGGTAACGGGGATCGCCAAGGTAGGGCCGGGCCGCCCGGATGGCACGGTTGAAGCGCTCTACATGACCGACCACCAGGGGAACCCCGCGTCGCGCCGCCTCGCCGATCAGCCGATCGGCCTCGTCCAGCGTGCCGGCCAGCGGCTTCTCCATCAGGACCGCGCGGCCGAAGGACAGCGCCCGGAGCCCGACTTCGGCGTGCGCCGGGGTGGGTACCGCGATCGAGACTGCCTCGACCTCGGCCAGGAGCGCGTCGAGGTCGGCGTAGAAGCGGGTCCCGCAGCTCTCCGCGACCTCGCGGCCCCGGACCGGATCGGCATCGTGCACCCCGGCCAGGCGGGCGCCCCCCGCCGCGGCCAGGTGCCGGGCGTGGTGCCGCCCCAGCGCGCCGACGCCGATCACGCCGACCGGGAGTGCCGCCATCGTCAAACCGGAACGCCGCGCTGCGAGCTCGAAACGAAGTCGAGGAAATTCTCCACCTCCGGCAGCGGAGGCAGTTCGGTCCGGGCGCGGTCGATGGCCTGGGACAGGTTCAGCTCGGAGTTGAAGAACAGCCGGTAGAGCCGCTTGAGGGCCGACACGGTGTCGGGCGAGAATCCGGCGCGTTGCAGGCCGATGGAATTGAGGCCGTACAACTCGATCGGGTTCCCCACCGCTTTCACGTACGGGGGAATGTCCTGGTTGACCCGCGACATCCCGCCCACGAACGCGAACGAGCCAATGGTGGTGAACTGGTGAACCGCCACGAGGCCCGACAGGCTGGCCCGGTCGTGGATGGTGACATGGCCGGCGAGCTGGGTACCGTTGGCGATGATGACCCCGTCGCCGATGTGGCAGTCGTGGGCCAGGTGGACGTAGCTCATGATGAAGCAGGACCGCCCGACCCGGGTCACTCCCGAGGCCGCGGTCCCGCGGTTGATCGTGGCATACTCGCGAATGACCGTGCCCTCGCCGATCTCGACCCAGCTCTCCTCGCCCTGATACTTGAGGTCCTGGGGATCACCGCCCAGGATGCTGCCCTGCCCCACCCGTACATCCGCCGCCAGTCGCACATTGCGCTCGAGGGTGGCGTGGGGCGCGATGCGGCAGCCGTCTCCGATGCAGGCGCCCGGCCCCACGATGGCGAAAGGCCCGATGTCGACATCGCGGCCCAGGGTGGCGCCCGGATCGACGATCGCGGAGGAATGGACCCGGGTGGTCACCGGTCCATCACCCGGGCCAGCATCTCGGCCTCCGCCACGACCTGTCCTTCCACCAGGGCCAGCCCCTTGAGCCGGCAGGTGCGGCCGCGGAACTGGATCATCTCCACCTCCAGCCGGAGCTGGTCGCCGGGGACCACCGGCCGGCGGAACTTGACGTTATCGAGCGACATGAAATAGACCACCTTGTCCTCCGGGGTCTGCAACTCGTCCATCAGCAGCATTCCCCCGGCCTGGGCCATCGCCTCGATGATGAGCACACCGGGCATGACCGGATGCCCGGGAAAGTGGCCCTGGAAGAACGGCTCGTTGATCGTGACATTCTTGATCCCCACTACCCGGCGCCGCGGCTGCAGGTCGAGGATCCGGTCCACCATGATGAAGGGGTAGCGGTGAGGAATCACGTCGAGGATCCGGCTGATGTCGAGGATCTTCCCGCCGGTCTGCTCCGCGATCCGGGTAATGGCCCTCGCCACCGCCACGTTGCCCTGATGGCTGGGACGGTTGGCGATCAGGTGGGCCTTGACCCGCCCGCCCACCAGGCCGAGGTCGCCCAGGATGTCGCCGGCCTTGTGGCGCACGAATTCGTCGGGCCAGCGGAGCGGGCTGCCGACGACGTCGGAATCCGAGAGCACCACCGCCGACGCCGTCGACGCGCCCTTGAGCAGTCCGCGGCCCCGGAGCGCCTCGACTTCACGGGTAAACCCGAAGGTGCGCGCCCCGGCAAGGTCCCGGCGGAAGGTATCGAGATCGATATCCCACGAGCCGGTCTGTCTGCCGATGAGCGGGTGACTCCACTCGATGGTAGTGGTGAGCCGCAGCGAGCCGGCCGGCGAGACCACGTAGGTCGCGTCGCCTTCGGTGACCGTGAACGGGGCCATCACCCGGAAGGAGGTCGGCTCGCCGGGGAGCGAACTGACCCCGGCGTTCTCCAGCAGCGCCAGGTACGGCGCGAAGGATCCGTCCAGGATCGGCGGTTCCGGACCGTCGAGCTCGATCACCAGGTCGTCCAGCTCCATCGCCATCACCGCGGCCAGCAGGTGCTCGACGGTGTGGATGGTGGTTTCGCCCCGGCCGATCGCGGTGCGCCGCTCGGTGGCCTCGACCTCGCTGACCCGGGCGGGGATTTCCGGGCGGCTCTCGAGATCGGTGCGCCGGAACACGACGCCCTGCCCCGATTCGCCGGGGCGGCAGGTAACCCGGGTGCACGCGCCGGTGTGCAGCCCGATGCCCGAGATATCCGCCGCCGTCCCGATCGTCCGCCTAGGCATTGCCACTCCGCGCTTTCACGAGGTCCTCGAGTTGATCGGCAATCCGCGCCAGCCGGTTGAGCGCGGCCATGCTTCGGAGCCACTCCCGGTGGGGCCGAGCCGGGAATCCGCTCACGTCGGTCCCGTCCGGGACCGGGGCCGTGACCCCCGCCATCGCGCTCACCCGGGCGCCGTCGCCGACCCGGTTGTGCCCGGTGATGCCGGCCCGCCCCGCGATGATCACCCGGTCGCCGATCTCGGCGCTGCCCGCGATCATGGTGCCGCCCATGATCAGGCACCGTACTCCGACCCGGGTGTTGTGTCCCACGTGCACGTGATTGTCGATCTTGGTGCCGGTGCCGATGACGGTATCATCGATGCTGCCGCGGTCCACGCAGCTGCTCGACCCGATCTCGACTTCGTCCCCCAGAATGCAACGACCGACATGGGGGATCCGGGTATGGCCCTCTCGGCCTGAAATGTAGCCAAACCCGGCTCCGCCGAGGATCGCGCCCGCCTTGACCTGGCAGCGGCGTCCCAGAACCGTGCCGGCGTAGCAGACGACATGGGGGCCGATCTCGGTGTCGGCTCCGACGTTGACCCCGTCCTCCAGGACAGCGCTCCCGCCGAGACGGACCCGGTCTCCCAACACCACGTTCCGGCCCAGCACCGCGTAGGGGCCGATCGACACGTCGACACCCAGGGTGGTTCCGGTCCCGATGCGGGCCGTGGGGTCGACCCCCGGCGACACCGGCTGGGAAGGAAACATCGACACCAGGGCCCGGGTCAGTGCGGCGTGGGGGTCCGGCACCACGATCCGGGTCGTCGGGCCGTCGGGCTCGGCCTCGTGCTCGGTCCGGAGGAGGACGGCACCCGCCGAGGAGCGCCGGAATTCCTGGAGGTACCGCCCCGAGGCCAGGAACGAAAGCGTACCGCCGTCGGCCCCTTCGAGGGGACCGACGGCGGTGAGCAGGCGGGTCCCGTCTCCGAGGAGGCGGCCCGACACCAGCTCGGCGACCGCCTGCGAGGTGAGCGGGACGGTCGCCCGGGGCACGGTCAGTTGCTCTGCAGCAGCCTGCGCGCCACGCGTTCGGTGATGTCCAGCGACTTGTCGTAGGAAACGATGAAACCGCCGATCTGCGGGTTACCCAGATCGATCACCAGCCAGTAGTTGGCCTCGGCCCGGATGCCGTCGATGATGGCGGAGAGCCGGGACTGCATCGGCTGCAGGAGCTCTCGCTCCCGTCCCGCCACCCGGTCCTGCAGCCCCTGGAGCTTGGCCTGCAGCGAGTCGTTCTGCACGCTGAGGGCCTTTTCCCGCGCGGTCCGCGCCGAGGGCGAGAGCATGGCCTGCGACTGCTGATAGGCCGCGACGGTGGAATCCCAGGCCGCCTGAAGCTTCTGCCCTTCGGCCTGCGCCGAGTTGAGGTCCCTGGTGTACAGGCTCTCGGCCTTGGCGTACCCCGGCATGCCCTGCAACAGAGCCCGCGCATTGATGAAGGCGATGCGCCCACCGGCCGCGGGGGCGCCCGTGCCGCCTGGCGCCGCCTGGGCCGACGCGACGCCCACACCGGCCAGCATGCAAAGCGCGAGGCCTGTGACGAGCCTCCGAACGACGACGGTCATTCCCGATTCCTCCCTCAGAGTTTGCTGCACGCGCTGAGCCCTGGGCTCAGAAGAAATTCCCGAGACGGAAATGGAGCTGCCAGCTGGGCTTGCGGCGGCCGGCCAGGTCGGTCTTGTCGAGACCGTACCCCAGGTCGAGGCCGATCGGGCCGAGCGGGGAGATCACCGCGAGGCCCGCGCCGATGCTCCGGAACAGCCGGGTCGGATTGTACTCCCGCATCCGGCGATAGACGTTGCCGGCATCCGTGAAGACGTTGAAGTAGAGCGCCTGGCTGATCCGGGCGCCCGCTTCGACCGTGAACGCCGCGTAGGACTTGCCGAACGACTCCGCGCTGGTAGCCGACGATCCGCCGGCCTGGATGTCGAACCCGCGCGGCGTGATGGAAAACTCCTCGTACCCGCGCAGCGGAATCCCGTACTGCACCCCGCCCATCGAATACAACTCGGTGTAGAACGGTCCCACGTCGCCCACGATGAACCCCGACTTGACCGTCAGCCCGAGCGTGAACTGGACTCCCCCGCCGAACTGGTCGGCGCCGCCGAGACGCCCGAGCGGCGTGTACCAGCGCCCCTCCAGGTCGATCTTCTGGTAGTCGCCGGTACCGCCGAGCACGCCGCCGTTCTGCTCCACGCTGAGGGTCGTCGACGAGCCCGCCACCGCGAACGGCAGGCCGATCCGGGTATCCCGGGCCACGCTCAGGCCCAGGGAGGAGCGGGTGCAGTTGTCGCAGGCGAACACCCGGCGCAGATCGGGCGCGGCGTCGCTGTAGCGGATCTGCTGGATTCCGCTGGAGAGGAACAGCCTGGTATAGCGCGAACCGAAGAGCGGCAAGCCGAACTGGAGCTGGAATCCCCGCTGCCGCTGGCGGCCGAGGTCGCCGATGTTGTAGCGGCGCCGGGAATTGAACAGCGTAATGGTGCCCGAGGTCCGGCTCTCCAGAATCGAGGGATCCGTGTAGCTCAGATTGAAATCGTTGATGTTCTGGCCGAACTGCCACTGCAGCTTGCCGCGCTTGGCCTTGCCGAAGAGGTTCGGCTCCTCGAGTCCAATGAAGCCGCCGACGCCGACGCCCTGCCCCACCGACGCGCCGAAATTGATGTTGCCGGTGCGCTTCTCGGTTACCCGGAACACCACGTCCACGTCCACGCCGTTGTCCGACGGATTCACGTCGGGCGACGGCATCGGCTGCTGGAAGAAGTTCAGGTTCGAGATGTTCTCGTAGGAGCGGATCAGCAGGTCTTTGTTGAAGGTCTGGCCGGGAAGCAAGACGATGGCCTCCCGGATCACCCTCTCGTGGGTGACGTCGTTCCCCAGGATAATGATCCGGTTGATCGTGGCCGGCTGGCCCTCCCGGATGACCCACTTGAGGTCCACGTACGACACGCTGTCCGCACCGGTGCGGCGGGTCTCCTCGGGGACGATCGACGAGTAGATGTACCCGCTGTTGGCGTAGAGATCGGTGACCTTCTGGGTGGCCGCCGCCCAGGCGGAGCGGTTGAACGGGTCGCCGATGCTCTTGCCGTCGCCGGCCACGACTTCCTTGCCGAACGGGAAATAGGCGCTCAGGTCCTCGGCCGAAAAGCGCCGATTCCCCGACACCTCGAAGCGCCCGACCTTGTAGGCCTGGCCCTCGTCCACCTGAATCTTGATGATCGCCTTGCCGGGCACGCTGTCGGCGATCAGGGTATCGCCCAGCACCCGCAAGTCGACATGCCCCCGGTCGGCGTACCAGGAGGGGATCGTGCTGCGGAGGTCGTCGTCGACCTTCTCCTCGCTGTACTCGCCCTTGCGGAACCACCAGAAGCCTTCCGGCCGGGTGATCATCCCCTTGACGATGTCCTTGTCCGGGAACGCCTGGTTACCCTCGATCTGCACCTGGCTGACCACGACCCTCGGCCCCTCGGTCACTTCGAACACCAGGCGGACCTGGTTGTTTTCCTGGGGGATCTCGAGGGTCTTCACCTGGACCGCGTAGTACCCGCGCTTCCGGTAGAGCGAGTCGATCGCATGCCGGGACTTTTCCACCGCGGCCCGGTCCAGGGCCCGGCCCTCGGGCACCGAGATCTTCCGCCGCACCGAGCCTTCATCCACCCGCTCGACGCCCTTCAGGGCCCACTTCTGCAGCAGCGGCCGCTCCTTCACCACGATCACCAGCAGCTGCTTCCCCCCGACCTGGCGCTGGTCCACGCGGACGTCGTCGAACTGGCCGGTGGCGAACAGGCCCTCGATGGCCCGCTGGATGGCCCGGTAGGTGGCCGGCATGTTTTGCTGCAGCGCCGAGAACGAGATGACCTGCCGGGCGCTGTTCCGCACCGCCCCCTCGACCGCGATGCTGTCGATCGGTGGCGGCGGCGCCGGTTCCTGGGCGGCCGCGAGCCGCGCTCCGAGAAGAAGCGCGACGGCGCTGGCGAGCGGGGAGAGAAGGCGACGCATGGCGGAGGGACCGGAATCAGGAATCAGGACTCAGGGAACTGCCTCGACCCTGGATCCCGATTCCTGATTGCCGCGGTCACGCGCGGGTGCCCGTGAGGGCGCGGAAGGTCAGCTTTTCCCCGTCGGCGGCGACATCGACCTCGATCTCGTCGCCCCGGGTGAACTCGCCGGTCAGGATCTTCTCGCTGAGCGGGTCCTCGATGTACCGCTGGATGGCCCGCTTCAGCGGCCGGGCGCCGTAGGTCTGATCGTACCCGTGCTTCACCAGGAAGTCGGTGGCGGCCTGGGTGAGCCTGACCTCGTCGCCGATGCGACGCTGCACGTCCTTGAGCAGCACGCCCACGATCTGGGCGATGTGCTGGCGGTCGAGCGGATGGAAGACGATCACGTCGTCCAGCCGGTTGAGGAATTCCGGATTGAAGACCTTGGCGATCTCTTCCTTGACCGTCTCCGCGATCTTCGCGAACGACTGGGTCCGGTCGCCCGAGTGGAACCCGAGCGACTTGGACTGGGTGATGTCCCGGGCCCCAACGTTCGAGGTCATGATCACCACGGTGTTCTTGAAGTCGATGACCCGGCCGTAGTTGTCGGTCAGATGGCCCTCGTCCAGTACCTGGAGGAGGATGTTGAAGACATCGGGGTGAGCCTTCTCGATTTCGTCGAGCAGCACCACCGAGTAGGGCTTGCGCCGGACCGCCTTGGTCAGGGTACCGCTGTCTTCGTACCCCACGTACCCCGGCGGCGCTCCGATCAGGCGGGAGACCGAGAATTTTTCCATGTACTCCGACATGTCCACCCGGATCAGGGCGGACTGGTCGGCGAAGAGGAACCGGGCCAGCGCCCGCGCCAGCTCGGTCTTCCCGACGCCGGTGGGGCCGGAGAAGATGAACGAGCCGATCGGGCGGTTGGGATCCTTGAGACCGGCCCGGCTCCGGCGGATGGCCCGGGCCACCGCGGTGATCGCCTCGTTCTGGCCGATCACCGATTCGTGGATCTCGTCCTCCATCCGGAGCAGCCGCGCCGTCTCCGCTTCCTGCAGCCGGGTGAGGGGAATGCCGGTCCACCGGGACACGATAAACGCGACCTCTTCTTCCCCGATGACCGGGCGCTTGGTCTGCCGCTCCCGCTCCCATTCCTCCTGGCGGAGCCGGATCCGGTTCTGCAGGTCTCGCTCGCTGTCCCGCAGGGCCGCGGCCCGCTCGAAATTCTGGTCCCGGACCGCCGCCTCTTTTTCCTGGTTCACCTTCTCGAGATCCGCCTTGAGCTGTCCGATCTCGGCCGGCGGAGCCTGCGAGGCCAGCCGGGCCCGGGCGCCCGCTTCGTCGATGACGTCGATGGCCTTGTCGGGCAGGAACCGGTCGGTGATGTAGCGATCGGACAGCTCCGCCGCGGCCCGCAGCGAGGCATCGGGGATGCTCACCCGGTGGTGGTCCTCGTACTTCTTGCGGAGGCCCTTCAGGATCTCGACGGTCTCGTCCACCGTGGGTGGATCGACGATCACGGCCTGGAAACGCCGCTCCAGCGCGCCGTCCTTCTCGATGTACTTCCGGTACTCGTTGAGGGTCGAGGCACCCACGCACTGGAGCTCGCCCCGTGCCAGCGCGGGCTTGAGCATGTTGGAGGCGTCGATGGCGCCCTCCGCGGCG
>JBGPLG010000006.1:0-79092 GCA_041486305.1 Gemmatimonadota bacterium
ACATCCCGCTCACCGCCAACCGGCTCACCGGCATCGTCTCCCGGGGTGGCTCCATCATGGCCAAGTGGTGTCTCGCCCATCACCAGGAGAGCTTCCTCTACACCCGGTTCCGGGAGATCTGCGAGATCATGGCGGCGTACGACGTCTCCTTCTCGCTGGGCGACGGCCTCCGTCCCGGCAGCATCGCCGACGCGAACGACGCGGCGCAGTTCGCCGAGCTCAAGACCCAGGGCGAGCTCACCCGCGTTGCCTGGGAGCACGGCGTCCAGGTGATGAACGAGGGGCCGGGCCACATCCCGATGCACCTCATCAAGGAGAACATGGACAAGCAGCTCGAGTGGTGCGGCGAGGCGCCGTTCTATACCCTGGGCCCGCTCACCACCGACATCGCCCCGGGCTACGATCACATCACCAGCGCCATCGGGGCGGCCATGATCGGCTGGTACGGATGCGCCATGCTCTGTTACGTGACCCCGAAGGAACACCTCGGCCTCCCCGACAAGGACGACGTCAAGGCCGGCGTCATCGCCTACAAGATCGCGGCCCACGCCGCCGACCTGGCCAAGGGCCATCCCCGCGCCCGCCCCTGGGACGATGCGCTCTCCCGGGCCCGCTTCGATTTTCGCTGGGAAGACCAGTTCAACCTCGCGCTGGACCCGGTCACCGCCAGGGCCTATCACGACGAGACCCTGCCCGCCGAGGGGGCCAAGGTGGCCCACTTCTGCTCGATGTGCGGCCCCAAGTTCTGCTCGATGCGGATCACCCAGGACCTGCGCGATCTGGCGCAGCAGGAAGCCGGCATGGCGGACAAGGCCCGGGAATTCCGCGCCCGCGGCAGCGAGCTCTACGTCGGCGCCGCCGACTGAGGCTCGACCCCGTGCGCGGAGCGGCGTGATGTGACAGATTAGAGCATGACACCCGACCAAGCGAGCAACGCGGTCGTCTCCTGGATCGGGATCGTGCTGCAGTTCGCCGGCAGCGTGCTCTGCCTCGGGTTGGGGCTCATTCTGCGCCGCAATCAGGGCGAGCGGCGCTGGCTGACCTGCTGGGTGGCCTCCTTCGCCGCGATGGCGGTGGCCATTGGGGCGCTGCTGGTCCGGTACTATCTCCTCCCGCTGGTTCCGCTGGGCTCGCTGCCGGTTCCGCAAACCCAGGTTGTCGCGGTCCTCTACGCGGTGTATCTCACCGCCAAGCTGGGATTCCTCTTCTGCCTGATGACGGGCACCTGGCTGTTCGTGACCCGTCGCCCGGTACCCCGTGCCGCCATGGCGGCCGGAGCGGCCACGATCCTCCTCGCGGGGCTCGCGGTCCTCCTGATTCCCACCGACCTCGATCCGCTGATGGGGGTCCAGGCCGGCTTCGCCGTTCCGGTCTTCCTGGCCTGCGCCTGGATGCTGTCCCATCAGCCGGTGGCCCGCCGCACCCGCGGCAGCCGGCTGCTCGCAGGCGTCTGCCTCATGCTGTCGGTACTCTGGCTCCTGTACGTTCCCGGCTTCGTGTTCCTCCCGAAAGGCGCCGGTGGTGCGGTCGCCGGATTCCTGCAGGCGCTGACCTTCCACAACTCGTATGTGGATCTCCTCTTTGAATTCCTCCTGGGGTTCGGGATGATCCTCGCGGTGCTGGACGACGCGTTCCTCGCCGCGGAAGAGGCCCGCGCCGCCCGGCTCCGCGAGGTGGCGGCCTCCGAGGCGCGGCTGGCCCAGATCATCCGGGCCGCTTCCGAGGGCATCGTGCTGCTGGATGCGTCCCGACGGATCATGCACTGCAACCCCGCGGCGCTCGAGATCCTGGGGTGCGCGGAAACGGAGGTCCTGGGAGCGTCGTTCGATCGGTTCCTGACCACCGGTTCGCCCGACGACTTCTGGTCCAGCGCCGGCGAGGGGGTTCAGCGCACCGCCACGACCCCGCCGGGCGGCCACGAGGTGCGGGGCGTTCGCTGCGACGGCCGGGAGTTCCCCATGGAGATCTCCCGGCGCTCGATCGGCGATGGAACCCCCACCGGTTTCGTGCTGATCGTGCGCGATCGCACCGAGCGGGTGCGATTCGAGGAAGAACGGGAGCGCACCCGGACCCAGGTGGACCAGACGGCGCGGCTCGAAACGATCGGGCGCATGGTGTCGGGGGTGGCCCACGAGCTCAACAATCCGCTCACCGCCATCCTCGCCTTCGCCCAGGACCTGCTGGGCCAGTCCCGCAGCCTCACCGACACCGAGGCCCTGACCACGATCGTGCAGCAATCCCAGCGCTGCCGTTCCATCGTGCTCGACCTGCTGACCTTCGCGCGCAGCAGACGGGAGGATCGCGAGCGGATCTCTCCGCTGGCCATCGTCCGTCGGGTGCTGCCGGCCATCGAGCGCCAGGCCGCCGCCCGCGACGTCCGGCTCGAAGTGGAGGCGTCCCCCGACCTTCCGCTCCTCGAAGCCAGTCCCTCCGGCATGGAGCAGGTGCTCACCAACCTTGTCGTCAACGCGATCCAGGCGGTTCGGGTGGGTGGACGGGTCGCGGTGAGGGCCAGGGTGTTGGACGACTCCCTGTGGCTGGTCGTCGAGGACGACGGGCCCGGCATCCCGGCCGATGTGATGCCCAGATTGTTCGAGCCGTTCTTCACGACCAAGGGGCCCGGCGAGGGAACCGGACTCGGCCTCTCGGTGAGTCACGCGATCGTGGAGCAGCACGGCGGATCACTCACCGCGGAGAACCGCACCCCGGGAGACCGCGGGGCCCGCTTCACGGTGCGGCTCCCCTATCTCGACCGCCGGGCCGCCTCGCGAACCACCCCCGATCTTCCCCGCGCCGCCGCTTCGCCAGGTGAAGCGGGCGCTGCGCGCGCCCCTCGGCGGGTGCTGGTGGTGGACGACGAAGGACCGATCCGGGTGGCGATCCGGCGCTACCTCGAGCGGCGCGGCTGGACCGTGCAGGAGGCCCGGGACGGCCGCGAAGCCCTCGAGCTGCTCGGGCTGGACGAGGGCGGCCGGGTCCGCACCGAGCTCTACGATGCCATCGTGACCGATCTCAAGATGCCCGGTCTGAGCGGTATCGACCTCCACGACCGGCTTGCCGCGATCAGCCCCGAGAGTGTGGCCAAGCTGGTCATGATCACCGGAGATACCGCCTCGCCGGACGCCGCCGAATTCTTCGACCGGCTCCGCCAGCCACTGATCCAGAAGCCGTTCGACATGCGGGCCCTGGCCGACCTGCTCGACCGGATCGCGCCGGTCCGCGCCGCCGCCGTTCCCCCCGTCTCCTGAACATCCTCGTCGGCTACGGACTGGCGCTGCTGATCGGCCTCTCGCTCGGATTGCTGGGCGGGGGCGGCTCCATTCTCACCGTACCGGTGCTCCACTACGTGCTGGGGTACGACGTGAAGGCGGCGATTCCGATGAGCCTGGTCATCGTCGGCCTGACCAGCGGATTCGGCGCCGCCAACCATTGGCGAGCCGGCACGGTCAATTGGCGCGCCGCGTTGTCCTTCGGCCCGTCCGCGATCGTGGGCTCGGTCCTCGGCGCCGACCTCGGCGTCCAGGTGGACCCCGGCATCCAGCTCACCGTGTTCGCGCTGATCATGCTCACCGCCGCGGTGTCGATGCTGCTCCCCCGGCCCGAGGCGGACGCCGAATCCACCCGGCCCCGCCCGATCCTGCTCATCTCCCTGATCGGCGCCGGGGTGGGACTGATCACCGGCTTCGTCGGGGTGGGAGGCGGGTTCCTCTACGTGCCCGCCCTGGTGCTCCTCGGCCGGCTCGGAGTGAAGCAGGCCATCGGCACATCGCTGGTGCTCATCATGCTAAGTTGTATCGCCGCAGTGGCCCGGTACCGCGGTAGCGCGGTCTTCGACTGGCGCGCCATCGCGATCTTCAGCGCCCTGGCGTTCGTCGGAGTCGCCGCCGGCAGCCGCCTGGTTCCCCATGTCTCGCAGCACCGGCTTCGCAAGGGATTCGCCGTGTTTCTCCTTTTTACGAGCGCGTTCGTACTCCTGCGCGGCAGATGACCCCGGGCTCTCCATGATCTTTCTCCGGCTCTACGACGATGCGCTGGCCCAGGCCAGCTACCTGATCGGCTGCCCCGAGTCCGGCGCGGCCGTGGTGATCGACCCGAACCGGCTGGTTGAGCAGTACCTCGCGGCCGCCCAGTCCCACGGGCTCAGCATCACCGCGGTCACCGAAACCCATATCCACGCCGACTTCGTCTCGGGCAGCCGGGAGCTGGCCCGGATGGCCGGCGCCACGCTCCATCTGTCCGCGTGCGGGCCGCCCGAGTGGCAATACGAATTCCGGCGGGAGAGCAACGTGAGCCTGCTCGAGCCCGGCGGCACGATCCCGGTGGGCCGCGTCGGCCTCGCGGCGGTGCATACCCCGGGGCATACCCCCGAGCACCTGAGCTTCCTGGTCACCGATGGCGCGACCGCCGCCGAGCCGATGGGAATCGTCACCGGAGATTTCGTATTCGTCGGCGATGTGGGCCGTCCCGATCTGCTCGAGAAGACCGCGAGCGTAGCCGGCTCGGCGGAAGCCGGCGCCCGCGAGCTTTTCCGGAGCCTGGCCTGGTTCAAGACCCTGCCGGATCATCTCCAGATCTGGCCCGGCCACGGTGCCGGCAGCGCCTGCGGCAAGGGACTTTCCGCCATGCCTCAGTCCACCGTCGGGTACGAGCGGCGCTACAACTGGGCCCTCGCCATCCCCGACGAATCGGAGTTTGTCCGCCAGGTGCTGCACGGACAACCGGAGCCGCCGCGTTACTTCCGCGAGATGAAGCGGGTGAACCGGATGGGGCCCCGCATCCTGGGCGGCATCGCGCTGCCGCCGGCGCTGCCAGACCATCGCCTCGGCGAACTGCTCGCCGCCGGGGCAGTGGTCGTGGATACCAGGGCCGCCCCCGATTTCGCCGCCGGGCACATCCCCGGGACCCTGAGCATTCCGTTCAACCAGAGCTTCACGACCTGGGCCGGCTCGCTGGTCCCCTACGAGCAGGACCTCTACCTGCTCTCCGACCGGACCCGGCCCGGAGAGCTGGAGCAGATCGTGCGCAGCCTCGCCATGATCGGGCTCGACTCGGTCCGGGGCGCCTTCGACGCCGCGATGCTCTCCGCGGGGGCGACGGTGAGCCGCTCCCTGGAACCCACCGAGCAGATGAGCGTGGCCGACCTTGCCGCCGCCGGCGCCGGTGTACTGGTGCTCGATGTGCGGGGCCGTTCGGAGTGGGATGCCGGCCACATCCCCGGCGCGACCCACATCCCCCTGGCCGAACTGCCGGAGCGGCTCGGCGAGCTGGCTCGAAACCGCCCCATCGCGGTGCACTGCCAGGGCGGCGGCCGATCCGCGATTGCGTCCAGTCTGCTCCTGGCCAACGGGCTCCCCCGCGTGGCAAATGTTACGGGCGGATTCGGCGCCTGGACGCTGGCCGGTCTCCCGGTGCAGGAGGGCGACGGAGCGTCGACTGAACGCGTCACCCGATAGGAAGAATCAGTCGTGCTGCAAGGTTTTGCGGGCGGGATAGACCATATGAATTCATGAGTTACGGCCGGGGCCGGCAGCCAGTGTCCTAATTCCTCTATTTTCATCATGTTAGGCACACCGATTGCTTCTCCTGCCGCCATGTTCGAGCATCCCTCCGGCAATATCGATGGGCCGCTGCGCGACCTGGTCAATGCCTCACGGTTCCGCGAAGCGCTCTCGCTTTTTCTGGAATGGTCCGAGAATGCAACCGAGGTGACCCCACCCTCCCAGCTCCTGGCCGCGCACGCCGCCTGCCGAATCGGCGAGTTCGGGCTGGCGGCCGCGCTGGCTGCGGTCGCCCAGCCGGAGTTTCGTGCGCAGGGCGACGAGACCGGCGTGCTCGATTGCGCCAACCTCCTTGGCGCCGTGGCGTTCGAGCAGGGCGCCATCGATGATGCGGAGGCGCAGTTCCGGAGCGTGATGCAGATGGCCGAGCGGTCCGGCTGCACCCGGTTCACCGCGCGCAGCGCCAACAACCTGGCGATCATCGCCCATCTGCGGGGCCAGCACGAGCGGGCCACCACGCTCTACCAGCGGGCGCTCGACGCGTACCGGCAGATCGGGGATGAGCGCGGCCGCATCGAAGCCCTCCACAACCTCGCCCAGAGTCAGCCCGAGGCCGGGCGAACCGAAGCGACCCTTCGCGCCTGCAACCGCGCGGTCGACGCAGCCGAGCGACTCGGCGCGGGCGGACTCATCGCGCTCACCCTGCTCGGACGGGCCGAGCGGCTGATCGAATGCGACGCGTTCGACCTGGCCACCGCCGACATCGAGCGCGCCCAGGGGCTGGCCTGGCTGGAGGGAAACGAGCCGCACGTGCTCGAATCGGAGCGGCTCCGGGCCCTGCTGGCGCTGCGCCGGGGCGAGCCCGGGCGCGCCCACCGGCACGCCGAGCTGGTCAGGACCCGCGCATCCGATTCCGGATGCGCGTTGATTGCCGCGGAATCGGCCGCCATCGCCGCACTGGCCCTGAAGGCGGACCGGCGCCTCGCCGAGGCCGCGGCCGCGAACGATCTCGCCGTAGCGTCACTCGTGGCGCTGGGCGCCACCGGCAGACTGGAGCGTCACGCCCGAGCCTGGAGGGAAACGGCGGCGTAATCTTTCCAGGAGTTCCTCCCCTTGTGGGATTCCCGGGCCGGACGCATCGTTCGGATGCCGGATTCGAGGAGGATTCATGAGCACTTCGGACAAGCACGATCTCCTTGGCGAGGGGATTCTCACCGGCGCAATCGGCGCCGTCGTGGTGGCGGGGTGGTTCCTGGTCACCGATCTGCTGCAGGGACGTCCGCTCTCCACGCCCAGCGTTCTGGGCCAGGTCATTCTCTACGGCATCACCGATCCCGCGGTGACTCCGCCCGCGACCGGCCCGGTGGTCGCATACACGCTGCTCCATTTCGGGGCCTTCGCACTGTTCGGCGTGGTCGTCACCCAGATGGTACATCTCTCGATGTCGTCGTCGCTGGCGCGATTCGCCCTGATGACGTTGGCGGTCGTCTTCGAGTTGTTCTTCTTCATGGTGACGTATGCCCTGTTCACCGGCACCAGCTTCCTGTTCCCCTGGTGGTCGGTGCTGGCGGCAAACACGCTCTCGCTGCTGGCCATGAGCTACACCCTGATCCGGCGGCACCCGGGACTCCGGCAAGTGTTCGAGGGCGAGCCACTGGGCGCGTGACCGGTCCGCGCCGCCCGGCAGGAAGGATTGTTTCCCTGAATCCTGAATCCTGATATCCCGGTGCCAAGCTGCCCCACCTGCGGAGCCACCCTCTCCGGCGCCGGCGCACCGTGTGACTATGCCGTGCCGCTGGAGCGCGCTCCCGGCATCGGCGAGGCGGCCTTGCTCGCCACCGGACGGCAGAGCCACGCCGAGCACGAGGTCCACATCGCCCGCTGGCGGGTGCATCATCCCGACGAGCGGGGCGGCACACCGCAGGTGAACGCGTGGGCCCGGGAGCGGCTGGCCCGGGACGGGCACGTGGTACCGCCGGCTTGACGCTCCGGTTCTCGGCGGTACCTTCTCGCCTTCGTCTCCCACCTCGAGGCCTTCAATGCAGACCCGCAGCTCCCTCCCGGCCGCCGCGCTGGTGCTGTTCCTCGGCGCGTGCCAGCCGGCCGCTCCGGCCACTTTGTCCGACGCCGATCGCGGGGCGATCGAGGCGCAGGAACAGAACTTCGCTCGGCTGGCGCTGAGTCACGGGCTCGACTCGCTGGTCAACGGGTATTACAGCGACGATGCGATCCTGCTGGCGCCCAACGCGCCGGCCGCAACCGGGCACGCGGCGATTCTCGCGGTGCTCAACGCCTATCCGCCCTTCACCACATTCCAGATCAAGACCGCGGAGATCAACGGGTCGGGGAACAACGCCTGGGTTCGAGGCAACTACAACATGGTGATGGCCCCGCCCAACGCCGCGCCGATTCCCGATTCGGGCAAGTACCTGGAGATCTGGCAGAAGCAGACGGACGGCACCTGGAAGGCCACCCGGGACATGTTCAACTCCGACGTTCCGCTGCCGGCCCCCCCTCCACCGTCGCCGGCTCCGAAGAAGCCCTGACGCCGTCCCGCCTCGGGATCGGCGCGTAGAAGGCGCGGAGCGCGGCGATGTCCGCCTCCGCGTCTCCGCTGGGATGGAAGGCGTTACCGAAACCCACCAGCCGGCGCCCGTTGTCGAAGTATCCCGGCACGATGGGGACACCGGCGCCGACCGCGATCCGATAGAAGCCGCTCTTCCAGCGGGCCACCGGTTTCCGGGTACCCTCCGGCGCCACCGCCAGCATCAGGCGGTCCCGCGCCTTGAACATCTCGACCACCTGTTCCACCACTCCCTCGGGATGCCGGCGGTCCACCGCGAGGCCGCCCAGCCATCGCATGACCGGCCCGAGCGGGCCGCGGAACAGCTCGGCCTTGCCGATGAAATGCGCGTCGAGCCGGAGCGCGAACACCGCCGCGATGCCGAGGAAGAAGTCCCGGTTGGAGGAGTGGGGCGCCGCGATGACGACGCACTTGGCCACGTCGGGCGGGCCGCCGCCGATTCGCCATCCGAAGAGCCGCAGCATCCCGCGGCCGATCGCGGCCCGAAGGGCGCCGCCGCGGCGGGGGACGTTGGGGCCCGGCTCGGGAATCACCATCCGTCAAAGATGGCGGCGGTGCCCGTGTCGCGATAGCTTCGATCAATGCTCGGCATCATCGGTGGCAGCGGCATCTACAACATCGAGTGGCTGGTCCGTCCCCGCTGGGAAAAGATCGTGGGCCCGTTCGGCAAGCCCTCCGATGATCTGCTCATCGGGGAGCTGGACGGGATGCGATTGGCCTTCCTGCCGAGGCACGGGCGGGGCCACCGGATTCCACCCGGCCAGGTGAACTACCGCGCCAACATCGACGCGCTGAAGCGCGCCGGCGTCACCGACGTGCTGGCCTTCTCCGCCGTGGGGTCGCTTCGGGAGGATCTCCCGCCGGGCACCTTCGTGGTGGTGGACCAGTACATCGACCGGACCTTCGCGCGCCAGAACAGTTTCTTCGGGCCGGGGCTGGTGGGACACGTCGCCATGGCGCACCCGGTCTGCTCGCGCCTCGGCGACCTCGCCGAGGCGGCGGCGCGCGAGGCGGGCGCGCCGTGCGTGCGGGGCGGAACCTGCCTGGTGATCGAAGGCCCCCAGTTCTCGACCGGCGCCGAGTCGCGGCTCTACAAGAGCTGGGGCGCGTCGGTCATCGGCATGACCAGCCTGCCGGAGGCCAAGCTGGCCCGGGAGGCCGAGCTCTGCTACGCCGGCATCACCATGGTCACCGACTGGGACAGCTGGCATTCGGAACACGATCACGTGACGGTCGAGCAGGTCCTCGCAGTGATGGCGAAGAACGTGATCGCCGCGCGGGAAGTGGTGCGTCGCACCGCGCCCCGGCTCCGGGACCGCGCGGTGCCGTGCCCCCAGCGCTGCGACCGCGCCCTGGACGGCACGATCATGACCGCGCCCGAGTCGCGCGACCCGGCGGTGATGGCCCATCTCGGCGCGGTCGCGGGACGAGTGCTGTGATCCGGCTCCGCGACCTGATCCGCTCGGTTCCCGACTACCCCAAACCCGGCATCCTGTTCCGCGACATCACCCCCCTCTTCGCCAGCGGGCCGGGCCTCCGCGACACCGTCGCCGCGTTCGTCGAGCGCTACCAGGACGCGCGGATCGCGAAGGTGGCCGGGGTCGAGGCCCGGGGATTCATTCTGGGCGGCGCGATCGCGATCGGGCTCGGCGCCGGGTTCGTTCCGATCCGGAAAAAAGGCAAGCTGCCGGCGCGCACCGTGGGTCACGACTACGACCTCGAATACGGCACCGACCGGGTCGAGATGCACTTCGACGCGATCATCGCGGGGGAGCGCGTGCTCGTGGTCGACGATCTCATCGCCACCGGAGGCACCGCCGAAGCCGCGGTACGGCTGGTCGAATTGGTGGGCGGCCAGGTCGTGGAGTGCTGTTTCGTGATTGATCTATCCGATCTGGGAGGCCGGGCGCGGCTCGAGAGACTGGGCCAGCGGGTCTACTGTCTCCTGGAGTTTCCCGGCCACTGATCGAAGGGTCGGGGTCCAACTCCCGACGCCGTCACGGGTTAGCATCGCCGAGTCGACAGGAGCACGCAAGTCCGTTAAATTTACGGGGTTAGCTCCCCGTATTCCCGAGGTTCGCATGGCCGATTCCGGTCGCACCTGGCGAGAGATTGTCGCCCGCTATCAAACGCCGAGCGTAAAGCGCGCGCTCTGGCAGCTCATTACCACGCTGGGACTGCTGATCACCACCGTCGTCGTCATGTACTGGAGCCTGTCGGTCAGCTACTGGCTCACGCTCCTGCTGGCGGTTCCCGCGGCCGGCCTCACCATCCGCACCTTCATCATCATGCACGATTGCGGGCACGGCTCGTTTCTGCCGTCCCGCACCTGGAACGACGTCGTCGGCTGGGTCACCGGGATCCTCACCACCACGCCCTATGCCCACTGGCGCCGGGAGCACGCGATTCATCACGCCACCTCGGGCCACCTGGACCAGCGCGGCACCGGGGACATCAACACCATGACGGTTCAGGAGTACCTCAAGGCGGGCTGGCTGCGCCGGGTCTGGTACCGGATCTATCGGAACCCGCTGACGCTGCTGCTGGGCGGCCCGGCATTCCTGTTCATCAAGCACCGCTGGCCCACCAAGAGCATCGCGGGCCGGAAGGAAAAGCTGAACGTCCACCTCACCAACCTGGCGCTGGCCGGGCTCATCACCACGCTGTCGCTGCTGGTCGGCTTCAGGGACGTGATGCTCATCTGGCTGCCGATCTTCCTGCTGAGCGGCTCGGCGGGCGTGTGGCTGTTCTACGTGCAGCACCAGTTCGAGGATGCCTACTGGAAGGGCGGCAACGACTGGGACTACGCCACCGCCGCGGTGTCGGGAAGCTCCTACTTCCGGCTGCCTCGCGTACTGCAATGGTTCACCGGTAACATCGGGTTCCACCACGTGCACCACCTGAGCCCGCGGATTCCCAACTATCAGCTGGAGCGGTGTCACGCGGAGAACCCGACCTTCCAGAAGGTCACGACGCTCACCCTGCGCCAGGCCGTGCGGACCCTCGGCCTCAAGCTGTGGGATGAGGAGAGCGGCCGGATGGTAGGCTTCCGCCACCTTCGCCGGCTGCGCCGGGCCGCCTGACCCCGAACCCACCGACATGACCACCTTGGCCGGCCTTCCGGCCGAGGTGAGGCGGGCCGAGACCCGGATCCGTCCCTGGATACTGGAAACTCCGCTCGAGCTCTCCCCCCTGTCCGCCGGCGTGCGGCTCTACCTCAAGCTCGAGAATCTCCAGCACACCGGATCGTTCAAGGCGCGGGGCGCCTTCAGCAAGCTGCTGAGCCTGGACCCGAAGGCCCGGGCTCTCGGCGTGATCGCGGCCTCCACCGGCAATCACGGCGCGGCGGTGGCGTACGCGGCGGCGGCGCTCCATACCCGGGCCCGGATCGTCGTTCCCGGCGATGCGAACCCCGCGAAGGTGGCCGCCATCAAGGCCCGCGGGGGTGAGGTCCTGGTCCACGGCGACGATTCCGCCGTCTCGGAGCGCTATGCCCGCGGCCTCGCGGCCGACGAAGGCGTCCCCTACATCTCGCCCTACAACGATGCGGACGTGGTCGCGGGGCAGGGCACCGTCGGCGTGGAGCTCACCCGGCAGCTGCCCGGGGTGGATGCGGTCTTTATCGCCCTGGGCGGCGGCGGGCTGCTCGCGGGCGTCGCTGCCCAGCTCAAATCGGTCTGGCCGGAGGTGACGGTGGTCGGATGCTCTCCGGAGAACTCCGCGGTCATGATCGAGTCGCTCAAGGCCGGGCGAATCCTCGATCTCCCGTCGACACCGACGCTGTCCGACGGCACGGCGGGTGGAGTCGAGGAGGGCGCGATCACGTTCGATTGGTGCCGGAGCCTGGGCGACGCGTACGTCACCGTCTCCGAGGATCAAATCCGCCGGGCGATGCGCTCCGTGCTGGAGACGCACCACCTGGCGGTCGAGGGCGCCGCAGGCGTGGCGCTGGCCGCCTTCACCCGTGAGGCCCCGGCCTGGCGCGGCAAGACGGTCGTCGTCATCCTGTGCGGAGGGAACGTGGGCCCCGAGGCTCTCCGCTCGGCGCTTTAGGGCAGGATTCTGAGCTCGAGCTCCTCGCCGGGCTGGACCGAGATCTCTTCGCTGACCGAGTGTCCATTGGCCCCGATCGGCACCGCTTCGACCCGGACGGTGGTGAAGCCGGAGATGATGCTCCTCGGTACCTTGAACGTGGAAGTATTCTTCCCGTTGGCGGTGCCGACCCGGATTCGCTGGCCCCCCTGGATGACGTAGATCCTCATGTCGTTGAACGACTGGTTGTCCACTCTGAGAATGGTGGATTGATCCGGAATGATGCCGGTATCGGCCTGGTTGTGGCTGCAACCCGCCAGCGCCAGGGCCACCAGCCCGGTGTTGATTGCCATGCGTGTCTTGCCCACGAGGTGCCTCATGTTCTGCCTCCGTTGGTCCGCCTTCCAATTTGTCAGACGACCGGGCCGGCTTCCGAAAGCACAAGCCTGAGATGAGTCCTCCCAACCTCACCGCCGGGGACATCGAGCACGCAGCCGAGGTGCTGGCTCCGATGGTCCGGGAAACCCCGGTATGGCCCTGGCGGGATGAGCTGGTCGAGCGGCTTCTCGGGCCGGGCACCCAGGCGCTTTTCAAGCTGGAGCTGTTTCAGTTCGCCGGAAGCTTCAAGGCCCGAGGCGCCCTGAACGTGATGCTGGGGCTCGAGGCGCCGGCCCTTGCCCGGGGCGTCACGGCGGTCAGCGCCGGCAATCATGCGATCGCGGTGGCGTGGGCCGCACGGACCCTCGGCAGCAGCGCCAAGGTCGTGATGCCGAAGACCGCCGACCCCTTCCGGGTCTCCCGCTGCGAGTCACTGGGCGCCGCGGTGGTGCTGGCGGAGGATGTCCACGAGGCGTTCGCGCTGGCCGAGCGGATCGAGCGCGAGGAAGGGCGCGCCCTGGTGCATCCGTTCGAGGGGCCCCGTACCGCGCTGGGCACCGCCACCTTGGGACGGGAGCTGCTCCGGCAGGCCCCCGATCTGGAGGCGGTGATCGTGCCGGTGGGCGGCGGAGGACTCGCGGCCGGAGTCGCGTCGGCCATCAAGCTGTTCAAGCCGGCATGCCAGGTGATCGGGGTCGAACCGGAGGCCAACGACGTCATGTTCCGGAGCCTCAGGTCCGGGCATCCGGAGCGGGTGCCGGAGGGCCGCTACCGCACCATCGCGGACAGCCTGAGCCCTCCCTACACGTTGCCCTACAGCCTGGAGCTCTGCCGGCGCCACCTCGACGACCTGGTCCTGGTGAGCGACGATGCCCTGCGCGAGGCGCTCGCGGTCATGTTCCGCGGGGCCAAGCTGGCGGTGGAGCCCGCCGGCGCCTCCGCCGCGGCCGCACTCATGGGTCCGCTCCGCGACCGGCTCGCGGGGAAGCGGGTGGGCCTGATCGTCTGCGGAACCAACATCGCGCCGGAGCGATACGTCGAACATCTCACCCGGGGCATCGCGCTGCTCGAGCCACGGCTTGCCGCGCGCACGGGGTGAGATCGCTGCTGGTGCTGGGGATCGCATTCCTCGGCTCGCTGCTGGGGTCGATGAGCGGCGGCAGCTCGTCGGCGCTGACCATGCCGGCGTGGCTCGCGTTGGGCGTCCCCCTGCCGACCGCGGTCGCCACCGACAAGCTGGCCGGGACGGTGTGGACGCTGCTCGGCGCGCGCAACTACCTCCACGGCCGAACGGTGGACCGCCGGCTGCTGCTGGGCATGCTGGTTCCGGGACTGATCGCGGCCTGGCTCGGGGCCGCGTTCACGGTGCGGCTCGACGCCGCCCTCCTCAAGCACTTCGTGGGCGGCATGATCCTGCTGCTCATCGGCGTGATGCTGGCGCGCCCCAGGCTGGGCGCCGCACCGCACCCGCCCCACCTGTCGCGGGCCGCGATGGGCGTGGCCGCGGTGCCGCTCGGCTTCTACGAGGGCCTGCTGGGATCGGGCAACGGCCTGGTCGCGAGTATTCTCTTCTGCTGGGGCCGGGGCTTCGATATCCTTGGCGCCCTGGGGCACTACTACATTCTGGCGTTCGCCTGGTCGGGGCTGGCCGCGGCGTCCTACCTTTCGCACGGGTACTACGATGTCGCGCTGATGGTCCCCGCCACCATCGGGGCCTCCGCAGGCGGGGTCCTCGGCTCGCGCATGGCCCGCATCCGCGGCACGGCATTCGTGCGGACGCTCTTCGTCGTGGTGGGGAGCGCGCTGGGACTCAAGCTGCTGCTGGGCCTTTGATTCCACCTGGAGCCGGAATCGTGAAATTCGTCGTCCGCACCTTGCCTCTCGTCCTCGCCCTCGCGCCGGCCCTGCGGGCCCAGTCCCGGGCGGTGGTGAGCTACGAGGTCTCTTTCCCCAACGCCGCGCATCACGAGGCCGAGATCGGCGTCACGTTTCCGGCGCTGCCCGCCGGTGCGCCGCTCGAGGTCTGGATGAGCCGCAGCTCGCCGGGGCGCTATGCGGTCCACGAATTCGCCAAGAACGTCTACAACCTGCGGGCCGAAGACGGCGCCGGCCGGGCGGTCGAGGTCCGGCCCCTGACCCCCTATTCCTGGCGGATCGCGGGCCACCGCGGAGCGGTCACCGTACGCTACACGCTGTTCGGCGACCGGGGCGACGGCACCTACGCGCAGATCGACCGGAGCCACGCGCACCTCAACATCCCGGCCACATTCATGTGGGCCAAAGGCTTCGACGACCGGCCGGTGCGGGTGACCTTCACGGGTCTTCCCGCCGGCTGGCGGGTGGCCACCCAGCTCAAGCCGACCTCCGATCCCACCACCTTCACGGCGCCGAATCTCCAGCTCTTCATGGACAGCCCGATGATCGTCGGGCCGATTGATATCCGCACCTGGCTGGTGACCAACGGCGCCCGGATCGATACGATGCGCCTGGCCATCGACCACCTGGGCTCCGCCGCGGAGGTCGACCGCTTTGTGGAGATGATCAAGAAGATCGTGCCGGAGCAGGCCGGCGTGTTCGGCGAGCTCGCGCCCTACGACTGGGGCACCTACACCTTCCTGGCCGATTACCTGCCCTGGGTCTCGGGCGACGGCATGGAACACCGCAACTCGACCTCGCTCACCAGCACCCGGTCGCTCGCCTCGGGCATGATGGACAACTTCAGCACCGTCGCGCACGAATTCTTCCATTCCTGGAACATCGAGCGGATCCGGCCCCGCTCCCTGGAGCCGTTCGACTTCACCGGGGCCAACATGTCGGGCGAGCTCTGGCTGGGCGAGGGCTTTACCAGTTACTACGAGGCACTCACTTCGCGGCGGGCCGGCTTCGCCACCGACCAGGAGCTCGCCCAGGATCTCGGCGGGGCGGTGAACGCCATCGTCAACAACCCGGGCCGGCGCTTCTTCTCCGCGGAGGACATGAGCCGGCAGGCGCCGTTCGTGGATGCGGCCGCCTCGATCGACCCCCAGAATCGGGCCAACACGTTCATTTCCTACTACACCTTCGGGAAAGCGATCGCGGCCGGACTGGATCTGACCCTGCGGGCCCGGTCTCCCGATCGGTCCCTCGATGATTTCATGCGGGCGATGTGGGTCAGGTACGGCCGAACCGGGAAGTCGTACACGATGGACGACGTCCGCGTCACCCTGGGCGAGGTGGCCCGCGACCAGCCCTTTGCCGACGACTACGTGCGGCGCTACATCTCGGGGCGGGAAGTGCCCGACTATGTCCGGCTCTTTGCCTCGGTCGGATTCCTGTTCCGGCGCGCGCGCGTGGGCGTCGCGTGGCTGGGCAACCCCGGCTTCAGCACCGGCGGCGGCCGGGTGGTGCTGGCGACCCCGGCGCTGGTCGGACAGCCCCTGTACGCCGCCGGGCTCGAGCGGGGCGATACGTTACTTACGCTCGACGGGCGCGCCCTGGCGTCGAGCTTCGGGATCGACTCGATGCTGGACCGTCACACGCCGGGAGATACCGTCGAAGTCTCGTTCCGGAGCCGCGGTACCCTGGTGTCCGGCCGCATTGTGCTGGCCGAAAACCCCAGGATGGAGCTGGTGCCCGCTGAGCGCGCCGGCGGGGCCGTCACCCCCGGCGCGCTCGACAATCGCCGCCGCTGGCTGGCCTCGAAGGCCGGCACCCAAGGAGCCCCCCGATGAACCTGCTGCTCGCCGCGGCCCTGATCCTGGCGCAGGCCCCTCAAAGCCCGGCCGTCGCGTTCGTCAACGTCACCGTGATCCCGATGGATCGCGAGCGGGTCCTGCCGAACTGGACCGTGGTGGTCCGGGACGGCCGCATCGTGGCGCAGGGCGCCAGCGCGGATGTGAAGGTGCCGCCCGGCGCCACCGTGGTGGACGGACGGGGCAAGTACCTGATCCCCGGGCTGGGGGAGATGCACGCCCACATTCCGCCGGGCAACGCCACCGATGAGGACATCGCCCGGACCCTCCAGCTCTGGGCCCTCAACGGGGTCACCACGGTCCGCGGCATGCTCGGCATCCCGCGCCATCTGGTGTTCCGGGGTCGAGCCGCCCGGGGCGAGATCCTGTCCCCCCGCATCGTCACCTCGGGTCCGTCGTTCAGCGGGGGCTCGGTGCCGAGCCCCGATTCGGCGGTGCGGATGGTGCTGGCCGAGAAGGCGCTGGGATACGATTTCCTCAAGATCCATCCCGGAGTCTCGCGGGAGGCGTTCGATTCGATGGCCGCCGCCGCCGGCCGGGCGGGGATCCGCTTCGCGGGACACGTGCCTCTGGCCGTGGGGCCGGCCCGCGCCATCGACGCGAAGTACTGGAGCATCGATCACCTGGACGGCTTCGTCGAAGCGATGGCCATCGGCGGCCCGCCCGCCACGCCGGAGCAGGATGGATTCTTCGGGCTGCCGCTGATCGGCCGGCTCGACGAATCACGACTGCCCGGGCTCGTCGCCGCCACCCGGGCGGCGGGTGTGGCCATCGTGCCCACCGAGGGTTTCTTCGAGTCGGTGGCGGGAGACGAGCCGGTGGAGCAGCTCCTGGCGCGGCCCGACGTCCGCTACGTGGCCGAGGCGATGGTGCGGGGGTGGACCACGTCCACCAACCAGATCCGCAGCGATAACCCGCGCGAGTCGCGCCAGCAGTTCATCGCCGTGCGCCGACGCATCCTCAAGGCGCTGTTCGACGGCGGCGTGCCGATTCTCCTCGGCTCCGACTCGCCCCAGCTCTGGAATGCGCCGGGCTTCTCGCTGACGGGCGAACTGGAATCCTACGTCGCCGCCGGGCTCACGCCCTGGCAGGCGCTGGCGACCGGCACCCGGAATATCGCGGCCTACCTGGGCGGCCTGGACGACGCCGGCACCATCCAGACCGGGCGCCGCGCCGACCTGATCCTGCTGGACGGCAATCCGCTGGCCGACATCCGGAACGTCGGGCGCCGGGCCGGCGTCGTGGTGGCGGGCCGCTGGATCCCCCGGACCGAAATCGAGAGCCGGCTCGCCGCGCTGGCCCACCCGTGAACTCAGGAGCACGCCCGAATGTGTGATTCCCCTTTCAGGATGTCCCCGACATGAACCGCTCCCGCATCGTGCTCGTGGCCGGCCTCGCGCTGGCCCTCTCCGCCGCCACCCTCTCGGCCCAGGTCGTCTCGGAACGGGTCGACCTCTCCGTCGCCCAGAAGCTCCGGGACGAGGAGCTGAACCACTCCAGGTTGGACGACCTGGCCACCTACCTCACCGACGTCATCGGGGCCCGGCTCACCAATTCCACCGGCAGCCGCAAGGCGAACGAATGGGCCGCGGACACCTTCCGCTCCTGGGGACTCGCGAACGTGAAGGTGGAGGCCTGGGATTCGGCCTTCGGACGCGGCTGGGACCTGGTGTCCTACAACGGACGGATTCTGGAGCCGTGGATCAAGCCGCTGGCGGCCTATCCCCAGGCCTGGAGCGGCAGCACGCTGGACGCCCGGGGCCGGCCGGCGACGGTCACCTGTACCGCCGTGATCATCGACATCAAGGACTCCTCCGACGTGGCGAAGTATGCCGGAAAGCTGAAGGGCGCCTGCGTGCTGCGGAGTGCCCCGCCGGTCATCGGCCCCGAATTCAACCAGGAAGAACGTCGGTTTTCCCTGGAGCAGCTCATCGACGGGACCCCCAACCGCGCCACGCTGGTATCGACCATTCCGGGCGCACCCTACGTCGCGCCGCCGGCCGCGACGCCGGGCGCCGGCAGGGGCGGCTTCGCCATGAACGGCCTGATCTCACGGATGCTTCGGGCCGAGCAGCCCGCCGTGATCCTGTCTCCATCCCGGTGGGGCTATGGGATGTTCCTGAACGGGGGGCACTCCGACGGACGAACCGCGCGGGACAGCGTCTACAACCCGATCCCCGAATTGATCGTCGCGCAGGAACAGTACAGCACGCTGTACCGGGTGGCCCAGCGCGGCCTGCCGGTTCGCCTCGAGGTGAACCTGCAGACCAGGTTCCTGGACGACAATCGTTTCCCCACCAACGTCACCGCCGAGATTCCCGGGACCGACAAGGCCGGTGAAGTGGTGATGCTGGGCGCGCACTACGACAGCTGGCACTCCGGTACCGGCGCCACCGACAACGGTGCCGGCTCGCTGGTGATGATGGAGGCGATCCGCCTGCTCAAGACCATGAATCTCCCGATGCGGCGTACCGTCCGCATCGCCCTCTGGACCGGGGAAGAGCAGGGGCTCATCGGCTCCCGCACCTGGGTCCGCATGCACAACGCCGAGCTCCCCGCCATTTCGGCCTATGTGAATGTCGACAACGGGACCGGCCGGCTCCGGGGTGTCTGGGACCAGAGCAACAGCGCGGCGATCCCGATCTTCCAGCAGATTCTCGCGCCCTTCCAGGACCTGGGCGTCGTGGCGGTCAAGCACGGCAACACCGGCGGCACCGACCACTTGAGCTTCGTTGCGGCCGGCGTTCCGGGATTCAACTTCATCCAGGATCCCATCGAGTACGATTTCCGGACCCATCACTCGAATCTGGACACCTACGAGCACCTGCTGATCGACGATCTCAGGCAGGCCGCCACCGTCGTGGCCTGGACCGTCTACGAAATCGCCAACCGCGACGAGATGATGCCGCGGGCCACGCCACCGGCGCCGCGTCTGGTCCCCTGAGCCCGGCGCCGGCTCGAGTCGGCATGCCGCTCCGGCTCGGCCCCGCGACGCCGGCCGACGCGCCGGCCCTGGCCGCGCTTCACGCCGTGGTGGCGGAGCGCCTGACCCGGGACTTCGGGTCCGGGCACTGGTCGAGCCCGCCGTCGGAGCGCGGTGTGCTGGCGGGAATGCGGCGCGGTACGCTGGCATATGTGGCGAGGCGCCGCGGCCGGATCATCGCGACCCTGGCGATGTCCACCCGGAAGCCCTGGGCGATCGACAAGAGCTACTTCGGTCCGGCCACCCGGCCGCTCTACCTGACCTCGATGGCCGTCGACCCGAAGCTCCAGCGGCGGGGCATCGGTCGGCTCTGCATGGCGGAAGCGGCCCGGCTCGCGCGAGAATGGCCGGCCGACGCGATCCGGCTCGATGCCTACGCCGCCCCGGCCGGCGCGGGCGGGTTCTACGCCCGGTGCGGATACACCGAAGTCGGCCGGGTCAGCTACCGGGGCACTCCGCTGGTCTACTACGAGCTGGCGTTGTGATCCTTCCGGCGTTCCGCTATCACCCCGATCCGCTCGCGAGCGGCAGCGTCGTCGCGTCCGATACGCGGTGCCGCCGCTGCGGGGAGAGTCGGGGCTACATCTACACCGGGCCGGTCTACGCGGAAGCCGTCTTCGAGGATGCGCTCTGTCCCTGGTGCATCGCCGACGGCTCCGCCCACCGGGACCTCGGCGCGACCTTCGTCGACCGCGAGGCCTTCCCGCCGGACGTTCCGGCCCCCGTGGCCGTGGAGATCAGCGAGCGGACTCCGGGATACCACGCCTGGCAGAGCGAGGAATGGCCCGCCTGCTGCAACGACGCCACCGCGTTCCTCGCGCCGGCGGGGATCACCGAGCTCCGGACCCGCTACCGCGAGCTGGAGGCGGGGGTCCTGAGCCACATCATCTACAACATGCAGATCTCCGGTTGGGCCGCGACTCGGCTGCTCGAGTCGCTCGATCGCGACGCCGGCCCAACCGTGTACTTGTTCCGGTGCTTGCGCTGCGGCGAGTATCAATTCCACGTCGACTCTCCCTAGTTCGGCGCCCCGGGATCCAGAAATCCCAGCAGGGCGGTCTCCTCGGGACTCAGGCCGGCCACCGGCGTGACGTCGGTATTCTCCTTCATCCATCGCTCGAAGAGCCTCCGATCCTGAAACGCCCCGAGCAGGCTGGGGTGGATGTAACACTTGCGGCAGATCGTCGGCGTGTTGCCGAGCTGCTTCGACACCGACTCCACCGCCCGGATCATCTCCGCTTTCGGCGCGGCCTCGGGATCGTACTCGTGGAGATTGCTCAGGTAGCACGCCGCGAGCACCGTTCCGGCCCAAGTCCGGAAATCCTTGGCGGTGAAATCCTGGTCGGCGATGAGACGGAGGTACTCGTTCACGTCCGCGGAAGAGATCGGCTGGGGATCCTCGTTCTCGTCGAGATACTGGAACAGGTCCTGGCCCGGGAGGTCCTGAATGCGCTTGACCAGCCGCGCCAGCCGCCGGTTCACGACCTGGATCGCGTGCGACTTTCCGCTCTTGCCCTTGAAGCGGAAGTGAATCTTCGAGCCCTCCACCTTCACGTGGTGCTCCAGCATGGTGGTGAGCCCGAACGACCCGTTGGCCCGGGCGTATTCCTCGTTGCCCACCCGGATGAAGGTGGTCTCCAGCAGCCGCACGATGGTCGCGAGCACCTTGTTGCGCGGCAGTCCGGGCAGCGACAGGTCTTCGTCGAGCCGGGCCCGGATGCGGGAGAGGCTGCTGCCGAAGTGAAACAGCCGGCCGTACTTGGTCTCGTCCCGGACCTCGTGCCACCGCTTGTGGTAGCGATACTGCTTGCGGCCCCTGACATCGCGCCCGGTAGCCTGGAGATGACCATCCTCGAACGGGCTGATCCAGACATCGGTCCAGGCGGGTGGAATCGCGAGGGCGCGAATCCGTTTCACCACCGCACGGTCGCGAATGGTGTTCCCGTTGGGATCGGCAAAGGACCAGCCCTTGCCGGAGCGCTTCCGGCGGATCCCCGGACGATCGTCGCTCACATAGCGGAGCGAGGCCGCCTTGGCGGACTCCTCCGGCTCGGTGAACGGACCCACCGTGGGTCCCCGCCGTCTTCGGGCTGGTTTCAGTATTCCCTCGCTCGGCGCCTGGTTCAGCAGGTTCCCACCGCAATAATGTACCCCCACCGGCGGGGCCGGTGGAGGCGGATGCGGTGAGAGTGACTATTGGGAGAGGCGCCCCACGCGCCGCGCGGGCGATCATGCGTCCTAGCGTCCTAGCGTCTTAGCGTCCTAGCCTCCTAGCGTCTTACTCCGAGCTGATCGCCTCGATGGGCCGGATACGCGCCGCCCGCCGCCCCGGTACCCAGCAGGCGACCAGCGCCACACCCACCAGCAGCGTCGCGACTGCGGCAATGGTGAGCGCGTCGGTCGGGCTGACCCCGAACAACAGGGTACCGAGCCTCCGGACCAGCGCCAGCGTGACCACCAGCCCGATTCCGGTTCCCACCAGCGCGTAGCGCATCCCCCGCCCGACAATGAGCCGGGTGACCATGCCGGGCAGCGCGCCAAGTGCCAGCCGCACCCCGATCTCCCGGCGGCGCTGCCGCACCACGTAGGACATCAGCCCGAAGATGCCCAGCGCCGCGAGCGCGGTGCCCGCCGCGGCGAAGGCTCCCAGCACCGCGGTCCAGCGACGCGGATCGTCCAGGGAATCGTCGAACCGCTGCGTGATGATGGACTCCTGCAGCGGCAGCTCCGGATCGAGCGCCTGCACCTGCGCCCGCAATTCCCGCAGGGCGGCGCTGGTGCCGACGGTGGTTCGCACCACCAGGTTGAGCGACCGGGCGTTCGACTGGGTCACCGGGCCGTAGACCGCCTCGTCCGGAACGGCGAGCCCCAGGTTCTTGATGTCTCCCACCACACCGACGATGGTGGTCCGGGGGCAGTTGTAGCAACCGCCCTGGACCAGTTGCCGTCCGACCGCCTGCTCCTTGGGGAAATACTTGTTGGCCCAGGCGCGACTCACCACCACCGCCGGCGCCCCGTTGCCGCTGTCGGCGACGGTGAAGAGCCGGCCCTCGAGCAGCGGAATGCCCATCGCCCCGAAGTACCCGGCCGTGACATAGTACCAGGGCGAGGCTGGCTCCGACTGTCCCGCCGGCACCGGATGATCCATCAGGTTGAAATTGTCGTAGTTGCCGGAATTGTCCGGCGGCACGTCAGAGGCGAGTCCCACCGCCGCCGCACCGGGCATGGCCGCCATCCGCTCCTCCGCCAGCTGCCAGAATCGTTGCTGCTCCGCGTCACCGGGGTAACGCTTCTGCGGCAGGGCGACGGTCACCGCCACGAGGCCTTCGGGATTGAACCCGGGGTCCACCCGCGACAGCCGAACGAAGCTGTTGAGCAGCAGCCCCGCGCCAACCAGGAGCGGGAGCGCGAGTGCAAACTCCGCGCCCACCAGGATGGCGCGCACCGCGTTGGTGCGGCGTCCGGTCCCGGCCCGCCGGGTGTCGGCGCGCATGGCGCTGCCTCGGCCCGAGAGCGCGGCGATCGGCGAGAGGCTCACCAGGATTCCCGAAATCAGCGCCGCGGAAAGGCCGAAGGCCATCGCTCGCCAGTCCAGCGCGACGTTTTCGATCCGGGGAAGGTTGGGGAGCTGGGAGACGGCCAGTTTGAGGCCCAAGGACGCCAGCACCAGCCCCGCCGAACCAGCTGCCAGGGTGAGGAGGACGTTCTCGGTGACCAGCAGCCGCGCGATGCGACCCTTCCCCGCGCCCAGCATCGCCCGCACCGCGATTTCCGGCTCCCGGGCCGAGGCGCGCACCAGCACCAGCGTGGCGACGTTGGTGATCGCGAGGAGCAGCACCAGCAGCACCGCGCCAGCGAAGAGCCCGACTTGCTTGTCCGCCCGCCCGACGATCCGGTCCCGCAGCGGCTGCGGCGTGAGCCTGGCCAGGCTGTCGCGGAAGTCGCTCCACAGCGGAAGAACGCGCGCGCTGATAGCGGCCAGGTCCCGAGTTGCCGCCTCGATGGTGACGCCCCGCTTCAGCCGCGCGACGCCCCGAAGCCAGAACGGCCCCCGGCGGACCGGAGCGCGCAGCTTGAGGGCCGGCCACGCGACGGCGTGCACGCCCGCCAGTTCGTTCCGGCCCGCGGGCAGCACTCCCACCACGGTGTAGCTCTCGCCATCGAGAGTGATCGAGCGTCCCACCGCCCGGTCCGCGCCGCCCAGGGTGCGTTCGGCAAACGCGTCGGTGACGATAACCACCGGCGGCGCGTCCGACGCCTCGTCCCGCGGCTCGATCAAGCGGCCCTTCGCCGCCGGAATTCCGACCGCCTTGAAGAAGCCCGCCGAGCCCCGGCCGACCACGATGCGCTCCGGCGTGCCGGCACTCGACAGCGCGGCCTCCTGGCGGGTGATCTCGCCCCAGGCCTCGAAGCTCTTCTGTTGTTCCCGGATGGCGGTGGCGTCGGCGGTCGAAATGTTCCAGACGCTGTTGGGTGGGCTGTATTCGGACACGATGACCAGCCGGTCGGGGTCCGGATACGGCAAGTCGGCCAGCACCACCGATTGAATCACGCTGAAGACGGCGGTGGTTGCGCCCAGCCCTAACCCGAGCACCAGGATCGCCGTGACCGTGAAGCCGGGATTGCGGCGGAGTCCCCGCAGCGCGTACCGCAGGTCCGCCCCGAGGTCCTCCAGGGGTCGGATCCCGCGGGCGTCCCGAACCGCTTCCTTGTACTGCTCGACCCCGCCGAACGCCGCCAGGGCCGCTCGGCGCGCGGCGTCGGGCGTCTCGCCGCCCCGGATCCGCTCCCGGGCCTCCCGTTCGATGTGGAAGCGCAGCTCCTCGGCCAGCTCCCGCTCCTGCCGGCCCCGGAGGAACAGCGCCTTCAGCCGCTCCATCACATCCGCCACCAAGCTCATGGAGTACCGTCCGCGGTCCGCACCTTGAGGATGCCGTTGACCGCCGCCGCCGCGCGGGCCCACGCCGCCGCCTCGGTGTCGAGCTGTTTCCGCCCGGCACGGGTGAGCAGGTAGTAGCGGGCCCGCCGGTTGTTCTCGGTGACCCGCCACTCGCTCGTGATCCAGCCCTTCCGGAGCATCCGCTGGAGCGCGGGATAGAGGGAGCCCTGCTGGACCTGGAACGCGTCCCGGGAGAGCTGGTCGATGCGGTGGCCGATGCCCCAGCCGTGGAGCGGCGCCAGGGAGAGCGCCTTGAGCACCAGCATTTCCAGGGTGCCCTGCAGCAGCTCGGACGATTCGGGCGGCATGGCTTCTCCTCTAGATGGTCTGGAGAAGATGTCCCTGCTCCTCCAGATGGTCAAGAGGAGAGACGCCGGACGTCCCGAAAGGGTTGCCTGGATCCTGAACCGCCCGCGGCCGGGCCAGGCAACCCTCCACCCGGCTCCCGTGTCTCAGAGCCAGCCGCGGGCCGCGGCTTCGTCGACCACGTACTCGGAGAAGACCATGCGTGGTGCCTGGGTCACAGCGCTTGTCGGAGTTGCCATTCTGTGGGTGGCTCGGGGCGGCGTCCCATCGCATTGGGTCAGCGGACAGACACCCGCCGCAGTCAGGATCGTGACCGATGAGGCGGACGCCGCCCTGGCCATTCTCGAGGCACGTGGGGCCGGGGGCGTTCCGCCGTCGGCCCTCTGGCAACGGCTGCTTGCCTCGGAGGGCTATCGCCGGCTGGCCCGGCGCGAGACGGCCATTGGGAGGCCGATGACGGACTCGGCCTTCGCCGCCTTCCTGAGCGTCGATTCGATGGCCCGGCGGGCCTCCGTGCTGCGGGCCACCGTCCTGAGCTGGCGATCAGCCGACCTTTCCGGTGCCCTGGCTCGCGCCCGTGCCTACCTGCCGGCCGGCACCCCGATTCACGCAACGGTCTATCTGCTCATCAAGCCGCGCGCCAACAGCTTCGTGTTCGAGGCCGACTCGGATCCCGCCATCATGCTCTTCGTGGATCCCGCGGTCTCGCGGGCCAAGCTGGAGAATACCCTGGCGCACGAGCTGCACCACCTCGGCTACACCCGGGCGTGCCCGGCGGCGGAACGCGAAGGCGCGCCAACCCCGGTTGACCGGGCCAGGCACTGGATGGGCGCATTCGGTGAGGGCCTGGCGATGCTGGCGGCGGCAGGCGGGCCGGATATCCACCCGCATGCAACGAGCAGCTCCGACGAGCGAGCCCGGTGGGATCGCGATCTCGGTAACCTCGGGGAGAGCTTCGGGGAGCTGGAAGCCTTCTTTCGCGATGTCGTCGACGGGCGGGTGACCCACCCGGACTCGATCCAGACGATCGCGATGTCGTTCTTCGGGGTGCAGGGGCCCTGGTACACGGTCGGGTGGACCATGGCTCGGACCATCGAGGTCGCTGACGGCCGCGCCGCCCTCCTGGGCGTGATGTGCCGCCCGGCAGACCTCATGCGGCGCTACAACGAAGCCGCGGCACGCATCGACCACGGTGAGCGCCTCCCCCGCTGGTCGGAGCCGCTGCTCGCGAAGCTCACAGAGCCCGAATAACTCGGGGAGGGACAAACAGAAGCCCCGAGCTCCCCGGAACCAATTTCGCGGGAGCTCGGGGCCCAGCCAGCCGAACCGGCGGTTAGCGGATGCCGCCCCGCGGATTTCCCCCAAACGCGGGCGAGAGCCGGTTGATCGCGATGCCGCCCCGGTGGCCGGTGCGGGTGTCGCACTTGTCGTCGATGCCCCCCATGCCGCCCCGGATGAGGATCATCGGCCCCCGGTTGCCCCCGCCCGACAATGACTGAGGCTCGGGCGGGGGCAGCTGGAAGGAGCCGAGCCCGTGGCCGATGGGGCCTCCGAAGCCGGTGGCGCGGGCCTCAGGCGCCGCCGAGGGTCCGGCAGCCAGGGGAGCCTCTGCCCCCGGGCTGGCCGTCATGATCATCACGTGCGGCTCCGGGACCTGGGCGGCCACCACGGCCGCCCTGGTCTGAAACGCCTGCTGGCCCGGCTCGGCCCGGGCATGGTCGGTATGCCGAACCAGGACCGGCTGGAGGGCATGATGTGACTCGAGATCGGACACCACCGCGCTGTCGGGGCTGGACGGCTCGGCCAGCTGAATCTGCCGGCTGCCGCCCTGAGCGGTCTGGGACGCAGGCTTGGAACATGCAGCAAGCCAACCGCCCGTCACGACGGCGGCCGAGATGAGGATGCGGACTCTCACTGGTTCCTCCTGCCTGCGGGCGTCAGATTGAATCTACCGAAGGGCAATCGTTCGCCCTCGGAGCATATGCTGCGCCATACGGCCTCGCGATGCCACGACGGGGTTTGGCCCTCGGCCGCCCCCGACCGGTGTCCCCTGCATGATACACTACTGTCCTCGAAGGCGGACATGAAATCCCTGGCCCTCCTGCTCGCGCTGGCCGCCTGCTCGGCGCCCCCTCCCCGGGTCCCCCACGACGATACCGCCCTCGCCGACACCCTCAAGGCCCGGATCGAGGAGGCCTACGACTTCAGCCAGCCGGGGGTACTGGAGCGGATGAATGCCCTGTACCCCGACACCGGCCGGGTCATCTCGGCGAGCGGGGGGCGGGTCATCGCGACGGCCGACTCCCTCAAGGCAGGGATCGCGGCGTTCTGGCAGAACGTCGGGCGAAACATGCGGGACGCCAAGTGGGTATGGGGCGACGTCTACGTGGACCGACTGAGCGACGACGCGGCGGTGCTCACCGCGACCTGGTCCATTCCCCATATCGCCCCGACCGGCCAGCCCCACGTCATCCAGGGGGCCTGGACCGCGGTGTTCCGTCGGATCGGGGGCAAGTGGATGATCGTGGTGGAGCACCTCTCGGTGCCCCCGGGGTGAGAGGGATCTCTTGGCGTCCTGGCGTCTTGACGGCTCAGCCTCCCAATCCGGTCTCCCCGCCGTGGCACCAGCCGGTATACATGGCCATCCGCGCGAAACCCTCCATCCGGGTCGTGCGTCATATGTACCATCGCCTCACAGCGTTCCCCTTTCGGAGGTCCCGAGCACATGAAACGGCGTGACTTCGTCCACCTGACCGGCCTCTCCGCCGGACTGGCGTGGATGCCCGGTATTGGATCCGGCGTCAAGGAATGGTCCGGCAGCCTGACTCCGATTCCGGTCGAGGACCGGAAGGCGCTCGCCGATGCGGCCCTGGCCGCCGCCCGAGGAGGGGGCGCCACCTACGCCGACGTCCGGATCGGCCGTTACCTCAATCAGTTCATCAACGCCCGGGACACCAAGATCCAGGGCATCACCAACACCGAGTCCTTCGGGGTGGGAGTCCGGGTCATCGCCGGCGGGTGCTGGGGCTTTGCCTCCACCCACGACGTGTCCACCGACGGGGTGACCCGCGCGGCCCAGAAAGCCTGCGCCATCGCCAAGGCCAACGGCTCGATCCAGAAGGAGCCGGTGGTGCTCGCGGCGCAGAAGGGATTCGGGCAGGTCTCCTGGAAGACGCCCATCGAGAAGAATGCCTTCGAGATCTCGGTGGCCGAGAAGGCCGACCTGCTCAAGGCGGTCGCGGAAGCGGCGCTCAAGGAGGGCGCCAGTTTCGTGGACTCGGGCCTGTTCCTGGTGAACGAGCAGAAGTACTTCGCCTCTACCGACGGCAGCTACATCGACCAGGATGTCCACCGCATTTGGCCCAACGCCACCGCCACGGTCGTCGACAAGGCCACCGGCAAGTTCGAAACCCGCGACGCGCTCTCCGCTCCGATGGGCATGGGGTGGGAGTATCTCTCGGCCCGTCCCGCGGGGCGGATCGCCGGGCCGGCCATGACCACCTACGGCGCGTCCTACGACATGATCGAGGACATGAAGACCGCGGCGCAGCAGGCCAAGGCCAAGCACGGGGCCAAGTCGGTCGACGCCGGCCGCTGGGACCTGGTGCTGGATCCCTCCAACCTCTGGCTCACCATCCACGAGTCGGTGGGTCACCCGCTGGAGCTGGACCGCGTGCTGGGCTACGAGGCCAACTATGCCGGCACCAGCTTCGCCACGCTGGACAAGTGGAAGAGCGGCACCTTCAAGTACGGCAGCGAGCAGGTCACCATCGTCGCCGACAAGATCCAGCCCAATTCGCTCGGCGCGGTGGGCTGGGACGACGAGGGCGTCAAGTGCAAGAAGTGGGATCTGATCAAGAAGGGCATCCTGGTCAACTACGAAGCGATCCGGGACCAGGTCCATATCCTGGGCCAGACCGAGTCGCACGGCTGCTGTTATGCGGACAGCTGGAGCGACGTGCAGTTCCAGCGGATGCCCAACGTCTCGTTGGAGCCGGGCGAGGCGCCGCTCACCCCGGCCCAGATGATCGCCGGGGTGGAGAAGGGCATCTACATCGTGGGAGACAGCTCCTACTCGATCGACCAGCAGCGCTACAACTTCCAGTTCAGCGGCCAGGTGTTCTTCGAGATCAAGGCCGGCAAGCTCAGCGGCATGCTGAAGGACGTGGCGTACCAGTCCAACACCCGTGAGTTCTGGAATTCCGCCGCGGCGGTCTGCGACCGGCGCGACTATCGCCTGGGCGGCTCCTTCTTCGACGGCAAGGGGCAGCCGGGCCAGATCAGCGCCGTGTCCCACGGTGCGGCGACCACCCGGTTCAACGACGTCAACATCCTCAACACTTCGCGGAAGATCTGACGCCATGCCCGATATGACCACCCAGCAGATGAAGCAGCTGCTCGAGAAGGCGCTGGGCTTCTCCAAGGCCGAGGCGTGCGAGGCCAACATCTTCGGCGGGCAGGGCGGCAACATCCGCTATGCGCGCAACAGCGTGTCCACCGCCGGCGCCACCGACGACACCACGCTCGTGGTCCAGTCCAACTTCGGCACCCGCACCGGCACCGTGACCCTGAACGAATTCGACGACGCCAGCATCGAGCGCGGGGTCCGGCGGTCCGAGGAGCTGGCCCGGCTGGCCCCGGAAGATCCGGAATTCATGCCGCCGCTCGGACCGCAGCAGTACGTCGTGCCCAGCCCCAAGGCGTACTCCGCCGCCACGGCGCAGATCACGCCCGAGTACCGGGCCCGGGTGGCCGGCGCCAGCATTCAGCCGGCCTCGACCCGCGAGTGCACCGCGGCGGGGTTCTTCCAGGACGGCTCCAACTGGCAGGGAATGATGAACACCAAGGGGCTGTCGGCGTTCTATCAGTCGACCCAGGCCAGCCTCTCGGTGACGGTCCGCAGCAACGACGGCACCGGCTCGGGCTACGTGGCCCGGGACTGGAACGACGTGGCGGGATTCAATCCGGAAGAGACTTCCGCCATCGCGCTGGAGAAGGCGGTGGCCTCGCGGAACCCGGTGGCCATCGAGCCGGGCAAGTACACCGTCATTCTGGAGCCGGAGGCCGCGGTGGAGATGCTGCAGCCGCTGGTGGGGAGCTTCAACGCCCGCCAGACCGACGAGGGCCGCAGCTTCCTGTCCAAGCCGGGCGGGGCCAGCAAGCTGGGCGAGAAGCTGGTGGACGAGCGGGTCAGCATCTGGTCGGACCCTCAGGATTCCGACGTGCCGGCCAGCCCCTGGATCGGCGACGGCCGCGGCACCGTGCGCACGCCCTGGATCGACAAGGGCGTGGTGGCCAACCTCTACTATTCGCAGTTCTGGGCCAAGAAGCAGGGCAAGCCGGCAACGCCGTTCCCCACCAACATGATCATAGCGGGCGGCAAATCGTCGGTGGAAGACATGATCAAGGATACCGCGCGGGGCGTCCTGGTCACGCGGTTCTGGTACATCCGCTTTGTGGATCCGCAGACGCTCTTGCTCACGGGCCTGACCCGCGACGGCACGTTCTTCATCGAGAACGGCAAGATCAAGCACGCCATCAAGAACTTCCGGTTCAACGAGTCGCCCATCATCATGCTGAACAACATCGACGCGCTAGGCAAGCCGATCCGGGTCCAGGGCAGCATGGTGCCCCCGATGCGGATCCGGGACTACACATTCAGCTCCCTGTCGGATGCCGTGTAGACGGTAAGGGCGGGCAAGGCGGGCAGGACGGGCAGGAGTCTCGAGATTCACCGCCTGCCTTGCCCGCCCTGCCCGCCCTGCCCGCCCTGCCCGTCACTCCGTCCTCATCACCTCAACAGGATTGGCCCGGGCCGCCCGCCGCGCGGGTATCAGAGTCGCGCCCAGCACGGGCAGCAGTAGCACCAGGGCGGCCGCGATGAACGACGCGGGATCCGATGGGCCCACACCATAGAGCAGTGCGCGGAGAACCCGGGAGAGCGCGAAGGCCCCCGCGAGGCCGATGCTCACTCCCACCAGCGCCACCCCCAGCCCCTCGCGGATCACCAGCCGCGCCAGATCGGCCCGCCGGGCCCCCAGCGCTGCCCGGATGCCGAGCTCCCGGTTGCGGAGCGTCACGTTGTAGGCCACCACCCCGTAGACTCCGACCACGGCCAGGAGCAGCGCCAGCAACCCGAATGTCGTGATCAGCGTGGTGTTGGACCGTCGCGGCGCGAGGGAAATGCTCTGCATCTCGTCCAGCATCCGGACGTTGTAGACCGCCTGGGTTGGATCCACGGCGCGCACTGCCTCGCGGAGCGCGGCCAGGAGCCCCGATTCCGGGAGCGTTCCCCGCGCGACCAAACTCAGGTTCAGCGGGGGCGATTCGTGGATCGGGTAGTACGCCTGCGGCTGCGGATCTTCATCTAGGTGTTCCCGGACGTCCGCCACCACGCCGATCACCGTGCGGTATCCCTCATTGCCGGCGCCCCCATTCCGGAACCGCATCCCGATCGGATCTTGGTTGGGCCAGTATTGCCGCGCCATTGTCGAGCTGATCACCGCCACTTTGGGGGCGATGCTGTCGTCGGCCTCGGTCAGCAGCCGGCCCCGGAGCAGCGGGATGTTGAGGGCGCGGAAGTACCCGCCCGACGCCTTGAGGTAACGCGCGAATTTCCTGAGGGCCGTGGAGTCCGCCGGGCGGCCTTCGGGCTCCACCTGGAGCGCAATTCCCCCCTGGCCGCTCAGGGGAAGATCATTCACGATGCCGGCCTCTTCGATTCCCGGTGTGCTCTGGAGCTTCTCCAGCAGCCCTTCGACCACATGGAGCCGCGAGGCCAGCGCCGACCGCGTGCCCTGTTCGAAGGCCACCTGGAGCGTCGCGACGTGTTCGGTCCGGAATCCGGCGTCGATACCGAGCAGCGCGCGGAAGCTCCGCAGCATCAAGCCGGCGCTCGCCAGCAGCATGAGGGCCAGGGCGAGCTCCGCCGCAACCAGTATCCTCCGGGTGCGTCCCCGTGCGCGGCCGGCGCTCTGTCCCCCGGCGGACTTCATGGCCGTCTGCGCATCGGCCCGGGCGCCGCGCACCGCGGGCCAGAGCCCGAAGCCGAGGCCGGTGATCGCCGCCAGCACGATGGCGAATCCCAGCACCCGACCGTCGAGCGCCGGAGCGGCCAGCCCGGCGAGCCCTTGCGGCAGCAGGGTGCCCACGACGCCGAGGCTCGCGTAGGCGCACAGCAGCCCGGCCAGCGCTCCGCCCAGCGACAGCACCAGGCTCTGTACTAGCAGCTGGCGCACCAGCCGGCCCCGCGTGGCGCCCAGCACCGCGCGGACCGCCAGCTCCCGCTCCCGGGTCGCGGCGTGCGCCAGGAGCAGATTCGTCACGTTGACACAGGCGATGAGAAGAAGCAGCGCCGTGGCGCCGAGCAGGACCAGCATTGGGGTCCGCCGGTCGCCCACCAGCGTGTCCTGCAGCGGCCGGAGCGGATTGGCGATGACCTCCTTGGCGTCGTCGCTGAAGGTTGGGGGAATTTCCCGCCAGGCCTGCTGGAGGCGCGCCCGCGCCGCATCCCGCGAAACGCTCGGCGCCAGCCGCGCCACGACCGTCGAGGAAATGAAGCCGCGAAACGGCGTGAACGATTCGAATGTCATCGGTACGGTGAGTGGTATCCAGAGGTCCGCACCGTCCGGAAAGGTGACGCCCCTGGGCATGACGCCGATCACCTGATAGAGCCGACCGCTCAGCCGCACCGAGGCGCCCACAGCCTTCCCGCCACCGAACTGTCGCTGCCAGAGGGTGTGGGAGATCACGGTAACCGCATCGTTGCCGGGCCGTCCCTCCTCCGGCCCGAAGACCCGTCCCTGAGCGGGCGAGAGACCGAGGGTCGAGAAGAATCCGGCCGTCACCACGCCGACCTGGACCCGCACTGGCGAGCCGACGCCGCTGAGATTGAGGCCGCCGCTGGCGTACGCCGCGATGCCCGAGAAGAAGATGGAGAACCCGCCGACCGTGCGGATGTCGGGCAGCGTCGAAGGCAGCTCCTTGCCTTCCGGCGCGAAGGGAATCTGAATGTCGGGCAGCTGGACCAGCCGTCCCGAATCCGCGAACGGCAGCGGTCGGAGCATCGCGGCGTCCACAGCGCTGAAGATGGCGGTGGTGGCGCCGATGCCCAGCGCCAGCGTGGCGATCACCGCGCCAGAAAAGCCGCGATGGTGCCAGAGCATCCGGAAGGCAAAGCGAAGATCCTGGGTCCACTCGTCGAGTCGTTCGGACCACCGGTTCCGCCGGAGCCGCCGGCCGTCCTGGCGACGGAGTTGCCGGCGATGCCGCTCCACGTCCCCGAATTTCCGGATGGCGGCCTTCCGCGCGCCTTCCGGCGACAAGCCGCGCGCGAGAAAATCCTTCTCGCGCATCTCGAGATGGAAGCTGATCTCCTCGTCCACGTCCGCGTCAACGTCGGGACCGAAGAAACGGAAATAGCGCCGCCAGAGCGGCTCCTCCCGCGCCGGCATCAGACCCGGGCCGGCTTGAGCGAGGCGGGCGCCTCGAGCGCCGAGAACACCGCGCGGGCGTAGCGGGTCCAGGTATCGGACTCCGCTTTCAAGGCCTGGCGGCCCCGGGTGGTGAGGTCGTAGTACTTGGCACGCCGGTTGGTGCCCGACACGCCCCACTCCGCCTCGATCAGCCCGCGCTCGTCGAGCCGGTGCAGCGCGGGGTAGAGGGAGCCCTCTTCGATCTGCAGGGTGTCGCCGGTGACCCGCTCGATCCACTCGGCTACCGCATAGCCGTGGGCCGGGCCCCAGGACAGGGCCTTGAGGATGAGGAGGTCGAGGGTGCCGCGGAGGACGCCGAGCGAGGAATCGGCCATAGGAAAAGCTCCCTAGGGTTTCTAGGGAGATATACTCGACCCCGACCCCTAGAAAGTCAAGGGGGAGGTGCCGGTGTCATCGCGAGGGGGCGAAGCCCCCGTGGCGACCTATCTCTCCCGGCCACCCACCGGCTTCCCGCCCCGCGTCAGCTTGACCGGCAGATCCGCCAGCACGTACGCCATGATCGCCATCGCGGCCACATTCTCGGCCAGCTCCCGGGGATCGATCTTGTCGACGTTGTCCGCTTCGGTGTGGTGGTACCAGAAGTACCGGGTGCCATCCACGTTGTGCGAGAGCCCGGGGACCCCTTCCTGCATGCTCGGTCCGATGTCCGCCCCGCCGCCGCCGGGAGTGGCCGAATCGACGCCCAGCGGCTTGAACAGCCTGGAAATCTGGTTGATCACCGCGAAGGCCGAGTCGGTGCCGCTGAAGCCGAAGCCGCGGAACTTGAACGTGCCACCGTCGGATTCGATGGCCGCCACGTGCTTCTCCAGCTCGCCCTTGTGTGCGTCTCGGTAGGCCTGACCCCCCTTGCCGCCATTCTCTTCGTTGGTCCAGCCCACCGCGCGGATGGTGCGCCGCGGCGTGAGGCCCAGCTTCTTGAGCAGCCGTACCGCTTCCCAGGCGATGACCACGCCGCCGGCGTCGTCCATCGCACCGGTGCCGACGTCCCACGAATCGATGTGCCCGCCGAACACCACCACCTCGTCCGGCTTTTCGCGGCCCACCAGCTCTCCCACGACATTGCGCGACAGTGCCTCGCCCTCCATGTGTGCTTCCATCTCCAGCCGGACCACGATCTTTTGCCCCCGGTTCTGGAATCGGTGGAGCATCGCCGCGTCCTCCATCGAAATCGCCGCCGCGGCGATCTTCTTCACGGTCGAATCGTACGGCTGCATCGACCCGGTGTGCGGCGTCCGCATGCCGTACGGTCCGACCGCGCGGATCAGGACGCCGACCGCACCGACCTTGGCCGCCTCGATGGCGCCGACGCCGCGGTAGGCCACCGTCTGCCCGTAGTTGGTAAAGGGCACGTCGTAGAGCACGATCTTGCCGGCCGCCTGCGCGGCGTGGGCCTTGAGATCGTCGAAGCTGTTGACCACCAGCACCTCGGCCGTGGTGCCGCCCTTGGGGGTGGCCACGCTCTGGCCCAAGCCGAGCATCTTCATGTCGAGGTAGCGGGGCTCCAGCAGCTCGGCGCGCTCGTGTCCTCTCACGAACTTGGGCACCATCACCGGCTCGCCACGCACATTGTCCAGTCCCTCCGACTTCATCCTCGCGATGATCCAGTCGATGGCCCGCTCCAGCGCCTCGCTCCCGCTGATCCGGTTGCCGAATCCGTCGGTCAGCTCGGCCAGCTTGGTCCACGCCGCGCTGTCGGCGGTGGCGGCGGCGATGATCCGGTCGGCGGCGCCCTGGTACTCCTTCTGGATGGGATTGGGTTGCTCGACCCGCTTCTTCTGGGCGAGGGCGACGGGGGCGAGCACGGTGCAGCAAAGCAACAGGGCCAGCGAGTCACGACGCGTCATCGAACAATTCCTCGTGTGGTTGACTGCGATTCCACCGGCTCCGTTGCCGCGCCATGAAATGGGGGCGGCCACCTGATCGCTTCGTTGGCGGAGGGGCCGGCCCAGGCAGATCCTCCGGATCCGGGCCAGTACCCTGGCATCGACCGGCATGATCGGATGCATGGGCCGGGGAATCTACAACGCGACCGGGCACCGCGCCGCCAGCGGACACTCCCGGCAGAGGGGCGCGGCCGTCCTGCAGAGCGTCTTGCCGTGCTGCTTGAGGAGATGGTGGGCCTCGATGCGCCCGGCGACGGTCTCCGGGAGCTCATCCTCCACCGCCCGGGAGACCGCGCGATAGGTCCTGGTGTAGTCCGACGCCGCCTCGCCGAAGCCGAGCCGCAGCAGAACCCGGACTCCATTCGACTCCAGGCCCAGGGTCTCTGCGCTGCCGGCGACCATCAGGATCCGATCGGCGCCCGGGTCGGCGACGCCGGGGAACTTCTTGAGGAAGTGGCGGGCTCTCGTTGGATCGGTCTTGCAGAGCCGGGCCAGCTCGGCGGGGCCGATGTCGAGCGCCAGGTCGGCGGCGCGTTGCAGCTTGTCGGCCCGCATCGCGGGCTGCATCCCACCGTCGGCCGTGATGAGGGCCGCGAGGACCTCGCGCTTCATTCCCGCGATCCGCTCGGGGTCCCCGCCGGTCTTGGCGATCAGCCGGTCGTAGACCCGCTTCCGGTGCTCGTCATCCACCAGGTAGGCGCAGGACTCCCACAGGACGATCTCGAAGGGATCGGTGACGTACGGCCGCGGGGGCTTGCCGTACTTGCCGCGGAGGAGACGGAGCGCCTCGGTGAGGGGCCATCGGTCGGGACGCATCGATGGACGATAGCGCCGGTTGCCGGACGCCGCCAAGGGCGGTAGTCTCCCGTTGCAACCTTTCGAGGTCGATCGGCGTCATAGGATTGGACCGCACGCCCCATCACACCGGAAATGCGAGCGAATCGATGCCGATGAACCGGCTGGTTTCTGTGGCAGCTGGCCTGCTGCTGGGCGCCGCGCTTCCCGCGGTATCGGCCGCGCGCCAGGCGGCTCCGGCGGCCCAGCCGGCCGCCGAGGCGCTCCGGGTGTTTCTCGACTGCAATGCCTTCTGCGACGGCGAGTACCTCCGCCGGGAAATCACCTACGTCAACTGGATGCGGGACCGGGCCGACGCCGACGTGCACCTGCTGATCACTTCGCAGAGCACCGGTGGCGGGGGACAGCAGTACAACCTGAAGTACATCGGGCTCAAGACCTTTCAGGGGTCGGACGACGAGATCCGCTTTGCCACCCATCAGGGCGACACCGACGACGAGGTTCGGAAGCAGCTCACCCAGCGGATTTCGCTGGGCCTGGCCCGGTACGTGGCGCGCGGGACCTTCGCGGACCGGCTCACGGTCACCTACAAGGCGCCCGAAGGCGCCGGCACGACTACCCAGAAGCCCCACGACCCGTGGAACCTCTGGGTCTACACTGTCGGGGTGAACGGGAACCTGTTCGGGGAATCCCAGAACAAATTCAATTCTGTCAGCGGCTCACTGTCTGCTCGCCGGGTGACCGAGACCTGGAAGTTCCGGGGCAGCTTCCGGGGCAGCCACAACCACAGCGAAAACACCCTCAGCGACAGCACCGTCTTCAAGAGCACCACCAGCAACTACAACTTGAGCACCCTGCTGGTCCGCAGCCTGGGAGAACACTGGTCGTTCGGCATCGATGCGAGCGCCATGCGCTCGACCGTAGACAACTTCGACCTGTCCACCAAGGTGATGTCGGGCATCGAATTCGATGTATATCCCTACAAGGAGTCGTCCAAGCGGCAGTTCGTGCTGGTCTATTCGGCGGGGATGTCGTACGCGAACTATCGGGACACCACCATCTTCAACCGGCTCAAGGAGACCCGTCCGCTGCACAGCCTGACGGCGGCCCTGTCGGCCACCCAGCCGTGGGGCTCGGTCAACGCCTCGCTCACCGGTTCCAACTACCTGAACGACTGGTCCAAGAACCGGCTCAGTATCTCCACCGGGTGCAGCATCCGGATCGTCCGGGGACTCCAGCTCGACCTCTTCGGTGGCTATTCCCGGGTCCGGGACCAGCTTTCCCTCGAGAAGGCCGGGATCTCCGATGAAGAGCGGCTGTTGCGGCTGAAGCAGCTGAAGACGTCCTATTTCTACAACGCGTTCATGGGGCTCAGCTACACCTTCGGGTCCAAGTTCAACAACATCGTGAATCCCCGTTTCGAATCCACCAGCGGCAGCAACTGCTTCTGTGGTGGGGGATCCTGCTTCTGTAACTGAGCTCCACCACTCACCACTCACCGCTCGTCGGTCACCGGTCACGAGGTCACCGGTTACCTTTAGGCCCCATGCCTCCCGCCATCCAGACTCGGGCCCTCCGGAAGGTCTATCCCGCCCCTCCGGTGCGGAAGCGCGGCCCCCAGGGGCCCCATATCGGGCCGGTCAACGCCCCGTCGCAGAACGCCAGCTCGGCGGGCCGGGAGATCCTGGCCCTCGACGGCCTCGATCTGGAGGTCCCCCCGGGCCAGTTCTTCGGACTGCTCGGTCCCAACGGCGCCGGGAAGACCACCACGATCGGGGTCCTCACCACCCGGGTCCGGCCCACCTCCGGCAGCGCCGCCGTGGCGGGGATCGACGTGAGCGCCGATCCCGTTTCGGTGAAGCAGCGGATCGGCGTGGTGCCGCAGCGTCCCAACCCCGATCGCCAGCTCACCGCGATCCAGAACCTGATCTTTCACGCGGCCTACTTCGGAATCTCCCACGCCACCTCGCAGCCCCGGGCCCAGGCGCTGCTCGACCAGCTCGGCCTGGGCGACCGCGGCGAGTCCAAGGTCGACCAGCTCTCCGGCGGCCAGCAGCAGCGGCTGATGATCGCCCGGGCCCTGATTCACGAGCCCGAGATTCTCTTCCTCGACGAGCCCACCGTCGGCCTCGACCCCCAGGCCCGGCTGGCGCTGTGGGAGGTACTGCGCTCGCTCCACGACCAGGGCCGCACCATCATCATGACCACCCACTACATGGAGGAGGCCGACCGGCTCTGCGACCGGCTGGCGATCGTGGATCGCGGCAAGCTGCTGGCCCTGGACACTCCCGCGGGCCTCAAGGCGCGCGCGCCGGGCGGTACCCTGATCGAGGTGACGTTCGACGGTGATGCCGCGCCGCTGCTGCCCGCCATCCAGGCGCTGCCGGCGCTGACCCGGCCGGCCGTGAAGGGCAACGAGCTCTCGGTGTACGCCGAGCGCGCCGGGGAGGCCATCCCGGGAATCCTCCGGGCCGCCGAGCAGGCGGGACGCGCTCCCGCCGACATCCGGCTCACGCCGCCCAGCCTCGAGACGCTGTTCGTCTCGCTCACCGGGAGAAAACTCGATTGAACCCGTCGCCCTGGAAGGTCTTCGGCGCGCTGGTCCGCCGCGACGTGCACGTAGTCTCGCGGGAGCTCCCGTTCTTTCTGCTCCGCACCACGCTCCAGCCGATCATGTTCACGATCGTCTTCGGCTACCTGCTGCCCAAGATGGGCTTCGTCCAGCGCGGCTACACCGGCGCGCTGCTTCCCGGCGTGCTGGGAGTGAGCCTGGCGTTCGCCAGCGTCCAGGCGGTGGCGCTGCCGATGGTGGCGGACTTCGGCTGGACCAAGGAAATCGAGGACCGGCTGCTGGCCCCGGTTCCGACCTGGGTCATCGCGCTGGAGAAGGTGCTGGCCGGCACGGTGCAGGGCATGATCGCGGCGCTGTTCGTGCTCCCGGTGGCGCGGCTCATCATGGGACCCATCGCGGGACTCGATTTCGCCCACTTCGGCCTGGTGATCGGGATGACGCTGCTGGGTGCCTTCGCCTTCTCCGCGTTCGGCCTCCTGCTGGGCACCGGCATCAAGGGTGAGCAGATCGGCCTGATGTTCGGGCTGATCGTGGCGCCGATGATCTTCTTCGGCTGCGCCTATTACCCCTGGAAGGCGCTCGCCGCGGCGCCGGTGGTGCAGGTGCTGGTGCTGGTCAACCCGCTGGTGTACGTGTCGGAGGGCATGCGCGCCGTCCTGACCCCCGCGCTGCCCCACATGTCCCTTCCCGTGGTGGCCGGCGCGCTGGTATTGATCAGCACGATATTCATGGCGCTGGGACTCCGGACGTTCGACAAGCGAGCCGTGTCCTGATCCGGCTGAAACCGGGCCTCCGACCCCGTCGTCGTGAGTCTATGTGGACCCCCCTCATGCCGCGCCGGCTGCTGGTTGCCGGCCTCCTGTGCGTCCTGGGCTCGTCGCCGGCCCGGGCCCAGTATCCCGAGCTGGACTCCGCGCGGGTCGCGCGGGAGGCATGGCGGCAGGCGGCGCCGCTGGCGCGCCGGAGAGAATGGGGCGCCGCCCGCGACCTGGCCCGCCGGGCCTTCGAGGCCTGGCCGGCCCAGCCGTTCTACGTCAGCGTCTACGCCTCGCTCTCCGCCCGGCTCTCCGATACCACGCAGACGCTGCGGGCCCTGACCCTGCTGGCGGATCAGGGACTCTCCCTCGACGTCGCCGCGGATTCCGCGTTCGCGCCGGTGCGGGATGCACCCCCGCTCCGGGCGGTCCTCCGGCGGCTGGCAGCGAACGCGGAACCGATGCCGAAGAGCACCGTCGCGGCCACGCTGGCCCAGGATGATTTCTACCCCGAGGGGATGTCGCACGATTCGGTGCGGGGGGTCTGGTACCTGGGCAGCATCCGGCACCGGAAGGTGACCCGCATCGCCCGTGATGGCGGCGCCGAAGACATCGTGAAGGAGGGCCAGGACGGGCTCTGGGCCGTGTTCGGCGTTCGCGCCGACCCCGGGACCGCAACCCTGTGGGTCACGACGGCGGCGATTCCCCAGATGGCGGGTTATCTCCCGGTGGACAGCGGCCGCTCGGGGATCTACGCCTTCGACCTCGCGAATGGCCGGCTGAAGGGGCGGTATCTGCTGCCCGCCTCCGTGCCGGGCCATCTGCTCGGCGACCTGGCCGTGGCGCCGAACGGAGACGTCTACGCCACCGACAGCCAGGACCCGGTGATCTGGCGGATCCTCAAGGGCAGCGACCGGGTCCAGGAATTCCTGCGCCACCCGTTGTTTCGCTCGCTCCAGGGTCCGGCGGTGCATCCCGCCGGGCGCACCCTCTATGTGGCCGACTATTCGCACGGCGTCCTGGCCGTGGACCTGAACACCCGCGAGGTGCGCGTGCTCGCCCCGCCGCCCCGGACGACCGCGCTCGGTATCGATGGCCTGGCCTGGTACGATGGCGGGCTCATCGGGGTGCAGAATGGCGTGGCGCCGGCGCGGATCGTCCGGCTCGGCCTCGATCCGGGCGGGCGCAGAATCACCGCGATCGATCTGCTCGATCGGCATCCCGTCGCCACCGAGCCCACCATCGGCACGGTGTGGGGCAAGCGTTACTTCTACGTCGCCAACAGTCAGTGGGAGGAATACGACGACGCGGGGCGGCTCAAGCCGGGGGTCCGGCTGGAGCGGCCCCGCATCCTGGAGATCAAGCTGCCCTAGATTGCTTCGCTGCCCGACGGCGGCTGGCGATGACGGCTAGGGTGCGGCCGGCCGGGGAGTTCCGCCATCGGTCAGGAATCGTACCTTTCCGTCGGGCAGCCGGCGCCAGATGGTGAGGTACTTCCCGTAGCTCGCGGGCGAACCCGCCTCGCGAATCACCGACTCGCCGACCGTGAAGCCGAGGTCGCCGGTCCCCGCGGTGCCCGCCAGTACCGGATGCCAGGTCCACGCCGACGGCGGCCCGCCCTCGAGAGTTCGCCGGATGGCGGCGGGGCCGGTGTTCAGGATACCGCCGCCGAAGGTGACGGCCTCGGGCGCCGCGTAGCGCTCGAATGCCAGCGCGGCGGTAGAGTCTCCGGCCAGCCGCGCAAAGGCCAGGTCGGCCGCGATGAAATCCGCCGCCGGTCCGTTGACGGGCGCCGGCGGCAGTGTGGCCGGACCCATGTCGGCCGTCACCGTGCTGGCGGCAACGGGATAGATCCCGAGGCCCACGAACGCGGCCAGCTTCCAGGCGCCGTCCTCGCGGCGCCAGGCCGCGATATACCGGCCCATCCTCGCGGGAGTCCCATCCCTGGCGGCCGCGGCCACGCCCCAGGTGACGCCCAGCGAAGCATCGGCGGCCACCTCGACGTGCAAGGGCTGCCAGGTGATCCGGAGCGAGTCGAGCAGCCGCTGGGCCGCGAGCAGGCGCCGGGCCGCCGCGACGCCGTGGATGACCGGCGCGCCGGGCCAGAGGACGGCACCGTCTCCCGCGAGCCCGGCGGTGAGCGCGGCGGCAAACCCGCCCCGTCCGCTGGCCTCGGATATTGCGCGGTCCGCGGTGAGGAGCGAATCGGGCGCGGTCTGCGCGGCCAGCGGCCGGAACCCGCACCCCAGCGCGCCGGCGAGGGCGCCGGCCCGGATCAGCGTGTTAGCAAGAGGCATTTTTTCCCTACGCACCGCATGAGGAAAGGATTCACCGTGTCAGCCCGCCCCATGACCCTGCTGGGCTCCATCTGCGTGATTGCTTCTGTCGCCTCGGCGCAGCGCCCCCCGGCCCGGCACCCGCTCCCTCCGGTGCCGCCCCCGCCGGCTACGAACATCCGCTACGAGCTCACCTTCGATTCCGTCACGGCCTCGCGCCGCACCGTACACGTGGGCATGCACTTCGACGTGGCCGCCGCGACGCCGGTGCTGCTCTCGGTGCCGGCCTGGACCCCCGGCGCCTACGAGCTCAGCAATTACGCCCGGAAAGTATCGGCGTTCGAAGCCCGGAGCGCCGGACGCGCACTGGTGTGGGACAAGACCGACTATGACACCTGGCGGGTCCGGCCCACCGGGCCCGGCCCGGTCGATGTGGGCTTCGACTTCCTGGCCGACACTCTCGACAACGCCATGGCGTGGTCGAAGCCGGACTTCCTCCTGGTCAACGGAACCAACGTCTTTCCCTATCCTGAAGGCCTCGGCCTCGAGTTTCCTTCCCGGGTGTCGGTCACCACGACGCCGGGCTGGCGCATCCTCACCGGGCTCGACCCCGATGGCGGGCCGGGCCGGTACCGGGCCGGGAATTACCACGATCTGGTCGACATGCCGTTCTTCATCGGCCGATTCGATCTCGACAGCGCCATGGTGGAGCAGAACTGGCACCGGCTCGCTTCCTATCCCGAAAGCCAGCTGCGCGGCCCGGCCCGCCGGACCCTGTGGGACCAGATCAAGGCCTTCCTGCCGGCCGAGGCCCGGGTGTTCGGGGAGACCCCGTGGAAGGTGTATTCGACCATGCTGATCTTCGATCCGTCCTTCGGTGGCGGCAGCGCGCTCGAGCACCAGAGCTCTCACGTGGGGATCTACCACCCCGGCTTCATGGGCACGCCCCTGCTCGCGTCCATCACCGCGCACGAGATCTTCCACGCCTGGAACGTGAAGCGGCTCCGGCCGGCGGACATGGTGCCCTACCGCTACGACCGGCCCGAGCCGACCACGCTGCTCTGGGTCAGCGAAGGCATCACCGATTACTACGCCGACCTGGCGCTGGTGCGGGGCGGCGTCATCGATTCGACCGTGTTCCTGGCCCTCACCGACGGGAAGCGGCAGAAGGTGGACGACCTCCCGCCGGTGGCCCTGGAGGACGCGTCACTTTCCACCTGGATCCACCCCACCGACGGGACCGCCGACATCTACTACGACAAGGGCTCGCTGGCGGGGCTCCTGCTCGACATCCAGATTCGCGACGCGAGCGACAATCGCAACTCGCTGGACGACGTGATGCGGGGGCTGTACCGGAGCGCGTTCAAGAACGGCAAGGGCTTCTCCACCGAACAATGGTGGGCCGCGGTGAGCGCGGCGGCCGGAGGCCGCTCGTTCGCGGACTTCGCGGCCCGCTACGTCGATGGCCGCGAGGCGTTCCCCTGGGTCCGGATCGGTCCGCTCGCCGGAATGCTCTACCGCGCCGACTCCACCCGCGAGCTTCGCCTGGGCGTCAACACCATCGCCGACAGCAATCGCGTGTTCGTCACCGCGGTGACCGCCGGCAGCGCCGCCGATGCGGCGGGCCTGGAGCCGGGCGACCAGCTGGTCAAGGTGGGGGATATCGAAGTGAAGGACGACAACTTCGGGGCGCTCTACCGGAGCCGGTACGCCAACGCCGAAGGGACCCGGCTTCCCGTTGTGATCCGGAGAAACGAGACCGAGCGGACCCTCGAGGTGGCGGTGCGGCGCGAGCTGGTCGTGAACGTGGCGCTGGAGTGGGACCCCAAGGCGGGCGCCAAGGCCCTGCGGGTCAGGGATGGGATTCTGAAGGGGACGACGAGCTACTGACTCCTCTTGACCGCTTCGCTCCCCGCGAGCGCCAGCAGCCCGCGCTGCGTGGTGCCGCGCCGCAGCAGCTCCAGGGCCGTCTTCATCTGCGGGTCGGTGGCGGCTCCCCGCCGGAACGCGGCCGAATCTCCGAAGGCCAGGCTGGTGAACCGCTGTTCCAGGGTCCGGTCGATCACCGCCTGGGCCGCGTCGTACTGCGCCCGGGTGATGACCACCTTGGCCTTGACCAGCCGATTGAAGAATTCGTCCCGCATCGCCTGGGTGACGACGAAGGTCGGCCGCAGGGTGGGTTTCAGCTCCAAAGCGTAGTTGTAGAGCGTCACGTACCACTGCTGGAAGAACGGATTCACCGCCTTGGCCAGCTCGCGCTCCGCGTCGGAGGCAGTATCGGGCGTAATCACCACGTCGGGGGTGATGCCGCCGCCGCCGAGGATCTTCCGGCCCGCGTCCGACTTGAACACCGGCCGCTTCCGGGCGGTGTCGCCCTTGACCGAATCGGCGGCGTATTCGACGAACCGGTCGTCGCCCAGGCGATCGTGCTCGGCCTGGATCGAGCGGCCGCTCGGCGTGTACCACTTGCCGGTGGTCAGCTTCACGAACCAGCCGCCTTCGAGGGGGAAGAGGGTCTGCACCAGCCCCTTGCCGAACGACGTTGTGCCCACCACCAGGCCGCGGTCGTGGTCCTGGAGCGAGCCGGCCACGATTTCGGATGCCGACGCGGTCCCGCCGTCCACCATCACCACCACCGGCATCGAATCGATGATCGAGGGCCGCGTCGCCGAGGCGATCTCGGGCTCCTTGCCGCGGTGCCGGACCACGACGATCTCCTGGCCCGGCTTGAGGAAGAGGTCGCTGATCTCCAGGGCCTGATCCAGCGAGCCCCCGCCGTTGCCCCGCAGATCGAGCACGTAGGAACGGGCGCCGCGGCGTTTCAGCTCCAGCAGCGCCCGTGCCACGTTCTCGGCGGCCGACTCGTTGAAGCTCTGGAGCGGGATGTAGCCGACCCCGTCTTCGAGGGTGATGGCGTAGGGCACCGCCGGTACCTTGATCACCGCCCGCTTGAAATGGCCCTTGATGGGCTGCGGCGTGCCGGCCCGCTGGAACACCACGTCCACCGTCGTGCCCGGGGTGCCGACCAGCCGCCCGGACACCTGTTCCAGCTTCATGCCGGTCACCACCACCGAGTCGACCGAGATGATGTGGTCGCCGGGCAGGACCCCGCCCGCCTCCGCCGGAGTATTGGGGAACACCCGCGCCACGACGATCTGGTCGTCCTGCGGCTCGATCTGCATGCCCAGGCCGCCGTAGTTGTTCCGGAGAGTATTGCGCTGGAACGAGGCGATCTCCTCGGGCGAGTAGAGATCGGCATACGGGTCCTTGAGGTTCTTCACCATACCCCGCGCCGCCTTCTCGTAGATGGCGCTGCGGGACAGCGAATCGACCGAGTTGTCTTCGATCCGCTGCAGGACCTGCGCAAACAGCCTGGCCCCATCCTGCGGGGCCTGGGGGTTCTGTCGGAGAAAGGCGCCGGCCACCAGCGGGACCGCCAGGAAGGCGCCTGCAATCGCCACTCGTCGCATCCGCATGCCACTGCTCCATTGCCACAGGACGACGGCGCGACGGTCGCCGGGATGGCGCCGTCGCGCGGGCGTCTACAGGTCCTTATATGCCTTAAATACGTTAATGGGAGCCGGAGGGATTCGCCAATTGCGGCTTGGCCGGTCCCTCTTGACATGATTAGCACTCGGCGAGGTATTGGGAGCGCTCCTCTTCGGTCCATCCGACCCCGGCACCTCCCCGGAGGCCCCATGCCACTCCTGCGAAACCTGCTCGCCGTCCTGGCCCCGCTGTCCCTGTCCCTCGTCCAGCCGCTGGCGGCCCAGGCCGGGCGGATCCACGGGCGCGTCGCCGACAGCGCCGGGGGAGCCGCCCAGGGGGCGGTCGTGACGGTGGACGGGTCGCTCCTTCGGGCCCTGGCCGGGGCGTCCGGCAGCTACATGATTCACGGCGTCGCCCCGGGCACCCACACGGTGCGGGTTCGGCTGATCGGGTTCAAGGCGCAGGCGGTCCAGCTCACGGTGCCCGCCGGTGGCGACGTCCAGCACGACTTCGTGCTGGAGCGGAGCATCGTGCAGCTCGATCCGATCAACGTGGTCACCGGCTCCCGTGCCCGCCACACCGCGGCCGAAGAGCTCGCCGTGCCGGTGGATGTCTTCGGCTCCGAAAAGATCCACCAGGTCGGCTCCACCGAAACCGGTGAGGTGCTGGCGCTGCTCTCTCCCTCGGTCAACTTCCCCCGGCAGAGTGTCGCGGACGCCAGCGATATCGTCCGGCCCTTCACGCTTCGCGGCCTGAGTCCCGATCACGCGCTGGTCCTGGTCAACGGCTGGCGCCGCCACCGGACCGCGCTGGTGCACAATTTTGCCGCGGGGATGGGCGCCGGGTCGAGCGGAGTCGACATGAACGCGCTGCCCGCGAGCGCGATCGACCGCATCGAGGTCCTCCGAGACGGCGCCGCGGCCCAGTACGGATCCGATGCGATCGCCGGCGTGGTGAATCTGGTGATCAAGGAAGGCAATTTTGCCCCGTTCGTTCGGGGCGACCTCGGGCGCTACCTGACTGGACCGTTCCCGGATGACGGTACCACCTACAATGTGAACGGCGGCTGGGGCATTCCGGTGGGCCGCGGCTCGATCAGCCTGTTCGGCGAGTTCCGCCACCGTAACGCCACCAACCGCGCCGGCGCCGATCCGGAAGACCAGATCGTGTCCGGTGACGCGGATGAGATAGACGCCGACGGCAAGGTGGTTCACAAGAACAATCCGGTGCCCCAGCCCAACCACCACTGGGGCGACGGCATCGCCCGGGACGGGCTCGGCTTCCTGAATGCCCGCTTCCCGATCACCGCCTCGGGGTCGAGCGAGTTCTACGCCTTCGGTGGGTACAGCCACCGCATCGGCACCGGCAACGGGTTCCGGCGCCAGGGGATCTCCGACCGGAACTGGCCCACCATCTATCCGCTGGGGTACCTGCCGGAATTCCATCCGACCGTCATCGACGCATCCGGCGCGGCGGGCCTCCGCGGCTCCGCCGGTGGATGGTCCTACGATCTGGGCGGATCCTTCGGCTACAACAGCTTCGGGTACGACCTCCGCAATACCATGAATGTGTCGCTGGGTCCCTGTCTCGATGTCGCCTGCGCGCCGGGCCTCGACGGCATCCTCGGCAACGCTGACGATCCGGGCATTCCGAACCAGAAGGAGATCAATGCCGGGACCCTCAAGCTCAACGAGCTGGTGACGGCGCTCAACCTCGCCAAGCCGGTGCGGATCGGGCTCTCCGGGGACCTGAACGTCGCCACCGGGGTCCAGTTCCGCCGGGAGACCTATCAGATCGTGGCGGGAGAAAAGGCCTCATACATCCAGGGCGGCCACCTCAACCGGAACGGAGATCCGGCGCCGCCGGGCTCGCAAGTCTTCGGCGGCTTCCAGCCCCAGAACGAAGTGGACGCCCACCGGCAGAATGTCGGCGCCTACCTCGATCTCGAGACCAACCTGTCCCGGACCCTGCTCGCCAACGTGGCGGGGCGATTCGAGCACTACAGCGACTTCGGCTCGAAGGTGACCGGCAAGCTGGCGCTCCGCCTGGCGCCCTCGAAACGGGTGACCCTGCGCGGGGCGGTCAGCACCGGGTTCCGGGCGCCGTCGCCGAGCCAGAGCTTCTACGGCGCCACCATCACGAACTTCGTGCTCGACCCGCAGAGCGGGCACCAGACTCCGGTCGAGGGCGGCATCTTCCCGGTCTCGACGCCCGCCGCTGCGGCGCTCGGCGCCCGGCCGCTCAAGCCGGAGACCTCGGTCAACCTGAGCGCCGGCCTGGCGGTGAGCCCGACCGAGCGCTTCACCCTCACCGCCGACGTGTACTACGTGAAGATCGACGGGCGGATCATTCTGACCGGAGTGCTGGGTGGCGACGGCGTCGTGAGCATTCTCCAGGCCCACGGCATTACCAACGTGGAGACCGCGCAGTACTTCACCAACGCGTTGGACACCAAGACCACCGGCGTGGACCTCACCGCCGCCTGGCGGCTCCCGCTGTCCGAGAACCAGCGGCTCGATCTGTCGGCCGCGTTCAACTGGACCCGGAACCGGATCCGCAACGTCAATGAGCCGCCCGAGCTGGCCGGGACCGGCGCGGTGCTCTTCGATCCCTATGTCTCCGGGGGCCGGATCGCGCTGGAGAAGGAGCGCCCGGACTGGAGGACCACGCTCACCGCCGAGCACACCCACGGCCCCTTCCACGGGCTGGCGCGGTATTCCCTGTACGGGGCGTACACCACGTCCCAGCTCTCCGGCGTGGGGCCGGAGGGAGGCTGTAACGATTGCGTGCAGCGGATCGGAACGGCGGGATTGCTCGACCTGGAGGTCGGTCACCTGCTGCCGGGGAACCTGAACGTGGCGATCGGGGCGAAGAACCTGCTCGACAAGTACCCCGACCGCCTGAACCTCGACAACAGTTTCGGGATCTTCCTGTATCCCCAGCCGTCGCCCTACGGCTACAACGGGCGGTTCGTGTACACGCGAGTGGAGATGACCATCGGCCATTGAGGGCCGCGGCTCAGCCCTTGGTGAGGATCTCCTCGATCAGGGCCAGGGCGCGGGGATCGTCCGACTGGCCCAGCCAGAACAGCGCCTTGCGGCGGACCTTGGGGTCTTTGTTGGTGCGGGCCAGGCGAATCAGGATCGGGACACCCTTGTCGGAGGGCAGCTGGGAGAGCGCGAAGACCGCCTGGTCGCGCACTTCCCGGTCCTGGTTCTGGTCGTCTGCCAGATCGGAGAGCCCCTTGGTGGCGGCGTCCCCGGCTTCCTGGCTCAGCCAGAACACTGCGTCCTTCCGGTTCGCGGTCGGGGCCGCGGTGTTCTTTGCAATGGCCAGCAGGTCGGGCCAGATCACCGCGCTGTCCGCGATGATCGCGGCGAAGATGGCCTGGCCGGCCCGGCGCTCCTTGCCGGCCAGCGCCACCAGCGCCTTGGCCGCCAGCGGCGCCGAAAGCGTGCCCAGGTCGGTGACCTTCATCCCGTCGCTGTGCCACTCCCCTCCCACGTAGACCTTCACCCGGGTGATGGCGCCGTTCAGCTTGGTGATCACGACCCGCGCCGGTCCGGGGTCGCAGGGCCGCTCGCGCCACCCGCTCTTCCCGCTCCATTCTCCGATGTAGTTGTTCTCCCCCCGGGAGCGGTCCCGGATGAAGGTCTCCCCGTCGCCGCAGATGCCCTCCCGGACCGCGAACGCCAGCCGGACGGTGCCGTCGTCCGCCGCCGCGATCCGGTCGCCGATGCCCTGCCCCGCGGCGCTGGCGCTGCACGCCAGCAGGAAGAGCGCGGTGCTGCCGAGTGCCTGTCGCATGATCCGCTCCTCTCTCACCGCTAATCCTGTGGCTTTTCGAGCAGACTGGCGATGAACTCAGCCGCCCGGGGATCGCCCGACTGGCCCAGCCAGAAGATCGCCTTGGACCGGAGCTTGGCGTCGGTCTCGTTCTTGGCGATCGAGAACAGCTTCTCCACCGCGGCCTTCTCGTCGCGCTGGGAGAAGACGAAGATGAGCTGCTCCTTCATTTCCCGGTTGGGCATCTTCTCGTACAGGTTGTAGAGATCGACGCCCGGCGAATCGTTCTGGCCCACCCAGAACAGGGCCTTCTTGCGGAGCTCGATGTTCTCGCTCTCGTCGCCGGCCACCTGCATCAGCCAGCGCATGCTCTCCCGGCCCTCGATCTGGGACACCGAGAAGAGAATCTTGTCGCGCAGCTCCATTCCCTTGAGCTGGGCGTAGAGGGTCTTGAGGAAATCCAGGCGCTCGGGATCGTCGCCCTGCCCGATCCAGAAGATCGCCTTCTCGCGCAGATCATCCGACACGCTGGCCCGCAGGGCGAAGTCGCGCAGCGCCTGGCGCGCCTTGGGCGCGTCCTGCTGCGACAGCGCGAAGATCGCCTTGTCCTGGAGCACCGGGTCGGTCGAGGTGCGCAGGATCGAATCGAGCGCGGCCACCGCCTTGGGCGAATCGACCTGCGACAGCCACCACACCGCCTGCTCCCGCACTTCCTGATCGGGGTCGCTGCGGGCTGCAGCCAGCAGGATGTCCTCGGTCTCCGAGGTCTCGTGCTGGGACACCATGAACACCGCCTTGCGCCGCAGGCACACCGATCCTTCGTCACGCCGGGCCAGGACCTTCTTCAGGATCGGAATGGCCTTGTCGCCGTCCATCGAGAGCAGCGCGTTGAGCGCGGCCGCCTGGGTATCGTCTTCGTTGTCGCAGCGGTCGGGGGAGCCTTTGCCGCTCCGTCCGCTGGCGATCGCGGCCATGGGCGGTCGTGGCGGCATCGGGGGCACGCCGGCGACCGGTGGCGTCGGAGGCATGGCCGCGCCTCCGGCGATGACCGCGATATCGCGGGCGGAGATTTCGTCTCCCCCGCGCGCCAGGTCGCCCCGGATCCGGGTGGCCAGCGCGTCGGCGTCGCTCCGGGTGCTGGCGTTGGGCGCCTTCTGCTTCTGCATCGCGAGCACATCCAGCGCCTTCTTGAGCGACGATTCCCCGCCCCGGCGCCGGAGCGCGTAGGCCTGGTAGTAGTAGGCGTCGCCGGCATAGGCGGACTTGGGATACTTGGCGTAGACCTGCTCGAAGAGCCCCGCCGCTTCGGCATAGCGGCCCCGGTTGAGCGCGCTGCGGGCGTCCTTGTAGGTGGCATCCGCGGGATCCTGCGGCGCCCAGGCCGCCGGCGCCGAGACCTGATAGTCCTCGTCGTCGTCGAAGTCGAACCTCGGCATCCGGAGCCCCTGGAGGCGGAGATCGACCCGGGCCAGCGCTGCGTGGCCCCGGGACATCCCGGCCCGGGCTTCCGCGAGGGCCGGCGCCACCCGGCGCATGCTGACCCCGGCCCGGGCTAGGGCCGGTCCTACCCGGTCCAGCGCGTATGCGGCGCGCGCCGTGGCACTCGACACCACCGGGCCGACCCAGCTGAGATCGGGGATCCGGACCACGACGGCGGGTGAGGTCTGCGCGGCGGCACCGGCCGGCGCCAGCGAAAGGACCAGCAGGAACGAACGGACGATCGACATGGTGCAGCTCCTTACAGGCGAATGGCCGGGCCCGTGGGAATCGCGTTCCGCAGACGGGTCCGAAGTTGATTCTGGGCGAGACCGTCGGCGATCGAGTTGAGATCCTCGGCGCGGTCCTTGGGGTCTATGGTGGCGATCTGGACCAGGATCAGCTCCAGGTCCTCGAGCAGTTTGCGGGTACGCGGATCGGTGACCCGCTTCGAATCGAGCAAGAGGCGCGTGGTACCGAGCAGGTTGCGGGCATGATCGGTGAACTCGGGTGACGCCCTCTCGGTGCCGAACTCGGTGAAAAACGTCTCCACCTGGCTCAGGTGGTCGGCGGTGGCGATCTCGGTGGCGAGGTTGGACTTCTCCTTCTTCTCGCCTCCGGGAGCCGCTGCCATGGTCCCGGGCCTCGCCGGTTGCGCCGGCGTACCGGGCGCGGTGAAGCGGCCGATCGCGACACCCAGCGCCAGGATGGCGGCCAGGCCCAGCGCGAGGCGGAACGCCGGGCGGGCGAACGGGCGGACCGGCGGTCGAAGAGCCACGATTCCGTCCGTCTGTCCGACTGTCCGCCTGTCCGCCCGCGCAGCGGCGATCCGCTCCCACAACTCCGCCTTCGGAGTCGGAGGCGGGGCGTTGTAGTCCCGCGCGGCCTCCCGCAGGATCTCGTCGAAACGATCTTCCCGTTCATCCATCATGACGCCCAGTCTCCTGCAAAGGCTGCGAGTTCGTGACGAAGCTTGGCGCGGGCCCGGCTCAACTGCGCCTTCGAGGTCCCTTCCTGGATGCCCAGGGCCGAGCCGATCTGTTCGTGCGTAAACCCCTCCACATCGTGCATCAGAAACACCGTTCGATATCCTTCCGGCAGGCCGCCGATGGCCTGGTCGAGCCGGGCCTTCAGGTCCGGATCCGAGTGGCGGATGGTGGCCGCCACCGGCTCGGCGTGCTCGATATCGACTTCCCTGGTCCGGAGCCGCTTCACCTTCCGCTGCCCGTTGTAGACCACCGAGATCGCGATCGCGGTGATCCAGGTGGAGAGCGCCGATTCGCCCCGGAACGTGGCGAGTCGGTCGAACGTCCGGATGAACGTGTCCTGCGTGTAGTCGGAGGCGAGCTCGCTATCGCCCACCATGCGATAGACCAGCCGGTACACCCGATCCACGTGCGAGTCGTACAGCTCGCGCTCAGCATCCGGGTCGCCCGCGAGAACACGGGTGACGAGATCTCGTTTTTCCACCCCGCTCCGGGCTCAAAAGGGTCGACCCTATTCTGTGCCATGGGACAGGGATGCGCCAGAAAGGGTTGCATGCGAGAAACGCCGACGTGGTGCCAGCGGGCCGACTTGTCGACGGACACCCGAGACTTGGCGGATCCCAGGGTGTCACAAGCTGCTGCACACACATGGCTTGTAAATGAATGACTGATTCAGTTATTCTTCATCATGCCTCGAATTCGTCCCCATGACCGCATAGACAAAATAGCCGACGCCGCCACGGAGATCTTCATCCTGAACGGCTACACGCCCGCCCGGATCACCCAGATCGCCGAGCGCGCCAAAGTCGGTCCCGGAACCATCTACCTCTATGCCGCCGGAAAGGAGGCCCTGTTCGATCTGGCGATCCGGCGCGCCATGGAGGACCCAACGGTCTGGTCGATGACGCTGCCCCATCCCAGTCCGGCACCCGGCGCGGTGTCCGACGCCCTCTGGCGTTGCCTCCAGAACGCCGCCCACTTCCCCCAGCTCTGGCTGGCGGCGGATTCTCCTCCTCCCCCCGACGTAGCCGCCGAGGTGCAGGGTATCGTCCGCGAGCTCTATCGTTGGCTCCATCGCTACCGCCGGGCCATCGAGCTGGTGGAGCGGACCGCCACGGACTGGCCCGATGTGGCGCAGGTGTTCTACCGCCGCTTCTGGCGCGGGGGCGTGCGCCGGGTCGCCGACTATCTCGCGCGACGGGTGAGCGAGGGCGCGATTCCTCCCCGCGGGGAGGGTCTCGCGGCCGCGCTTCTCGTGGTAGAATCCCTCACCTGGATGGCGGTGCACCGGGAGTGGACGCCCGACGCCGCGAGCCTGCCCGCCGAAACGGCCGAGACGGCCGCCGTCGCCATGCTGGTGCCGGCGATCTGCGGGCGGCTCGCCTGAAGCCGGCCTCTCAACGCTCGTGAGGAGGGACTGACCCATGGACACCGGCGCGGCGTTCCTGGCCCAGTCGCGGGAATACCTGACCGCGCACTACCTGCCCAAGATCCTCGCGGCGGTGGCGCAGCTCGCAGATCAGGATCTCTGGTGGCGCCCCAATGACGCCTCCAACAGCATTGGCAATCTGATGCTCCACCTGTCGGGCAATGTCCGGCAGTGGATCGTGAGCGGTGTAGGGGGCGCCCCGGACACCCGGGAGCGGGCCCGCGAGTTCTCGGAGCGGGACCCGCTGCCCCGGGAGGTGCTGATCGCCACCCTGACTCGCGCGGTGCGCGAAGCCGACCGCGTGCTGTCGGTCGTGAGCCGCTCGGACCTGGGGGAGCGCCGCAAGATCCAGGGGCGGGAAGTCACGGTCTTCGAGGCCATCTATCATGTGGTGGAGCACTTCAGCACCCACGTGGGCCAGATCCTGCTGATCGCCAAGCAGCGGGCCGGGAAGGACCTCGGCTTGTACCGGATGGAGGAGGGCATCCTCCGTCCGGCCTGGCCGGGGCATCCCCGGTCCGGAAGTGCCTGACCGTCGCTAGGGCACCGGTTTCTCTGAGGCCCGCCACGCCGGACCCAGCCGTGCGATCAAGCCCGCGTACAGCTCGATCCCGTCCCACAGATTCTTCATCCGCATGTTCTCGTTCTCGGCGTGCTGGTTGTTGTCGTGGTTGGAAATGGGCACGCCGATGAGTGGAATACCCAGCACGTCGTGAAAGATGTAGGTGCCGTCGCTGCCCCCGGACGATGGCATCGTGATCAGCGGATCGGTCATCCCGGCCTGGATGGCGGCGATCACGGCACGCGAGGCGGGCAAGTCGAGCGCGGTGCGCGATGCCGGGTAGCCCGAGCTGAAGACCGCCTTCACCACCTTCGGATAGCTTCGCCGCGTGGTAGAGTCCGGATCCCCGCTGACCACGTAGTAGCCCTGTTTCTTCAGGTGATCTACGATCAGCTGCTGGACCCGCTCGGGCCGCTGGTCCGGGACCATCCGGATATCCACGAACGCGGTCGCTTCCGACACGATGACGTTGGCCGCGGTCGAGCCGGTACGACCGCCCGACAGTCCGCTGATGTTGAGGCCGGGCAGCAGGATTCGCTCGGCCAGTGGAGTGGGAGCGCCTTCGCTCCGTCCCAGCTTGAGTTCCCCCATGAGCTGCTCTTCGACCTGAGGTACCGTCGCCAGGGCGGCGCGCTCGGCCGCGCTGACGGGGCGAACGTCATCGTAGTAATGATCGACCAGGATCTTCCCCTCTTCGTCCCGCATCGAGGCGAGCAGGTGCACCAGCATGACATCAGGGTTGGGCGCCCAGTTGCCGTAGTGTCCGGAGTGCAACGGTCGGGCGGGGCCGTACACGGTGAGCTGGAGTCCCATGTCGCCGCGCACGCCAAACTGAATTTCCTGGCGTCGCGTCTGGTGGACCGGCCCGTCGCCCATGAGCCAGAGATCGGCGCGGAGCAGCTCCTGGTGCCGAGTGAGCATGTCGCGGATGTGGGTGGAGCCGGCTTCTTCTTCCCCTTCGAAAAAGAATTTCAGATTGACGCTGGGCGCCACGCCCAGGGCGCGCAGCGCATCGAGCGCGGATAACTGGGTGATGATGGAGCCCTTGTCGTCTCCCGTCGAACGGGCGTAGAGACGCCACTCGGGGTCGAACCGGGCCCCCGGGGCGGGGAAGGGAATCTCCTTCCCCCCCGCGAAGAGGGCCTTGTCCCGCAGCACCGGCTTCCAGGGCGGGGTCACCCAGCGCGAGGTGTCCACCGGCTGCCCGTCATAGTGAGCATAGAACACCACGGTGCGGACGGCGCCCGGCGACGGCAGCTCCCCGTACACCGCCGGTGGGGAGCCGGGCGACTCGAGCAGCCGGGCGGCCACCCCGCGCCGCTCGAGCATCCGGATGATCGCCGCCGCGTTCCGCCTGATGTTCACCGAATCCGATGCGAGATTCGGAATCGCCAGCAGGTCCACGTACTCGCGGAAGATTTCGCCTTCGTGGGCGGCCCGCCAGGCGGCCACTCTCGCGCGGAGCGAGGTATCCGAAACCGGAGCCGGGGACGGCTGGTGCAAGGCGGCGGCGATGAGCAGGGCGGCGACAGGGAGCATTTGGATGTCCGGATATCGGTGGTGGGATCGACTCGAGCGGGTATCTTCCCCATTCCCAAGCCGCGCCGCAAGAGGACCACCCCGATGCCCGCTCGCCCCGAAGAATCCCTCGATCCTGCCTCGTGGGAGGAATTCAGCGCCCACAGCCACGCCGTGCTGGGTGAGCTCCTGGATTGGCTCCGCACGCTCAGGGATCGCCCGGTCTGGCGGCCGGTGCCCGGCGAGGTGCGCGCGGCGCTCAAGCGCCCCCTCCCCCGCGAAGGCGTCGGGCTCGAGGCCAGCTGGAACGAGCTTCGCGCCTCGGTACTCCCCTATCCCTGGGGCAACATCCACCCTCGCTTCTGGGGATGGGTCAACGGCACCGGAAGCCCCAGCGGCGCCCTGGCCGAGCTCGCGACGGCGGTCCTCAATACCAATGCGGGTGGAGGGCACCAGGCGGCGCCCTACGTCGAGGAGCAGGTGATCGACTGGTGCAAGACCATGGTCGGCTTTCCCCCCGAGGCGAGCGGGGTGCTGGTGACCGGCGGGTCGGTCGCCAACCTGGTGGCGCTGGCCGCCGCGCGCGACGCCGGCGACCCGCGCATCAGCGAGGAGGGCGTCGGCGTGGTCTCCGGCGGGCCGGTGTATTACGCCTCGGCGCAAACCCACAACTCGGTCGACAAGGCGGTCCGGCTGCTGGGGCTGGGCCAGCGGGCCCTGCATTCCATCCCGGTCGATCCCGAGTTCCGGATCGATCTCGCGGCCCTGACCCGCGCGATCGCGGAAGACCGCGCCGCGGGCCGGCGTCCGTTCTGCGTGATCGGGAACGCCGGCACCGTGAACACCGGTGCCGTCGATGACCTCGGCGCCCTCGCCGACCTGTGCCGGCGCGAGAACCTCTGGTTCCACGTCGACGGCGCGTTCGGTGCGCTGGCCGCGCTCTCCGACGAGCTTCGGCCCCTGGTCGCGGGAATGGACCGGGCCGACTCCATCGCATTCGACCTGCACAAGTGGCTCTACATGCCCTACGACGTGGGGTGCGTGCTGGTGCGCGACCGCGAGGCCCACCGGCGCCCCTTCGCCACCCATGCGAGCTACCTCTCCCGCGAAGCGCGAGGGGCCGCTCCCAACGACCACGATCCGGGATCGCTGGGGCCGGAGCTGTCCCGCGAATTCCGCGGACTCAAGGTCTGGATGCTGCTGCAGGAACATGGCATCGCGAAGTACGCCCGGCTGATCGAACAGAACGTGGCCCAGGCCAGGTATCTCGCCGGGATGGTGCATCGCCATCCCGAGCTGGAGCTGATGGCGCCGGTTCCGCTCAACATCGTTTGCCTGCGCTATGTCGGGGGTGTGGGGTCGGCGCGACGCGCCGAGGCGGAGCCGATGGACGCCATGAACCGCGAGATCCTGATGCGGATTCAGGAGCGCGGCATCGCGGTGCCGTCCTCCACGGTGCTGAACGGCCGGTTCGCGATCCGGGTCGCCATCACCAACCACCGGAGCCGGCGCGAGGACTTCGACGCGCTGGTCGCCGCGCTGCTGGAAATCGGCGGGGAGGTGGCCGCGGGCCGCTGATCGGGGCGCGCTCTGGACTTATGGTGGTAGGGTGGTATCGTCCCGTCATGGCCAACGCTCCTTCGAACAAGTCGCGGGCCGTCGCCCTCGCGCTGTGCATTCCGCTGGGGGTGTTCGGAGCCCATCGTTTCTATGTGGGGAAGATCGGTACCGGGCTGCTCCAGCTCTGTACCCTGGGCGGGTTCGGACTCTGGTATCTCTACGATCTGATCACCATTGCGAGCGGCGAGTTCCGCGATGTCGACGATCGGCGGGTCTCACTGTGGGACCCGGAAGACTCCAACGCGCTGACCCACGGGGTGCCCCAGGAGCTCCTGGACGAGATCGAATCGCTCCGCCACGAAGTGAGCGAGCTGGCCGAGCGGCTCGACTTCACCGAGCGGCTCCTGGCCGATCCGACCCGCCGCCCCCCCTCACCCGGCCAGTCCGCGAGCTGAATGCCGCTGATCGAGCGGCTCCGCCGGGCGAGGGGCCACCGCGGTGGTAGCTTCTGTCGTCCTCCCCGGCGGAGTCTCCAGCCATGCGCTCGACCGCGTCGTTCGCTCTGCTCACGCTGTTCCTCTCCACCGCCGGCCCGCTGGCCGCGCAAGGGGAGGAGCGTGAAGTGCTCGGGGTGGTGCGCCAGCTGTTCGACGGGATGCGCGCGCGCGATACGGCCAGGATGCGGGCCCAGCTCCATCCCGACGCGCGCCTGGTCAGCCCGTCAACCCGCAACGGCGCGGTGTCGGTGACGGTCGAATCACCCGACGCATGGCTCGCGCAGGTCGCTCGCTCCACCGGCGGTCTCCTGGACGAGCGGATCACCAGCGCGGTGGTGAAGGTGGACGGGGCCCTGGCCTCGGTGTGGGCGAGTTACACTTTCTACCTGGGCGACCGGCTCTCGCACTGCGGCGTGGATGCCTTCCACCTGGTACGGATGCCGGCCGGCTGGCGGATCATCGACCTGGCCGATACCAGGCGGCGGGAGAACTGCCCCGCCGGTCCCGATTCACTCAACGCTCCCCCTGATCATACCTCGACGCTGCCGTAGCTCCGCCGCCGGCGACCCAACCGGTGGCTGGCGCATCCTGCCATTCATGTCGCGTCTTCCCGCCCTCGCGCTGCTCCTGAGCGCCGCCGCATTCTTCCCATCGCCCCGGATACTGCCGGCCCAGGAATCGGCCGGCTTGCCGATCGACACCGCGCTGGCCCGGCGCTATTTCCAGGAAGCCGCGGCGCTGACCGAGCGCGATGCGGGGCAGCTCTGGGGCCGTTCGTTGGCCGGTCCGCTGCTCTTCGTGGACCGCGCCAGCCGCGTCGTCCTGACGGATGCTCCCGATCGCGAGGGCCGGCTTCGACCCCTTGGCTCGCTCTACACCGGCGCGCTTCCCGCATCGGAAAACGTCGCCAACACCGCCTTCCGCTGGGGGGGCGTGACCTGGGCGATGCTGTCGTGGCCCATCACCCCGGACTCGCTCAAGCGCAGCGTGCTCCTGGCGCACGAGCTGTGGCACCGGGTACAGGACAGCCTGGGATTCCGCCTGGCCGATCCCGGCAATGCCCACCTGGCGGAGCGGGACGGGCGGCTCTGGCTCCGGCTCGAGGCCCGCGCCCTGCGCCGCGCACTCTCCTTGGAAGGCACCGGCCGGGCTCGCGCGCTCCGTGATGCGATCACGTTCCGGCGGGCCCGTCGCAGGCTCTTCCCGGGATCCGACTCCACCGAGCGGGCCCTGGAGCTGAACGAAGGCCTGGCGGAATTCACCGGGGTCATGATCGGGGCGCAGTCCGACGCGGCCCGGCGCGCGCTGGTCGATGACCGGCTGGCCGTCGTCGATTCGGCGAGTCATTTCGAGCGCAGCTTCGCCTACCAGACCGGGCCGGCGTACGGATTCTTTCTCGATGCGCTCTCGCCGGGATGGCGCGCTTCGCTCTCGGCCGCGAGCGATCTCGCCTTCCTGTTGGAGCCTGCATTGCGGGGAGCGGACCCGGTGCGCCCGGTCGGCGCGGTGGCTCGCGCGGCGAGCTACGGGTACCCGGCGCTTCGCAAGGAGGAACAGCGGCGGGCGACGCAACGAATCGCCCGGGTCGCGGGGCTGCGACGGCGTTTCGTCAACGGACCGGTGCTGGAGCTGCCGCTCGCGGAAATGAAAATGGGTTTCGATCCCGGGCTGGTCGAGGCGCTGGAGGGTGCCGGCACGGTCTACGGCGCGCTCCGGCTGACCGACCGGTGGGGGGTGTTACAGTGCGACGGGTCGGGGGGGCTGATCAGCGGAGACTATCGTCTCGCGGTCGTTCCCGCGCCGGCCGACATCACCGGGCGCCGTCTCACCGGGCCGGGGTGGGCGCTGGAGCTGCTGCCCGAGTGGCAGATTGTGCCGGGGACGCGGAGGGGCGATTGGACGGTTCGCCGCGCTTCCCCAGCAGCACCCGCCCCGCGACCCTCACCGTAACCGCGTCGGTCGGAGGCGAGTACACCTCGGCGCTGACCTCGAACGCCTCCGTGGCGCGCCAGCTAGCGCCCGCGAACATCACTCCTCGATCCAGATCGACACTCACCCGCCGCCGATCGACCTGGCTGAACTGATTGGTGAAGTTGACCCGGAACCGGGGGGCCAGGTGGTTGTAACCCGCGCCCATGTAGGGCCGCAGCGACTTCCCCAGGTGCCAGCCGATCGCCGCTTCCAGCCCGACGACGTTGGGATGGAAGGCGTCGTCGGACCGGGTACCCTGGTAGCACTCGCTGGTCGCGTCCTGAAGGGCTTCGTCGTTGCAGGTGATCGGGCCGTGGATTACCCCGAAGGTCCCGTGGGCGCGGAGATCGAGCAGGACGGCGCCGCGACCCAGGGCGGTGGTGCGCGACAGGGCCACGCTGACGAGGTTCGCGCGGGCCTCGGAAATCCTGAGCGGCGGAATCCAGCTCGCCTCCAGCCCGAGGCCCCAGGGCATGGTCACCGCCACCCTGGGCCGGGGGAGCGCCGGGATCAGATCGGTGTTCTCGGGCCGCAGCTTGCCCGGTCGGCACTCGAGGGGTATGGCGAGCGCGGGATCCACCCCGGGCACATAGCTCAGCTCCAGGCCCAGCGCGATTCGACCGGCCGGGTTCCGCTGCGGCGCGCCGACGGCGCTGAACGCGAGTGGTACGTCGAACTTGGCCATCATTCGCGCCTCGTGCGACGACTTGGTGGGGAAACAGTCCTCGTTCTGGGCCGCGGCGCGAGGTGCCAGGGCCGCCAGCGCGCCCAAAGTGCCGATCCACGCCCTGATCACGGAATCACCGTGATGGTCCCGTGCATCCCGGTATCGGGGGCTCCGTGGATCGAGCAATGGAACTTGAAGACCCCCACGGTCGGGAACACCGTGTCGAAGGTGTATGGCGCATCGTGGGTGCCCGGCGGTGGCGGGTTGGCCGATGTGGGAATCGTATTGGGCGCCACCGGCGTGACCGTATGGCCCGCCGCCCCCGGCAGCCAGGTGAAGGTCACGATGCCGCCCTGTTTGAGGCGAAAGTTGTCGGGGGAGAAGAACGAGTTCTGGACGTTGACGGTCGCCGTGGTGCCGGCGCCGGTGGCGTCCGCGGTAAAGACGAGGGGCGACCCGGTGGCACTCCCCGCGGACGCGGTAATGGTGACGGCCGTTCCCAGATTAGGCAGGGTGATGCTGGTCGAGGCGGTCCCGTCCGCCCCGGTCACGCTGCTGGTCGGGTTGGCCAGGCCGCCCGGCGCTACCGACCAGCTCACCGTGGTCCCGGCGTGTGGATTGGCGCCCTGGGTGACGATCACCCGCACCGGATTGGGCAGCGCGGTGCCCAGCGGCGCCGCCTGGGCGTCCCCGCTCAGCTTGGCGATCGCGACACCTCCAGGCGGAGGCGGGGGTGGGGGCGCCGTACCGCCGCCTCCGCCACAGGCGCCCGCGACAACGACCGCCGCCGAAAGAATGGACCGAACCAGGATGGGTGACATGGGTGGCTCCCGCGTAGATGCTATGCCGTTCCAGGAACAGTAGACTACCTAAGCACTGAGGGGTTGGCGAGCGCGCCCGGCGGAGCCATTTTGGATGGCTCGCCCACCCTTGCGTGCAGGCCGCCGATGCTGACCGACGCCTCGCTGACGTTCTTGACTGCACTGCTGGATGCTCCGGGGCCGTCCGGATTCGAGGCCGCGCCGGCCCGCCGCTGGCGCAGCGAAGCGCAGGGCTTTGCCGACGCGGTGCGGGTGGATGTCAGCGGGAATTCCTTCGCCACCCTGCATGCTGGCGCCGCCGGCACCCCCCCGGTCATGCTCGCTGGTCACATTGACGAAATTGGCCTGATGATCGTGCACATTGACGACCAGGGCTACCTCTGGTTCGAGCCCATCGGGGGCTGGGACCCCCAGGTGTTCGTCGGACAGCGGGTGACCCTGCTGGGGCGGGAGGGCCCGGTGACCGGGCTGATCGGCAAGCCCGCGATCCACCTGCTCGACAAGGAGGAGCGGGAGAAGATCTCCAAGGTCTCCGATCTCTGGATCGACATCGGTGTCGCTTCGAAGGCCGAGGCCTCCGCCCGAATCCGGGTGGGCGACGCCGGGGTGCTCGCCTCCTGCGTGCTTCGGCTGCCGAACGACCGCCTGGTGAGCCGGAGCCTCGACAACCGCATCGGGGCCTTCGTGGTCCTCGAGGCGCTTCGCCGGATCGCCGCCGGGCCCACCGAGGTGGCCGTGACGGCCGTGGCCACCTCGCAGGAAGAGATCGCCTTCGGCGGCGGCGGCGGCGCCCGTACCTCGGCCACCGGACTCACCCCGCTCGCCGCGATCGTCGTGGACGTCACCCATGCCACCGATACGCCGGGCGTGGAAAAGAAGCAACACGGCGATGTCGCCCTGGGCGGCGGCGTGGTGCTGAGCCGGGGCGCGGCGATCAATGGTGGCGTGTTTGATATGCTGGTACGGGTGGCGGAGGCGGAGGAGATTCCCTTCTCGGTGCAGGCGGCCGCCCGGGATACCGGGACCGATGCCGACACGATTTCCAGCGCCCACCGGGGCGTGGCCACCGGACTGGTGTCGGTGCCGATCCGCTACATGCACAGCCCCAACGAGCTGGTCGCTCTGGAGGATCTGGATCGGGCGGCCAGGCTGCTCACTGAATTCGTGCGCCGGCTGACGCCCGATATCGACTTCGTTCCCCGGTAGCGCTAGCGGCTCATCGCCTGCATGCTGGCACTGGCCGCCTCCCGGATCTCTCTGGTGGCGTCGCGCTGCAGCGTGGTCAGCGCGCTGACGGCGGCCGGTCCCGCCAGCGCGAGAGCCTGCACCGCGGTCAAGCGCGTCGGCATCGACCTCCGCTTGAGCAGCCCCCCGCCGGCCGACGCCCAGTCGGTCAACTGCGTGATCGCTTCGGGAGACCCGATCCGCCCCAGCGCCAGCAAGGCCTCGTGTTGGACCGCGTCGTCTTCTTCCCGCTGAAGCAGCTCGCCGATCGGCCCGGTCATTCCCCGGACCCGGCGGCCCCGCAGGTGCGCGACCGCCTGCAGGCGGACCGCGGGCGCCGGATCGGAGAGCATCCTGGCCAGGGTCTCCATGGCCACGGGGGTCGCGATCTTCCCCAGCGCCTCGGCGACCGCCTTGCGGACCCGGTCCTCGGGATGCCGGGTCTGCCGAGCCAGCGTCGGAACCGCCTCCGCCAGGCCCAGCTCCCCGCACAGGTCCGCGGCGTTGCGGACCACGTACCACTGCGGATGGGTCAGATGCTGCACGATGACGGTGGTGCCCTCGTTCATCTGGACCAGCGCGGAGTAGAAGCCGCGGCGCTCGCCGATGTTGCCGGCTTCCACCAGCAGGTCCATCAGCACCTCGGTCCCCTCGGTGCCGAAGCGGCGCAGCACCGTGATGGCCTCCTGCTTTCTCTCTCCGTGGGCCAGCCGGGCGATCATTCCCAGGACTCGGCGGGACATCAGCCGTTTGAACTCGATGCGGTGGAGGCTGCCCGCCAGGCCCGCGGCGACGTCGTTCTCGCCCTCGACCACCTGAACCGCCGACTCCAGCAACGCCTCCCAGTCCTGCCGATCGATCGCGTCGCGGCATTGGGTGAGCAGCGTCTCCATTGCCAGGGGCGCCTCGGGCGCGACCCCGCCGCTGGGAGCGACCCCCGATTCGGTCCCCGCGGCGGCGGTCGGGTCGAGCTCCACCTCCTGGAACTGGTGGGGGCCCGAAGGGGTCTCGCCGAGCGACTCGGTCACCGATGGAATCCGGTGGGTTCCGGTGCCGAAGAGCTCGAAATCGCCGGAGGCTCGGGAGAGCCGGAGGCGCTCGGCCGTCGGTCCGAGCGCGGTCAGCACGTCCTCGTACGCTGGATAGGTGCCCGGGAAGGCGGAAATGACCGCCGCGAAGCGCAGCAACTCCGCGTCCGTGATGTCGGCCGGCATCACGAGGGCCCGGATCTCGTGCAGCAGCAGCTGTTCGCAGAAAAGCGTGGCACCCGGCGCGTCGAGCGCAACCGACCCGCCCCCAAGACGGAGGGCGTTGGGAGCGGCCTCCACCTCGAGCTCGTGGTCGGCCAGCGTTTGGCGGAACAATCGCAGCAGCGATTCCTGATGCGCCGGTGTACCGCGTTCGTGGCGCATCACGAACACCAGGGCGCCCAGGATTGCCGCTATCGGATATGGACTCGACATCGTCGATCGTGTCGCCAGGTAAGTAGTGGCGCAAGATAGGTTTAATTTCGGGGGCGGGCAATTGAACCCCGTGGCAATCGCCACTTCGACACCGGTCCGGAGACCCGAATGTCCGTCTTGAACGCGGGAAAGATCGTGGCTGCGCTGCGGGGTGCGTTCACGCGAGAGGTCGGCAGGCAGGAGCTGCTCCGCCTTGCCGCCGAGCACATCCGTGCCGCGGGACCCCCGTACACCTCGGTCTATCTCTACATGCTGTACGGCAAGGAGCTGGCCCTGGAGGCCTTTGCGGGCCGGCCGACCGATCACATCCGGATTCCTGTCGGACGCGGGGTCTGCGGTACCGCGGTCGCCACCGGGAAGGACCAGAACATCGGGGACGTCCGGGCCATCGAGAACTACATCGCCTGCAACGTGTTCACCCGGTCCGAGCTGGTGGTCCTGATCCGCCGCGGCGACCTGATCCTGGGCCAGATCGATGTGGACTCGGACCTCCCCGATCCGTTCGACGCCGCCGAGCTGGCGGAGGTCCGGAAGGTCGCCGATGCGCTCGCCGTGCTCCTGTAGCGCCTCACCGCGGCGCCCGGGCGCCGCATGAGCGAGACCACCACCGAGCGTTTCGTTCGCGGGGTCACCCTCTTCGAGCGCCGGATCGGCTCGGGGCCACCGACCGTGGTGCTGCATGGAGGCCCCGGGGCGCATCACGATTATCTGCGGCCCGGATTCGACCGCCTGGCCAACCGGCGGATGCTCATCTACTACGATCAGCGCGGCGGCGGCCGCTCCGCGGTACCCCGTGAAGTACCGGTAGGGTGGCGGGAGCAGGTCGAGGATCTCGAAGCGTTGCGGAGCCTGTGGGGTATCGACCGGCTCTCGATCGCGGGGTACTCCTGGGGCGGATTGCTGGCCCTGCTGTATGCCGTCGAGCACCCGGGCCGGGTCGAGCGCCTGGGCCTGGTGTCGGCGGCACCGGTGTGGCGCCAGGCTCGGGCCGAGTTCGAGCGGCGTCTGGCTGAGCGGAATGCCGCTCCCGAAATCCAGACCACCCGGCGGCGGCTCCAGGATGGCGGTCTGCGGGAGCTGAGTCCCGAGGAATACCGGCACCGGATGTTCGAGCTCTCGGTCGCCGGATACTTCCACGACTGGCACAAGGCCTCCGACCTGACCCCGTTTCGTATCACCGGCCGAACCCAGCAGGAGGTCTGGGAGAGCCTGGGCGACTTCGATCTCCGCCCCCGATTGGCCGGGCTCGCCCTATCGGCCGTGGTGCTCCATGGCGAGGACGACCCGATCCCGATCGAGACTGCCGAGGTCCTGGCCGGTTTGCTGGGGGCTCCGCTGGAGCGAATTCCGGCATGCGGCCACGTCCCGTATGTCGAGGCGCCCGAGACGTTCACCCGGGTGCTGGACGATTTCTTCCCCCGCGCCCCGTGAACCCTCCGGCGCGGGAAACGCCGTTCGCCCTGGTCATGGGGACGATTGCCCCGGCGCGATTTCCCGCGTTGCGGGCTGCGATCGGCGTCGCGGCGAGAGACCCGAGGGATCGAGACGCCTTCCTGATGGTGCGCGCCGTGCTGGAGTTCCTGCGGGAGCTCGAGCCCGACGAAGGCCTGGGGGAGGGAATCGGCACGATGGCCGCCTTCCTGCACCAGTCGTACCTGTACTGGGCGGACGGGGAGCCGACCTCGGCCGTCGGCGAGACGGCCCTGGCATCCGCGTTGCGCGGGGCCGGTCAGGCGTCCCCGGTCCCCGCGGCCGGCGAGACCTGCTATGTCCAGCTCCCCCCGCTCCGGATCTGGGGGGAGTCCACGGAGGGTGGGACCGCCGAGCCGCTGGACGGCTGGTTCGCTTCCCGCAACGGAGACGCCCTCACCGTGCTCGCCATCTTCGGACTGCATCCCGGGCGTGCCGGCTTCACCGCCGTGGAGGTCGCCGGTTGTCGGCCCGACCGGCTCGAGCGGGCCGACGGCTCGGCGCTCTTCTCGGGAACTCTGCCGGGCGCCGAGCGGGCGGGCCTCGCGTCGATCGTCGGGGCCGAAGAGCTGCTGGAGCTCGCCTGGCGGCTCTCGCCGTGAACCTGGATCGCGCCGGGATCGCCGGAGTCCTGGAGCAGATCGCCGCCTGCCTGGAGCTGCAGCGGCAGAACCCCTTCCGGGTGCGGGCCTTCCGCACCGCGGCGAAGGCGGTCCGGGGTCTGGGCGTCGAACCCGCGCAGGCGCTGGCCGATGGAACCCTCGCCGCCACCAAGAGCGTGGGGCCGGCCACCCTCGGCATCGTGACGGAGCTGCTCACGTCGGGGCGTTGCGAGCTGCTCGAGCAGCTGCGCGAGGACATCCCACCGGGGCTGGTCGAGATGCTGCGGATCTCGGGCCTGGGCATCGCACGCATCCGGACCATCCACGAGAAGCTGCGCATCGAGACCCTGTCGGAGCTCGAGGACGCGGCCCGCGACGGCCGGCTCGCGTCCCTCCCCGGCTTCGGATCCAAGACCGCCGAGACGGTGCTCAAGGGCATCGGCTTTCTGCGGCGGGTCCAGGCGTTCCGGCTCTCGCATCACGCGGTAGAGGAAGCCGGGATGCTCCAAGCCGCGCTGGAGCGGCTGCCGGGAGTATCCCGCGCCATCATCGCGGGCGAGGTCCGCCGCCGCACCGAAGTGGTGCGGGACCTGGTTTTGGTGCTGGTGGCGGAGGTGCCCGCGGACGAAGTGTTCCGGTCGCTGGCCCAGGTGCCCGGGCTGGAGGAGATCGCCGGCGAGGACGAGCGGCGGGTTACGCTGCGCACCTCGAGCGGGATGGCGGCGCGTATCGTGGTGACGCCGGCGGTCAACCTTGGCGCCGTGCTGGTGCAGGCGACCGGCAGCGAGGGACACCTGGCGCGGCTGTCCGCCCATGCCGGCTCGGTCGGTTTCGGCCTCGATGCGGCCGCGCTCTGGAGGGGCAGTGCCTTCGTCCCGACGCCGGATGAGGCCGCGCTCTACGGCGCGCTGGGCCTGGCCGAGATCCCGCCCGAGCTTCGCGAGGGGGGTGACGAGGTCGAGCGGGCCGGATCCGGCCCGCTGCCTCGTCTCCTCGAGCCATCCGACCTCCGCGGGCTGCTCCATTGCCACTCCGGCTACTCCGACGGCAACCTGTCGATCGAGGGGCTGGCCCTGGCCTGCCGCGAAGCCGGATACTCGTACCTCGGGCTCACCGACCACAGCAAGTCGGCTGCCTACGCCGGCGGGCTCTCGGTCGAGGACCTGCACCGCCAATGGGCCGAGGTCGACGCGCTCAACGCCTCGGGGGCGGGCTGCCGGGTGCTCAAGGGAATCGAATCGGATATTCTGGCGGACGGACAGCTCGACTACGACGATGCGACGCTGGCCGGGTTCGATTTCGTGATCGGTTCGATCCATTCCCGCCTTGCGATGGCGGAAGCCGAAATGACTGCCCGGGTGCTCCGCGCCATGGACCATCCCTGTCTCACCATCCTGGGCCACCCGACCGGCCGCCTCCTGCTCTCCCGCAACGCCTATCCGATCGATCTGGAACAGGTGTTCCGGAAGGCGGCCGCCGATGGCATTGCCATCGAGATCAACGCCGACCCGCACCGCCTCGATCTCGACTGGAGAGTGCTGCGACGGGCCCGTGATCTGGGTGTTGTGATCTCGATCGGCGCGGATGCCCACAGCCGCGCCGGCCTCGGCAACATGCCCTATGGCGTGGGCATGGCGCGAAAGGGGTGGCTCACCCGGGCCGACGTGCTCAACACCAGGACCGCGGATGAATTCCTGACGTTTGCCCGGGGGAGGCGGAAATGAAGTCCAAGCCCCGCAAGGCGGTCGCGAAGCGCAAGGCGTGGCCCCGGGAGACGCGCGAGGCGCTCCGGCGCCGCGCCGGGAGGATCCTCGCCCTGCTGAAAGCGGAATATCCCGCCGCGCATTGCGAGCTGGATTTCCAGACCCCCTACCAGCTGCTGGTCGCGACCATTCTCTCGGCCCAGTGCACCGACGTGCGGGTCAACCTGGTGACGCCGGCGTTCTTTGCCCGCTATCCCACGCCCGCATCCCTCGCGGCCGCCGACCAGCCTGAGGTGGAAGACCTGATCCGCTCCACCGGGTTCTTCCGAAACAAGGCCCGGAGCCTGATCGGCATGGCCCAGGCGCTGGTGACGAGCCACACCGGGGTGGTGCCTCGTGAAATGGAGCAGCTCCGGGCCCTGCCGGGCGTGGGCCGCAAAACCGCCAACGTGATCCTGGGCAACGCCTACGGAATCAATGAGGGCGTGACCGTGGACACCCACGTCACCCGGCTGGCCGCGCTGCTCCGGCTCACCCGCGAAAGGACTGCGGAGAAGATCGAGCAGGACTTGATGGCGCTGATTCCGCGGGAGGATTGGACCCTGGTGTCCCACCTGCTGATCTGGCACGGGCGGCGGGTCTGCATCGCGCGGCGGCCGCGCTGCGAGGTCTGCGTGCTGCGGAAGCTCTGTCCCTCGTCCCGGGTCTAGTCCTCTCCCGAGAACAGCTTCATCAGCCCCTTCTTCTCGGGTTCTTGGCCGCTCGGCCGTTTTTCCTTGATCTCGAGGTTACCCATCCGGATTTTGCCGCCGATGCGGATCAAGAGCCCGATCGGGCTCGCCCCGCGGGCCGAGCGGGTCGAGTGGGTCGAGGAGCTGAAGCGCTCCTCGCATTCGTTCTCCACCTGGGCGCCGGGTGGCACGATGAGCACCACGCCGCCCATCAGGATGTTCACGTCGATATCCAGCACGTCCGATCCGAACACGGCGTCGCGCAGGTCGAGCGTGATCTCGCCCGCGAACACTTTGAGCGTGAGGTGGAGCGGCACCGTCCAGGAGCCGGCCCGTTTGGTCGAGCCGAAGACCGTCGAGATGCGCAGCTCCTCCGCGGGCTCGAAGGAGCTGGCGTAGGGGCCGGCATAGGTGTGGTCCGCCACCGCCGGCACCAGGCCGGTGGGCGCCAGGAATCCGCCGGTCGGCAGCACGTCGGCGACGATCGCGTCCAGCGTGGCCCGGTTGGGGGACTGCCGCACCAGGGCCAGCCGGGGCTCCAGCTGGTCTGCCGGCAACCGGTCGGAAGCGACCGCCGCCGAGAGCGCCCGGATGGCTTCCTGACGGTAGGGTTCGAGCTCGTCCATGGAGCCTATTGTAGTGCCTCGGAGGAGCGCTATCAAACCGCCGGACGCGGTGGCGTTCCGGCCGGGCCCCATGCAGGCTAGACTTCACGCCGCGCATTTCCCCGCGCCAGTTTAACCCCTTATTCCGGATCCCATGAAAAAGGCCGTCATCGAGACCAGCCGTGGTACCATGACCGCGGAACTGTTCGATACCGAGGTTCCCGGCACCGTCGCCAATTTCGAGAAGCTGGCCAACGCGGAGTTCTACGATGGAACCCGGTTTCACCGGGTCATCCCCGACTTCATGGTGCAGGGCGGCGACCCGCTCTCGCGCAACGCCTCCGACCCGCGGGTAGGCACCGGCGGCCCCGGCTACAAGATCAAGTGCGAGACCCATCTCAATACCCATCGGCACGTCGCCGGGACCCTGTCCATGGCGCATGCGGGGAAGGACTCCGGAGGCAGCCAGTTCTTCATCTGCCACTCACCCCAGCCGCACCTCGACAAGAAGCACACCGTCTTCGGGCAGGTCACCGACGGACTGGACGTCGTGAACGCCATTCGCAAGGACGACGTCATCACCAAGATCCGGGTGGTCTGAGGGTGCAGATCGATTTCGCGGTGCTCTCCGACTATGCCCTCATCGACCAGCACGGGAAGCTGTCGGTGCTCGGCATCTTCCAGCACGTCTGGGTGGCCGCGTTTCCGGCAATGCATCCCCGGACCCATCTGGTGCTCCGGGTCCGCGGCCGTCGGATCGAGGTCGGCTCCCATCCGATCCGGATCCGGTTCCTGGACGACGCCGGCGCCGAGCTGATGGGTGGTGAGGGCACGGTGCAGTTCGGGGAGCCTCCCGCCGGCGTCACCGAGATCGAGGCCGGCGCGGTGCTGGTGTTTGACGTCCCCCTGCCGCGGCCCGGCGCCTATGCGTTCGAGATCACCGTGGACACCGGTAACCCGGTACGGGTGCCCCTGTCCGCATCGCAGCTGCCCGACGAGGGGCAGATGAAGCACTAGGCGGAACCTCATGATGAATCGCGCGGACGCCCTCGAGCTGATGCACGCGTACACGGCGTCGGACGCCCTGCGGAAGCACATGTACGCGGTCGAAATCGCCATGCGCGCGATGGCCGGAAAATACGGCGCCGATCCGGAGGCGTGGGGGCTGGTGGGTCTGCTGCATGATTTCGACTACGAGCGGTTCCCTAATCCCGACCACGACCCCGACCGAGAGCATCCGGCCGAGGGCGTGCGCATCCTGGCCGAGAAGGGCCTGCCGGAGGAGGCCCGCCAGGCCATTCTGGGGCACGCGGCCTACACCGGGGTGGCCCGGAACACCCCGATGGCCAGGGCGCTCTTCGCGGTGGACGAGCTCTGCGGATTCCTGGTGGCCTGTGCGCTGGTGCGCCCCTCGAGGAGCCTGGCCGACCTCGAGGTGTCGTCGGTACGAAAGAAGCTGAAGGACAAGGCCTTCGCGCGAGGCGTGAGCCGCGAAGATGTGCAGACCGGCGCCGCCGAGCTGGGCGTGCCCCTGGAGGAGCTCATCGGATTCGTGGTCGCCGCCCTGCGTCCGGAGGAGCGTACCCTCGGCCTCGGGACGGCGTGAGCCCACCAGTGGATCCCCGGCCGGACAACCCGATCGAGATCGTCGACCGCGCCATGGACCGCGCGGCGGGGGGCCGTCCGATCCCGGGAAACCGGCTTACCCTCCTCTTCGACGGCCCCGCTATCTACCCCGCGATGCTGGACCGGATCGCGAAGGCCACCCGCCGGATCCATCTCGACAGCTACATCTTTCGATCCGACGATACCGGCCGCCGCTTTGCCGAGGCCCTGGCCGAGCGGGCCCGCGCCGGCGTGCAAGTGCGAATCCTGACCGACTGGCTCGGGTCGATCACCACCCGGCGCTCGCTCTGGCGGAGTCTTCGCAAGGCGGGGGCCATCGTGCGCTGCTTCAATCCTCCGCGGCTGCTCCGCCTGAGCGACAACCTTTCCCGGGATCACCGCAAGCTGCTGGTCGTGGACGGAGAGGCCGCGATCACCGGCGGACACTGCATCGGCAACGAATGGGCCGGAAACCCGATGGCCGGGCGCCAGCCCTGGCGCGACACCGCCATCGCCATTGACGGCCCCGCCGCCGCCGCGCTGGACCGCGCATTCGCCGCGCCCTGGGGAGCTCTCGGTGCGGCGATCGACGAGGGCGAGCTGGTGGCCGATCCCCCGGAGCGGGGCGACTCGCTGATCCGGGTCGTGGCCGGCGAACCGGGCGGGGTCCGCGCCGCCCGGGCCACCGAGCTGCTGCTGGCCGGCGCGGTAGAGCGGGTCTGGATCACCGACGCCTACCTGGTGGCTCCACGTCAGCTCTACCAGGCCATGATCGACGCGGCGCGGGGCGGCGTCGACGTGCGGGTGCTGGTGCCGGGCAAAAGCGATCTTCCGCGGGTGCAGAACCTCACCCGGATCGGCTATCGCGATCTGCTGGAAGCCGGGGTCCGGATCTTCGAGTGGCGCGGCGCCATGCTCCACGCCAAAACCATCGTGGTCGACGCGCGCTGGGTCCGGATCGGCTCCACCAACCTCAACCTGTCGAGCCTGCTCGCTAACTACGAGATCGACGTGCTGGCCGACGACATCCCGCTCGCCCAGGCGATGGAGGCCCAGTACCGCCGGGATCTGGACCGCAGCGTGGAGGTGAAATACCTGGAGGGTGATTCCGGCCGGCGACGGCGGGCGCTGGCGGCCTTTCCGCTGGGCCCGACCCCGGAAGAACGGCAGCACCGACCCTCCCTCCGGGAGCGCCGCAACCGGGCCGCGGTGACTCTGTGGGCCCTGGTGTCGGGGGCCCGGCGCACCGTGTTCCTGCAGTACAGTATGATTCTCGCCGTTCTCGGAGTGCTCTTCCTGATTCTGCCCCGTGCCATGGCTGCCATCTTCGGGTTCCTGAGCCTCTGGCTGGCGGTCGCGGTGGGGCTCGAAACCTGGGGTCGCCCTCGCCGCAACTGAGCCTCCGGACCGCTCCCAGCCGCCCCGATTCCGTGCCCTCCGTCGGATTCCCGGACGCGACGTATCTTTAGGCAGGTCAACGACCTCAACGCCCGGAGCCCCCGCTGCGTAATTCGGACGTGGAAGACACCGAGCTGGCAAGAGCGGCCAGTGGCGGTGACCCCGACGCCTTCGGAATGCTCATCGATCGGCATGGTCTGGCCGCCCGCCGGGCCGCCCGCGCAATCCTGCGGGACGACGATGACGCCGACGATGCGGTTCAGGATGGAATGCTGGCCGCATGGCGGGCGATCGAGCGCTACGACCCGGCTCGCCCGTTCCGGCCCTGGTTGATGCGCATTGTGGTGAACGCGGCGCTCGACTCTCGGCGGAGGGGCAAGGTGAGACAGGCCGAGGCGATCGCGGAAACCCTGGAGTCCGGCGGCCTCGGCCCGGATCGCATGGCCGAGGCCGCGTTGCTTCGGGAAAAAATAGACGCGGGACTGGCCGAGCTGCCGGAACGCCAGCGAGTCGCGCTGGTGCTGTTCGATTCGGAAGGATGGGGCCACGCGGATATCGCCGCGGCGCTCAACGTGCCGGAAGGCACCGTCCGGTCCTATGTATTTCACGCGCGCCGCGCGATGCGGAAGACGCTCGGAACGCTCGCGGAGGGAATGAAATGACATTGTCGCCGTTCGACCACGACCCCGATCCCGAGCTGGGGCGGATGCTCCGCGAGGCCCTGACCGGTCCGGAGCCGGAAGCGTTCCTCCGCCGGATCCGGATGGCCGTTGTGGCCGCCGAATCGGGAGACCAGTGGGACGTCCTGGCCGGATGGGCGCGGCCCCGCGTCATGGCCGCGGCGGTAGCGGCGGCGTTTCTGCTCTGGCTGGGTACCTGGGTGGCCCGCTCGACCGAGCCGGCCGACCCCGGCGTCACCATGGCCTCCCTTCCCGCCCACACCGTGGTCTCGTCCCAGCCGCCCGCCGTGGACGTGATCATGGCCGCGCTCCGGGAAAAGCCATGACCCGCTCCCGAACCGGCGCGGCGGTGATGCTCATCGCGGCCTTCGTCCTCGGCGGCCTGGTGGGCGGCGCCGCCACCATGATGGCCGGCCCCCGGCACGGCCCTCGGCCCAGCTACGTCGAGCGATTGACCACCGACCTCGGCCTGACCGAAGCGCAGCGTGACAGCATCCAGGCCGTGCTGGATCGGCACCAGCCCGCCATGGATTCGCTCTGGGAACAGATCAGGCCGCAGTTCCAGTCGGAGCGGCAGGCCATCCGCAACGCGATCGGCGGACTGCTCACTCCGGAGCAGCGGGCCAAGTACAGTGAGCTTCAGAGGCAGGACAGCCTCCGGCGCGCAGAAAGAGAACGGAGCCGGAATGGTCGTCGGTAACAGGCTTGCACTCCTGCTCGGAGTTGCCCTCTTCGGAGCCGTCGGCCCGGCAATAGCGCAGAAACCCAAGCTCACCCTGGCCGAGGCCATCGCCCGGGCCAACCGGGTGCAGCCCAGCGTCATCTCCGCGGGCGGTACGGTCCGCAACGCCCAGGCGCGGCAACGTTCCGCCAGCGGCGCCTATCTCCCCAACCTGACCCTGAGCGGCTCGCGGGGAGACAACTTCTCCGAGGGCGCAATTCTCGACCCCAGCACCGGACAGCTCACCACCAGCGGCAGCTCGACCCGGAGCCTGGGGACTACACTCAGCTCCAGCGTGGACCTCTTCGCGGGGTTTCGGCGCACCGGAGAGAAGAAGGCGGCCGGCGCCAACCGCGACGCGGCCGAGGCGAGCTTCCAGAACGCCCAATTCCAGCAGCAGCTGACCACCACCAACACCTTCTATGACGTCCTGGCTGCCGAGCAGCTCATGCTGGTGCGGGCCGCCAGCGTGCGACGGGCCGAGGAGCAGCTCAAGGTGGCGATCGCCAAGCTGCAGGCGGGCCGTGGTATCCGCCCCGATTCGCTTCGCTCGCTGGTCACCCTGGGCAACGCGCAGCTCCAGCTGGTGAACGCCCAGACCGCGCTGGCCACGGCCGAAGCCAACCTCGGCCGCCTGGTCGGCGAGGACGGTCCGGTCGGCGCGGCGGACGATTCCTCGCTGTACCGGACCCTCGCCGTGGTGGACACCGCGGCGCTCCGAACGGAAGCGCTGGCGAACTCTCCTTCGGTCAAGTCGGCCGAGGCACAGGCGGCGTCGGCCCGGGCCGCGATTACGGTGGCCAAGGCGGGGTATTACCCGACGCTCAACCTGTCCGGCTCCGCGTCCCTCAACGGCAGCAGCCGGAACAGCTACACGTTCCTCCAGTCCCGGGCGCTCTCGCTGGGCCTCAACTGGCCGATCTTCAACCGGTTTCAGCGGGAGCAGGGCATCGTCTCCTCGCAGGTGGCCGCGGAGGTCGCCGACGCGAACGCGGCCGAGGCGCACCGCCAGGTCCTGGCCAGCCTCATCGCCGCGCTGGCTTCGCTCGAGGCAGCCCGGCTCCGCATCGGGATCAGTCTCACCAGCGTGCAGGCGGGCCAGGAAGACCTCAGGGTGCAGCAGGAGCGCTACCGCCTCGGCGTCGCGACCATTGTGGACGTGCTCACTTCGCAGGAAGCGCTCAGCCAGGCCGAAGTCGATGGCGTGACCGCCCGGTTCGACTACGTCCGGGCCCGCGCCCAAATCTCCGCCCTGATCGGGAGGACACTGTGACCGCCATTTCGAACACCGCCGAGCGGATGGCCATGCTGCCCGCGGACGTGCCGCGCGATGCCGTCATTGTCGTGCGCAACATGAAGCGCGACTACGTCATGGGCAGCGAAACCGTCCAGGCGCTGCGGGGCGTGGATCTCACGATCCGCCGCAACGAGTTCGTGGCCATCATGGGGCCGTCGGGCTCGGGGAAGTCCACGCTGATGAACATGATCGGCTGCCTCGATTCTCCCTCCGAGGGCGAGTACTGGCTCAACGGGTTCCGGGTGTCCGAGCTGGGCGACGACGAGCTGGCCCGGATCCGGAACCGCGAGATCGGCTTCGTGTTCCAGACCTTCAACCTGTTGCCCAGGGCCTCGGCGCTGCAGAACGTCGAGCTTCCGCTGATCTACGGCGGCACCGGCGCCAAGGAGCGCCGCCAGAAAGCCGAAGAGTCGCTGACCCGGGTCGGACTCAAGGAGCGCATGAGTCACCGCCCCAACGAGCTCTCCGGTGGACAGCGGCAGCGCGTCGCGATCGCGCGGGCGCTGGTCAATCACCCCAGCATCATTCTGGCCGACGAGCCCACCGGCAACCTCGACTCCAAAACCAGCGAGGAGATTCTCGGGCTGTTCGAGCAGCTCTACGCCGAGGGCCAGACCATCATCCTCGTGACCCACGAACACGACATCGCCGAGCATGCCCGACGCCAGGTCCATCTGAAGGACGGCAAGGTCGAGCGTGACATCGCCTCACCCGGAAGGTCCTGAATGCGCATGCGTACGCTGGTTCCCCTGGTCGCGCTCCTCACCGGCGTCGGCTGCAAGGAGAAGCCCAAGGTGGTGGTCTACCAGGCGGTCCCGGTGGAACGCCGCTCGATCATCGTCTCGGCACGCGCGACGGGAACCGTGCAGCCCGACACCGTCGTCGAGGTCAAGTCCAAGGCCTCGGGCGAGATCCTCGAGATGAAGGTCGAGACCGGGCAGACCGTCAATCGCGGCACCCTCCTGGTCCGGGTCGACCAGCGCACCCCGAGAAACCGGCTGAACCAGGCCACTGCCGACCTGGACGTCGCCAAGGCGCGGATGGATAACGCGGTGTCGATGCGGGGCCGCTCCGACGAGCTCTTCAAGACCCAGTCGATCTCCACCGAAGAGCACGAGACCGCCGTGCTGGCGGTGGCCAACGCCCGGGCCGCGGTGGTGGGCGCGCAGGTGGCGCTGGACAACGCCAAGATCGCCATGGAAGACACCGATGTCCTGGCGCCGATCAACGGGACCATCATCTCCAAGTCGGTGGAGCGCGGCCAGGTCATCTCCTCGCCCTCGACCGACGTCGGTGGCGGCACCGTCCTCCTCAAGATGGCCGATCTGAACCTGGTGCAGGTGAGCACCCTGGTGGACGAGACCGACATCGGGAAGATCAAGCCGGGCCAGCGCGCCACGGTGACCGTCGGCTCCTATCCGAACCAGCCGTTCGACGGCACGGTGCTCAAGATCGAACCGCTCGCGCAGACGGTGCAGAACGTGACCATGTTCGCGGTCCAGGTCCGGATCGAGAATCGCAACGGCCTGCTCAAGCCCGGCATGAATGCCGACGTCGAGGTCCACATCGGGCAGCGGGACAGCGTGCTGGCGGTGCCCAACGCCTCGCTCCGGACGCCCCGGGATGTCGCCAGCGCCGCCCAGGTGCTGGGCATTCCCGACGCCCGCCTCACCGAGCTGCTGGCCGATGCCGCCAAGAAGCGCGATTCGATGCGGAGCACCCTGGCGGGCCAGAGCCCCCGGCCCGACAGCGCCAAGGCCGACACGGTGGCCAGCAAGCCCGCCGGAAACACCATGACCACGCCCGACGGCCGCACCGTGGCCCTTCCGGAAGGCGTGACCGAGGCCCAGGTGCGGGCCCTGATGCAGAAGCGGTTCGGAGGCGGGCAGCTGTCCGACGCGGAGAACGCCACCTTCCAGAAGGTGATGGCGGCGTTCCGGGCCGGCGGCGGCGCCGGTGGCGGCGCCGGTGGCGGTCGCGGTTTCGGCGGCGGCCGCGGTCGCGGCGGCGCGGACTTCCAGTTCGGCGGGGACTACATCGTCTTCGTGCGGCGGAACGGAGAACCGGTCCCGGTCTACATCCGCACCGGGCTCACCGACCTCGATTACAGCGAAGTGGTCCGCGGCCTCACTGTCACCGATTCGGTGCTGGTGCTGCCCAGCGCGAGCCTGGTGCAGCAGCAAACCGAGCAGAAGCAGCGATTCAACCAGATGACCGGTGGCGGCGGACTTCCCGGCGTCAGCTCCACCACCCCGGCCCGCCCCGGCGCGACCACGGCGCCCACCGGCGGGACCCGGCCGCCAGGCGGGAGGTAGCCGGGCCATGATGATCGGTGAGACGGTCCGGGTGGCCTTCCAGAGCATTCGGGACCACAAGCTTCGGGCCCTGCTGACCATGCTGGGCATCATCATCGGCGTCGGCGCGGTGATCGCGGTCGTCGCGATCGGCACCGGAGCCCAGCGAGCCATCGCAGCGCGGATCGAGGCGCTGGGAGCGAATCTGCTCTCGATCTACCCGGGCCAGTCGTTCATGGGCGGCCGGGCCAGCGACGTCCGGGTGAGCCTCACCGTGAAGGATGCCGAGGCGCTCGCGGAGGACGCCCACCAGCTCGCGGCGGTCGAGCCGGAGATGCAGCGTTCGCTCCAGGTGAAGTACGGCAACAAGAACTTCAACATCAACATCCTCGGCACCTCGCCCAACTTTGCCGAGGTGCGGAACTTCCAGGTCACCTTCGGCCGGATGTTCACCCAGGGAGACGACGGCGCCCACCAGCGCTACGCGGTGCTGGGGTCCGCGGTGCCGACGATGTTCAACGTCAACCCCGCCGGCATCATCAACCAGACCATCATGGTCCGGGGCCAGCCGTTCGTGGTGATCGGCGTACTGAGTGAAAAGGGATCGGCCGGATCGTTCGAGAACCCCGATGAGCGGATCGTGATCCCGCTCAGCACGGCGCGTTACCGGATCTTCGGCAGTGACCGGCTCCGCTCCATCGCGGTCCTGGTCCGCGAGGGAGTCTCGCTCGACGCCGGGATGGTGGATATCGAACGGGTGCTCCGCCGGGAACACAAGGTCCGGCCCGGCGGTGACAACGACTTCCAGATCCGGAACCAGCAGGACATCCTCGCCACCCAGCAGGATACCGCGGAGAGCTTCAAGTTCCTCCTGGGCGGGATCGCCCTGGTCTCGCTGGTCGTGGGCGGCATCGGCATCATGAACATCATGCTGGTGTCCGTCACCGAGCGCACCCGTGAGATCGGCATCCGCAAGGCCCTGGGGGCGAGCAAGAGCACCGTCATGCTCCAGTTCCTGACCGAGGCGCTGGTGCTCTGCCTGCTGGGTGGCGCGCTGGGAGTGGTGTTCGGGGCGGGCGGCGCGATGCTGATGGCGCGGGTTGCCCATTGGAATACCTTCATTGCCCCATCCTCGGTAGCCCTGGCCTTTGCATTCAGTGCCGTCGTGGGCCTTACCTTCGGGCTCTGGCCCGCCTGGCGCGCCGCCACACTCAACACGATCGACGCGCTCCGGTACGAGTAGCGGGGGTCAGTATTCAGCCTAAGAGCGTCATCCTCGGCACCGGCCGGGCGGTTCCCCCGCGGGTCGTCACCAACGACGATCTCGCCAAGCTCATGGATACGTCGGACGAATGGATCCGGGTCCGGACCGGAATCCAGGAACGCCATTGGATTGCCGAAGGTGATTCGGGGGTTGCACTGGGCAAGGCCGCGGCCGTGGCGGCGCTCGAGATGGCCGGGGAACCCGCGTCCGCGGTCGATGCGATCATCTACGCGACCTCGACCCCCGACCATTTCGCCCCCGGAAACGGGGTGTTCCTGCAGTGCGAGCTCGGGCTGGCCACGATTCCCGCCATCGACATCCGGATGCAGTGCGCCGGATTCATATTCGCCCTCTCGGTCGCGGATGCCTACATCCGGACCGGCTCCTTCCGCCGGGTGCTCGTGGTCGGACAGGAAATCCAGTCTACCCGGATGGAAGTGTCGTCGGCGGGCCGCAACACCGCGGTGATCTTCGCCGATGGCGCCGGTGCAGTGCTGCTGGCCCCCACCGAAACGAGCGGGCGGGGCATCGCCGGGTTCGATCTCCACAGCCAGGGGGAGAACGCCGCAAAGCTCTGGGCCGAGGGGCCCAGCGCGATGGTCAGGCTGGAAAAGTGGCCCGAGGAGATCGCCGCGCGGCGTTTCTGGCTCCAGATGGACGGTCGCGAGGTGTACCGGCACGCCGTGGTCCGGATGCCGGAGTCGGTCCGGGCGGTGCTGGAGAAGGCCGGCGAGCGGGTCGAGGAGATCGCGCTGCTGATTCCGCATCAGGCCAACCTCAGGATCTCCGAGGCGGTGCAGAAGGAGCTCGGCCTGGCCGACCATCAGACCTACAACAACATCCAGCGCTACGGGAACACCACCGCGGCTACGATTCCGATTGCCCTGGACGAATGCGTCCGTGAAGGGCGCCTGGCCCAGGGAGACCTGGTGGTCTTCACAGCCTTCGGCTCCGGATTCGTGTGGGGAAGCTGTGCCTTGCGGTGGTAGTGCGGGTGGTTGAAACCTCCTAGGGTGGTGTTTCGTAATGAAACACGATAAACTCGTATCGGGAGGCCGTTCATGATCATCCAGAGCCTGGTCAATCTCGCCGCGATCGCCGTCACCGCGACCGCAGGCGTTTTCGCTTTCGGCTTTGCGCGCGGCTTCGTCCGCCGTCGCCTGCGGTTCGTGGACGCGGTGCGCTCGCCCGGCATTCCGGTGCTGGCTGCCGTGGTAGCGGGGCTGCTGGTGCTGCCGCTGACGTTGCTGCCGCTCATCAGCGGGGTGACCGCGGCCGTGGTCGGCCTGGGCGCCGGGCTGGGTACCCGCAGCGGTGTGAAGGCGCTTCAGCGGGGGGACATCGTCGTCAGGTGAGAGGTTAGAAGCGAGAGGTGAGAGGGGGACCCCGGGTCAATCGGAGTCCCCCTCTCCCGTCTCACCTCTTACCTTTCGCTCATGCCCGTCATCACCTGCTCCCGCTGCGGCCAGACCCGCGACTCCCAGTCGTTCCAGCCCTTCCCCAACGAGCTCGGCGCGCGGGTCTTTCGTGAGATCTGCGGGGTCTGCTGGGCCGAGTGGCTCAAGTACCAGCAGCAGCTCATCAACCACTATGCGCTGAACCTCAGGGAGCCCAAATCCCGGCAGTACCTGCTGGAACAGATGGAGCAGTTTCTCTTCACCAGCGCGCCCCCAGCCTGAACGAAACGTCGATCGCCGGACCCGAGGGCTCCAGGTCCTCGGTAAGACCGACGAGCCACTCGGGTCCCCTCCGGAATTTGAAGAATCCTCCCAGGTCGATGGTGAGCTCGCGCGCATCGAGCTCGCTGGTGCCGATGTCGTGGTACAGGGCCGAGTGATAGATCACGTTGGTGTAGAGGTGCAGCGGACCGGCGACGCGGGCTCGGAGTCCCTGGCTCACCATCAGGAAGGCGGTGTGCTGAAAATCCGCGAGGTCGCCATGTGAGGGCGTCATTCCCGCGCCGAGGGTGCCCTCGTAAGTGAAGCGCCGGCCGAAGTCGCTCCGGATCGTGGTGACCGCGTTGATCGAAAAAGTGCTCCGGCGAAA
>JBGPLG010000007.1:0-77249 GCA_041486305.1 Gemmatimonadota bacterium
CACGGATTCATGGCCGCCATCAGGGTGAAGCGGGCGGGAAAGGTGAGCCGCGCGGCCGCCCGAGAGAGGGTGACCTGGCCGTCCTCCATCGGCTGCCGCAGCACCTCAAGCACGTGACGATGGAATTCCGGCAGCTCGTCCAGGAACAGCACGCCCCCGTGGGCCAGGCTCACCTCTCCGGGACGAGGTGATGAGCCGCCGCCCACCAGTCCGGCGTCGCTGATGGTATGGTGGGGCGCGCGAAACGGCCGCGCGCTGATCAGGGCGGCGCCGGCGGGCAAGAGCCCCGCGACGCTGTGGATCTTGGTGATGTCCAGCGCCTCGTCAAGCGTCAGGGCCGGCAGAATCGTGGGGAGCCGGCGCGCCAGCATGGTCTTTCCCGCGCCGGGCGGGCCGATGAGCACCACGTTGTGCGCCCCCGCGGCAGCCACTTCCAGGGCGCGCTTGGCGGCGAGCTGGCCGCGCACATCGGCGAAGTCGGCGCCGTCTCCGGCACTCTCGGTGACACGGGAAGGGTCCCCCGACGGCGCCGGGGAGAGGGGCGTGGTGCCGTTCAGATGCAGCAGGACCTGACTCAGACGGTCCGCTCCATAGACCGCGAGGCCATCCACCACCGCCGCCTCCGCCACGTTGGCCAGCGGAACCAGGAGGCTCCGGGCGCCTCCGGCACGCGCGGCCAAGGCCATCGAGAGCGCGCCCCGAACCGGCCGCAGGTCTCCTTCGAGGCCAAGCTCTCCGAAGGAGACGGTGCCCTCGAGCGCTGCCGCGGGAAGCTGCCCGCTCGCCGCCAGGATGCCGAGCGATACCGGCAGGTCGAAGGCCGAGCCCGCCTTGGGCACATCCGCCGGGGCGAGGTTGACCGTGATGCGCTTGAGCGGAAACTCGAACCCGGCGTTGACCAGCGCCGCGGTGACCCGCTCCCGGCCTTCCTTAACCGCTCCCTGCGGCAGGCCCACCGTGGCGAAGTAAGGCAGGCCATTGGTCAGGTCGACCTCGACCTCGACCAGGTAGGCGTCGATGCCCAACACGGCGGCGGAACGGAGGCGGGCCAGCATGCTCGCAGGGTATTGCGGCGGGGAGCCGGACATGGGATCATCCTCTCGCAGCCCGCCAGCGGAATCGCGCCATGTCCCGTGCGTTCGTCAATGAAGACGGTGGAGGCCCCGATCCCCGGCATCGCTATCCCCTACCCCCCCGTGACGACCCCGGGTACGACGAAGCCGCCGCGCGGGCGCTCCTCAAGGGCGCCAATGAGGGCGACTCCGACACCGCCGAGGCGGCGACCGGCTACCGGTTCGGCGAGCCAAGCCTCGTCCCGTGGGTGAAGCAGTTACTGGAGCAGGCGCGCGAATCCGGAAACGAGCGCCAGGAGCAGCTCGCCGAGCGATTCCTGCGGCGGGCGGGAGTGTCGGTCGATTGAGCGCGCTTCGAGCCTGCCTGTTCTTCTGCGCGGCGCCTCTCGCGGCGCAACAGCCCAAGGTCCCGGCAGTCACCGGCGGCGTCGCGCGGTTCGTGCCGCCCTCGCCGGCCCCCAACGGCTTCATCGCGGACGTGCCCGGCGTGCTCCAGGCCGACGCCAAGGCCGCGGTCAACGCCAGGATCCAGGCGCTCCAGGATTCGGGCTACGGGGATCTCGGCGTCGCGATTCTTCCGTCGATCGGGGACTTCCCACCCTTCGAGGTAGGCTTGGCCATCTATCGAAGCTGGCGGGTCGGGCGGGTGGAAGCGATCGGCTCGGCGCGCCGGGATCTCGGCGTGCTGCTGTTGATCGTGCCGAAGGAGCTCGCGCCCGATCACCAGGGCCAGTGCTGGATCACCACCGGTACCGGGGCCGAGGGGATCATCACCGACGCCGAGAGTGGAAGGATCTGCACCGAGCGAATCGTCCCGTTCTTGAAGGCCCGCGACTACGGCGCGGCGCTCGCCGCGGGCGTGGAGGGCATCGCCGAGCAATTGCACCGCGAGGCCGGTCTGTCCGACTCCGCCCGGCCGGCGGGCCGGCCGATCACCGAACCCGCGCAAGCGCCGACAGGCGGGATTCGGTGGTGGCATATCGTCGGCGGAGTGCTGCTCTCGGGCGCCGGCCTGGCGGGCATCCCGTTCTGGAGACGCCGGCGTCCCCGGCGCTGCCCGCGCTGCGGCAGGCCGATGCGGCGGCTGGACGAGGCCCGAGACGACGCGGCGCTCGATCCGGCCCAGCGCATCGAAGAACGGATCCGGAGCGTCGACTACGACGTATGGACCTGCGAGTGCGGAGAGACGCTGATCCTGCCCTTCAAGGCGGTGTTCAGCTCGTATCACGAGTGCCCGGGCTGCCACCACCGCACGGCCAGGATCACCCGACGGGTGGTGAAACAGCCGACCTATGCCGCCAAGGGCCTGGCCCAGGATACCACCAGTTGCAAAGCCTGCCCCGCGACCAGCACCCGGGAGGTCGTGCTCCCCCGGCGCACTCCACCATCGCCGACCAGTACATCTTCGTCCGGAGGCGGATCCTCGTCCGGGTCTTCCGGCGGGGGAAGCAGTTTCGGCGGGTCGGGCTCGTCGAGCGGCGGGGGCGGCGGGTCGAGCTACTAGCGGAGACGACCATGCGCACGCTCTTCCCCCTCACGATGGTCCTGGCCTGCACCACCCTCGGTGCACCCGTGCCGCTGGGCCGCGACTTCCAGCTCGGCCCGGGCGAGAGCGCCCGGATCGCGGTCTTCGACCGCACCGTCACATTCGAGACCGTGGTGGAGGATTCCCATTGTCCCTCCGGCGTCGTCTGTGTCTGGGCCGGCAATGCCCGGGTCCGGCTTCACCTCACTCGGTCCCGTCAGGATACGACGGTCGTGCTCAATACCGGATTGGAGCCGCGCGCCGTGCGAATCGGGCAGATACGCCTCGAGCTGCGCGAGGTGACGCCTGCGCCTCGAGCCGGAGACTCCGCCCGCGCGGCGTCGTACCGGATCACCCTTCGCGCGACGGGCTCCTGATGACTCGCCGCCCCGCGGTCCTCGCCGAGGCAACGTGGAGCCTGGTGCGGGATGCGCATTACGAAGTGGCCGTTCTGCCCTGGGGGGCCACTGAGGCGCATAATCTCCATCTGCCCTACGGGACCGACACCCTCCAGGCCGAACGGGTGGCTGCCGAAGCGGCCCGGCTCGCGACCGAAGCCGGCGCTCGCGTCATCGTGCTGCCGGCGGTTCCGTTCGGCGTCAACACCGGCCAGCTGGACGTGAAGCTCTGCCTCAACATGAACCCGAGCACCCAGGAGGCCCTGCTCTCGGACCTGGTCGACAGCGTGGGGCGCGCCGGAGTCCGCAAGCTGGTGATCCTGAACGGACATGGAGGCAATGACTTCAGGCAGATGATCCGAGAGCTCCAGCAGGACACCGATGTCTTTCTCTGTGCGATCAACTGGTACACCTGCGTGGACCCGAAGCCCTTCTTCACCACCCCGGGCGATCACGCCGGCGAGCTGGAGACCAGCCTGCTCCTGTACCTGGCGCCGGAGCTGGTACTCCCGCTCCGGGAAGCGGGTGAGGGACGCTCACGGCAGTTCAAGATCCAGGGCCTGAGGGAGGGTTGGGCCTGGGCCCCGCGACGCTGGACCAGCGTGACCGACGATACCGGCGTGGGCGATCCGCGCGAGGCCACCGCGGCAAAGGGAGCGCGGTTCTTCCACGCCGTTACCCAACAAATCTCGGGATTCCTCGTCGACCTGTCAGCCGCCGACCCCGAGGAGATGTACGAATGAACTCGACTGCAGCAGCACTCGCCTTCGCATGCGCCCTGATCGCCGGGCCGCTCGCCGGGCAGTCGAGCCCGCCGCCGGAGGGGGCCCGTGCCGCCGACGCCGCGTTGCACGACATGTCCCATCACGACCACATGGTCGCGGACAACCCGCACCTCCGCCTCTCCGCCAAGCGCGAGGCCACGCCCGCGGACTCGGCCCGCGCCGCCGAGCTGGTGGCCCGGATCCGCCGCGACCTGGCCCGGTATCGCGACGTCGAGGCGGCCCGCGCGGCGGGGTACGTCCAGTTCCTGCCCAACGTCGCGCTCCCGGTGTATCACTTCACCAACCGGCGCTATGGACTGGAAGCGGCCTTCGCCTTCGACGCCACGCGGCCCACCTCCCTGCTCTACCGCAAGAACCCGGATGGCGGCTTCACGCTGACCGGGGTGATGTATACCGCGCCCGCTCGATTGCCCGAAGAACGACTGGACGCCCGGATCCCGCTCGGCACGGCTCGCTGGCACCAGCACATCAACTGGTGCTTGCCCAGGAAAGGGGAGGAGTCGCGCTGGCGGGAGACCCGCGGCGGGAAGCCGCTCTTCGGCCCGGAGAGTACGATCGCCGGCAAGGAGGCCTGCGACGCGGTCCGCGGCCGCTTCGTGCCCCGCCTGTTCGGCTGGATGGTGCACGTTAACGCCTTCGAGTCCGACGACCCCGCCGTGATCTGGGGCGATCACCACTGACCGCATCCCGCCGAGGAGGATCCATGCCGGTCATCCGACCGCGTGCGCGACTGCTTGCCATGCGGGATCGGTCGGGTCGACGCCGTAGAGCATTCCCGCCATCACTCGCCGCAGGGCGAGCGCACCGCCCAGCCCCAGGACGACGCCGGCGTTACATCCCCGAGTCCCCCGACCGCTGGTTCCGCTAGGCCACCGGCTCGACCACCACCGCAGTGCCGTAGCAGAGCACTTCGGTCACTCCCTGCATCACTTCGTTCGCGTCATAGCGGATGCCGATGACAGCGTTCCCGCCGGTCTGCTCGGCGTGCTCGAGCATCAGCTCGAACGCCTCCCGGCGGGCGCGCTCGCACAGCGAGACGAAATTGCTGATGCGGCCGCCACCCAGGGTTTGAAACGTCGCCCCGATGAAGCCGAAGATGGATCGCGATCGCACCGTGATCCCGAGCACCACGCCCAGGGTCTGGATCACCTGGTGCCCTTCCACGGTGAACGTCGTGCTCGTCATGTTGTGGAGAATCTTGGGACCGGCATAGGGGACTGGCTTGACCACAAGGCCTCCGGGGCGGTTGGGACCGCCCCGAAGATAATCTCGCCCGGTTCAGTCCGACCGCAGCGCCGTCAGCGGGTCCACCCGAGTGGCGCGCAGTGCCGGGATCACCACCGCGACGATCGACGCGGCGAGCAGCGTCCCCACGACCACGAGGAAGACCACCGGATCCCGCGCCGAGGTCTGATAGAGCATGGGCGCCAGGAAGCGGCCGCCCAGGAGGGCCACGGCCGCACCCGCCGCCATTCCGGCCAGGACCACGCGCAAGCCGTCCCGCAGCACCGAGCGGACGATCTGGCGCCCCGAGGCACCCAGCGCCGAGCGGATGCCGAACTCCCGGGTGCGCTGCACCACGGCGTATGACATGACGCTGTACAGGCCGAGCGCGGCAACCAGGAGCGCCAGGCCACCGAACACCCCGAACATCACCGCCCCGAGCCGCCACGGCTGGATTTCGGGATCGATCTGAGACTGGAAGGTACGGATGTTGGCGAACGGCAGGTTTCCCGCCATCGAGAGGAACGTGGCCCGCACCTGCGGAATCATCGCCACGGGCTGCCCCCGGGTGCGCAGGAACAGGATCCGGTCCCGGCTCATGCCCATGGTACTCGACTGCGCAAGCGAGACGTAGTACATCGCGCGGGGCTTCTCCTGGATCGCGTCGACCCGCGCCGTTGCGACCACGCCGATCACCTGCACACAGGGCAGGCTGTCGGCGCCCACCTTGACGCATTGGCCCAGCGGCTCGCCCCGGGGCCAGAAGAATTGCGCCAGTCGCTGGTTGACGACCATCACCGGCGCCGAGCCGACGCGATCCTCCGCCGTGAATCCCCGGCCCCGGACCATCCGCATGCCCAGGGTCGCAAAGTACTCGGGAGAGACGCCGTTGTAGTAGGGACCGCCTTCCGGGACCCGGGGCGTCGAATCCCGGTCGGTCAGCCGGAACCGCGTGCTGTTCATGGTCCAGAAGGGGCTGTTGATCGCGAGGCTCGCGCGTTCCACGTCGGGAATGGTCCGCAACCGTTCCAGTGCCTGGTCGTAGAAGGCCAGCTGGCCCGGGCGATCGAATGCCGCCAGATCCAGGTCCACGCTGGCCACCAGCAGATTCCGAGGATCGTATCCGGTGTCGGTGTGAACCACCCGCCACAGACTCCGGACGAAGAGGCCCGCGCCGACCAGCAACACCAGGGAGAGGCACGCCTGGGTGGCCAGGAGTCCGGTACGCAGTCGGGAGCGGGGCGAGGCGACATCCGCGGCGCCGCTCTTGAGGGCCGCGGTCAGGGCAGGACGGCTGGCCTGGACCGCTGGCGCGAGGCCGGTCAGCAGCCCGGTGACCAGTGTGGCGAGGGCGGTGACGCCGGCCACGCGCCAGTCCAGCGGACTGTCGGACCAGCTCACGTTGGGCAGCAGGGTTGCGCGCAGCAGCTGTCCCCCCCAGCGGGCCAGCACCAGCGCCAGGGCTCCGCCGCCGGCCGCGAGGAGCAGGCTCTCGGCCAGCAGCTGCCGGACCAGGCGCCCGCGGCCGACGCCCAGCGCCAGCCGTACCGCAATTTCCCGGCGCCGGCTCGCCGCCCGGGCCAGCAGCAGGTTGGCGACATTGGCGCATACGATCAGGAGCACAACCAACGAGACGCTGGCGAGCCAGAGTGCCACCCGCTCCCGGGCGTGGGAGACCGCCTGGCGCTCGAAGCCCTGGAGCGAGACCAGTGAGGCAACCGCCTTGTGATCGACGTCGACGACACTCTCCACGGCGGCACGCTGAACCCGGGTGGCCTCGTCGGAGGCCTGGGCGCGCGTCACCCCCGGCTTGAGCCGTGCCAGCACCTTCAACCATTGCCAGTTGTAAGTCTTCCGGAACTCATCACTCTTTCCCACCACGTCCCGCGCGCCCGCGTGGAACGGTACCCAGACATCCACCGCACCCAGGTCCACTCCGCGGAACCCCCGGGGCGCCACCCCGATGACGCTGTAGCTCTGGCTTCCGAGAAACAGCGTCCTGCCGATGGCCCCGTCAGGCCCGCCGAAGGCGCGGCTCGCGTAGGCATAGCTCACCACCGCGACGGTCTGGGCCTTTCCGGGACCGTCCTCGTCTTCGGAGTAGAACCGGCCGAGATGCGGACGCACGCCCAGCATCCGGAAGAAGGAAGGCGTGGCCAGTGTCACGGGTACCTTGCCCGCGTCCGCGCCGCGTCCCAACGGCATGTCGGGCTGGGTGAAGTAGGCCGCGATGTCCGAGAAGTAGCCGGCGTGGTCGCGCTGGTCAGTGAACGTGAGCCAGGCCATGCTTTCGTTGGTCCAGGTCTGGTTGAAGCTCGCGTCGTGTTCGGTCATCTGGAACCGGGAGACTCCGGCCGCGTTGGCCACATGAGCCGGCGGCTTGAGCAACAACCGGTCCACCAGCCCGAACATGACCGCGTTGGCCCCGATGCCGAGTCCCAGCGTCGCCACGATCACGGTGGCGAAGCCCGGCTGGCGGGCGAACCCGCGGAGCGCGTATCCCAGATCCTGAGAGAGATCCTCGAACCAGCTCACCCGACGCTGCTTCATCCGCCGCCCCCGATCGATGCGCGCCAGTGTGGCGCGGGTCTCCCGCAAATCCCCGAACCGTCTGCGGGCCTCGGCCCGCGCCGCCTCGGCGGTCATGCCCCGGGCAATCAGCCGCTCCCGCTCGGCGTCGAGATGGAACTCGAGCTCGGCGTCGATCTCCCGCTCCACCGGCGCGTCCCGCCCGACCAGGCGGAACAGCCGTCGCATCCCCGGAATGCCTCGCAATCCGGGCGCCCTCAGTCGGCGCGCAGCGCGCTGATCGGGTCGGCCCGCCCGGCCCGCCACGCCGGGATGAGACTGGCGAGCCCCGCGACGGCGAGCAGCACCCCCGCGACCACCACGAACACCAGCGGATCGCGGGAGGAGACGCCAAACAGCATCGCCGCGAGGAACCGGCCACCCGCGAACGCCGCGATGCCGCCGAGGATCACCCCGACCAGGGTCACCCGAACGCCCTCGGTCACCACCAGCCGCATCAGGCCGCTCCGGCTCGCGCCCAGCGCCGCGCGGACTCCCATCTCGTGGGTCCGCTGGGCCACACCGTAGGCGATTACCCCGTACAGCCCCACGGCGGCCACGACGAGCGCCAGGACTCCGAACAGGGTGAACATGGTGGCGCCGAGCCGCCAGGGCCGCAGGACCGGGTCGAGGGTGGAGTCGAGGCTCCGCACGTTCATGAACCCCATGCCCGGCATCAGACGCTGCAGCTCACGGCGGAGCTGCTCGGCCACCAGCCGGGGATCGCCGGCGGTACGCACGAACATGGTGCCCGCGTCAGCGGGACTCATCGGCTCGTAGACCTGCATCCGGTCTTCGTCCCCCAGGCTTCCCCAGCGCACATCCTTCGCGACGCCCACCACCTCGCTGCACGGCACCGTGTCGGCGCTGATCCTGATGCACTTCCCGATGGGATCGGCCCCCGGCCAGACCCTGCGCGCCAGCATCTCGCTCACCACCGCGACCCGGGCCGGCCCGGCCCGGTCCTGGACCGTGAGGCCTCGACCTTTGAGGATGCGCGTGCCGGTGGCTTCGAAATAGTCCTCGCCCACCACGTTCTGGTAGAACGAGCCCAGGCGATTGAGCGAGTCGCGCCCGGGCACGTAGATGTCGGTGGTGTTGCTGCGCCAGAACGGGATCCCGAAGGTCAGCGCGGCGCGCTCCACCCCCGGGATCCCGCGAGCCCGTTCCAGCAGCCTCCGGGTGAACTCCGGAATCTCCCCCGGCGGCGGTCGTTGCCCGCGGAAGTCCGGCATCGCGATCAGCAGCCGCGACGGCTCATACCCGAGGTCGACCGAGCGAACGTTTCGCAGGCTCCGCACGAAAAGACCGGCCCCGACCAGGAGCAACACCGAGAGCGCCGCCTGCGCCACGAGAAGGGTGCTGCGCAGCCGGGCCCGGGGCCGGCTGCCTTCGCGCCCTCCCGCCTTGAGCGAGCCGGCCAGGTCGGAGCGGCCGGCATGCCAGGCGGGAGTGATCCCGGTGAGTACTCCGGTGAGTAATGCCGCCGCCGCGGTGAACAGCAGCATGCGGCCATCGAAGAGCGGCGTGGCGGACCAGTCCACGTCGGAGAGCAGCGCCTGCCGGAGCACGCCGCCGCCGAAGTGGGCGGCGAAGAGGCCCGCCACGCCGCCCGCCAGCGCGAGGAGCGTGCTCTCGGTCAGAAGCTGGCGCAACAGCCGAGCCCTCCCGGCGCCAAGCGCCAGCCGCACCGCGATTTCCCGCCGGCGGGTGAGCGCGCGCGCCAGCAGCAGGTTCGCGACGTTGGCACAGGCAATGAGCAGCACGATCGCCGCGACACCCGACAGCCAGAGCGCCACCCTTGCTTCGTCTCCCGACTTGGGGCCGCGGTTGTACAGGACCGAGCCCACCTGCGCGCGAGACTTGGGAATGTTTTCGGCGCGGACCGGGGGGGTCTGCGACGCGCGACTCCGCTGGAAGGCAAGTGTGAGGTCGGCGTCGACCGCCTCCGGCGAAACGCCGGGCCGCCGCCGCCCGATCATTTCGACCCAGGAAATGTTGTGCCTGGGATAGTACTGGTCACCGAAGGCGTCGAACGCTCCCGAAGTGATCGGGATGAAGGCGTCGACCCCCCGGAGCGAAGTGCCGGTGAAGCCCTTCGGCGCGACGCCGATGATCGTATACTGACGCGGGCCGATGTAGAGCTGCCTGCCGATGACGCCGCGGTCGCCCCCGAATCCCGATTGCCAGAATCCGTAGCCCAACACCGCCACCGAGGCGCCGTTCGGGGTGCGGTCTTCCGATGCGCTGAAGAACCGCCCCAGGAGCGGGCGGGCGTCGAACATCGACCAGTAACTGGCGCTGGCGAGCGTGACGCCGCGCTGGCGCGCATCCTCGCCGATCCCGACCACCGCCTGATCGTCGTCGTAGAATGCCGCCGACCCGGCCAGGGTCCGGCTGCCTTCCCGGAGATCGACGTACCGCTTGTAGCTGATGTTGTTGTCGATCCGTTCTCCGCCGTCGTCGTTGGGACGCCGGAGATAGACTCGGCCGGTGCGCCCGGGCTCCGTGAGGAAGGCCGGGGGCCGCACCAGAATGCGGTCCACGATGCCGAACATCGTGGCATTGGCGCCGATGCCCAGGCCGAGGGTCGCGATGACCAGAGCGGCGAAGGCCGGCTGGCGCCGGAAGCCGCGCAGCGCGTAGCCCAGATCCTGAATGAAGTCGTCGAGCCGGTTGGCCCTTCGGGTCTTCATGCGTCGCTCCCGGTCGAGGCGCGCCAGCTCGGCACGCGTCCGCTGGAGATCGCCAAAGCGGCGGCGGGCCTCGAGCCGGGCGGCGTCGGGCGCCAGCCCGCGGGCCTCGAGCGCCCGTACCTCTTCGTCGAGATGAAAGCCGATCTCGGCATCGAGGTCCTGTTCCACCGCCGGGGGACGAACCGCCAGCCGGAACAACCGGGTGAGACCCGAGAAGGCCATGGGCTATCGCGCGGCCGTGACGCTGGTGGCGCGGAGCACCTTGAAGACCGCGCCGGCATAGCGGGACCAGCGATCGGTCTCGTGCCGAAGCTCGCGCCGGCCGAGATCGGTCAGCTCGTAGTACTTGGCCTTGCGATTGTTGTCGGACAGACCCCATTCCGCCTCGATGAGCCCCCGCTTCTCCAGGCGGTGAAGTGCGGTATAGAGCGCCCCGTCTTCGATGTTGAGGTCGTCTTCGGTGGTGGCGCGAATCCAGGTAGCCACAGCATGACCGTGCCGGGCGCCCCAGCTCAGGGACTTGAGCACCAGGACGTCGAGGGTGCCCTGGAGGAGATCGAGTTCGGCGCGCGGCATGGGTGTTCCCTGAAATGTTCCCCTGAAATATTCAGGGGACGGAGGGGAATGTCAAGCAGGGGATCGTGCCCGTGATGCAGAGCTGGTTCCCCGATTCCCTGATCCCCGGTCCTTTACTCCACCCTCAACGCCACGATCGGATCCACCCCCGCCGCCCTTCGCGCCGGTAGCCAGCTGGCCACCAGCGCCACCACTCCCAGTCCGAGCGCCACGGCGCCGAAGGTGACCGGGTCGTGGGGGGCGACTCCATAGAGCAGCGTGGAAAGCCACCGGGCCCCGGCAAAGGCGCCCGCCACGCCGAGCCCCAGTCCGGCCGTCACCAACCGCGCCCCCTGCCCCACCACCAGTCGCCGCACACTGCGTCGGTCCGCGCCCAGGGCCATCCTGATCCCGATCTCCCGGGTCCGCTGCGCCACCGTGTAGCTCAACACACCGTGGACGCCGATCATCGCGAGGAGCAGGGCCACCCCCGCGAAGACGCCGAGCACCAGCATGGTGAACCGCCGCTGGCCGGTCGACTGGGACAGCGTCGCGGCGAGCGGCTCGACGCTGAAGAGGGAAACCCCGGAGTCCACCTCGCGGACCGCCGCCCGCAACCCTGGAACGAACGCGGCCGGATCGCCAGTCACCCGAAGCAGGAAGCTCCCGTTGGGAACCGGGGCCTGGCTGGTGGGCAGGTAGATCGCGGGTGGCGCGGAGGAGGCCAGGCCGTGGGTCCGCTCGTCGGCGAGGACGCCGACCACCATCCGGTCGCTTCCCCAGAGCTGAATCTTCTGACCCAGGGGCTCCCGAGTACCGAAGAACACCCGGCGCGCCGCCTGGTTGATCGAAACCACCGGCGGAGCATCGAGGTCGTCGGCGTCGTTCATCGCCCGCCCGGCAAGCAGGGATACCCGCATCGTCGCGAGGTATCCCGCATCGATGATCCGGATCGCCGGCTCGGGCCAGTCGGCGGCCTCCGCCTCGCGACCCACCACGACGATCGAGCTGGTGTATCCCGCCTCCAGCGGATGGGCGCTTGCCATCGCGATGTCGGTGACCCCCGGCAGCACCGAGATCCTGCGCCGGACTTCCACCGCGAACCGTCGCATTTCGGGCCACCGGGGCCAGTCCGACATCCGTTGCGGATACCGGCTCCCCGGCAGTTGGAAGTCCGCCTTCAGAACGCCCTCGGCGCGGAATCCCGGATCCACCTGGTACAGGCGCCAGAGGCTCTTGATGAGCAGGCCGGCACCGACCATCAGGATTACCGCGAGCGCAAGCTCGGCAACCACCAGCGCGGAGCGGAAGCGCCGCTGCTCCCTGCTCGCCGAGGCACCCCGCCCGGAGTCGGATTGCAGCGCCAGGCGGGGCCCTCGACGCCGCGCCTGGATGGCCGGCACCATGCCGAAGGCGACGCTGATGAGGACGGCGAGCGTCACCGTCGCCCCCAGCACCCTGGCGTCGATGCCGACCGCCCCGACCCGGGGAATGCTGCCGGGAGCGAGCGCCAGAAGCGCCTGGAGTCCTGCCAGCGCCAGGGTCAGTCCCACGGCGGCTCCGGCGGTGGTCAGCACCGCGCTTTCGACCAGGAACTGCCGGGTGAGCCGGGAGATACTGGCGCCAAGCGCTGCGCGAACGCTGACCTCCCGGGCCCGTGCTGCGCCCCGGGCCAACAGCAGGTTGGCCACATTGGCACACGCCACGAGGAGGACCAGCGCGACCGCGCCGACCAGCACCAGGAGCGCCGGCCTCACTCCTCCGAACACCACGTCGGCGAGCGACTCGACCTGCGCCCCGCGCGCATCGTTCGACTGGGGGTAGGTGCGCTCGAGGTCCGCGGCGATGGTTCCCATTTCCTCCTGTCCCAGCGCGGCGCTTACTCCCGGGGCGAGCCGCCCGGCCATGAAGATCGGATGATTGCCGCGCGAGTCCGGCGACCGCGCGCCTTGCAACGGCAGCCACACGTCCACCCGAGCGCGGCCGCCCTGATCAGCGAATTCCCGCCGGTAGTCCGCGACTCCCAGGATCTGCAGCGTCCCGAAGTCGGCTGGGGCCGGCAGCACGCCCACGATGGTGAACCGATCCTCGTTGATTCGAATGGAGGATCCGACCGCGGCCGGACTTCGCGCGAAGCGCTCGGCCCACATCGCTTCGCTGATGAGCGCGACGTGCGGCCCGCCCGGCAGGTCCTGGTCGACGGTGAACGTGGTCCCGGCGAGGGGCCGGATGCCCACCATCGGAAGAAACTCGTGACTCACCCAGAGGCCGGGCACCCGGACCGCGTCGCCGGCGTCGAATGCCAGGGTCACCGTGATGGGAGAGAAGGCCGCCAGCTGCTCGAACCGCTTGCTCCGCTCCTTGAAGTCGAAGTAGTCGGGGATCGATGCGGGCTCCCGCAGGGTCCCGCTCTTGCGGTCGGTCTCCCAGACCATCGCAAGCCGGCCCATGTCACGGAAGGGAGCCGGTCGAAGCAGCACCCCGTCCACGACGCTGAAGATCGCGGTGTTGGCTCCGATACCGAGGCCGAGGGTGAGCACGACCGCCATGGTGAACCCCGGGGTTCGGGCCAGGGATCGGATCGCGTGGCGGAATTCGGCGAGGAGATCGCGCATGGTCAACCGGGAGTGAGCGGTGAGAGGTTGGGTGACGCCGTGGTCCGCCCGGGCGTCGAGGTGCTGGGCCACGGCGCCCCGCAGCAGGTCCGCCAGCAGCCGGAAGCGGGGCGGCACGGCGGCCAGGCCGCTGCCCGCGCCCCGCCATGCATCGACAAAGACCTGCAAGACATCGGCGCCGAATTCCCGGCGGAACTCCGCCGGGTAGAGCCCGAGCAGCAGTCGCGCGAGCCACCTCGGCGCGGTCCGGGTGGACATCACGCCGGCCTCGGCCGGGGCAGCACCCGCTTCGACCGGGCCAGCTGCACCAGGCTGGCATGCCGCGCGGCTTCGGCCGCCAGAGCTCGGCGACCCAGCGCCGTGAGCCGGTAGTAGCGCCGGCGCTGGTCGTCGAGGTCCGGGTCCGGCCGCCGGGTACTCCCTTCCACCAGCCCCAGCGCCAGCAGGCGCTTGAGCGCACCGTACAGGGTGCCCGGCCCCAACCGGATGCTCCCGCCACTCTCCGCCGCCACGTCCTGCATGAGGGCATACCCGTGGCGCTCCTGGTTGGTGAGCGCCAGCAGGAGGTGGAACCAGACCGGCGGGAGCGGCAGGAGGCGGGCGAGGAAAGCGTCGGACATGGGGCTCCCGGGTGATCGGTCGGCGGCCAGTATATCGTACGCCGATATAGTAGCGGAGTTTCAACTCCGGCGCGAGGCCCCGGGGCGTCGGCCCGTTGACCGTTCGCTACTCGCTACTCGCTGCGCAACGCGACGATCGGGTCGACCCGCATGGCTCTCCGGGCCGGGATCAACGAAGCCAGGAGCGCCACCCCGATGAGCCCGAGGGACACGACCCCGTACACCACCGGGTCGGCCGCGCGGGTCTGGAACAGCTGGGTCGACATGACCGTGCCCAGGGCCAGCGCCCCGCCGACGCCGAGGGCAATTCCGACCCCCGCCATCGCCAGGCCCCGGTTGAGCACCAGCCGCAGGACGCTGCCCGTTTCGGCGCCGAGCGCCATCCGGATTCCCAATTCCCGGGTCTGCTGCGCCACGGTGTAGGACATCACGCCGTAGATCCCCACCGCCGCCAGCGTGGCCGCGACCGCCGCGAAGAGGCCGAGGAGCAGGGAAAGGAACCTCGGCTGTGACGACGAGCCCGCCAGCCGCTCCGCCATCGCCCTGACGTCGTAGATCGGCTGCTGGGGATCGACGGTGAGGACCAGCTTCCGGATGATCGGCACCAAGGCGAGCGGATCGCCCTTGGCCTTCACGGCGAAACCGAGCTGGGTGAACGCCGCCTGGGCGACCGGCTGGTAGAGCTGGGTATGCTCGTCGTCCTTCGGGCTGTTCTGCATCACATGGCCCACCACGCCGACCACCTCGAGCCAGCGGGGATTCTCGGCGTTCCCGTACCCGAGCCGCTTGCCGATCGGATCCTGCCCCTTCCAGTACTTGTTGGCGAGTACCTCGTCGACCACGGCTACCATCCGCCCCTTGGCCACGTCGCTCTCGTCGAATTCGCGGCCCCGCTTGATCGGAATGCCCATCGCTGTGAAGTACCCGGGCGTGACGGTGCGGAAGTCGCCCCAGGGACCGTTGGCCTTGGGAGGCGGGGTATAACCCTCGACCCGGAAACTGCGGGTCCAGTTGTTGTTGGTCATCGGGAGCGAGACGTTGCCGCCCACCGACACGACGCCGGGCAGCGCCGCGATTTCGTGGCGGAGCCGGTCGAAGAAGGCCACCTGCTGCTGGTCGGTGGTGTATTTCGACTGGGGCAGTGAGACACCGAAGGTCAGCACCCGCTCCGGATCGAACCCGGGGTCGACCGACACCCAGTGGCGGAAGCTCTTCATCATGAGGCCGGCGCCGACCAGCAGCATGATGGCCAGGGCCACTTCCGAGACCACCAGCGTGGCGCGGAGCCGTCCGCCGCCATGGGTGCTGCGGACCCCATCCTTGAGCATTCCGGTGAGGGCCGGCCGCGCCGCCTGGAGCGCGGGGACCAGGCCGAACAGCAGCCCGAGGCCCAGCGTGATGCCACCGGTGAAGAACAGCACCGTGGCGTCGAGGCCGACCGCGTCCATCCGGGGCAGGTTGATCGGGTTACTGGCCACCAGCCCACGCACCGCGGCGTAGGCCAGGAGCAGCCCTCCGGCTCCGCCGATCACTGAGAGCAGGACGCTTTCGGTCAGGAGCTGCCGGGCCAGCCTCCAGCGCCCCGCACCCATCGCGGTCCGGATGGCGATTTCCCGTTGCCGCGACGTGGCCCGGGCCAGCAGCAGATTGGCGAGATTGGCGCAGGCGATCAGCAGGACGAACCCGACAGCGCCCATGAGCACCAGAAGCGCGGGCCGCACGTTGCCGACCACCTGGTCGGTGGCGGCCTTGGAGTAGAGTCCCCAATCGGAGTCCCGCCCGGCGCCCCGGTTCTCGCGGACCTGCGCCGCCATGCGATCGAGGTCCTTCTGCGCGACCTCTATGGAGATGCCGGGCTTGAGCCGCGCCACCATCCCAAGGAACTCGCAGCCCCAGCAGTTGGGGTCCACCTGGTCCGGGGTGAGGGCGAGCGGCTTCCACACCGCGATCGGGTCAGTGCCGAACTGGAACCCATTGGGCATGATCCCCACGACCTGGTGGGCCTCCCCATTGACCACCAGCGTCTTGCCGATGATGGCCGGGTCCCGCGCAAAGTCCCGAATCCAGAGACCCTCGCTGAGCACCAGGACCTTGTCGGCCCCGACCTGCTCCTCGTCGGCGGTGAATCCCCGTCCCAGCACCGGGGCGATGCCGAGGGCCGGGAAATACTCCGAGGCCACCTGTTGCCCCACCAGGCGCTCCGGCTCGGCTCCATTGGCCAGGTTGGCTTCCCAGCCGGTGAACGCCGCGGCCTTCTCGAAGACCCGGTTCTGTTCGTGGTAGAATCTGAATCCCGCGCCGGACACGCCGGCGTCGAGATTGATCGACTTGTATCGGTGCCCCACCAGGATGACCCGTTCCGGCTCGCCCAGCGGCAAGGGCCGCAGCAGCACCCCGTTCACCACGCTGAAGATGGCGGTGTTGGCCCCGACCCCGAGCGCCACCGTGAGCAACGCCGTGAGGGTGAATCCGGGTGACTTGCGAAAACTGCGGAGCGCGTACCGGAGGTCCCGAAACAGCGTCGTCATGGTGGCTCCTCAGTGGCTGCCGATGGAGATCCTGATGTTTCCGGAGAGCGATTCCAGGTCGAGGTGGGCCGACCCGCTGCCCCAGGTGGCGTTGTACCGATGGCGGTTGCGCCGCCGTTCGTCCTGGGTAGTCGGAAGATCCGACGAAAACCGGCCCGAGAACGTTGCCGCCGACAGCCTGGCGTCGGGCGGTTCCGGCAGGGTCAGGTCGATATTGCCGCTGGTTGTGGCGAACTCGTAGGACCCATCCTTCAGGATCGGCCCCCGGAACGTCACCTCGCCGCTGATGGTGTGGCCGTACACCTCCGGAGCCCGGCCGTCGAGCAACTCCACGTCGCCGCTCACCGTTTCGAGGCTGATGCTCGGACCGGTGCCTCCGGTCAGCCGCACATCGCCGGACACGCTCCGCAGGTCGAGGTCACCGGTGAGACCCTCGGCCAGCACATCGCCGCTCACGGTGCCGATCCGGAGCAGCAGCCCGGCCGGGACCTTGACGGTGAGGTTCACCTCGGTGTCGTTGCGGTCGCTGTTGCCGCTCCAGCAGCAATCGCCGTCCGAGCTGCACGGCTCCTTCGAGAGGCTGTCGGAGTGGTGCCGGTGGCCCGAATGCTGAGGATAGCGGATGCAGAGGGCGACGCCGTTGTCCAGCTCGACCACTTCCATGGTGACGTCCTCGGGGTCGCCGTAGCGGCGCTTGATCCTGACCCCGGCAACCTCGACGCTGCGTCCCGAGGTCCCCACGACCTTGATGTCGCCGATGATGTTCTGGACGACGAGCCGCTTTCCCGAGGGGAGGTCGCGGCGGAAATCGAGGCTGGTTCCCTGCTGCGCGGCGAGGGCGGGCGCCAGGAACATGGCGCCGAGCGCGAGTGAGGGCACGCGCATGGCTCAGTACTCCCCGTGGATGTCGTCGTCGCCGTCCTGTTCCGGCTTGACCTTGTGCTTGATGCGCTCCCGCTCGATCCGCCGCTGGAGCATCCGGTCCAGCCGGCCCGCGATCTCCGCCGGACGGAGCAGCGAGATCGTGCCGCTGAACGACTCGAGCTCCACCGTGGCGCTGCCGGTGCCCAGGCGGAAGGTCTGTCGCCGCCGGCTGGGACGCTCCGAGGCGGGCAAGTCGAAGCTGGCCCGCACCTCGCCGGACCCGATCGCGGTCGCGATCGTGGCGTTGGTGGTCTCCGGTACCGAGAACAGGATCTCGCCGCTGTGGGTGAGCAGGGAGTAGTGGCCGCCGTCCACCACCTTGCCATCGTAGATCAGTTCGCCGCTCACCGTCTGGATTTCCACCGACTTGGCGTCGGAGCGCGCAAGGGTGATGCTGCCGCTCACCGTCTCGGCAACGATGTCGCCCTGGAGCTCGGCGGCTTCGATGTCGTCGCTGACGGTGTTGAGCTCGATCCGCCCCCTGGCGCCGGTCACCATGATCTTGCCCTGAACCGAAGTGAGCTTGACGCTCTCCGCGCCGCCTTCCACGGTGATGTCGCCGTCGAGGGTTTCCACCGAGATCGGCGCCCGAGTGCCTTTGACGGAAACCGTGGCGTACATGCCCTCGAGGCTCAGCGCCATCCAGGCCGGCACCGTCAGCTCGTAGTCCACCATGTTGGAGGGGCCGCGGTCGGCCTCGGCCTCGAGCGAGAGCACCGCGCCGCCCAGGTTGATCGTCACGTGGGTGCGGCGCGAGTGACTCGCCTGGACCCGGACCTGATTCTTGTCCCAGGTCTTCACGATGATGTCACCGCCCTGGTTCTCCACCTGCAGGCGAGTACCCTGGCTGACGTTGACCGTCGTGTCGGTCTGGAACCCCTGAGAAGCCTGAAGGGCCAGCAGGGCGAGCAGTGGAAGCATCATGGAACGCTCCTGATCAGGTTCTCGCAGCGATCGCGTTGGTCGCGGTGCGCAGCAGGTTGAGCTTGCGCCGCATGTTCGCGGCAATCTGACGATTCAGATACCCGTTGGAGGGATCCCGTTGGATCGCCGCCCTCGCTTCGGCAATGGCCGCGTCGATCTTGCGGAGACTCTCCTCGACCGACCGCACGGTCGCCGTGTCCAGGCGGGTGCGGCCGGCCTCCAGCACCCGCTCCAGATCGCGCACCGCCGAGTCGTAGTCCCGCTCGGCGAACGCGGCATTACTCGAGCCGCCCGATACCGAGGAATCGGGGGTGATCGGACGGGTGGCGACCGGCGCCTGGGCCAGCGAGGGCGGCCGATCCGAGGCGCCGGACGAGAGCGCCAGATACACCGCCGCCCCGCCGACCGCCGCCATCACGATCGATGCCGCGATCAGCTCGCGCCAGCCGAACCGGCCGGCCGGCGGACGCGCGGACCGGCGGGCGGTCCCGATTGAAATGATCTCGGCCTCGTCGAGACGGGATTCGATCTCGGGCCAGAGATCCCGAGACGGAGCCCGGCCGGCGTGATCGGGCGCCGCGGCCACGATGGCGCGGAGATCGTCGAGCAACGCGGCGCATTCGGCGCAGCCCGCGAGATGGGCCGTCAGCTTCGCGCGAGCGCCGCTGTCGAGCTCGTCATCGAGATAGGCCGAAAGCTGACTGGTGTAGTGATCGGACATGTTCAGATTCCGTTTCAATTGGCCAGCTGCTGCCGCAGCAGCAACCGGGCCCGGTGGAGCTGGGATCGCGAGGTGCCGGGATCGACCTCCAGCATCCGCGCGATTTCTTCGTGCTTGTACCCCTCCATATCGTGGAGGACGAACACTTCCCGTGCGCCGGCCGGGAGCTTTTCGACGGCGCCCTCGATGGCCACCCTGAGGTCGGGCCGCTCCGACACGCCCGTGGCCGACACCATCGCCACTTCGTCGGACACCTGACGCTTGCGATCCTGGCTCGAGGTCTGGCGCCGGCGAAGAAAGAGGTTCACCGCTACCCGATGGAGCCAGGTGCCGAACGCCGACTGGCCGGCGAAGGTGTGGAGCTTTTGCCAGACCCTGATGAAGACCTCCTGCACGGCGTCCTCCGCGTCCCCCGGATCGAGAAGCCAGCGCGCCAGGCTGTTGACCCGCGCCACGTGGCGCCGGTACAGCCGCTCGAAGGCGGCATGATCCCCCTTGGCGGCCAGGGTCACATCATGCCGGTCGAGATCGGCGGCGGTCACGGCCAATTGAGCCTGCAGTGGACTCCCTCCGGTGACGGCGCCGCTGATCTATCGAACGCAGCATTGGACACTTGCGAGCGTTCGGGCGTTGGAACGTCGCCTTGGCCACCTAAATAAGGATGCAGGCCGGCAGGATTGACTCTGTAGTATCTCAATGATATCATATAGGTATCACACCAACGGAGCTTCGCATCATGATCCGCGAGAAGGTCATTCGCCCGCTGCCCGGCCTGCCAATGGTCCTGCTGGTTCTCGGGATCGCGGCGCTCAACACCTGGCAGTTCATCAATTCGGCCCAGGGCAACAGCCCTCGCGGCATCGTCTTCGGGATGCTGGCGTTCCTGCTCCTCGCGATCGCGCTCGGCGGCTTCATGCAGGTCCAGCCCAACGAGGCGAAGGTCCTGACCCTGTTCGGGAAATACTCCGGCTCGGTCAAGGAATCCGGGTTCTGGTGGGTGAACCCGTTCACCAAGAAGAGCCGGATTTCTCTCCGGACCCGCAACTTCGAAACCGCCAAGCTCAAGGTGAACGATGCGCACGGGAACCCGATCGAGATCGGGTCGATCGTGGTCTGGCGCGTGGTCGACACCGCCGAGGCGATGTTCGAGGTCGACGACTACGAGCACTACGTCAAGGTCCAGAGCGAGTCCGCGGTCCGGGGTCTCGCGTCGAGCTACCCCTACGATGCCCACAACACCGGCGAGGCGGCGCTCTCGAGCCACGCGACCGAAGTGGCCGCCAACCTCATGGCGCAGGTGCAGGAACGGCTGGGCAAGGCCGGCGTCCAGGTGCTCGAGGCCCGGATCTCCCACCTCGCCTACGCCCAGGAGATCGCCCACGCCATGCTGCAGCGCCAGCAGGCCGGGGCCATCATCGCGGCGCGCTACAAGATCGTGGAGGGCGCGGTGGGCATGGTGGAAAACGCGCTCGAGCTGCTGGCCCAGAAGAACATCCTTCATCTGGACGATGAGCGGAAGGCCGCGATGGTCTCCAACCTGCTCGTGGTGCTCTGTGGGGATCGGAGCACCCAGCCGGTGGTGAACACGGGCACGCTTTACACCTGATGGAACGCAAAGCCTTCCTGCTTCGTCTCGACCCGGCGCTGCACGATGTCCTGCAGCGCTGGGCCGCGGCGGATCTGCGTTCGCTCAACGCCCAGATCGAATTCGTCCTGCGCCGTGCGGCCCGGGAGGCGGGCCGGCTGGAGCCGGGATCGCCGCCGGAGGCCTCCCCCCTTCCCTAGCCTTCCGCAACGTGCTTTCGTGAGGGGTCGGTCCAACCGAAGGAGCCCCGCTCATGCCGCGCCTGCTTCCCCTGATCTGTCTGGCCGCACTGCTGTTTCCCGCGGCGGCCGTGGCGCAGGACACCACCCACAAGGCCCCCAAGCTCAGGCGCAACCCCGACCTGATCTCCGAACAGGAAATCCAGGCGGCTCCGGAGGCGATGCAGACCGCGTTCTCCCTGGTGGAGCAGCTCCGCCCCAACTGGCTCCGGAGTCACGGAATGAGCTCGATTCGCTCGCAAACGCCGACCCCTCAGGTATACGTCAGCGGCATCAAGCGCGGCGCGCCCTCGACCCTGCAGGACGTGGCCCGGGCCTCCATCAAGGAGATCCAGCACCTCAGCGGGAATGAAGCCACAATGCGCTTCGGGATGGGTCACGAAAGCGGGGCGATCCTGGTCATCCTCAAGTGAACCCGTCGGGGCGGCTGATGGCGGCTGTGGTCCTGGCGATGCTGGGGGCCGGAGGTCGGCTGGCGGCTCAATCCGGCAACAGCGGAATCCTCGAGGGCCGAGTTCAGGCCGACGCCGGGGTTCCGGTGCCGCTCGCCGAGATCCTGGCAATCCACACCGATGGGTTCACCCGCCGCCAGGCGCACTCCGATAGCCGGGGCGGCTTCCGTCTCGCGTTCCTGCCCCCCGGCGCCTACCGGCTCACGGTGCGGAGAATCGGCTATCGCCCAGTGGTGGTGAACGATGTCGTGATCCGGGCCGGGCGGGTCGAGACGGTGCTCATCACGCTCACGGCCGCGGCCCTGACCCTGGACTCCATCGTGGTGCAGGCTCCGGCGGTTCATATCGGCACCGGTGACACCGAGTTCGGGACTCGGCTCACCGCCCGGGAACTCGGGCTGTTGCCCCTGCCCAACGACGCGAAGGCGCTGGTGGCGTTCACGCCCGGCGCGCGCCCCGACCAGATCTGGGGCGCCGCCACGGCACAGGCCAACAACTATCAGCTCGATGGGGTGGCGGTGAACCATCCCGGCGTCGGAGGGGATTTCCTGCAGCCCAGCACCAGCTGGATCGAGGAGATCGAGGTACGCGGCCTGGGGGCCGGCGCGGAATACGGCAACTTCCAGGGCGGCCTGGTGAATATCGTCACCAAGTCCGGCAGCAACCGGTTTCAGGGCGGGCTGCGCACCAACGGCGAATCATGGCACCTCAACTCCACCAACCTCAGGGTCACCGAGCTCGGCTCCGAGCTCTCCCACCGCGGCGAGGTGGACGGGCAGGTCCGTGGTCCGCTGATTCGCGACCGGCTGTTCTTTGCGATATTCGGCCAGCTGGTGGACCGCGGGCTCCGGGTCCTCAACAAGGTCCGGCAGGTGCCCGGAGATTTTTCGCCCGATGCGCCAGCCGAGCAGGAGCGGAAGTTCCTGGCCAAGCTGACCTGGCAGCCCACGCCCAGGGACATCCTCAACGGCGCGCTGGGGCGAATCGACGCCGACGATGCGCGCTTCGGCCAGAACGGGTTTCAGAGCCCGGAGGCCACGCTGGACCGCACCTCGCGGACCATGTTCTACAACCTCTCGTGGCAGCGGACCGTGACCGCCCGAAGCTTCCTCGAGATGAAGGTGGCCGGGTTCGACGGGAGCGAGACCCGGGACGGCTACGGTGGACCCGGACTTCCCGGCATCGCGACGCTGCTCGAAGTGAACCCCCGCCAGTACCAGAACGCGCCGTTCCGTGAATCGCGAGAGCCGTTCAGCGTCGCCTTCTCGGCCAACTGGGACTGGTATGCGCGGCTCGGGGGCATCGACCATCACGTGAAGGCGGGTGGCGAGCATGCCTTCGGCGAGTGGACGTATTCCCTGCTTCGGAACGGGGGCCTCACGTGGCGCCCGGGCGAGCGCCTCACTCCCCCGGTATTCGATCCCCTGGTTCCGTCAACCTGGGTCTTCAACGGGGTCACCACCAGCAGCTGGGGCGGCGAGGCGGACCTGGGCTCGAAGGTGCAGAACAGCGCCGCGTTCATCCAGGACTACATCCAGGTGACGAAGTGGCTGAGCATCAATCCCGGCGTCCGCTGGGGTCGCTGGATCGGCCGGCTCCGGCAGCCGGACGGCCGCGGGTTCTTCACGCCGGTCAGCGACAACGCGTTCGAGCCGCGGATCGGCGTGGTGGCCGATCTGAGCGGGAGCGGCACCCTGGTAGCAAAGGCGCACTGGGGAATCTTCCACCAGAACATGTTCGCGTCCTTCTTCGACCGGGCCGAGGGCGGCAGCGTCTACTCGAACGAAGAGCGCTGGGAGTACACCGGCCCGGGGCTCACCGATCCCCGCACCACCTTCACGGCGGCGCAGCGCAACGGCGATCCTTCATGGAGAAAGGTGCAGACCATCCGGCTCAACGAGGTGGGCCGGGTGGAGAACTTCAAGGAGCCCTACATCGAGCAGGGGATCGTGGGCCTGGAAAAAACCTGGGGGGGGCACCTCAAGACCGAAGCGCTCTACGTCCGGCGCCGCAACAAGAACATGGTGGCCGTGGTGGACCGGAACCTGGCCCAGAACTACACGGTATACCACGATCTCACGGTCACCGACCGCTTCTTCGCGCCGCTGTTTTTCGGAGGAAAGCCGCTGGAGATACCGACGCTCTACGTCTCGAACGAGGACCTCATCTATTACCGCACCCTGTTCCTGGCCGGGATTGTCGGGCCGGAATTCATTCCGCCGGGGTTCCGGGGCCCAGCCGGCATGCAGCGCTGGCTGCAGCTGACCTATCAACCCGACAATGTCCTCACCAATGTCCCCAGCGCCACCCGCAAGTTCGACCAGCTCCAGCTCTCGGCGACGGCGAACTATGACTCCTGGTGGGCTCGACTCTCGGGGACGTTCACCAGCCTCAAGGGGAACCTGAACAGCCTGACCGGTACCGACGATTACACCGTCACGGGAGCCGGACCCTACGTGCATGTGAACGAGCAGACCAACTCGTACGGCAACCTCAACAACCAGAGCGTGGTCGAACTCAAGCTGGCCATCGGAGGCAGGCTGCCCTACCGGCTCCGCGGCGGCGCGTTCGTCACCTATTTCTCGGGCGACCGGGTTACCCCGACCCTGACCATCTCCGACCTCCTGCTCGAATTCAATCTGCCCGATTCCATCGGCCCGGATTTCGGAGGACCGCGTCGGCCGGACCGGGTACGGGGATACCTGTTCGCGACGACGGTCGGACAGCGGATCTTCGTGCAGCCACGGGGCACCTACAACTACCCGGGCCGTACCTCGGTGGACTTCCATCTGGAGCGGGGGTTTCCCATCGGCAAGACCGAGCTGAGCTTCGCGCTCGACGCGTTCAACGCGCTGGGATCGAGCACGATCTCGGAGATCCAGACCTCGGTGAACGGCAACCTGGACCCGGAGGCGTACTCGGCCTACGGCCAGACCCGGCAGCGGGTGCCGCCGAGGACGATCCGCATCGGGGCGGGCGTGAGGTTCTGACTACTTCTTCTTCATGCTGTCGTAGGCATAGCCGACAAACAGGTCCGGCTTCATGAATCCGGACCCCCAGGTCGCGTCAAACTCCGCGCTCGGCTTGGCGGCGATGACCTGTTCCCGGGTCTTCCCCTGCTTGATCAGCACGGCAATTCGGTCCCGAATCTTGGTGAGGACATCCCGGTAGGCCACCAGCTCCGCCTTGCCGCCGAGCGGGCCGTGGCCGGGGATCACCTTGGTGCTGTCGTTCACGTAGGCCAGCGCGCTGTTCACCGCCCGGATCACTCCCTCGAATGACCCTCCGCTCGACAGATCGAAGAACGGATAGCGGCCGTTGAAGAAAGTGTCTCCCATGTGAATGGTGTTGGCTTTGGTGAAATGCACGATGGCGTCGCCGTCGGTGTGGGCCGGCGGCACGTGCACCACGTGGATCGCCTCGTCGCCGTTGTAGAACGCCACTCCGTCGGCGAAGGTGATGACCGGCAGGGCAGCCTTGGGGGATGGCGCCACCTTGGAATTGAAGGCCGCGACGAACTGCTCGGTGCTCATCCGGGTCCGGACGTTGTCGTGCGCCACGATGATGATGCCCGCGCCGGCCATGTTCTCGTTGCCCCCGGTATGGTCGCCGTGCCAGTGGGTATTGACGAGAAAGCGGATCGGCTTGTCGGTCACCGCCCGTACGGCGGCCAGGATCTTCTGGCTGAGGGGCGCGTACTGGTCATCCACCAGAAACGCATAGTCGCCCACCGCAAGCGCGATGTTCCCGCCCGAACCCAGCAGCATATACACGCCCGGGCCCGCGGGAATGGTCTGCACTTTCACCGTGTCGTAGTTCACCTGCGCTGCCAGTGGCGCCGCGACGGCGAGGAGCACGGCGGCGAACGCCAGACTGCGTAGAGAGATCATCGGGCTTCTCCGGAATGGTGAACCAGGGAATCGGCCATGGAGCCGGCGAGCGCGGCGGCGGCCCAGGCGAGCACCGCGCCAAGCAGTAGGGTGAGCAGGATCAAGACCGCCGGCGGCACGCTCATCACGCCGCCCAGCCGGGTGGTCAGGACTTCCATCGCATGGTGGTTGGCCTGCCAGTCGGCCAGCAGCCACGCCGCCCAGGCCGAAGCGGCCGCCAGGGCGGCGGTGGCGGCCGGCGCGCTGACCGCGGGCCGCATGACGCCCCAGAGCGCCGCGACGACCGGTACCGCCCACCACCCGAGCTTCGTTGCGAGGGCAAACGCGGCCGCGAGGACCGCAAACGAGAGCCAGCGCTTCATCGCGGCGCGCCGGTCAGCGTAAGCCGTTCCCGCACCCGGGCGTTCGGGAGGTCGGCCGGACGCGAGGGGAACAGCAGGGTATCGAGCTCGCCGGCCGTCCAGCGCGGGACCCGGTCCAGGTACCAGGGGCTCGCCGGATTGCCCGACTGGCCGCCGGGGTAGGTGCCCCAGGCGTGCACCTCGGGGCCCAGCTCCACCAGCATGCGCCAGCTGGGGCCGTGAGTGCCCTGGCCCGGTGACGGGCTCAGGGTCGAGGTACCGCCCTGGACCGGAAGCTCGAGCGCGGAGAGTGCCGGCATTCGGAGCAGGTGATAGATGTTGGCGTGGTGGGCGTTGGACCAGAGCCAGCCCGCACCTTCGGGCGATCCGTGGTCGCGCAGCGCGCTCGACAGGCCCGCCTTGAGGGCGCGGGCCAGAGTTTCGTTTCTTCCCTCGACGCCGGGGGTTCGCCGGTCGTCCCACCAGGCATTGCTCGAATCGGCCACCAGCTCCAGGATCACGGCGTCCTGCGGGACGGCCACCGGGCCTTCGCCGGAGTCCGCCCCGGTGGGAACGAGCTCGTCCAACAGCAGGCGAGGCAGCGCGACCATCACCGCTTCGAAGAGCACCGCGAGGCGGTTCTCCCTGGTGTAGCGCCGGTCCCATTCGGCCAGCAGCGCCGCGGCCCGGCGAAGGGTGTCGTCGCTCCGGCCGGCATTCTGGAGCGCGGCGGCCGCGGCCAGGAAGACGGGAACGAAGGCGTCTGCCCGCGCGCTCCCGGGGTCGGTCTGGAACCGCCGCATGTCGTCGGGGGTTACCGAGGAGTCGGTCCGCAGGAGCTGGTTGATCCGCATCGCCCGCCACGGGGAATACCAGTTCGAGCCGAAGTAGCGCGGGTTAACCCGGGGATCCACCGGTTGCTGGTTGGCCGAGGCGAGGTATCCCTGGGCCGGATCGAGCGCGAAGGGATACTCGGCGAGGGGGATGTATCCGGTCCAATCGGCGGCGCTCCGGCTCCCGTCGCGGATCTCGTCGCCCCGGCCGTCGCCGGGCCGGATCGGGTAGCGGCCGGTGGAGCGGATGGCGATGGCTCCGGCGCGATCCGCCGCGATTCCATTCTGCGCCGGGGCCGCGTAGCCCTTCCAGCCGTCGAGCCACTCCGCGACGCTGCCCGCACGGTCGAGGCGAAGGAAGTCTTCCCCGCCCGGCGTTTCGAACGGAGTCCACCGGACCGAGAGCCAGCGGTGCCGGTCCTTCACCATGGGCCCGCGGTGGGTGAAGTAGAGCGTGTCGGTGTGGAGCAGCTCGCCCCGTTTCCCGCGGAGAAACTCGACCCGCCGCTCCACCGGCCTCCAGGCGCCGTCCAGCAGATACTTCGCCGGGGCGACCGAGTCGTCCACCGTCTCGGCGTAGTGATCGCGCACATCGGCGCCGGTATTGGTGAAGGACCAGGCGACGTTGCGGTTGAATCCGATGATGACGCCGGGCGACCCCGGGAACGTCACGCCGGCGACGTCGGGACCGCCGTCCACGTGGAGGTGGATCTCGTACCAGACCGAGGGAAGGCTGAGCTCCAGGTGGGGATCGCCGGAGAGCAGCGAGTGTCCGGCGGCCGCACGGCGCGGGGCGACCGCCCAATTGTTGCTTCCGATCGCGTCGCCATCACCGGGTCGGCGCGGCGTGAGCCCGAGGGCCAGCCCGATCGTGGCCCGCTCATCCGCCGCGACGGCGGCCGAGGCGTCCGGAGGGCCGGGAGGAGCGAACGGCCGAACGAAGTCGTAGCGCGGCGCGCCCAGGCCATTGGGCTGAATCGGCTCCTGGATCGGGCTATTGAGCGGAAACAGCGCCTCGGCGGCCGCCGCGCCGACCAGGGAGCGGACCCGCATCCGCTCGAGCGTCTCGTCCTCGTAGGCCAGCGTGAGGGCCATCTGGCTGAAGAAATAGTAGGTCGAGAGCGGCTGCCAGCGCGCCGGGCGGGCCCCGAGCAGCCGGTATTCGAGCGGCAGGTCGCCGGGGCGCATCGCATCGATCCAGGCGTTCACTCCCTGGGAGTAGGCCCGCGCGGCGCGGGACAGCAGGCTCTGGCTATCGGCCGCGGCCAGCCGCTCGGCGCCCCACGCGAGCCCCCGGCGTCGCGCGGCCCGATCGGCCTCCAGCGCCCGCAGGCCGACCAGCCCGGAGAGGGTTCCGCTCGCCGCACGGGTCGAGAGCTCCATCTGGAACAGGCGGTCCCGGGCGACGAGGTACCCCTGCGCGCGCCAGGCATCTTCCTCCGACCGGGCAAACACATGGGGCACCCCGCGGTCGTCGACCAGGACTTCGACCGGCGCGGAGAGCCCCGGAATGCGCGCCTCGTCATGGGGCGGCGGGCTCGCGGTGCGAGCCAGGGCCCAGACGCCGCCGGCGGGGTCGAGAAAGGATCCCAGCGCGGGCGCTGGACCAACCGGCCGCGCGGCGAGATAGAGCGCCGCGACCAGAACCACGAAGGAAATCAGGAGACGTCGCATGCAGGCGGCCATTAGGTTCACCCGTCCGCGCGCAGGTGTCAAGCCGCCGCGCGGGATGCTACTTTGGCATCGAAGCGCCGCGCGGACGCTCCCCGCGGCCCCGTCCCCCCCGTCACCCGAGCCCGAACATGTCCCGATTGCTCCTGGGGTCCCTCCTCGCGCTCGCCGCCTGCGCGCCGAATGCTCCCGCCGGGGCTCCCGGTCCCGACAACACGGACTACGACCTGATCATCGGAGGCGGCCGGGTGGTGGACGGAACCGGCGCCGGGTGGTTCTATGGCGACGTCGCCATCAAGGGCGATCGGCTCGCCCGAGTGGCGCCCCGCGGGGTACTCTCGGCCGCGCGGGCGCGGCACTACATCGACGCGCGCGGCCTGGTGGTGGCTCCCGGCTTCATCGATATCCAGGGTCAATCGGACTACCAGTTCACGCTGGGGGACGGCCGCGGCATCAGCAAGGTGACCCAGGGGATCACCACTGAAATCATGGGCGAGGGCAACACCCCCGCCCCGACCAACGCGAAGTTTCCCGGGTTCGGCACCCCGGCCACCAACTTCAGCGGCCCCCATGGCTTCGCGGCCTGGCTGACCGCGATGCAGGCCCACGGCACTTCGGAGAACTTCGGATCCTTCCTGGGCGCGGCGACGGTGCGGGTCTACGCCAAGGGCGAAGCCCAGGGACCCGCGACCGCCGCCGAGCTCGACACCATGCGCGCCGTGGTCCGGAACGCGATGGCCGACGGCGCGTTCGGGGTCGCGTCGGCCCTGATCTATCCGCCCGGCAACTATGCCAGCACCGAGGAGCTGATCGAGCTGGCGCGGGCGATGGCGTCCTCGGGCGGGCTCTACATCTCCCACATGCGCTCCGAAGGGAACGCGTGGCTCGAGGCGATCGACGAGGCCATCCGGATCGCAAGGAAGGCGGTGTGCCGGTGGAGATCTATCATCTCAAGGCCGGCGGGAAGCGGAACTGGTCCAAGACCCCGGCGGCGCTCGCCAAGATCGATTCGGCCCGGGCGGCGGGCCTCGACATCCAGGCCGACATGTACGCCTACACCGCCGGAGGCACCGGCCTTACCGCCTGTCTCCCGCCCTGGGCCAGCGCCGACGGGAAGCTGTTCGACAACGTCGCGAACGCCGACACCCGCAAGCGAATCCGGGCCGAGATGGATCGGGACCAGAACGAATGGGAGAGCCTGTGCCAGATCGGCGGTCCCGAAAACGTCCTGTTCGTGCAGTTCGAGAAGGCGGAGAACAAACAGTTCGTCGGCAAGCGCCTGTCCGAAGTGGCGCAGATGACCGGCAAGGAGTGGGAGGAAGCGGCGATGGACCTGATCGCCTCGGAGCACTCCCGGGTGGAAACCATCTTCTTCCTGATGAGCGAAGACAACGTCAGGGCCAAGATGCGGATGCCGTGGATCAAGTTCGGCACCGACGCCGATGGGATCGATCCGGAGCACGCGCAGGGGCTGACCCATCCCCGCGCCTACGGCAACTATCCCAGAATCCTGGGGAAATACGTGCGGGAAGAGAAGGTCCTGACGCTGGAGGATGCGATCCGCAAGATGACGTCCGCCGTGGCGACGCGGCTCTCGATCCCCGATCGCGGCCTGCTCAAGGCGGGGTACTACGCCGACGTGGTGGTGTTCGATCCGGAAACCGTGGCCGACCGCGCCACGTTCGAACGCCCCCACCAGGTGTCGGTCGGGATCCGCCACGTCCTGGTCAACGGGGTCGAAGTGGTCCAGGACGGCATGCATACCGGGGCCAAGCCGGGACGAGCCATCCGGGGCCCGGGCTGGACCGGACGCCGCTGAGCCACGGAAACCGCGCGCGCGATCCGGTGCGGCGGCGCGGAATCGGGAGGCTCGAGACCGAAATAATCGTCGAGAGCATCCTCGATATCGTCATCGCTGCTGGGCCCGGTATGGAATTCCTCCGCGTAGCCCGGCTCGATGAACACATACCCGTAGGGATAATCGAGGCCCGACAGCATGACGACCCGGGTGCTGCCGCCCTCCAGGCGTACCACGACCGTGTCCTGAACCGTGGCCAGCAGGGTCACATCGGTATCGTCGAGATAGTCGGCCACCACTTGGTTGGAGCGCCGGAATTGCTCGCGCGCGAGGCGCAGGTCCTTCGGGAGCAGCGTATCCGCCGACGGGAGCCAGAACGCGATCACCGAGGCCTCGCGCACCACCGGCACCTCGGCGGTCGCAACCGGAGCCTTCCCCAAAGCGTGGGAGGCCTCCGGCCTGCATCCGGACAGGGAGGCGGCCGCACTTAGAACCAGAATGGAAATGACCGGTTTCACTCCCGCCAAGATAATACACGCCAACATGTTAGCCTAGCCTACCACGAAGGGTGTCGTTACGTCCCCATTACGTATGCAAGTACCCGCTTGCACGGCGAACGCTTCCCGGCTACTTTGGGCGCCCTATGGATCTCCGCCAGAAGATTCTCAACGCCGCGACCGAGCTTTACGCCGAGACCGGGTTCCGGGGCACCACCACCCGGCAGATCGCCCAGCTCGCCGGGGTGAACGAGGTTACCCTCTTTCGGCACTTCGGATCCAAGACCGCCCTGCTCCACGAAGCGATTCGATGTGCGTGCGCCACCTCGGGACCGGGGGTGCTGCCCGAGACGCCGGCCCAGCCCCGCGCGGAGCTGCTGGCCTGGGCCACGCTTCATTGGGAGGAACTGTGGACCAGGCGCTCGGTGATCCGCACCGCCATGGGCGAGATCGAAGAGCACCCCGAGCTGCTGCCCCAGGAGAGCAGCGCGTCGGCCTGCGCGGGACGGGAGCTGGCCGGTTACATCGAGCGGCTTCGGTCCGCTGGGCTGGCGCGCGCCGAATTTGCCACGCCGGCGGCCGCGATGACCCTCATGGGCACTCTCTTCGCCGATGCGATGAGCCGGGATGTCATGCCGTTCGCGTACCGACTGGAACCGAAGGACGCGATCGTGCAGTACGTGGACCTGTTCGTGCGCGCGATCGGCGCCGAGGAGCGGAGATGAGGCTCCCGGCGGGTGTCCTCACCGCAATTCTCGCGCTGGGCAGCGCGACGCCGGCGCTGGGCCAGACCGGCGGAGAGCCGCGACCGCTCACGCTCGAGGAAGCGCTGCAGCTGGCCAAGCCCGGCAGCGAGGTCCTCGGTCTTGCCCGATCGGCCGTGAACCGCTCCCGCGGAGAGCAGCTCAGGGCCCGGAGCGAGCTGTTCCCCCAGCTGAGCGGGTCGGCCTCCTACTCCCGGCTCATCAAGTCGCAGTTCTCCAGCCTCGCCACGACCGACACCAGCGCGTCCGCGAGTCCCACCAGCTGCAACAAGTTCCTGGCCGATCCGTCGCTGCCCATCGGCGCCCGGGTGGACTCGCTGGAAAAGTCCCTGGAGTGCGTGTCGTCGGTGAATCCCTTCGGCAACCTGGGAAGCCTCCCCTTCGGGCGGGCCAATACCTACAACCTGGGCCTGTCGCTCTCCCAGACGCTGTTCAGCGGAGGCCGGGTCAGTGGGCAGATCCAGGCGGCCAACGCAGGCCGGCAGAGCGCGGAGCTCGGGCTGACCGAGACCGACGCCCAGCTCACACTCGATGTCGTGCAAGCCTACTTCGACGCGGCCCTGGGCGATCAGCTCTCGGGGATCGCGCTCACCGCCCTCGAGCAGGCCGACTCGACCCTCAAGGAGACCGAGCTGCGGCGGAGCCTCGGCACGGTTCCGGAGTTCGACCTGCTCCGCTCCCGGGTGTCCCGCGACAACCAGCGGGCCGCCGCGATCCAGCGGGCGTCGGATCGCGACCTGGCCTATCTCCGCCTCAAGCAGCTGCTGGACATCCCGGGAAACACGTCGCTTCGGCTGACCACGGTGCTGGACGATTCGGCGATGGCCGGCACTCCGTCGCTCAGCGGGCTGCTCGCCAGCGAGGGCGACACCGCCTCGGAGCACCGGGCGCCGGTGCGGCAAGCGGCCCTCGCGATCAACGCCCAGGAGGGACAGCTCAAGGCGGCCCGATCGCAAAACCTTCCCTCGGTGGCCCTGACGTCGGCCTACGGGCGGGTCGCCTACCCGGGATCGGGACTGCCCAGCTGGGGCCAGTTCCTGACCAACTGGAGCCTGGCGGTCGGGCTCACGGTGCCGCTCTTCACCGGGGGGCGGATCGCGGGGGACAAGCTGGTGGCGCACGCGAATCTGGAGGACGCCCGGCTGCGGTTCCGCCAGAGCTCGGAGTTTGCCCAGCTCGACGCGCGGAGCTCCATCCAGGAGCTCACCAGCGCGCGCGAGATCCTCCGGGCCAGTGAAGGCACCGCGGAGCAGGCGGTACGGGCGTACGACATCGCCCAGATCCGGTATCGCGAGGGTATTTCGACTCACACGGAGCTGCTCGAAGCGCGGCTCGCCCTCGAGCAGTCCCGCGCCAACCGGGCCCAGGCGGCGCGCGACGCCCTGGTCGCCCGAATGCGGATGGCGCTCCTCGCCCGTCTGCCGCTTGCCGGCGCCGCGGCAGCCCTACCCGCGTCGGCGGCCACCCGGCGCCCGGCGCAGCAGACTCAGTCTTCGGCCACGTCCGGATTCGGTATCCCATGAGCTCGACACACCGTGCCATTCTTCCCCGTCCCGCACTCCTCTGGGCGGCGTTGGCCGTGGGCGCCGCGGCATGCAACCGGGGCACCGCCGAGGCGGGTAACACGCCAGCCGAGATACCGACGGTGGTGCTTCGCGCCGACAACGTCGCGATGGCCGCGGAGCGGGAGATCTCCAACGGTCCCTCGATAGCCGGGACGCTGGTGGCGGAGCGGCAGGCCACGCTGCGCGCCGAGGTGGCGGGGGCCGTCGTGCAGGTGTTCGCCGAGCAGGGTCAAACGGTCAAGGCCGGCCAGGTGCTCCTCCGGCTCGACGATTCGGCCATCCGCGACGCAGTCCTCTCGGCCCGGTCGCAGACCCGCACCGCCAACGAGGCGCTGGTGGTGGCGCGGCGGAACGCGGAGCGGTCGGAGCGGCTCACCCAGGCCGGCGCACTGGCCGAGCGGGACATGGAGCAGGCTCGCTGGAGCGTGATGAACGCCGAGGCCGCGCTCGCCGACGCCAACGCCCGGCTGGCCAACGCCAGCAAGCAGCTCGACAAGACCGCGATCCGGGCGCCGTTCGGCGGCGTGGTCAGCGAGCGGCAGGCCAACGCCGGCGACGTGCTGCAGGTGGGGAATCCGGCGGTCTCGATGGTGGATCCGGCCAGCCTTCGACTGGAGGCGACGGTCCCGGTGAGCGCGCTGGCGGTGCTCAAGACGGGGACGGAAGTGGATTTCGGCGTGAGCGGCTACGAGGGCAGGTCCTTCATCGGGCGGGTGGAGCGGATCAACCCGGCGGTGGACCCCGCAACCCGGCAGGTCCGCATCTACGTCGGCATTCCCAACAGCGCGGGCCGCCTGGTGGCCGGGCTCTTCGCGCAGGGACGGGTCTCGACCGAGCAGCGCCGTGCCCTCGCGATTCCGCTGACCGGGATCGATTTCAAGACCACGACGCCGTCGGTGCGCCGGCTGCGCGGCGGCCGGGTGGAGCTGGTGACGGTCGAGCTGGGCATGCAGGACGACGTGCTTCAGCTGGTGGAGATCCGTTCCGGGCTCGCTCCCGGCGACACCGTGCTGGTCGGACCCGGGGCGGGCGTCGCCGTCGGCACGCCGGTCCGGATCACCAAGGAGTGACGGCCCATGTTCATTTCCGATAGCGCCATCCGCCGGCCGGTCATCACCGTCGTGGTGATGATGGCACTGGTGGTGTTCGGCCTCTTCGCGCTCCTCACGCTCAAGACCGACGAGTACCCCGATGTGGCGCCGCCCTACGTGAGCGTGGGCCTTCCCTACCCGGGCGCGTCACCCGAGACGGTAGAGAAGGAAGTGCTCGATCCGGTCGAGGAGGCGATCTCCTCGATCACCGGCGTCAAGAAGGTGAACGGGAAGGCGATGGACGGATACGGGACCATCCTCATCGAGTTCCAGTTCACCAAGCCGCTGGCGGAGGCGACCCAGGACATCCGGGACGCGATCTCCGGTATCCGGAACGATCTGCCCCCCGAGATGAAGGAACCGATCATCCGGAAGATGAACGATACCGACCGGCCGGTCGTGTCCATCGCGCTGTCCTCCTCGACGCTGGCGCCCCGGGAGCTGACCCGGATCGCCGATCCGGGAATCACCCGCGAGCTGCGCTCGATCCCCGGTGTGGCCGAGGTCGGCGTGTCCGGCAAGCAGGTCCGGGAGCTCACCGTGGAGCTCAAGCCGGAGGCGCTCCAGGCCACCGGGGTGAGCGTCGCCCAGGTGGTCCAGGCGCTCCAGCTGCAGAACCTCGCCGCGCCGGTGGGGCGGCTGGACGGCGCGCTCGAGGAGCGGTCGATCCGGCTCAAGGGCCGGCTCGAAACGCCGGGTGAATTCGAGCAGCTGGTCGTGGCCGACCGGGGCAATGGCCGGCTGATCCGGCTGGGAGACCTGGCCGTCGTCAAGGACGGCGCCGAGGACCCGCGCACCCTGGCGATGTACAACGAGCGCGTGGCCGTCGGGATCGACATCAAGAAATCGAAGGGGTACAGCACCACCGAGGTGAGTGACGCGGTGATGGCCCGGCTCGCGAAGGTCCGGAAGACGCTTCCCTCCAACGTGAAGCTCGACATCGTCAAGGACGCGGCGATCCGGGTAGCCCATTCCGTGGCCGACGTGCAGAAGACCCTGTTCCTGGGAGCGCTGCTCACGATCCTGGTGGTATTCCTGTTCCTCAACTCGTGGCGCTCGACCGTCATCACCGGCCTGGCGCTGCCGGTGTCCGTGCTGGCCGCGTTCATTGCGGTGTGGCTCTGGGGCTTCACGCTCAACACCATGTCCCTACTCGGGCTCTCGCTGGCCATCGGCATCCTGATCGACGATGCGATCGTGGTCCGGGAGAACATCGTGCGGCACGTGGAAATGGGGAAAGACCATGTCACCGCCGCCCACGAGGGCACCGACGAGATCGGGCTGGCCGTGACCGCGACCACGCTATCGATCCTCGCGGTATTCGTGCCGATCGCCTTCCTGCCGGGCCTCTCGGGCCAGTGGTTCAAGCCGTTCGGCCTGACCATGGCGTGCGCGGTGGCGGTGTCGCTCCTGGTGTCGTTCTCGCTCGACCCGATGCTCTCGGCCTACTGGCCCGATCCGCACCGGACCGAGGAGAAGAAACCCTGGATCACGAGGAAGCTCGACCGGTTCAACGCGGCGTTCGGCCGGATGGCGGTTCGCTACAAGCGGGTTATCGCCTGGGCGCTGGACCACCGGCTCGCGGTGGTGGGACTGTCGGTGGGAACCTTCGTTTTCGCGCTGGCGATGCCGGCCCTGGGGCTCGTGGGCACCAGCTTCATTCCGGTGGACGACAAGTCCGAATTCACCGTGCAGCTGGAGACCCCGCCGGGCTCCAATCTCGAGTACACCCGGCGCAAGGCTGAGGAGGTGGGCAAGCTGATCCGGGCCCACGCCGAGATCCGCTACACCTATACCACACTCGGCACCGGGCAGACCGGTGCGGTGGACGAGGGCCTGATCTACGTCAAGATGACGCCCAAGCACGAGCGCCGGATCTCGGCCGAGCAATTCGCCGGCATCGTGCGGGGCGAGATCCGCAGCGTGGCCGGGGTCCGGCTGGCGGTGTTCACCAGCGATATCGGCGGGGGCCGGAAGCAGCTCCAGCTCGAAGTGCGCGGCAGCGACCTGGCGTCCCTCAACGCCGTCGCCGAGCGGGTGCAGGCCGAGATCCAGCAGGTTCCCAATGCGGTGGACCTTGCGCTGTCGACCAAGGGGCAGAAGCCGGAGATCAACGTGGACGTGGACCGGGGCATCGCCGGGAGCCTGGGCGTCACCGTGGGACAGGTGGCCCAGTCGCTCCGCCCGGCCTTCGCCGGGATCGACGCCGGAGACTGGCTGGATCCGAGCGGGGAGACCCGCGACGTCATGGTGCGGCTCGCGCCGGAGGCGCGCCAGCGGCTCACCGATCTTCGCGACCTGCCGCTGGTCATTCCCGGCACGGCGAGCTCCGCACCCACGACCGTGCCGCTGGGCCAGGTGGCGAGGATCACCCAGGGAATCGGCCCGGCGGTGATCGACCATCTCAACCGGGACCTGGTGGTCATCGTGGGCTGGAACGCCTCGGGCCGCTCCACCGGTGAGGTCATGGCCGACGCGCAGGCCCGGGTGGCCAGGATCGTCCTTCCCGACGGCGTCGCCATCACCCAGGGCGGCGACGCGGCGCAGCAGACCGAGATCTTCGGGAACATCTTCCTGGCGCTCGGCGTGGCGGCGCTGTTCATGTACCTGATCCTGGCGATCCAGTTCGGGTCGTTTGTCGATCCGCTGGCCATCATGCTGTCGCTGCCGCTGTCCCTGATCGGGGTCATGCTGGCCCTGGCGGTGACCGGAACCTCGATCAACATCATGAGCCTGATCGGGGTTATCCTGCTGATGGGCATCGTGGCCAAGAACGCGATCCTCCTGGTCGACTTCGCCAAATGGTCGCGGGAGCGGGACGGCAAGCCGCTCCGCGAGGCGCTGATCGAGGCCGGGGCGATCCGGCTCCGGCCGATCCTGATGACGACCTTCGCGCTGGTGGCCGGCATGATGCCGATCGCGCTGGGCACCGGCGAGGGCTCCCAGTTCCGGGCTCCGCTCGGGGTCGCGGTGATCGGCGGGGTGATCACCTCGACGCTGCTCACCCTGGTGGCCATCCCGACCTATTACGAGATTCTGGACGAGACCCGGGAACGGCTGTTCCACCTGTCGGCCCGGATCTTCCGGGGCCGGCGGAGTCCCGCGGCTTCCGCACCGATCCCCGAGGATTCCTGATGAGCATCCCGGTTCCCCGCACCCGCAACGCGATGATCAAGGATTCGCCCGACCACCATGACGCCGAACTGGTGCTGCGGCTCTATGACCTCCGCCGCGAGGCCACCATGCGGGACTCCCGCCGCTATTTGACGGCGGAGTTCTGGCCCCGGAGCGCGGAAGACCTGCTCGCGGTGATCAAGCCCGATCATCCCGGCAACACCGCGTACCGGCAGGTGGTCGGGTACTGGGAGATGGCATACGGCATGGCCCGGCACGGGATCATCAATCCCGACTACCTGGCCGAGAATTCGGGCGAGGGGATCTTCCTCTTCGCCAAGGTGCAGCCCTGGCTGGGCGACCTCCGCGCGGCGAGTTCGCCCAAGAGCCTCCGCAACACCGAATGGATCAGCACCCAGTGCCAGGAAGGGCGGGACCTGTTCGCCTATTTCCGTCAGCGGGTCGAGAAGGCGCTGGCCGCCCGACGGGGCTCCTGATGGCCGAGCCGGAGAAGAAGCCGAAGAAGAAGATCACCCTCGGCGTCGCATGGCGCGAGGCCCGGGAGCTGATCTGGCGCTACCGGAGCCGGATGGCGCTCGGGTTCCTCATCATGCTGGTGAATCAGGTGGCGGGACTGGTGCTGCCCGCCAGCTCGAAGTTCCTCATCGACAACGTCATCAAGGGCGGACAGCGGCATCTGCTCCTGCCCATCGCACTGGCGGTCCTGGGGGCGACGGTGATCCAGGCCGCCACCTCGTTCTCGCTGGTGCGGGTGCTCGGGGTCGCCGCGCAGCGGGCGATCACCGACCTCCGCCGCGAAGTCCAGGCCCACGTGCTCCGGCTACCGGTGCGCTACTTCGACTCGACCCAGACCGGCATCCTGCTTTCCCGGGTGATGAACGACGCCGAAGGGATCCGGAACCTGGTCGGCACCGGGCTGGTGCAGCTGGCGGGCGGGCTGGTCAAGGCCGCCATCGCCATGGCCGCGCTCTTCTGGCTCAACTGGCGCCTCACCACCGGGACGCTGGTGGTGCTGCTGATCTTCGCCGGCGGGATGGCCTTCGCCTTCACCAAGCTGCGCCCGATCTTCCGGGAGCGGAACAAGCTTATGGCCGCGGTGAGCGGCCGGCTCACCGAGTCCTTCGGCGGCATCCGCATCGTCAAGTCGTATGTGGCGGAGCGGCGGGAAGACTACGTCTTCACCAAGGGCATCAATTCCCTGTTTCGCAACGTGGCCACCACGATGATCGGGGTCGGTGGCGTCACCGCGCTCTCCACCGTGGTAGTCGGCGCGATCGGCGCCCTGATGATCTGGGTCGGCGGCAACGACATCATCGGCGGGAAGATGACCCTGGGCGATTTCGTCATGTACATCTTCTTCACCGGCCTGATGGCGGCCCCGCTGATCCAGATCGCGTCCATCGGAACCCAGGTCACTGAGGCCTTCGCCGGACTGGACCGGATCCGCGAGATCCGCTCGATGCGCACCGAAGACGACGAGGACGCGACCCGGCTGCCGCTGCCCAGCGTGCTGGGCGAGGTGGCGTTCGACGACGTCACCTTCGAGTATACCGAGGGTGTCCCGGTCCTGAAGCACATTTCCTTCCGCGCGCCCGCCGGCTCCACCACCGCGCTGGTCGGCTCGAGCGGCTCGGGCAAGAGCACGCTCATGAGCCTGGTCATGGCGTTCAACCGCCCCACGCAGGGCGTGGTGTTCCTGGACGGGAAGGATCTCGCCAGCCTCCGGCTGCACGATTATCGCAGCCGGCTCGGCATCGTGCTGCAGGACAACTTCCTCTTCGACGGCACCCTGGCCGACAACATCCGCTTCAGCCGGCCCGGCGCCACCATGGAGGATGTGCGGAGGGTGAGCCACGTGGCCCACTGCGACGAATTCATCGACGGCTTCGAGAAGAAGTACGACACGATCGTGGGAGAGCGCGGTGTCAGGCTGTCGGGCGGGCAACGGCAGCGGGTGGCGATCGCGCGGGCCATCCTGGCGGACCCGGCCGTGCTCCTGCTCGACGAGGCGACCTCGAGCCTGGACAGCGAGAGCGAGGCCCTGATCCAGGACGGGCTCCGGGCCCTCCGGGCCGGCCGGACCACGTTCGTGATCGCGCACCGGCTCTCCACCATCATGAGCGCCGATCAGATCCTGGTGCTGGAGGCCGGAGAGATCGTCGAGCGGGGAACCCACTCGCAGCTGCTGGCGGCGGACGGACGCTACCGCCAGCTCTACGACAAGCAGTTCCGCCTGGAGCGGAACCGCTTCATCAACCCGGGAGAGGACTTCACGCCCGAGCCGGATCCCGTCGTGGCCGCGGGGCCGCGGAGGTCCGGCTCGGACTAGGGCACTCCGCTACGGCTTGGGCGCCGGCGCGGCCATCGCCATGTTGTCGCTGTTCCAGATGTTGTCCACCAGCATCCACTTGTCACCCACCTTGCGCCAGCTGGTGACATACTTTCCGTTGTCCTTGATCGGCTCCTTCGCGCCCGGCGTCATCAGGCTGAAGGTCCAGGTGCCGGTTTCGACCGCCAGCGGCCCGCTCGCCTCCAGCGAGACCGTCGTCAGCGTCAGGGAGGGCGTGCTGCCCGCCATCGTGGCCAGGGCCGACGTGATCGCGGTACGTCCCACCGCGGCCGGGGCGTTCGGCGCCATCATGCGGCCATCCTCCGCGAACAACGCCGCCAGTGAATCAGGATGGAGCGCGTTGAAGTGAGCCACGTACTGGGCATTCACCGCGTCGATGGCGCTTCGTGCCGCTGCGGTCTCCGCCATGCCGTTCCCCGCCTCTGCCACCGGGGCCGCCTTGGGCCCGCAGGCCGCCGCCGCAACCAACCCGCCCACCGCGATCACCCGCACCATTCGAAGCATACGTCCTCTCTCTCTGGTTAAGTCAGACTGCAATGGGAAGATTCCGCACTCGCTTGCCCGTCGCCGCGAAGACGGCGTTGGCCACCGCGGGCGCGATCGGCGGCGTGCCTGGCTCCCCGACTCCGCCCGGCTCCATCGTACTTGGCACGATGAAGACCTCGATGAGGGGCATTTCGCGCATGGTGAGCAGCTTGTAGTCGTGGAAGTTGCTCTGGGTGACTCGCCCCTTCGCCAGCGTGATCCTTCCCCTGAGCGCCGCGGTGAGCCCGAAGACGATGCCGCCTTCCATCTGTGCCGCCACGGTATCCGGATTGATGACCTGCCCGCAGTCCACCGCGCATACGACCCGGTGAACCCGCACCGCCCCCGCGTCGATCGAGATTTCCGCCACCTGAGCGACGAATGACCCGAAGGATTCGTGGACCGCCACGCCGCGAAACCGGTCCGCGGCGGCGGGAGTGCCCCAGCCGGCTCGTTCCGCCGCCAGGTTCAGCACCGCGAGATCCCGCGGCGAGCGGGCCAGCAGCTCGCGCCGGTAGGCCACCGGGTCCTTCCCGGCCAGCGCGGCGAGCTCGTCAACGAAGCACTGGACCGCGAACGCGGTGTGGGAATTGGCCACCGACCGCCAGAACCCCACCGGCACGCCAAGATCCGCCTGAGAGTAGCTCAGCTCGAAATCCGGCGGCGCGTAGGGGAGATCGAGGGCACCCTCGATGGCGCTGGCGTCGACGCCGCCCTTGAGCGGCCCGGCGAGGTGGGTCGCGAAGGTGGGCAGCCACGAGGGCATGAACTTCGCCACGATGGAGGGCGAGACGACGCGGTGCGACCAGGCCACCGGCGCGCCCGATGCATCGATCCCGGCCCGGAGCACGTGTCGCGCCGCGGGGCGATACTGATCGTGGCGGATGTCGTCCTCCCGGCTCCAGATGACCTTGACCGGGGCCTGCATCGCCCGGGAGACCTCGCAGGCCTCGACCACGAAATCGGTTTCGGCGCGGCGTCCGAATCCGCCGCCAAGATTGGTGGTGTGCACCGTCACCCGATCCACCGAGACGCCGCCGGCCCGGGCGGCGGCCCCGCGTGTACCCCCGCCCACGAGCTTGGGAGCGGCCTGGAACTGCGTGGGCGCCCAGACCGTCACCGAGTCGGCCCGGACGTCGGCGGTGCAGTTCATCGGCTCCATCGAGGCGTGGGCCAGGTACGGCACCTCGTACGCCGCGTCGAGGGTCTTGGCGGCCCTGGCGAACGCCTGGGCCAGGTCGCCGGTCTTCCGGGCGCTGTGGCCCCCGCCGCCCGCCAGCGCAGCCAGTCGGGCGCTGACCGCCGCGTCGTCCAGGGCCGCGCCCGCCCCTTCGTCCCATTCGACCTTGAGCGCGTCCCGTCCCAGCGTGGCGGCCCAGTAGCCATTCGCGACGACCGCCACGCCGCTCGAAATCCGCACCACCCGTTTCACCCCGGGCACGGCGCGCGCCGCGCTGTCGTCGAAGGAGCGGACCCTGCCGCCGAACACCGGGCATCGCGCCACCACCGCGGTGAGCGCATTCTCGGGACCCGCGTCGATGCCGAACACGATCCGGCCGGTGACCTGGGCCGGGAGGTCCAGCCGGGTTACCGGCTTGCCGATGAGCGTGAAGTCGCGGGGCTGCTTGAGGGTGACTCGCTCCGGCACCGGAAGCGCCGACGCGGCACGCGCCACCGCCCCGTAGCGGACCCGGCGGCCGTCGAGTGACACCACCGCGCCGTTCTCGGTCTTGCAATTCTCGGGGGCAAGCCCTCACCCCGCCGCCGCCGCGGCAATGAGCATGAGTCGCGCCTTCCCGGCCGCCTCGCGAAGCGGACGCCAGGCGGCGCGAATCGAGGTGCTTCCACCGGTCAGCTGCCCAACGCTCGCCGGGTTGTAATACGCCGCGTTGGCGGGCGCGAATTCGTAGCGGATGGTGGCCCAATCGGCATCGAGCTCCTCGGCCACCAGCATCGGGAGCGAGGTGGACACGCCCTGCCCCATCTCGGAGCGATCCACGATCACCGTGACGGTGTCGTCCTCTCCGATCCGGATCCAGGCGTTCGGCGCGAAGGCCGTCCCGCCGGCTGGCGGCGGGGCTTCCTTGCCGCAGGCCTCGACCGATACCGCGATGGTGAGCCCCGCCCCCGCGACCAGGCCGGCCTTGACGAAGTCGCGGCGGCTGAGCTCCAGGGTCACGCCGGCACCGCTCCGAGGGGCAGCCGACGGATTCGCTGCTTGGTCAGCGCGTAGACCGCATTGGCCACCGCCGGTGCGATCGGCGGCGTACCCGGCTCGCCGATCCCGGTCGGCTTTTCCGTGCTGTCGATCAGGTGAACCTCCACCACCGGCATCTCCCGCATGCGCAACAGCGGATAGTCGTGGAAATTGCTCTGCACCACCCGGCCCTTGTCGATGGTGATCTGCCCGTGCAGCGCCGCGGTGAGGCCGTACACGATGGCGCTTTCGACCTGCGCGCGCACGATGTCGGGATTCACCACCGCCCCGCAATCCACCGCGGCCACCACGCGGTGCACCCGCACCGTGCGATCGGGATTGAGGGAGACCTCGGCCACCTCGGCGACGATGCTGTTGAACGATTCCATCATCGCGATCCCCAGCGCCCGCCCCGCCGGGAGCGGGGTGCCCCAGCGGGCCTCGCGGGCGGCGCGCTCCAGCACCGCCGAATACCGGGGCTTGGCGGCCAGCATCGCGCGGCGGTACTCCAGCGGGTCCTGCCCGGCGGCCCAGGCCAGCTCGTCGATGAACGATTCGACCAGGAAGCCGTTCTGGGAGGAGCCAACCGATCGCCAGAAGCCCAGCGGCACCGCCCAGTCGGGCTGGGTACAATCGACCAGCAGGTTCGGAATGCCGTAGGGTAGGTTGGCGATCCCTTCGGTAGCGGAATCGTCAAATGCCGTCTTGGGCGCCCCGAACGCCGACGCCATGATCGAAGGACAGACCACCCGTGCCGTCAGCGCGGTGGGCATGCCATCGGGCCCGAGCGAAGCGGCAAAGCGCGCGTAGGTCGGGGGCCGGTAGAAGTCGTGCTGGATGTCGTCCTCCCGGGACCAGATCACCTTCACCGGGACGCCGGCCGCCTTGGAGGCCTCCACCGCCTCGATCACGAAGTCCTGCATCGCCCGGCGGCCGAAGCCGCCGCCGAGGAACGTCGTGTTCACGGTGACCTTGGATGGATCCAGCCCGGTCAGCCTGGCCGCCACCTCCTGGACCCCGCCGCCGAGCGCGGGGCCGCACTGATACTGGGTCGGCGCCCAGACGGTGCACTGGCCGGCCTCGACCGACGCGGTGGCATTCATCGGCTCCATGCAGGCGTGGGCCAGGTACGGCGCTTCGTATACCGCCGAGATCTGGGTGCCTCCGTGCGTGAGCGCGCCAGTGCCGGCGGTCTTGGCCACGTGACCGCTCTTCCCGACCAGCTTCTCCATGTCGCTCTGCATCACCGCGGAGCTGAATGAGGCCGCCTTGCCCTCGTCCCACACCACCTTCAGCGCGTCGGCGCCCTTCCGCGCGGGCCAGTAGCCGTCGGCCAGCACCGCGATGCCGGAGCTGATCTTGACCACCTGCTTGACGCCGGGCACCTGCTTGGCGGCGTTCTCATCCCAGGTCTTTGCGGTTCCACCGAAGACCGGGGAGCGCGCCACCACCGCCACGAGCATGCCGGGCACCTGTACGTCCATCCCGAAGGTCGCCCTGCCGCGTACCTTGTCGGCGGCGTCGAGCCGCTTGACCGGCGTGCCGATGAACTTGAAGTCCTTGGGGTCCTTGAGCGTGACCTTCGCGGGCACCGGCAACGCCGCGGCCCGCTCGGCCAGCTCGCCGTACTTGAGCCGGCGCCGGCTGGCGGTGTGAATCACCACCCCGTTCTCGGTCCGGCACTCGGCGGCGTCTACGGCCCACGCCGCCGCCGCCGCCGCCACCAGCATGGCCCGGGCCTTGGCCCCGGCTTCACGAAGGGGCATCCAGGCGGCCGCGACGCTGGTGCTCCCCCCAGTGACCTGCGAGGGGAAGATTGAGTTGTAGTACTCCTTGCCCGCCCCGGCCTGCTCCACCCGGACCGACTCCCAGGGAGTATCGAGCTCCTCCGCCAGCAGCATCGGGAGCGCGGTGTAGACGCCCTGGCCCATCTCGGAGCGATCCACCACGAGGGTCACCGTGCCGTCGGTACTGACCCGGACCCAGGCGTTCGGCTTGAGGGGCGTGGTCACCACCTTCTGGGGCCCCGGAGCGCACGACGGCAGGGAGACGGCGACGGTGAGCCCGGCGCCGGCCACCGCCCCGGCCTTCAGGAACTCGCGCCGTGAGACCGAGGCGCTCATGCGGTCACCTGGCCCGCGGCCCGGTGGATAGCCCGACGAATCCGCTGATAGGTGCCGCAGCGGCAGAGATTCTCCGACATCGACTCATCGATCTGGTCGTCGGTCGGCTTGGGCGAATTCGCGAGCAGCGAGACCGCCCGCATGATCTGTCCCGATTGGCAGTAGCCGCACTGCGGCACCTGCTCCGCGATCCAGGCCTGCTGGACCGGGTGGTTCCCCTCGGCCGAGAGGCCTTCGATGGTGGTCACCGCCTTGCCGGCCGCGGAGCCCGCCGGAATCTGGCAGGACTTCTGGGCCACACCGTCCAGGTGCACCGTGCAGGCTCCGCACTGTCCGATTCCGCACCCGAACTTGGTGCCGGTGAGGTGGAGGGAATCGCGGAGCACCCAGAGCAACGGCGTCTCCGGGGTAACGTCCACGGACACATCGCGGCCATTCACCTTGAGCTGGAGCATGTCGGGGCCTTATGTCGGGCGGGGGGGTAGTCCGGCACCGGCGCGCGGCCGGCCAGGGACGATGGCAATCTGGCGCTATCAGGCCCGGCTGGCCAGAGGGAGGTCGCTCAGCGATGAATCGTGAGCGGATGAACCGACGGATCGATGAGGGAGAAGGTGAGATTGTCGGCCACCTGGTCGACGTGGGGGACGTAGTTGGTGGAGAGGGTGACGTCGGGCACCCGGATCTTCAGAATGTCGCCGGTACCGAGGAGGCCGGTGACGATGACCTTGGTGGTGCCCGCCGCGGGCGAGAAAAACGAGACCTGGAGCTGCTGTCCGGTCGGGACGGTCACGTTCTGCACCTCGCCGCCGGTGATCGTGAACAACATCGCGCCGGCCACCGGACCGCCCTGGAAATAGCTCACGGTCAAGTCACCCGCCTCGGAGGGCGGCGGTCCGCCTTTTCCGCCGCCGCAGGCGGAGAGCGGCGCGAGCAGTCCCAGGGCGCCAAGCCTGGTCAGGAGCCTCATTGGGGCTCCTTGGGCCGCTTGGGCGCCGGGAGGGCGGCCCGAAGCAGCGCCGGCGGCGCCGCCTGGCCGGAGCGGCGGAACATGGCGAGAATATCCCCGACGTCGAGGCTGCCGTTGCGATTGCCAAGCTCGTCCAGGAAGGTCCGCTGCTGGTCCGTGAGCCTGGGTGTACCCAGGACCTCGCTCACGGCATCGGCCGCCACCACGGAGACGGCCACGACGAAGCGGGCCTCGAGGTCGTAGCCCTTCCGCATGGCGATCTGAAGGCTCGGGCCCACGGCGACGGTGTCGCCGCGCCACCCGGCAAAGATGAACCCCAGCGCCGGCGTCGCGGTCAGCGTCACGGGCACTCCGGGGGTGAGAAAGACGCCGGCGGCCAGGTCTCCCGCGATCGTGGAGGTGACCGTTCCTCCGCTTGCCGCCGCGAGCAGCAGGCGGTAGTCGAGCGAGAAGGACGCCGTGACCGTATCGGGTTTGGCTGCCGCACTCGTCAGGACCTGGTCCGGCTGCTGCGCTCCGTTGGACCAGGAGAGGAAACTCGCCCGGGTCTTGCCCCCGTCGAGAAGCTGGATCGGGTCCACGCTCAACTGAAGCTGATCGCCGGCTGGAACCACCTCTTCATAACGATCCCACGGCACGCCGTCGACCCGCACCTGCCCGCCGTTCAGCGCCTGGATCACGGTCGGCTCGCGCCGGGTGAAGCGGAACTGCATCACACCGCTGGGCGGATTCTGGATCTGATCCAGGATAAAGCCGGTATAGGCGCCGAAGTTGTCGCGCGCCGCCGGATTGGTGAGCAATGAATACCTGGTGTTGCCGGTGCTGCCGGGGTACGAATCGCCCCGGTCGCCCCGGTTCCTCGCGCCGGCGGTGCGGAGGTCGTTCCGGCCGTCGGCCTGGATCAGTTCCACACCCTGCGGGGTACCGAAGTTCACCGTGTTTCCGGATCGCCCGCCTTGGACCTTGACCTCGTCGATGAGCCAGACCAGCAGCCCGGGCGACTTGGCGCAGCCCCCCGACAAGGGGCTACCGGTCGGCTGCGGACAGGCCGACGACAGCAGCGGATTCATCTGGGCGGTGTCACTCAGGACTGCCTGCCGGTTCTCCAGCAGGAAGTATTCGTCGACGTTGTGGGTCTTGGCGTAGAAGATCGTGTCGGTGAGCAGCCGCGGGCCCGTCGTGACGGTGCGGCTGGTGCCGAGGGTGTCGATCGTCGCCCACCCCAGGGTGTTCAAGGACCAGACGTCGTAACTGGAAGGGCTGTAGGGACGCGAGTAGTTGCCCGACCCCATCAGCCCCCAGCCTCCGATCCCCTGGGTCGGCCCCTGGGTGTCGTACAAGTCGGGCAGCCCGAAGGCATGGCCGGTTTCGTGGGAGACCGTGCCCACCGCCATGATCTGGGTGCCATCGCACGACGTGCTGCCGCCCAACTCGCTCTGGATAGTGTAGTCGTTGACCTTGATGAACCCCCCTACCGGTCGGGGGGTCTTCGTGGTGTAGGCCGGCCCTCCCCACCCGGAGATGACGAACCGATGGCTCCAGACTCCGCCGGTGGAGTTCGGCTGTCCGCCGCACTCGCCCCCCACCTGAGGCTGGAGAAACGTCACGAAGTCCACGACCCCGTCGTCATCGGGGCTGTTGGGCACCCCGTCGGGGCCGTCGTTATCGAACTGAGCCCATACCGTGGCACCATCGGGCCGATTGGAAATGGAGTCGAGGGCCGCCCTCAGCATGATGGCCATGCGGTTGCCCTCCGGATGGGTCGGGCAATTGGTCTGATTGGTGACCGTGATCGCCTTGCATCCGTCGGTATAGAACCCGGCCACCGAGTCCATCCGTACCGTCGGAAACACGACGCCGTCCATCGAGATCCGGTGGTGGGAGAGTTCCTCGTAGTAGGTGGCCACCGAGTAGGGGTGATCTCCCAGCAGGCCGCAGGTTCCCGGATTCTGGCTGAAGAGCAGGCACTGATAGTCGGCGACCTGGAAGGGCGCCGGGACTGGAATGTCCTTGTAGGCCAGCAGAATCACCGGCACCTTGAACGCGCCGGTGACGGCCGTCGAGGCGCCGCCGGCCGCCAGCAGCGACGGCGCGAAGAACGGCCCGCCTCGTACGGCATTGAGCGCACGAATGTTCCCGTTTCGGAGCAGCTGGGCGCGAAGGTTCCGGACCTGAGCCGCCTGTCGGCGCCAGGCCCCATTGGGGCTGAAGTCGAACGGCTCGATCAGGGATGGGGACGAACCCGACCCTTGCGCGCGCGCGGGCGGAGCGGCCAGGACCCCCAGCAGCGCGAGAGCTATCAGCGTTCTTGTCATAGGTGTGACAGGCAATTTAACCGGTGCTCCCCCGAGGCCCGCGATGGTTCGCCATCCCTGAGACGATCCACGTCGCCCGGGGTACACGAAGCCTTGTCGGACATCCCGAACGGAGTTAATTTAACCCATTATCCCTCATAGGGATGGAGGCGTTTTTCTCACTTCCGCTGACGCGAGGTCACGTGCCAAGCCACACCCTCCAGACCGACGTCACGCTTTTCGAGAAGTGCCGCCTGTACACCAGGGCCGACGAGGTAAAGGCCCAGGGGCTCTACCCCTACTTCCGGCCGATCTCGGAATCCGAAGACACGGTCGTCGTCATCGAAGGCCAGAAGCGGATCATGCTGGGGTCGAACAACTACCTCGGTCTGACCCACCACCCCAAGGTCCTGGAAGCCGCGGCACGCGCTCTCCGGGTCTACGGATCCGGCTGCACCGGGAGCCGGTTCCTCAACGGCACCCTGGATCTCCACCTTCAGCTCGAAGCGGCCCTCGCGGAATTCCTCGGCAAGGAAGACTGCATCGTCTTTTCCACGGGGTATAACGCGAACCTCGGTCTGATCTCCGGGCTGGTCGGCCGGCGGGACGTGGTCTTCCTCGACAAGCTCGACCACGCGTCCATCGTCGACGGCGCCAAGATGTCCGACGGCGAGACGGTGCGCTTCAACCATGGCGACATGGCCGGCCTGGACCGCAAGCTCGAGGCGCATCCCGGCGTGGGCAAAATGGTCATCGTGGACGGGGTGTACTCGATGGAGGGAGACATCGCGGAGATCCCCGCGCTGCTCAAGGTGTGCAAGCGCCACAACGCCGCCCTCGCGATCGACGATGCGCACTCGATCGGCGTGCTGGGGCCCAAGGGAGACGGTACCGCGGCCCACTTCGGCCTCCAGGACGACGTCGACATCGTCGCCGGGACCTTCTCCAAGTCGCTGGCATCGATCGGCGGGTTCGTGACCGCGTCGGCCAACGTCATCAACTTCCTGCGGCACCATAGCCGGCCGCTGATCTTCACCGCCTCGCTCCCCCCCTCGAACACGGCCGGCGTGCTGGCCGCACTCGAGGTGCTCCGCACCGATACCGAGCGCCGCGAGTCGCTTTGGGTCAACACCCGCCGGCTCCAGGAGGGCTTCCGCGGCATCGGCTTCGATATCGGCCCGTCGGAAACGCCGATCGTTCCGATCCTGATCGGCCCATTGGACAAGACGCTGGTCATGTGGCGCAAGGTGTTCGACGCGGGGGTCTTCACCAATCCGGTGGTCCCGCCCGCGGTGCCGCCGTCCCAGTGCCGGCTGCGCACCAGCGTCATGGCCACCCACACCGCCGACCAGATCGACTATTGCGTCGAGACGATCGGCAAGATCGGCAAGGAGCTGGGGGTCATCTGACCGCGGCGGTCACGGTCCGCCCGGTCACCTCCGGCCGGGACCTCCGACGCTTCATCGATTTCCCTTACCGGCTGCACGCGCGGGACCCGCTCTGGGTCCCGCCGTTGCGTAGGGACGTGCAGCTGCTGCTTTCCCGCAGCAAGAATCCCTTTTTCGAGCACGCGGAGGCCGAATACCTCCTCGCGGAGCGCGACGGCGAGGTGGTGGGTCGCATCGCGGCCATCGCCAACCGGCTGCACAACGAGTATCACGGCGACAAGGTCGGGTTCTTCGGGTTCTGGGAAACCGTCGACGACCAGGCCGTCACCGACGCCCTCCTGGGCGCCGCCGCAGCCTGGCTCCGGTCCCGCGGATTCGATACCATGCGCGGGCCCGCCTCCTTTTCGACCAACGACGAGTCGGGACTGCTGGTGGCCGGGTTCGACACCCCGCCGGTCCTGATGATGCCCCATAACCCGCCCTATTACCTCGCGCTCCTGGAGCGCGCCGGGTTTACCACCGCCAAGAACCTTCTGGTGTACCAGCACGGCCTGCCCGGCGGCAACCTCCTGCCGGTCCCGGAACGGCTGGCGCGCGCCACGACCCTGATCACCGAACGGCTGGGCATCACGATCCGTCCGCTCAGAATGGACGACTTCAAGGCCGAGGTGGAGCGGGTCAAGGAGCTGTACAACAAGGCATGGGAGAAGAACTGGGGTTTCATCCCCATGACCGACCACGAAATCGATCACCTGGCGGCCCAGTTCAAGCCGGTGGTCGTCCCCGAGCTGGTTCCCTTCGCCGAGAAGGACGGGAAGGTCATCGCCTTCGCGCTGGCGCTCCCCGATCTCAACGCCGTGCTCCGCACCAATCGCTCGGGACGGATGTTCCCGGTGATCTTCAAGCTCCTCTGGGCCCTCAAGATGCGAAGGCTCCATCGCCTCCGGATCCTGCTCCTCGGCGTGCTGCCGGAATACCGGGGCAAGGGGATCGACGCGGTGCTGTATCATTGGATCTGGACCCGGGGAGGCGAGCGCAATATCGGCTGGGGCGAGGCCGGCTGGATCCTCGAAGACAATCCGGCCATGAACGCCGGCCTGCTCAAGATGGGCTTCACCGTGTACAAGACCTACCGGTTGCTCGATCGCCCGCTATGAAGGCCCTGGTGACCGGAGCCACCGGCTTCGTCGGCCACCACCTGATCGATGCCCTGCTCCGTCGCGGAGACAGCGTCACCGCCCTGGTTCGCACCCCCGCCAAGGCAAGCGGGCTCACCGAGCGCGGCGTTCGGCTGGTACCGGGCGACCTGGAGGATGCCACGGCCCTCGGCGACGCGGCTCGCGATCAGGACGTGGTGTACCACCTGGCGGGACTGGTGGCCGCCCGGAGCGAGGCCGAATTCCTGGCCGTCAACCGCGACGGAACGGCCCGGCTGGTCTCCGCGGTGGCCGGCGTTTCGAAGGCCCGCATCGTGCTGGTGTCGTCTATGGCGGCGGCCGGGCCGGCGACCCGGGGCAGCCGCCACAGCGGCACTGAGGCGCCCCGTCCGGTTACCGCCTACGGCCGCAGCAAGCTGGCGGCTGAAGCGGCCGTCAAGGCCGGCCCGCTCCGCTGGACCATCATCCGTCCCCCCGCGGTCTACGGTCCCTTCGACGCCGAAATGTTCCGCCTCTTCAAGGCCGCAACGCTGGGGGTCGTGCCGCTCTTCGGCGACGGGGCCCAGGAGCTGTCCCTGGTGTTCGGGCCCGACCTGGCCGGAGCGCTGGTTGCCGCGGGCGCCAGCGAGGCCACCAATGGCGGCGTCTACTATGCCTGCCACGGCGAGATTCTCACCAGCGGCTCGCTGGTCGCGGAGGTCGGTAACGCCGTCGGCATGAGGCCCCGGCTGGTCCGCCTTCCGCGCTGGTCGGCCTCGATCGCCCTCCGGCTCATTTCCGGCGCCGCGCGAATCCGGGGGCGGGCCACGCTGCTCACGCCCGACAAGGCGGAGGACTTCTTCGCACCTGCCTGGACCGCCGACCCGGCCCCGCTCGAGGCGGCCACAGGATGGCGCGCGGAACACAACTTCGAACGCGGCGCCGCCGCCACCGCCGACTGGTACCGCGCCGCAGGCTGGCTGTGACGCTCCGGCCCGTCGACCGGGTCGTGCTGGGGTACGTCGCGCTCGCCTCCGCCGTCGCAGTGGCCCGCCTGCCCGGAAACCCCGCGATCGGCTGGGTGCTCCTCGCGAACGGGCTCATCGCGGCGCTGGTCTGGCTGATCAACCGGCCGGACCTCGGGCCGGCGGGAGCGGCGCTGGCCGATATCTACCCCCTGTTCGTCCTGCTGGCGCTCTATGGATCGCTGGATCTGCTGGCCGGGCATGGCGGCGTCGTCACCCACGACGTCACGGTACAGCGCTGGGAGGCCGCGATCTTCGGGGAACAGGTGAGCCGGGCGTGGTGGCAGCGCGCGCCGAGCCGGTTCTGGAGCACCGTGATGCACGGCATCTATTTCTCATACTATCTGGTGGTGCCGGCGGGTCCGCTGTATTTCCTGTGGAAGGGCGACCGCGGGAGCCTCCGACGCACCATCTTCGCCGAGGTGGTGACCTTCGTGTCTTGCTACGCGGTGTTCATGTTCTTCCCCGTGGCCGGGCCCTACTACGAGTTCGCCCGTCCCGCAGCGTCCTTCCTCGATAACGGCCCCGCCCGCCTGGTGTACGGCCTGCTCTCGGGAGGGAGCGCCTATGGTGCCGCGTTTCCCTCGTCCCACGTTGCGGGGATGCTCACCGCCGCAGGCGTCTCCGCGATGGGATCGTGGAGGCTGGGGCTGATACTCGGCATCCCTTCGCTGCTGCTGACGGTGGGGGTGGTCTATACCCAGATGCACTACGGGGTGGACGCACTAGCGGGGGTGCTGGTGGCGGGAGTGGTAATACTGCTGGTCAGCGGGGAGCGGGGAGTCGGGAGCGGGAATGATGAGGGGGCTCCAGCGGACCGCGGAGCCCCCTCTCACTTCTAGCCGCCCACCGCAGTTACGGCGTGACCGTAATCTTCCCGTGCATGCCCATCGCCATGTGGGGCGTGCAGGTGAACTTGTAGTCACCCGCCGGCGCACCGGCGAAGGACACCGCCAACGTCGCATTCGGATCCACCAGCAGCGCGCTGCTGAGCGGACCCAGGGCATCCTTGAGCTGTGGATCGATCAGGGCCTGGGCGCCGGCGGGGATGCTGTCCGCGTAGAACGCCACGTTGTGCGGGCCGCCGCTGACATTGTGGAATACGACCTGGTCGCCGACCTTCACCGAGATTTCGTTCGGGACGAACTTGTACGTGGTACCCTCGAGAACCATGTTGACATCATGAGTCGCACCGGCCGGCGCAGGGGCAGGGGCCGCAGCCTGCGTGGTATCGGCCGCCGGAGTCGCACCCTTGTCGCCACCGCACGCGGCCAGCACGCATGCCAGCCCAGCCACCACAGAGATGTTCTTCATCGCCTTCCCGCCTCCCGAACCTGGTTGATTGAAATCGGTTGATGCCCATTCGCCGGCGCCGGCCGCCCGGTCGGAGCCCTTGTGAACAAGTTCACAATATACATATCGCCCCGGCGTAATGCCATCTATCCCCAGCCCCCTGATATCTTTGCCTGATGCCACGCCCGTCGGGCTCCGCTCCGCCGCCATGCCGCGCAATGGGCGCCCACTGCCGCGGCCTCAGAGTCATCCTGCGGGTTTCCACCCTCGATGATGGACCCAATTCCGCCGATCAGGAATCCACCTGGCTTATGGGTCACACCGAGCGCATCACCTTTCTCTCGGACCTGTGGGAGGACGACGGCGACCTGTTCGTCGCGGCCGAGCTCCAGGTCCCGTGCCGCTTCCTCTCGGAAGCGGAGGAGGGACGCCCGGCGCATTGCGGGGCACATGGCTTTGCAGGACGGCCCCCGGCCCCCGGACCAGAACGGGCGCGGCGCCAGCTCGGCAATGACCGGTTTCGGATCGTCGATGGAGGGCATTTGGTGAGCCGGAGCCTTCCTCCGCCAGCCCCACCACCGCGATCACTGCCGATCAAGGAAACCTTAAACCCTTGTGTTACAGCACCTTGCAGGACTGCCGACAATCGGCGAGGCGCCGCCTGTTGCCGGGATCTTCAAATTGAGGTAATGTGCACGAGCCGAGAGCGTCGGCTGGAGGCCTTGATTCGGACTCGGCGGTCTCCGTTGCTGTGCAAGATCAGCCGGGAGAGTCCGTTCTCCTTGAGCGCGGAGATGATTTCGGCCTGCGGGTTCTTGGAGGAAGATGGGATCAGTTGTGGGCTCCACGGGCGTACCCGCTCGGACGGGCGCCCCGCCAAGCCCGACCTCTGCAGCCAGTGGCCGGAAGGCGGGGAAACAATGCATCCAGGGTGTGTGTTTGCGGTGAAATAATCCGCACTTCGGCCCTGTGCAACTAATAAGACTCGCATGCGTCCTATTCCCAACGGGAATGCCGGGCGCCGCGCGAGGGGAGACCGCACCTCATGGATGACTTGGAACGCCTCTACACGACCCACTACGCGGCCGTTGTACGTTTTCTCTACCGGAAGATCTGGGACGCCGACCGCGCCGAAGACCTGGCGCAGGAAGTGTTCATCCGGGCCATGGCGCATCGGCCCGAAAAGCCCCGGGCCTGGATCTTTGCGGTAGCCGCCAATCTCGCGCGCGACGAAGCCCGCGCCGCGATTCGGCGGAAGAAGCATCTGACCCTGCTCAAGGACGATCCCGTCCCCCTGTCCACGCCGGACCTCTCGGCGGATGAAACCGTCGAACGGGACGAACGGTGGGCCCAGGTCAGCGGCGCCCTGGCCGCACTCACCGAGCGGGACCGCGATGTGCTGCTGCTGTGGGACGGCGGCCTGAGTTATCCCGAGATCGCGGCCCAGACCGGGCTGGCAGTTGGAGCCGTCGGTACGACGCTTGCAAGGGCTCGGAAGCGACTGATCGAGGCCTATGACCGAATGGAATACACGGCAGATGCGGCACGTTCCTGACGAAGAGCTGCACGCTTACCTGGACCAGGCGCTGAGTCGGTCCCAGTGCGTCGAAATCGAGACGCATATGGCCGACTGCGTCCGGTGCAGCGATCGTCGGGACGCCAACGCGGCATTGCGGGACCGTACTACGGCACTACTGGCTCAGCTCACTCCACGCACCTTGATCATCCCGCCACCGTACGCGTCCCTCGAGGAGCGGCGGATCGGCATGCCGACATTTTCGCGCTGGCAGCGCGGTGCCCGCCGCGCCACAATCTGGGCGGCGGGAATCGTGGCGGCGATCGGTACCGGGTGGGCGGGACGCAGCTTCCTGGATCCGCATGTGGTGCGGCCCCCAGCCGAGACTGCCTCGATAACCCCGGCAATCGCGGCCGCCGTACCGCTCGCCACCATCGCCCCCGCCCCACCGCCCCCGGACTTCACGCCGGCCCCGGAGGAGATCGTGGTGCCGCGGCAGAACGCCAGGGACGTCGGGGTTCGCACCGCGTCGACTCGGCGGGAGGTCGCCGGACCCCAGATCACGCCGGCTCCGGTGGTGCAATTCATTTCCTCGGCCCTGCCGGCCCGGGTCGACCGCATCCTCGATGAGCCCCCCGTGGCCGGCACCGTCTCCCGGTCACCGTTCGAGCACATCTGGAGATCGGTCCAGTGGGAAGAGGCGCTTCAGATCGCCGGAAGCGGCCTGCCCTTCATCGAAGGCATGCCGGTGGTCGGAGTGCTCCTGCAGCCCGGCGGCGCCGGCGAGCGGCCGATGGTGATCGTGGCGCAGCAGGATGCCTCGGGCGAGGTGATTCAGAGCATCGAGGGCCCGGTGGCCAAGGTCACCGAGCTCCTCGAGCGGCAATCCATGCCCGACGTGCGCTCCAGCTCGCTCACCCGGACGCCGCCCGATTACATCGACGACCACGGCACGGTTCGACGCAACAACCGGATGATGGCGGTCACCGGGCGGCTGACGGTCGATTCGCTCAACGCGCTGGCGAAGGTGGCCACGATTCGGTAGAAGTCCCCCCGGTCGTGAAACCGAGCGGCCCCGAAGCGATTCGGGGCCGTTGTGCGTTGGGCTAGTTCCCTCCCCGCAGCCACAGCAGCACGGCGCAATCGAACCCGGAGATATTGTACTGGGTGGGGATCTGGGCCGCCGATCGGTACACCTCGATGGCCTCGAGCTGCGAGATGTCGATCGAGTTGATGTCGAAGTCATCGATCATGCGGGTGCCGTCGACCACGAACGCGATCTTCGGGATATTGCGAATCGACGCTGCTCCCCGGGGACAGATCACCATGCTGTGGTTGCTCCGCATTCGCCGGTCGGCGCGCTGATCGTCCCGCACCTTGAGGCCGGCCCGGGTCACCAGGTCGATGCTGAGGGTGAGCCCCGACGCCTCGATGTCCTTCCGGGTGAGGAAATTCCCCCGCGGAACACCGCTGTGCAGCATCCGGTCCCCGAACCCCGTCATCTTGCCGGAGTAACGCACCCCTTCGGCCTCGACGACGAGGTCGGGCAGCGTGGCCGCCGCGAGCGGGGCCGGCGCCAGGTTCACGCCGACCCGGGTCGAATCGCCGGCCGCAATGGTCGCGTCGAAGGTCTGGGGAAGGAAGCCGATCCGGCGAACGATGAAGGTCTCATCCCCGGCGGGAAGCGCAAGCACGAAGATGCCATGGCGGTCGGTCTTGACCAGGCGCTTGGCGCGAAGCGCCACGATCTCCGTTTCCGGCAGCGGCCTACCGGCGGTATCGCCGACGATTCCCAGGAGGACACCGGGTCGCTGGGCTCGGACCGCCCCGGCGGTTCCCGGGTGGACGGCCAACACCAGGAGGCCGGCGGAGGACAGGGATCGGAGCAGAGTCATGAGGTTTGCTCACCCGTACGGATGCGACGCGGCCCCGGATTCCCCCGGGCCGCCTCGAACGCTCTGACCCGGACACCGGTCCGCTAGTACCCGTGCTTCTTTTCCTCCGCCAGCGTGATCCGGGCCAGGCGGGGCGACACCATGGGAAAGGTCCGGGCGAAGATCCCATAGGCCAGCAGGAAGCAGCCGAGGAAGGCCAGGAGGGGGCCGGCCTCGGGAATTCCGAACACCGGCCCTGCCTCGGTGGTGACCGACGGCGTCACCAGCAGGTAGCGCTCCAGCCAGAGCGCCGAGAGACTGACCACCGAGAACAGCGAGAGCAGGAAGGGCGACTTCTTGGCCTTCACGAACAGGAACCCCCAGAACGGAATCAGGAACATCCCGAACAGCACGACGGTGCCGATCGGACGCCAGGGACCCCAGAGCCGCGCGAAGACGAACCCGGTTTCCTCGGGAAGATTGCCGTACCAGATCACCAGAAACTGGGCCCACATGAGGTAGGCCCAGAACACCGTGAAGCCGAAGCAGAGCTTGCCGAGGTCGTGCCGCTGCTTCGGGGTGACCAGATCCACGATGCCGAGCTGGGCCCGGCCGTAGAACATGAGGAGCGCGAGCAGGGTGTGGGCGCCCAGGAACGACCCCATGAAGTACCAGCCGCCCAGCAGGTTCGAGAACCAATGGGGCTGCAGGGCCATGATCCCGTCGAAGGCCACGATGGTAGCCACCAGAGCGTACAACACCACGTACATCGGCGCGAGGCGGTGGATCCGGGCCTCGTTCCGCACCGCCCCCGCCGGGGAATCGTCGTAGCTCGCGGTCCATTGCTCGTAGAGCGCGCGGCGGCCGTCCTCGACGCTGCCCTTGACCGCGAACATATCGGGCAGTACGTCGGCACGCACCAGGAGCCACCCGACGGTGTAGAGCGCGATCAACCCGACCACCACGCGCCCGGCCATGAAGCCGTGGGACAGCCAGAGGGCCTTCCCCGGAGAGAACGCGTTGATCTGGGACTGCATCTGCCCGTAGATGGCGTCGTAACCCAGGGTGAAGATCAGCACCGCGCCCAGGATGGACACCAGCCCGAAATACACCGTGGCCTCCGAGAAGCGGAGGATGACACCGGACCACTTGGCATTGGCCACCTTGTGCGCGGCCACCAGCGCCAGGCTGCCGATGCTGAGCCCGGTGAAGTAGATCCAGTCGGCCTGGAAGGCATGCCAGGCGCGGAGGCGGTTCCCGCCGGTCAACGCGACGACAAAGAGGGCGATGCCCGCGACGGCGAGGAGCGCGCCGCCGGTGACGAACAGGGTGTACCGCCCGGTGATCGACCGGGCGTGGAGCCGCTGCTCCAGATCCAGGTCGGCCATTTACCTGGGCCCTCCCGCCGCCGGCCCCACCGCCGCGTCGCGCTGGAGTTTGCGAACGTAGTTCACGATCGCCCAGCGGTCCTCGTGCCGGTAGACCTTGTCGCCATAGCGCGGCATGACGCCCCGCCCGTAGCGGATCATGCTGTAGAGGTACCCGTCCGAGTAGGCCCGGGCCTTGTCGGTGAGCAGCGACAGCGCGCCGACCCGCACCAGGCCGTCTCCCGCACCGGTATTGCCGTGGCAGACGGCGCAATAGGTGTGAAAGAGCGTGTCACCCTGCACCAGGGTCGCCGCCGGATCGGTGGGATTCACCAGCTTGTCCGCCAGGGACGGATTGCCGCTCTTGAACACCCCCGAGTCGTTGGGTTCCCCGCCGGTGATCGGGACCGTGCCGGGGACGGTGGTACGGGGGACATCGGCCCGCTGGTACGGATGCACGGCGCGGGACTTGATCATGTGGTCGAACCACGGCACCGCCTCCACCAGGACGTCGGGCGATGGCAGCGTATTGTAGTACCAGTTGCAGCCCCCCAGCATCAGGGCGGCCGCCGCGGCGAGCAGCCTACGCGCCATGGACGGTGACCTCCTCCGACCCGGCGTGAGCCAGCAGCGCCTGCACCGCCGGCGCCTGTTCCGGCGCGCATGGCACGAAGATCCCGATCCGGTCGTCGCTGAACCTGGGGTTGTAGGGCCGCCCCTTGAGCGACTTCATCATCGACAGGATGATCATCCCCGCCACGGTGCAGAGGGAGCCGTAGAGCACCGTGAGCTCGAACGCGATCGCCACGTAGGGCACCGGGGTGCCGATCGGCTTGCCGCCCACCAGGAGGGGCCAGTCGTAGGACATCCAGATGGTCATGGCGAACCCCGCGGTGCACCCGACCAGTCCGCCGATCAGGGTGAACAGCCGCACCCAGCTGACCGGGTGGTCCAGCGCGGCGTCGATCTCGTGGTTGGGGGCCGCGGTGTACACCGTGAGGTCGCGGAAACCCTTCGCCTTGAGCCCGGTGATCGCGTCGACCGCCGCGTCCACCTGGAGGAACGAGGCGAGCACGCCGGGCACCGATTTGGCGGCCATCAGTGCCCTCCTCCGTGCTTCCGGGGATAGGGAATCATTTCCTTGATCTCCTGGATCGCCACCACCGGGAAGGTGCGGGCAAAGAGGAGAAAGTACATGAAGAACCAGCCGAACGAGCCGATCAGGATACCCCAGTCGGCCCAGGTCACCGCGGGGTTCTGCCATGCGCCCGGCAGGTAGTCGTTGCTGAGGGATGAGGCGATGATCACGAACCGCTCGAACCACATCCCGAGGTTGATGAAGATCGAGACGATGAAGAGGGCGGTGAGATTGGTCCGGATCTTCTTGAACCAGAGCAGCTGGCTCACGAACGCGTTGCAGATGATCATCGACCAGCCGGCCCACCACATCGGCCCGAAAGCACGGCGCCAGAAGGTGGTCTGCTCGAAGGCGTTCCCGCTGTACCAGGCCACGAAATACTCCATGGCGTAGGCGTAGAACAGGATCGAGCCGGTGAGCAGGGTGAGCTTGGCCAGGTTGTCGAAGTGGTAGTCGGTCATCATGTGCTCGAGCTTGAGCACCTTGCGGAGCGGGATCAGCAGCGTCAGCACCATGCCGATGCCGGAGTAGATCGCCCCGGCCACGAAATACGGCGCGAAGATCGTCCCGTGCCAACCCGGAATGATCGACATCGCGAAGTCCCAGGACACCACCGAGTGCACCGAGAGCACCAGCGGCGTGGCCAGCGCCGCCAGATACAGATACCCCTTGCTGTAGTTGCGCCACTGGCTGTCGGCGCCGGTCCAGCCCAGCGAGAACATCTTGTAGATGGTGTGCCGCCACCCGGTGACCTTGTCGCGGATGGCCGACACGTCGGGGACCAGGCCGACGATGAGAAACGTCGTGGAGACGGTGAAGTACGTGGTGATCGCGAAGACGTCCCAGATCAGCGGCGACTTGAAGTTGGGCCAGAGGAACCGCGCGTTGGGATACGGCAGCAGCCAGTAGAAGATCCACTGCCGCCCGATGTGGATGATCGGGAACAGCGCCGCGGTCATGACCGCGAACACCGTCATCGCCTCGGTGGACCGGTACACCACGGTCCGCCAGGGCGAGCGGAACAGGAACAGGATCGCCGAGATCAGGGTGCCGGCGTGGCCGATGCCGATCCAGAACACGAACGTCGTGATGTACACGCTCCACATCACCGGCGGCGTGTACCCGGCGAGCCCCAGCCCTTCCTTGAGCAGCATCACGAACGTGAGGAGGCCGACCAGGAACATCGCGACGGCCCCGAACAGCGCCAGGTAATAGCCGCGGCTGGGCGTCCCCAGGGTGCCCAGGACGTCCCGGGTCACCTCGGCGTGGGTCTGGGTCGGGCGGTGCGGTTCGTGCTCGTGCACGATGGCCGTCATGCCTGTACCCTGGCGAGGTAGGTGATGCTGGACCGCACGTTGATCTCCTCCAGCACGTGATACCCGCGGTGGTCTTCCTTGGCCTTGACCACCCGGCTCTCCGGGTCGTTGACGTTGCCGAACACGATGGCGCCGGAAGGGCAGGCCTGCTGGCACGCCGTCACCACGTCGCCGTCCTTGAGCGGGCGGTCCTCCAGGCGCGCCTGGTGCTGCGCGCCGCGGATCCGCTGCACGCAGAAGGTGCACTTCTCCATGACCCCGCGGGCCCGGACCGTCACATCCGGATTGAGCTGCAGGTTCAGCGGCTCGGCGAAGGCGCGCTTGGCGAAGGGGAACCAGTTGAAATAGCGGACCTTGTAGGGGCAGTTGTTGCTGCAGTAGCGGGTGCCGACGCAGCGGTTGTACACCTGGCCGTTCAAGCCGTCGGCGGTATGGTAGGAGGCATACACCGGGCAGACCGGCTCGCAGGGGGCGTTCTCGCAGTGCTGGCAGAGCATCGGGATCACCCGCGCTCCGAACGCCTCGCCGGGCTCGGTCCCGCCCTCCCAGTACCGCTCGATCCGCATCCAGCTCATCTCCCGGCCGCGGAGCACGTTCTCGTAGCCCACCCAGGGAATGTTGTTCTCCGAATAGCAGGCGGTGACGCACGAGGCGCACCCGGTGCACCTGGCCAGGTCGATCGCCATCCCCCAGCGCGGGTTCTCCGCGGCGTAGGCGCCGAACTTCCGCTTTTCCAGCTGCTTCTCGCGGAAGCCGCCGATGGCTTCCCTTTCCCGCTCCGTGTTGACCTCGTGCTCCTCCTCGCCCACCTGTTTGAGCGATTCCTCCACCGTGTAATGCTTCTCGGCGTGGACCAGCGGCATCGCCTCGGCGATATGCCGGCCCAGCTGCCGGGGGTTCCCGTCGGTGCGCGCGAGCTGGTGGTACTCGCGGGTCTTCTCGATCTCGACCTTGACGCTCACGTAGGGCAGGAAGCCGTCGCCGCCCTTCGGCCCGAGGAGATCGAGCGCATTGGCCCCCAGCCCCTTGGCATACTCCCCGTATTCGGTATGGCCCAGGCCCAGGCCCATCGCCACCACATCGGGGCGCACGCCGGGGTAGACATACGCCGGCGCGGAGACCTCGCCATGGGGCGACCTGAGCCGGAGCACTTCGCCGTCCCGGACGTCGAGCCGCTTGGCGGTCTCCGGATGGAGCTCGATCCAGGAGCCCCAGGTGATCTTGGTGACCGGGTCGGGATTTTCCAGCAGCCAGGGCCGATTGGCGCCGCGTCCGTCGTGATACATGGAAGACGGCACCGGCAGAAAGACAAATTCCCCGTTGCCCTCCAGCGCCGGCGCGGTCCAGGTCATGCCCAAGGCGCCGGCCGCCAGCTTGACCGCGGGGGCCGGGGGCGCCGCATCGTAGAGCCCGCCCCGGGCCAGCGCGTCGCGCCAGGCCTGGGCAGGGTCGGTGCCCCGCGTCAGCCCGGCCCACTTCTGCTTGAGGTGCGCCTCGAACGAAACGGCGTTGAACTGCGCCAGCGGGCCGCCCGCCTTCTGCGACGCCTTGAGCAGCACGTCGCCGGTGTGCATGGTCTTGAAGACCGGCGTCATCACCGGCTGCATCAGCCCGCGCACGCCGGCCCGGGGCGCCAGGTCGTCCCAGCGCTCCAGGGCATGATGATTGGGGAGCAACAAGTCGCAGGCCGCGGCGGTCTCGTCGAGGAAGAGCGCGGTGCTCACCTTGAACGGTACCTTGGCCATCGCGGCGGCGAACCCGGCGCTCTTCGGCAGGCTGTAGGCGGGGTTGCAGTCGTGGACCAGGAGCACCGAGACCTGTCCCGCGTTCATCGCGGTGATCAGGGCCTCCATCGCGCCGTAACCGTCGGTGGTGGGCATTCCGGCCCCGAACCGCACCGTCTTCCCCACGTTACCGGCGACGTAGTTGAGCAGGTTCACCGCCGCGGCCACTTCGGTGGCGCCGCGATGCTGGGCCCCGACCCCTCCGGCCACCGCGAGACTCGGGCTCGCCGAGGCGAATTCCCGGGCCAGCTTCCGCACCGCCTCGGTGGTCATCCCGGTGGCCTGGGCCACCTTCTCCGGCGTCCACGCCGCAAGCCCCGCTGCCAGCGCCCGGGCATCGGCCGGAGCGGTGGTGCGCTCGGAGAGGATCACGTTGGCCATCCCGAGGGCCAGCGCCGCCTCGGTGCCCGCGACGATCGGGTGCCACTCGTCGGCGTTCATGCCGGTGAGGTTCATCCGGGGGCCGGCGTACACCAGCTTGGCCATTCCGGTACCGTCGAAGCCGTGGGCCGCAGCGAATCCCCGCTGCTGCTCGACGACCGGACCCCAGGTCTCCAGGAAATCAGCCCCGAACGACACGATGTACCTGGCCTGGGCGAACTCGTACACCGGCAGCTCATCCAGGCCGAAGACCTGTTTGTTGGCGGCGCGCTCGGGGGCGCGATCGAACGCCTCGTAGCGCACCAGCTTCCCGCCCAGCGCGGCGGTCCACGAGGCCAGCAGGTCCGAAAAAGTCCCGGGCCCCGCGCCGCTGATCACCGCCACCTTGCCGGCCGCGGCGCCGAGCTTCTGGGAGAGGCGTCCGATCGCGTCGTCCCAGGTGAGGTTCTTCAGCGCGCTCCCTTCCTTCACCACCGGGCCCCTGGTCCGGCCGGGGTTGTAGAGCCCCTGGAGGCCGGCCTGGCCGCGATGACAGAGGGTGCCCGCATTGACCGGGTGGGCAGGATTGCCTTCCAGCTTGATGGCCCGCGCCTCGCGGGTCTTGACGTGCAGGCCGCAGCCGGCGGCGCATTCGGTGCAGGTGCTGGCGTACCAGGTCGGGATGCCGGGCACCTGGTCTTCGTCCTGCACCAGATAGGGAATCAGCTTCTCCACTTTCCCGGTGGAACAGCCGGACAACGCGGCCGCGCCGGCCCCGGTGACCCCGAGGACGGTCAGGAAGCGGCGGCGATCGATGTCCTGGGTCTCGTCGGTCATCTACTCTCCCCGCTCACCGTTAGTAATGGCATGCGGTGCAGTCCCGGGTGACGTTGCGTGCGAGGTGACAGCTCACGCAGAAACCCATGTTGTTCACGTTGTTCACCTTGAAGACCTGGGGCATCCGGGCGACGTCGCCGTGACAGGTCTGGCAGGCGTTGGGACCCATCACCTTGATGTGCCGCATATGCGGGAAGTGCACGTACCGGGCAAGGGTGTGGATCCGGGTCCATTCCAGTTTCGGCTTGGCCGTGTCGGCCCGCTCGGCCCAGAACTGCTTGAGCTTCCTGATCTCCGCCTTGTGGGTGGAATCCACCCCGCCCACCACCAGGTGGCAACCCATGCAGGTCTCCACCGAAGGGATCCCCGGCTCGCTCGAGCGATTCACGGTGTAGTGGCAGTACTGGCACTGCATCTTGAGCTGACCGGCGTGGATGTCGTGCCGGAAGAAGATCGGCTGGCGCGGGCCCTTGAGGTTCGACGAGTCGCCCTTCGCGAGGCGAGGAGCGGTGGTGGAATCGATCGCCGGCTTCTGTTGCGCACCGCTCCGACGGAGCGCCGGTACCAATGCTCCCACGGCGATCGCACCTGCGATGACGCCGAGACCCAAGAGCTTCCGCATGCGAGCGATCCGTCGCGAGGGGTGAGCGACCATACGTCTGGCTGCCGGGCCCCGTGCGGCAAGCCTGGACGCCTATTTGTGAAATCTTTCACGAGGAGCCTCGCCGCGCAAGTCGAGGCGGCGCAAGGCGGGACGGGGGAGATAATAGTGGGGCGCGCACGGTTGAGGAATGGGGTGCTGCGGGGAATCCGGGATCAGGATCGCGGGGGATCCGGGAGCTCCTGATCGCCGGATTCCCCGAGGCCCGAATCCCCCAGCCTCCCCACCTCCCTGAGCCGCTCGGGAAGCTCGAACGGCGTCCCCTTCCGCTCCATGAACCGTACCGTCTCCAGCGCCATGGCGCGGATGAGCGACGCTTCCCGCCAATCGAGGTCGGCGCGGAAGAACACCTCCCGGACCGAACGCATCACCACCTCGGTGCGCCGGGTCTTGAAGAAATCGATGGCCCAGAGCGTTCGCTCCCAGTCGCGGAAGAGCAGCTCCAGCCGGCCGCTCGGCGCCGGCGGCGCATTGCGGCGGGGCGGCTTCCGGGGCGTCTCCTCGCCGGTGCGGGCCAGCCAGGTCTCATAGAGAAGAATTCCGACCGCTTGCGCTAGGTTGAGCGAGCGGTGCCCCGGCACGGTCGAGATGGTCACCAGGGCGTGGCACTGGTCGAGCTCCTCGTTGGTGAGGCCCCGATCCTCCCGCCCCGCGACCAGCGCGACGGGCCCCTCGGTGCTGCGAGCCGCCAGCTCCAGCGAGGCGGCGCGGGGACGAAGCAGGCTCCGCTTGGCGGTGCGCTCCCGGGCGGTCAGCGCCGTCAGGTACACGCAGTCTTCGGTTGCCTGGGCCAGGGTGTCGTGCAGGGTGATGCGGGCGACCAGGTCGGCGGTGTTGTGGGCGATCCCTTCGATCCGCCAGGGGTCGAACACGGCGGGATTGACCAGCCGGAGCTGCTCGATGCCGAAGTTCTTGGCCAGCCGCACGGCGCCGGCAATGTTGACGATGTCCTGGGGACCGACGAGGACGAGTATCGGTGGTGGGAGCGGCTCGCTCACGCCTCGCCCAGAAAGCTGGTGTTGACGCCCTTGGCCTTGAGGGAGGCCAGGAGTCCGGTTTTTTCCGCGGACTTGAGGTAGGCCTCTCGCGGCTCGATGGCGCCGGATTCCACTAGCTCCAGCAACGCGTCGTTCAGCGTCACCATGCCCATCTTGCGGTTGGTCTGCATGATGGAGGGGATCTGGAAGGTCTTCCCTTCCCGGATCAGGTTGGCCACCGCCGGAATGGAGAGCAACACCTCCCGTGCCGCCACCCGTCCCCCGCCGACCTTCTTGCACAGCACCTGGGCCACCACGCCCCGCAACGACTCCGAGAGCATGACCCGGATCTGCGATTGCCGGTCCGAGGGGAACTGGTCGATGATCCGATCCAGCGTCGACGCGGCGGTCGTCGTGTGCAGGGTGCCGAGCACCAGATGCCCGGTCTCGGCGGTCTCGATGGCAATGGAGATGGTCTCCAGGTCCCGCATCTCGCCGACCAGCACCACATCGGGATCCTCCCGAAGGGCGGCCCGGAGCGCGGCCTTGAACGACTTGGTGTGCAGCCCGACCTGGCGCTGGGTAACCAGGCAGCGCTTGCTCTGGTGCACGAACTCGATCGGGTCTTCGATGGTGATGAGATGATCGGAACGGCTCCGGTTGATCAGATCCACCATCGCCGCCAGCGTGGTGGATTTTCCCGAGCCCGTGGGCCCGGTCACCAGGACCAGGCCGCGATTGAGTGAACAGAGAGCCTGGACCTGGGGCGAGAGGCCCAGGTCCTCCACGGTCCTGATCTCGGCGGGGATCTGCCGGAAGACCGCCAGCGCGCCCCGGCGCTCCAGGCCGGCATTGCAGCGGAAGCGGGCGACTCCCTCGACCTCGAAGGCCCAGTCCACGTCGTTTTCGCGCTGGAAGGTCTCCCAAGGCTCGGCGCCCATGATGCTCCGGAGCAGGAGGCCGAGCAGCGCCCCGTCAACCGGCGGCTCCTCCAGCCGGAGCAGCTCGCCGTCCTTGCGGAGAATCGGGATCGAATCGGTGCCGAGATGCAGATCGGAGCCACCCGATTCCACCATCCGGCGGAGCAGCCGCTCCATCTCTTTCCGCGGGCCGGTCAGGTCGGGTTCGGCTACTTTCGCATCCGGCGCCGCGGCCGGCGCTGCTTCGCCCGCGCCAGTCGACCGCAGGGTGGCGCCGAAGCCGCCTTCCTCCGGCGCCAATGCCACTTCGATGGGGCCGATCGGGCTCTCGTACGCAAAGCTGAACCGGGCCTGGGCGACGATCCGAGCGGCGATGGCCGGCGAGGCGATTTCCTTGAGCAGCGCGGTGACCTGCGACTCGGTGAGCGGATCCTTGGTCACCGGCTGCAGCACTGCACCACGCGCCAGCCGGACCGGTTTACCGGTGCCCAGCCGGAGCGAGTCCGCTCCGTGCTGTTTCATGGCGGTCAGGAAGCGGTCGATCCGAGGCACGGTCGGCTCAATCCAGGGGTGTAACGAGACGGACGTGGATGCGGTTGATGAACCGCATCGCATCCTGGTCGACCAGGCAGAAGAAACCCTGGTCGTGGTTCAGATAGTCGAGCACCCGGGCCCGATCCGGCGGCAGCTCGGAAGTCACCGCGCCCACGAACCCGGTGCCATCGGAGAGCTCGACCTGCATGCCCAGGGTCCGCGCGGCCTCGACCCGGTCGACATCGTCGGTGTGCAGAACGGTCCGGACGGTGACCGCGAGCACCTGGCTCTTGGCCACGAAGATGGAGCGGTTTTCCGAAGTAATGGGAAGAAACGGCTCGTGCCGGTTGAGAGCCTCTTCGGGAGTCTCCGGGCCGGAATGGAACGAGGCCATCGGCTGAAGATGGAGAAACCCGTCGAGCGTGCGTCCACCGGTCACCAGAACTTCGGCGCGGACCCGTAAGGTGTTGCCCCAGGGATGCGATCCCGGCTCGAGTGCCATCATGTGCGCGGAAGCTGGCGAGTGGCCCCGACGGGGGCAAGCCCCGGCCCTCTCAGCCGCGGATCTCGGTCCCGGTCCGGCGCTCCTGGAGCCGGATCGGCTCGAGGTAGTCTGCGTCTTCCCCCAGGGCGGTGCGGGCCTCGTGCAGCAGCTCCCGGGCGCGGTCCAGCAGGGGGGCGTCGAGACCCAGCTCCGCCAGCTGCGCCAGACAGATTCCGACATCCTTGTCGAGCAGGGCGAGCCGGAACGTCTTGGGCCACGCGCCGGTGAGCACCCGGTCCGGCACCAGGGCCTCGCTCACGAAGGAGCGGCCGCTCGAGGCGTTGAGCGTCTCCACCGCAATCCGCGCATTCACGCCGGCCTTTACCAGGGCGGTGAGACTCTCGCCCAGGGCCAGGATGTTCACCCCGAGGAGGGTGTTATTCACCGCCTTCATCGCGTCGCCGGTGCCGAGCGGGCCCATGTGGACGATGCGTTTGCCGAACGCCCGCAGCACCGGCATCGCGCGCTCGAAGGTCGCTGGATCCCCACCTACCATCACGGTCAACGTGCCGGCTTCCGCGCCGTTGGTGCCCCCGCTCACTGGAGCGTCCGCGAACGACACGCCCCGCTTCGCGAGCCGGGCCGCGATGCGCCTGGTGGTGGCGGCGTCGCCCGAGGTGCAATCCAGGAACAGGGTGCCCGGAGCCAGGCCGGCCTCGAGCCCGTCGGCGCCGTCGAGCAGGCCCTCGACATCCCGCGAGGTGGGGAGGCAGGTGATCACCACCTCGGCGCCGGTGGCGGCCTCGCGGGGCGTGGTCGCGGCGCGGGCGCCGTGATCTGCCGCAAAGGTCCGGGCCCGCTCGGCGGTCCGGTTCCAGACGGTGAGCTGGTGCAGCTTGGCCACCCGGGCCGCCATGGGGCGACCGATGGCGCCGAGTCCGAGGAATGAGATTCGCATGGGAGGAATATATCGGAGTATTCTCCAGCGATGACCGAGCACCGATCTCCCTGGGCCCTCGCGGTGTGGCTGCTCGCGGCACTCCTGGTGCTCTTCGTGGCCGGCCCGCTGCTGCGTTTGCTGTTCCTGGCCACGCCCACGAGCCTGGGCGAAGCCTTCCGGGACCGGGAGCTGCTGGCCTCGATCTGGCTGACCATCCTCACCGCCTCGGCGGCGACCATCCTCTCGCTGCTGCTCGGGGTGCCGCTCGCCTACCTGCTGACCCGGGTGCCCTTTCCCGGGCGCCGGATCATCGCCGGCATCGTGGAGCTGCCGGTGGTCGTGCCCCACCCGGTGGCGGGCATCGCGCTGCTGCTCTTCCTGGGGCGGCAATCGCCGATCGGACGGGTGCTGGCCGACGCGGGGCTCGAAATCGTCAATCACGTCGCCGGCATCGTCGCGGGCATGCTCTTCGTCTCCGCGCCGATCGTGGTGAGCGCCGCGCGAGAGGCCTTTCGCGCGGTGGACCCGAAGCTCGAGCGGGTGGCCCGCACCCTGGGAGACACGGGCTGGCAGGCCTTTCGCCGGGTCACGCTCCCGCTGGCCGGTCGAGGGGTGCTGGCGGGGGCGGTGCTGGGGTGGGCCCGGAGCGTCAGCGAGTTCGGCTCGATCGTGATCCTGACGTTCAATCCCAAGGTCGCCAGCATTCTCATCTACGATCGCTTTACTCTGTTTGGCCTTCCGGCGGCCGTGCCGGCCGCGGTCGTGCTCCTGTTGATGGCGCTGGCGGTATTCGTAGTCGTGCAGCTGCTCGCGCCGGACCGGGCGGCCCGCCGGTGATCCGCCTCGAGGCCGTGTCGGTCAAGCTGGGCGCCTTCGCCCTGGAGCAGGTGTCGCTGGCGGTGCCGCCGTCGGGGTACGGCCTGGTGATCGGCCCGACCGGATCGGGCAAGACCACGCTCCTCGAGGCCATCGCGGGTCATGTGCGCCTCGACGGCGGCAGGATTCTGCTGCGGGGTGAGGATGTGACTCGCGCCGCGCCGGAGACCCGCCGGGTCGGGTTCGTGTACCAGCAGTATCACCTGTTTCCCCACTTCACGGTGCGGGAGAACATCGGGTACGGGATCAGGGACCACGGGGCGGGGGTCAGGAATCAGCGGGTTCGTGAACTGGCCGAGATGCTGGGTTTGATCCCGCTGCTCGACCGCAGGGTCCACGGACTGTCGGGAGGAGAGCAGCAGCGGATCGCGCTGGCCCGGGCGCTGGCGCCGCGGCCCAGCATCCTCCTGCTCGACGAGCCCTTCGCCGCGGTCGATCCCGCGACCCGGCGCGCGCTGCGGCGCGAGCTCGGCATCCTGCACGAGCGGGAGGGCGTCACCACGTTGCAAGTGACCCACGACTTCGAAGACGCGATGCGGCTCGGAGATGTGGTGGCGGTGCTGGCCGGAGGACGGATCGCCCAGTCTGGCCCGCCGGAAACCGTCTTCCGCTATCCCAATTCGCCGTTCGTGGCCGAGTTCATCGGAACCGGCACGGTGCTGAAGGGGACGGTGGAGCGAGCCGGTCCGGCGGAGCCCGGAGAGAAGAACTTCGCCGCCCGATTCCGTTCCGGCGGGCTCCTGCTGGAAGTCGTGGCCGAGCGGGAGGGCGACGCCTACGCGGTGCTCCGCCCGGCCGACCTGCTGCTGAGCAAGGACCGCTCGGCGGGCCCGGCCCCGCGAAACCGCCTCGCGGCGACGGTGGTCCGGGTGGAACGCGGGTCCGCGGTGGCCCTGGTGTACCTCGACGTGGCGGGTACCGCGCTGGTGGCCGCGGTCACCTCCGCGACCGCCGAGGAGATGTCGCTCGCGCCGGGTGACTCGATCGTGGTTTCGGTCAAGGCCACCGCGATTCACCTGATCTGAGTCGGACGCGCTTCTTTCCCCTTCATCAGCCGCGCGGGGCCGATCCCCTTGCCGCCCAGCTTCTCGTTGATGTCGTCCACCGCGGTCGCCAGACGGCGATCGCGGGGCGTTTCGGCGTCTCTCGCGGTTTCGGGCAGGAGATTGAGCTGGGCCGGCGCCTCTCCTGCGGAAAGATGGGAGAAGGACACGCCGAGGAGGCGAGCGGCGGTTCGGCGCCTGGACCGGAGGCTCTTGAGGAGCTCCATCGCAACCCCGAAAATCGCGCGGTCGGTCCGCAGCGACTTCGGAACCGTCTTGCCGGCCTGCCGGGTCTTGAAGTCGTGGTCTCGAATCTTGACGGTGATGCACCCGGTCGAGAGCCCTTCGCCGCGCAGCTCGGCGGCCAGCGCGGTGACCAGCCGGAGCAGACGGGTGTCCAGGGCGTCATCGGAGACGATGTCTCGCGAAAAGGTCTCCTCGTGGCTCATGGAGCGGGCTTCCTCGTGCGGCGTCACATCATCGCCGCTCCGGCCCCGAATCCTCTCGAACAGCCAGCGGCCCGAGCGCGGGCCCAGCCACTGCTCGAAAGTCTGGGTGTCAACCTTGAGCGCGTCCTTGACCCGGGTCAGCCCATATCGGGTCAGCGTGGCCTGAAGGCGCGGTCCAACTCCGGGGAGGTCGGCGAGGGCGTGCCCGGAGAGGAAATCCGCCTCGGCCCCGGGAGGGACGATCAGGACACCGGTCGCGCCGGTGCCGGGCCGCGGCTTGGCTCGCTCGGCGGCGAGCTTGGCCACCAGACGGTTGGTCCCGCCGCCGATGGAGAGAGTCATGCCGGTACGGATCCGAACATCTTCGCGGAGGCGCCGCGCGGTCTCCTCCAGCGGCTCACCGCGGTAGACCGCCTCGGTGCCGGAGAGGTCGAGGTAGAACTCGTCGATGCTGGCCGGCTCCACCGCCGGCACCCATTCATCGAGCACCGTTCGGATCTCCTTGTGCTTCACGCCGCACGCCTTCCCCGGCACCGGAACGAACATCGCTCCGGGGCAGAGCCGGGCTGCACGCGCGATCGGCATGCCGGCCTTCACTCCGAAGGCGCGGGCCTCCCACGATGCCGAGCAGACCACTCCCCGGCTGTTGGCGCGACCGCCCACGACGAGCAGGGGCGCTTTTCCCGCTCCATCGGGATCGACGAGCCGGGCCACGGCGGCGAACATGGCGTCGCAGTCGGCGAGGAGGATGCGGCGCGGGTTGGACAGGGGGCAGCGACCTGTGAGGTGGGGGCCAGGCAAAGCTACTCGCACCCCATATCTCGGAGTCCAGCCCTTCTTGCCGAAATGGGGCCGCCTGGCTAACTTGCTAGACGTCCAGCAAGTCGTATCTACCGCCCCCGGGTGGGGATAAGGGAACATGGCCAAGACCACCAAACCGGAATCCCGCGAGCGGGTGCGCGACGCCGAACGCACCCGGGAGCTCATTCTCGACGCCGCCGAGCGTCTCTTCGCCGAAAAGGGGTACGAGGAAACCTCCCTCTCCGATGTGGGCAGGCTGGCCGGGGTCTCCCGCGCCACGCCGGGCTACTTCTTCGGCTCCAAGGCCGACCTCCATCACGCCGTCATCGAGCGCTGCTTTGCCGATGTCCGGCGGGCGGTGCGGGAGGGCAAGGCGCGCGCGCTGGCCAGTGGGCAGACGCCCGAGGTGGTCCTGGCCGGCGCGGTGGGAGACTACGCCGACTTCGTGGCGGCGCGCCCCAACTTTGTCCGGCTGATCGAGCGCGAGGCGCTCTCCGACAGGGTAGTGCTCGACGGAATGCCGCTCCGGCTTGCCGTATGGCAGGAGGCGCTGGCGGCGTTCCGGCAGGAGCTGGGGTTGGACATCACCGACACCACCGAGGCCGCCCACCTGCTCCTCTCGCTGGTGGCGCTGACCTGGTTCCCCATCGTGCACGGCCAGACCTTCCTCAAGGCCGTCGGTCTCGATCCCAACGCTCCGGACTTTGCCGAACAGCGCAAGCGCCACATCACCACGCTTCTGCTCGGCGCCTTGCGCGAGCGCGCCGCGAACACCTCTACCTGGACCTGACCATGACCGATGTGATGAAGCCCCCCGTCGAAAAGTTCCCGCCCGCGGGCAAACCGGTCCTGGCCACCGAGCAGGAGGCTCGCGAGGTCGCCGAGGCGGCCCGCGAGGTCGAGTGGTCCGCCAGCTTCGTGAAAGAGCTGTTCGAGGGCCGATTCCGGCTGGACCTGATTCATCCCTTCCCCGAGCCCAGGCCCGAGGACGTCGCCAAGGCCCAGCCGTTCTTCGACAAGCTGGAGGCGTTTCTTCGGGATCATGTGGACAGCGACCGGATCGATCGCGAGGGGAAGATTCCCCCGGACGTGATCGAGGGGCTGCGCGCGATGGGGGCCTTCGGCATCAAGATCGACGAGCAGTACGGCGGGCTCGGCCTCTCCCAGCTGATGTACACGCGCGCCATCGGCCTGGTGACCAGCATCGACGGGAGCCTGACCGCGCTGCTCTCGGCCAGCCAGTCGATCGGCGTGCCGGTGCCCCTGAAGCTCTTCGGCACCGAGGCCCAGAAGAAGAAGTACCTGCCCCGCATCGCGAAGGGCGCGATCTCGGCGTTCGCGCTGACGGAGAATCATGTCGGAAGCGACCCCGCGGGCCTGGAGACGAGTGCCAGGCTGTCGGAGGATGGGAAGTACTGGATCCTCAACGGCGAGAAGCTCTGGTGCACCAACGGCACCGTGGCGGAAGTGATGCTGGTCATGGCGCGCACCGGTCCCAAGAGCATGACTGCGTTCATCGTGGAAGCGGATTGGCCCGGGGTGGAGGTGGTGCAGCGCCTGCACTTCATGGGCCTCAAGGCCATCGAGAACGGCCTGCTGCGGTTCCACGATGTGAAGGTGCCGGTCGAGAACATGCTGTGGGGCGAGGGCAAGGGCCTGAAGCTCGCGCTCATCACGCTCAACACCGGGCGCCTCACGATTCCGGCCGGCTGCGTGGCAGGAGCCAAGCGGGCTCTCGAGATTTCACGGGAGTGGGCGGCCGAGCGGGTGCAGTGGGGCCAACCCATCGGAAAGCATGATGCCATCGCGCAGAAGCTGGGCCGGATGGCGGCCGACATCTTCGCCATGGAGGCGGTGGCCGAGCTGGGTTCGCTGCTGGCGGACCGCCCCCGAACCGATATCCGGCTTGAGGCGGCGATCGCCAAGATGTGGAATACCGAGGTCGGGTGGCGGATCGTGGACGACACCCTCCAGATCAAGGGCGGCCGGGGGTACGAGACGGCCGATTCGCTGCGAGGCCGGGGTCAGAAGCCGGATCCGGTCGAGCGGATGATGCGCGACTGGCGCATCAACCTGATCTTCGAGGGCTCCAGCGAGATCATGCGGTTGTTCATCGCGCGCGAAGCGGTGGACACCCACCTCAAGGTGGCGGGAGACCTGGTGAACCCGAAGGCATCCGGCGCCACGAAATTCAAGGCGCTGCTCAAGGCCGGACTGTTCTATTCGGTCTGGTATCCCAAGCACTTCTTCGGCTGGGGGCGCTGGCCGCGCTACGCCGAGTTCGGGCCCTTGGCCACCCACATGCGGTTCGTCAACCGGAAATGCCGCAAGCTGGCGCGCAGCCTGTTCCTATCGATGGTGCGGTTCGGGCCCAAACTGGAGAAGAAGCAGGCGGTCCTGTTCCGTCATGTGGAGATCGGCGCCGAGCTGCTGGCCATCAGCGCCTCGTGCAGCCGGGCGATGATGATGGTGAAGAAGGACCCCGCCAACCGGGGGCCGGTGCGGATGGCCGACGTCTTCAGCCGGCAGAGCCGGCGCAAGGTGAATCAGCTGTTCGGCAGCGTGTTCCACAACGACGACAACGCGACCTACCGGCTGGCGCAGAGCGTGCTCAAGGGCCAGGAGACCTGGCTGGAGGAGGGGATGGTCAGACTCGGGGAGCAGTAAGCGGCAGCAGTAAGGGAGACCGGGGAGCGGCGGGGCGCGGCAGTTGCCGCGCCCTTCTTTTCGCCGTTTCCCGGCTTACGGCGTGCCATTGTGGACGATGAACTTGCCCCCTCCGACGGCAATCCCGGCCGCCCAGGCCATGGCCGCCTGATTGGACAGCTTCGGATTGTTGTCGACGTTCAGCGTTCCAGCGATCGAGGCGAGGGAGCCCAAGAGGGAGGAGAGCACCAGATTGTTGTCGATGTTCAGCGTTTCGCCTACCGTGCCGCCACTGAATTGAATCAAGGTCAGGGACTTGTTGTGGTCGATGTTTAGAGTCCCGAGGACCTGAACCGGTCCGCCGAAGGGAATCACCGTGAGCGCGTCGTTGTTGTCGATGTTGAAGGTCCCGCCCGCCTGGATCGGTCCGTTCAGGTGAAGCGCCGTGAGCGCGGGGTTGCCGGCAATATTCAGCGCCGCGCCGTCCGCCTGAAATACCCCGTCCACCTGGAGCGTCGTCAACGCGGGATTGAGGTTGATGTTGACTATACCGGGAGTACTGACCGACCCGATCACGACCGTCTGGAGGTCCTGGTTCTGGCTCAGATTGATGACGCCCGCGGCCGTGTTGAAGGCTCCCATAATCAGACTCCGGAGCCCCTTAACCTGGTCGATGTTGACGCCACTGGCCGTCTGCCCCACTGCCTGCAACGACGGGAAGAACAGACTGTACGGGCGAACCACTGCGCTTGCGCCTCCCCCGCCGAGGGTTCCGCCGATGATGTGGGTGAGCGCCGTGAGACGGATCGGCAACAGAGACGTGGTGGTCGGCGTGGTGACGAACCGGTTCACATCGGTGTAGAAATGGCCGCCCACGGTGGTGAGCGCGGGAAGATCGAGTGTCGAGAGATGGTCGAGCTCGTTCACCATCAGGCGCAGGTCGCCGTCGATCGTTTGGAGGTTGGCGAGCGCGGCGACCGACGTGAGCCCGATGCCGCCAATCGTCGCGGCGTGCCCCACATCGGTGATCGACCCGACGTCATCGAGATTGACAAACAGCGGGTTGCCTTGAATGTCGAGCGCACCACCGACCGATGTGACGTTGCGGAAGATCGACGCGTCGAAGAGGTTCTTGTTCTTGACCATCCGGATATCGCCCGACATGATCGCCGGAGGTGCGTGGAGGCCGCCCAGCGTCGTCAACCCGTCCATGGCTTCCAGGTCGAGGCCGCCGTAGTCGAGCGTGCCGAGTGGTCCGAGCGTGGTGACTTGGGGAATGTTCCGAAGCTTGAGGGTACCACCCACCTTGATCAGCCCCGCCAATCCGGTGAGCTTGGAGATTGAACCCGGCCCCACGATCGTCAGGTCGCCGGTGACTTCCCGAAGCCCCCGAAGCTCGATCAGATCCGTGGTTGTGATAGGGTTTCCGGAGGTGGCCGGCCCGATCGTCAGGTTGCCGACGAACTTTCGCACGTTCGAAATGCCCACCAGCGCCTGCTGCGACAGGATGGTTACGTTGCCCGTCACGGTGGTGCCGAACGGGCGGGTGACCGTGAGGAAGTTGCAAATGTTGTCCAGAAACGCCCCGTTTGACGGATGGATGCAGCTCATCATCAGGGCGGTGAAGTCCTCGGCGCCGGTGGGAGTGACCGCACCGGAGAGATGACCCCCCGCATCGGTCTGGAGGATTTGATTGCCGTCGGTCGTGGTGCCGAAGAGATCGAGAGAGACCTTGAACACGATGTTGGCGAGCTGGGGCACCGTGTGGGTGATCGGCGAGAACTTGACGCCGTACGTGAGGTCGAGCTGAGCGAGCTGGCCCGGCGTGGGTGTGGCCGGGAAATCCGCCAGGGTATTCATCACGCTCACGCAGGACCGGTGGGTCACCGCCAGGAGATCGAGCCCGTGCGCGACGTCGTCGATCGTCCAGGTCGCGGCGATGGCCTGCAGCATGAACGCCCGTACCGCGTCGACTGCGAATACTCCGGTCCCGCTGTTCGAGCACCGGGCGTTCAGGGAGTTGATCCCGTCGGTCAGCGTCTGGCCCAGCGCCTGGCGGATCGCCTGCTCCTCGGGGACCAGGCGGCCGCGGATTCCGCCAATCCGCACTTCCGCGTCCTTCAGGTAGAACAGCCATTGGTCGGCCTCATAGGCGGCCTTGAAGAGCGGGTCCGGCAAGAGTGCGCTCGCCATCTGGGGCAGAATGACCTGGGCTTGCCAATCGCGGAACAACTTCAGAAACGTAGACAGCGAGGACTGCATCACTTCGGCCGCGGTGACCGCGCTGATGAAACCACCGGTGCCGCTCGACTGGGTCGGTGGCGGGGGCTCGGGCGGGAACTGGGCCGGGACGAATTGCCCCCACCCGCCGACCGAAAAGTGGGGCACCGATAGCGTCAGGGTGTCGCCGCTCCTTGTGGCCGGGGTCAGCGCGGTCACCTGGCCGGAATCATCGGCGATGTACCCCGCGATCGCCGTACCCGCAATCGGGGTGAGCGGTGCAACGACGCGGAGGGTGAGGGGCTTGAGGAACGTCGTGCCCGTCGGTTCGAGCTTCACCCCGGCGAAAAACTGTCCCGAGGCGGGAAGCTCACGCAACGCCGTCAACGGCCGCATGACGATCTGAACCGGGGCGTCCAGTGCTGCCTTGGGAACCGTCAGCAGGAAGGTCGTCTGGCCGGACGAGAGCGTCAGGCTGCCGCCATTGGAGCCGATCGAGCCCTGGGCCGAATGGGTCGAGTCGATTTCGATCCGGGCCGGAGCGGTCACGACGACGTTGGCAACCCCGTTCCTGCCCTCGACCGTTGCGGTGATCGAGGCGGTACCCACCCCAATGGCCTTGACCAGGCCGCTCGCCGAGATGGTCGCCACGGTCAGCGGGCTCGCCGACCAGGCCGGAGTCTTGCCCGAGACAGGGTTCCCGCTCTGATCCTTGACCGTGGCCGAGAACTGGAGACTGTCCCCGGTTTGAAGATTCTTGGTCGCTGGCGTCACGTCCACCGTGGTTACTACCGGGGCGGGAGGCGGTGGGGGCGGTGGCGGGTTGGGCGCGACATCCCCACTTCCGCCACAGGCGAGGATCAGGAGGCCGACCGCCGCGAAACCAAGGCGAGACAGGCGGTGGCGGTAGCCCGGCTGGAAGGCGTGCATCGGGGGCTCCATTGGCAACGCTGGGGTTATCCACTGAACGCCTTGGGCGGTCCGGATTCTCACCGGTGCCGGAGGCCGGCCCCGCACCCCCTTCCCCGCCGGTCCAATGTCGGACGCCTGCCGCGGCCCATCAGGGACGGATGTGGATGTTGTCCAGCACGATCTGCTCGTGTCCGCCGGGGAGGTGCCCCATGAATCCGTTGTCGTCCTGCTCGAACCAGATCGTCACGCTCCTCCCGGCCCAGGCCGAGATGTCGAGCTGCCGGGTAAAGATCTGGAGCACGTTGTCCGGCCCGCCCACGATGATCTCGTCGTCCAGGGTGTGAAAGGCGCCATCGAAGATCCGCACAATGAACCGGGCGTCCGCCCCATCGCGATTGTGGCCCCAGACGTCGAACTGCAGGGTGGTGATGTTCGAGGGCAGGGTGAACGATTTCGTGATCCAGGCGTTGGGATTTCCCGGATCACCGGTTCCATCCATCTGGATCACGCCCTTTCCATCCATCGCTCCGACGTCCAAGAGCCACGTTGACTTGCCCCAGTTGCCGGCACAGCAGGAACCACCCAGGCCACCCAGGGTCCACCCCTCGGCGTCGAGATCGAACGTGAAATCGAATCTCTGGGCCGGCGCCACGGTGATGGACAAGGCATGGCTCTTCGTCGAGCTGCCGCTGGCGACCCGTGCGGTGAACCCGAAGACTCCGTTCGTCTGTGGAGTCCCGGTGATCGCTCCAGTTTGCGAATTCAGGAACAAGCCTGGAGGCAGTGCACCCACCAGCAAGCTCCACGCATAGCTCCCGGGGCCGCCGGTCGCCTGCAGTGTCTGCGCGTAGCTCGCCCCGACGGTTCCATTAGCCAGGCCGGTGGTCGTGATGGTGAGCGGCCCGACCGCCTGGGATTGAACCACGCCAGTCCCGCAGACGTCGGAAGTCGCACTGCTCCCCGGCAGGATCAAGCATGCCCTCGCGCTGACCGACACCGCTCCAATGAGAGTCGGAGTGGCAACCGTGGTATAGAATCCCTGGAGGTTGCTGGCACCGGTGGGATGGGCGAGCGTGAGCCCCGTGGCGGAAAGGGTCATATCAAACGGCTCACCCTGGGGAGAGCTGTTTTGCAGGAATTGCAGGCCGAAGGTCGCGTCCAGCGAATACGGGGTGCCGAGGTCCATCGGATTGGGCAGTACGCCGCTCTCGAGCACCACCTTGACGCACAGGGCCTGGAGCACCGAGGCTCGATCCAGGTTGAACGCCGCGGTGGCCAC
>JBGPLG010000008.1:0-76194 GCA_041486305.1 Gemmatimonadota bacterium
CGGCAATCGCAGACCGCCGCCCGGCGTACGATGGTGGCGCCGGTGCCGGGGACGCCGTTCCGGCGCGCGGTCATTCGCGACCTGGGCGACCGGTACGAATTCGGCTTCCTGGTTCTGCCCCGCTCCACCTATTCCCGGGTTTTGGTGGAACCGACCGGCGCCGACGCGCCCGGGGTTCGCGCCGCCTCGCTCACCCGCCCGGGCAGGCAATTCCTCGAGTGGTCCCGCTTTCCCCAATTCGTGACCGAGCGCCGCGGCGACAGCATCCGGGTCATCATGAGCGACGCCCGATACGCCCATCCAGGCGCCGGCTCGTGGGCCAGCGTGGCGGTGACCGTGCCGGCGGACGGCACATGAAGCGCTGGGTCCCGTCGCTGGCGGCGCTGCTCCTCGCGGCCGGATGCGGCCGCGACGCCGGACCGCTCTATCGGGATTCCACCCGGCCGGTGTCCGCACGGGTCCAGGATCTCCTGGGACGGATGACCCTCGAGGAAAAATTCTGGCAGCTCTTCATGATTCCCGATGACACGGCACGGGACTACCATCGGCTCGGTCACGGGGTGTTCGGGCTTCAAGTGCAGGGTCGCGACGCTCGCCGGACGGCCCAACGGACTAACCTCCTGCAGCGCTTCTTCGTGGACAGCACCCGGCTGGGCATTCCGATCATTCCCTTCGACGAGGCCCTGCACGGGCTGGCCGAGCCCGGCGCCACCGCCTTCCCGCAATCCATCGGGCTCGCGGCCACCTGGGACACCTCGCTGATGCGGAGGGTCGCCGTCGCCACGGCCGGCGAGACGAGAAGCCGCGGCATCCGGCAGGTACTTTCCCCGGTGCTCAACATTGCGAGCGACGTGCGGTGGGGCCGGGTGGAGGAAACCTACGGCGAGGACCCGTACCTGGCCTCGGCCATGGGGCTGGCATTCATCGAGCCGTTCGAGGCCGCGGGCGTGATCACCACCCCCAAGCACTTCGTGGCCAACAGCGGTGACGGCGGCCGGGACAGCTATCCGGTCTACTGGAGCGACCGGCTGATGGAGGAGCTGTTCTTCCCCCCGTTCGAAGCGGCGGTCCGGGAGGGCGGCGCCCGCTCCATCATGGCCGCGTACAACTCGGTCGATGGAACCCCAGCCACCGCCAGCAGGCAGCTACTGACCACCCGGCTCCGGGAGCGGTGGGGCTTTCAGGGGTTCGTCATCGCGGATGCCGGCGCCACGGGGGGCGCCAACGTGCTGCACATGACGAGTCCCGACTATGCGAGTTCCGGCAGACTGGCGCTCGAAGCGGGACTCGACGTGCTGTTCCAGACCTCATCGGATCATTCGAAGCTCTTCTGGCCGGCCTTCGAGACCGGCGCCATCCCCCTCGCGGTGATCGACGCCGCGGTGACCCGGGTGCTCCGGGCCAAGTTCGAGCTCGGACTGTTCGAGCATCCGTACGTCGACGGAGACATGGCCGCCGCGGCCGCCACGAGTGAGCACCGCGCGCTGGCCCTGGAGACGGCCCGGGCATCGCTCACCCTGCTCCGAAACGAGGACGGGACGCTGCCGCTCTCGAAGGCGCTCCGCCGGGTGGCGGTGATCGGCGCCGATGCGGCCGAGGCGCGGCTCGGCGGCTACAGCGGTCCGGGAAACTCGAAGGTCTCGATCCTGGACGGCATCCGGCAAGCGCTGCCCGCCGCGAAGGTAGTGTACCAGGCCGGTCCGGGCCGGGGTACGACGGAGTTCCTGCCGATCGCCGCCGCGCAGCTCGCTCCCGGGCTCAGCGCCGAGTATTTCGGCAACATTGCCCTCGAGGGAACGGCGGCGGTCCGGCGGATCGATCCGATGATCGATTTCCGCTGGACCCTGTCGGCGCCGGACCCTGCCCTCATGGCCGACTGGTACTCGGTGCGCTGGACCGGGAGGCTGATCGCGCCCCGGTCCGGCAGGTTCCGGATCGGCGTGGAAGGAAACGACGGGTACCGGCTCTATCTGGACGGCAAGCTGCTCATCGACAACTGGAGGAAGCAATCGTACCGGACCACGGTACAGCCGGTGCGGCTCACCCGGGGACAGGCGTATTCGGTCCGGCTCGAGTACTTCGAGAGTACCGGCAATGCGCGCATCAGGCTGATCTGGGACGCCGGCGTCTCCGACGACTGGCGCGGCTCCATCGCCCGCGCGGTCGACGCGGCGAGAGGCAGCGAGGCGGTCGTCATCGCGGCCGGGATCGAGGAGGGCGAGTTTCGCGACCGCGCGTCCCTGCGGCTCCCCGGCCACCAGGAGGAGCTGATCCGGGCGGTCGCCGCGGCGGGCCGGCCGGTGACGGTCGTGCTGGTGGCGGGGAGCGCGGTGACGATGGACGGCTGGATCGACAGCGTCGGCGCCGTGGTGATGGCGTGGTACCCCGGAGAGGAGGGAGGGCGCGCCGTGGCCGAGGTGCTGTTCGGCGACCACAATCCGTCCGGCCGGCTGCCGATCACCTTCCCCATGGCCGAGGGCCAGCTGCCCCTCTCCTACTTCCACACTCCCACCGGGCGGGGCGACGACTACCTCGACCTGACCGGGCGGCCGATGTTCCCGTTCGGCTTCGGCCTGGGCTACACCCGGTTCGAGTACTCGGCATTGACGGTGGGGCCGCCGGAGATCGGGCCCGGCGGCACGACCGTGGTGCGCTGCCGGGTGAAGAACCGCGGCGCGGTGGCCGGAGACGAAGTGGTCCAGCTCTACATCCACGACGAAGTGGCGTCGGTCGCGAGGCCGGTGATGCAGCTCGCGGGGTTCCAGCGGATTCACCTCGCGGCGGGTGAGGAGCGGGAAGTGAGCTTTTCGCTTGGGCCCCGGCAGCTGGCGCTCCCCGACGGGGGGCGCGGTCGGGTGGTCGAGCCAGGCGCCTTCCGCATCATGGTCGGCGCGTCCTCGGCGGACATCCGGTTGCAGGGTCTGCTTACGGTACGCTGAGGCGGATCTCCGACGCGGGGTGGATCCGGTCCCTCTGGCGCGCCCGGTTCCTCCTGATAGCTTCACTCCCCATGCCCGCCCCGAACCTCATCGGCCCCGAGCCGCGCAGCACGCCTGCCGACCCGACATCCCGGGGCGGATCGCCCCGGCAGCTCCCAGCGGATCTGCTCCGGGAGGCGTCCCGCCGGCTGGGCATCCTCGCGCTGACCGGCGCCGCCCTGTGGGTGTCGGGACCCATCCTCGAGAAGCTCGCGCGGCGGACGATGAATCCGGGCGACCCCTCGTGGCGCGCGCTCGGCGTCCCCGATCTGATCTCCCTGGTGGGACTCCTGGCCTCGCTTTTGATGTACTGGTATTCGAGGAAACCAAACCGGCGCCCCGAACGCGTGCTCGACGGCGGGCTGTTCTACCTCGTCTTCACCGGGCTCATCCTCGGCCTGATCTGGCACTGGCAGCCGCCCCTCGAGGTCCTGCGACCTTTTCCCATGATCACCTGGATCGGGCCCGTGGTCCTGATGTTCGCGGCCATCGTTCCGACTCCCCCTCACAAGACCCTGATCGCGAGCCTCTTCACGGCCTCGATGATGCCGGCGGGGATGCTGATCGCGAAGGCGCGGGGGACCTGGGATTTCGGGTCCAACTGGAATGTGCTGGTGATGCACTACCCCGACTACATGATCGTGGGCGTCGCGGTGGTGATCTCGCACGTGGTCACCCGGCTGGGCCACCAGGTCACCCGGGCCCGGGAGATGGGCAGCTATCAGCTGGGCGGGCTGCTGGGCCGGGGAGGAATGGGTGAGGTGTATCTCGCCACCCACCGGATGCTCGCGCGCCCGGCCGCCATCAAGCTGATCCGGCCCGAGATGATCGCCCCCGGAGGCGGGGACGCGGCGCAGCTCGCAGTCACCCGGTTCCGGCGCGAGGCGGAAGTCGCGGCGAACCTGCGGTCACCCCACACCGTCGAGCTCTACGATTTCGGCGTGACCGAAGACCAGACCCTCTATTTCGTGATGGAGCTGCTCGAGGGGATGAATCTGGAAACCCTGGTGCGGACCCACGGCCGGGTGCCCGCCAACCGGGTGATTCACATCCTCCGCCAGGTATGCGAATCGCTGGAAGAGGCCCATGTCCGGGGCCTGGTGCACCGCGATATCAAGCCGGCCAACATCCACATCGGGCACCTCGGCCTCGAGCAGGACTTCGTCAAGGTCCTCGACTTCGGCTTGGTGAAGTCGATGGCCGGAACCACCGGCGAGCAGTCGATGGCCACGGGCACCGGCATCACCCCGGGCACTCCGGACTACATGGCTCCCGAGATGCTGATGGGGGATTCGATCGACGGGCGGGCCGACCTCTACGCGGTGGGATGCGTCGCCTATGTCCTGCTGACCGGATCGCCGGTGTTCAGCGGGTCGGGCGTGTTCGCGCTGATCGCCAAGCACCTCAACGAGCCCCCGGTCAGCCCCTCGGAGCGCGCCGGGATCGAGCTGCCCGCGGAGCTGGATCGGCTGGTGATGGCTTGCCTCGCCAAGGATCCCGCCGCCCGTCCCCAGTCCGCCCGGGAGCTGGGCCGGGCCCTGGCGGCTATCGGGATCGATCCGTGGACCCAGGCCGACGCCGCGAGTTGGTGGGCGGCGATTCCACCGGCCTGACATCGGGTGCGGCGCCGCAAACCAGGGCCCCGGGCATCCCCGCGTCCGTGTCGCGCCGGTGCCTTCCACGACATAAGTTGTCTCCATGACCAGAGCGGGTGACCCTCGCATCATCCCCGGCGACCCGCCCCCCGACGACGGGGAGGCGATCAGCCCCGACGTCTGGGGTTTCCGCGATTCCGGCTTTGCGCTGCTGCCCAACGGGAGCGTGACCATGACCGGGTCGCGCTATCCCCTGTCGGGCGCCGAGCTGCCCGACCTGCTGCCGTGGATCAAGGGCGTGATGGCCGTCGATTTCCCGGCCGACGATACCCATGACTCGGCCTATCCGCCCGAGGTGCCGGCGCCCCGGGAAAACCTCGCCTTTCTGCGCGAGGTGCACGGCCTGCTTCCGGAGGGGTCCGCCACCCAGAATCCGCTGGCCCGGCTGCGCCACGGCCACGGGCACACGCTCGAGGAGATGTATGCGATCAAGTACGGGAAGATCGACCGGGTCCCGGACCTGGTGGTCTTCCCCCGCACGCCGGAGCAGGTGACCGCCCTGGTCGATGCCGCGGCGCGCCACGATGTCTGCCTGGTCCCCTACGGAGGCGGCACCAATGTGACCGACGCGCTTCGCTGCCCGGCCGAGGAAGAGCGGATGATCGTCTCGGTGGACCTCAAGGCGCTCAACCGGATCCGGTGGATCGATCCGGTGAACCTCATGGCCTGCATCGAGGCGGGGGCGGTCGGGCGGCACCTCCAGGCCCAGCTCGCCGGGTACGGCTTCACCCTGGGCCACGAGCCCGACAGTGTGGAATTCTCCACCCTGGGCGGGTGGATCGCGACCCACGCGAGCGGCATGAAGAAGAATAGATATGGCAACATCGAAGACCTGGTCCTCGACCTCAGCGTGGTGACGCCTCGCGGCCCGCTCACCCGGAGCGCCACGGCGCCGCGCGAATCGGCCGGCGTGGACGCCCGGCGGTGGCTGTTCGGCTCCGAGGGCACCCTCGGCATCATCACCCACGCCACGGTCAAGATCTTCCCGCTGCCCGAGGTCGAGCGCTACGACGCGATCATCTTTCCCAGCTTCGAACAGGGCGTGGGTTTTCTCTTCGACCTGACCCGCGAGGCGAGCCCCCCCGCCAGCGTGCGCCTGGTGGACAACCTGCAGTTCCAGCTGAGCCAGACGCTCAAGCCCCGCGCCACCGGGTGGAAGGCGTTCATGCGCCGGGTCGAAAAGTTCTACGCGACGAAACTCAAGGGATTCGATCCGCGCCGCATGGTGGCCTGCACCCTGCTCTACGAGGGAACCCGCGCCGGGGTGAATTCCGAAGACGCCGCGGTGCGCCGGCTCGCGAAGCGCCATGGCGGGATGCGGGCCGGGGCCGAGAACGGCAAGCGGGGCTATCAGCTCACCTTCGGGATCGCGTACATCCGCGATTTCGTCATGAAGCACCACATCCTGGGCGAATCCTTCGAGACCTCGGTGCCCTGGACCCAGGCGCTCTCGCTCTGCGACAACGTGAAGCGGCGGGTGGCCGACGAGTATGCCGCGCGGGGACTCGCCGGCAGGCCCTTCGTCACCTGCCGGGTCACCCAGGTGTACCAGACCGGGGTCTGCGTCTATTTCTATTTCGGCTTCCACCACAAGGGTCTCGACCGCCCCAACGAGGTGTACGCCGAGCTGGAGCACGCGGCGCGGGACGAGATCCTCAGGTCCGGCGGATCGCTCTCGCACCACCATGGCGTGGGGAAGCTGCGCCAGGAGTTTCTTCCCCGCATCATGTCTCCCGCGGCCCTCGCCTGGGCCCGGGAAATGAAACGGGCAATCGACCCCGCGAATATCTTCGGCATCGGGAACCAGTGCATGTCGCGAGAAGAGACCTCCAGCTCCCCCGGCTCCCGCGATGGCTGATTCGCGCCGGACCTTTCTTCTCACCGGAGTCACCGGTTTCCTGGGCAAGGTCCTCCTGGCCGAGCTGATCCGGCGCAGGGAGGAGCTGAGGATCGACCGGGTCTATGTCCTGATCCGCGCCCGCGGGGAGAAGACTGCGGGGGAGCGGTTCGACGGCGAGGTGGCGGGCTCTCCCTGCTTCTCCGGCCTGCCCGGCGGGTGGACCGGCGCGGTGACGGTAATCGATGGCACCCTGGAACTGCCGGGCATGGGCCTGGGTACGGCGCGCGAGGAGTTGGTGCGCCGGGTCACCCACATGATCCACGCCGCCGCGTCGGTGAGCTTCGATCTGCCTATTGCGGCCGCCGCCCGGTCCAACATCACCACCGCCCTCAACATGCTGGAGCTGGCGCGACAGTGCCCCCGGCTCGAGCGGTTCGTCTCGGTGTCGACCGCCTACGTCACGCCCCACACCGAGGACGGCACGCCGATACCGGAGGCCCTGAGCCCGCTGCCCGCCCCGGCCGAAGAACTCCTGGGCGCGATCGAGAGCGGGAAGGCGGTCGAATCGGAGCTGCTGGCGCGTTCCGGCCATCCCAACACCTACACCCTGACCAAGTCCATCGCCGAGCATCTGCTCATGGCCCGGCGGGGCGCCGTGCCGCTCACCATCATCCGTCCCAGCGTCATCTCCGCGAGCCGCGAACATCCGTTCCCGGGCTGGATCGACAGCACGTCGGGATTCGGGGCGTTCGTGCTGCTGATCGGGCTCGGGCATCTGCGCGCAATGGTGGGGCGGCCGACCGCGCGGCTCGACCTGATCCCGGTCGACGAGGTGGCCGAGCGGATTCTCGCGGCCTGCGAGCAGAGTGAAGGCCCGGCCATCCGCCACGCCGTGGCCGGTCTCGCGCTGTCGCCCGCGGTGCAGCAATGCTGGGAAGGGATCCGGGATTTCTACCGCCTGCACCCGGTGGCCCGCCGCCCCGAGATGCACTACATGGGCCCGCGGGACCTCCGGTTCCGGATGGCCGACTTGGTGCATCACCGGCTGCCCATCGCGATCATCGCCGCGCGATCGCCCGGGAAGCGGGCCAAGGCCCTGTCACTGGCGGCCCGGCTGGCCTATCTGAACCAGGTGTTTCCCTACTTCACGACCCGCTCCTTCGCGTTTCAGTCCTCCCGTCCGCTGGACGGCGCCTTCGATCCCGATCAATACGTGCAGACCGTATGCGGCGGGGTGTACCGCCACATCCTCCGCCGCGACCTCGCCGAGTGGACCCTGGCGGGACGGCGCCACGCGGGCCACGGCGACGATGCCCGCTGGGCTCTGGGGCAACCCCACGGCAACATGTGGATCCGCACCGCGTCGTGGCTGGCCACCAAGGTGTTGCGCCGCTCGGTGGAGCGGGTGACCGTGGACCTCCCGTCGTTCCGGGCGGCCCGGAGCGCCGCGGTCCCCGGCTCCGCGCTGATCATCGTGCCGAATCACCGGAGCTACCTCGACTTCGTGCTGATGAGCTACCTGGCCTTTGCGCGTCCCGACCTGGGCATTCCCATTCCCCATATCGCGGCGACGATGGAATTCGGGAAGATCCCGATCCTGGGCCGGGTCCTCGCCGCGATGCACGCCTTCTACCTGCGGCGGGGAACCGGACGCGAGGATCCCGAGCTCACCCGCCGGGTGCACGCGTTGATCCGCCAGGGCAAGACCCTCGAATTCTTCGTCGAGGGACAGCGGAGCCGTTCCCGCGAGTTCCTCCCGCCCAAGCGCGGCCTGCTGCGCTGCCTGCAGGCCACCGGCACGCCCTGCACGCTGCTGCCGGTGGCGATCACCTACGACCGGGTGCCGGAAGAATCGGCCTTCGCGGCGGAGCTGTCCGGAGCCCCCAAGCCGAAGATGCGGATCGGCCCGCTGGTGTCGTGGGTGGTCGCGGTATGGCGCGGGCGGATCGATCTCGGCCGGATTCACATCGCCTGCGGAGAGCCGATTCACCTCGATGAGCGGTGCGACGTGGGCGAGGTGAGCTGGGAGGTGATCGAGCGGCTCCGCGACGCCAGCGCGGTCACCACCTATCACCTCGAAGCCTATCTCACCCATCACGCCGAAGACGGCATGGACGCCGCCGCGCTTCGCTCCGCCATCGAGGAGCGCGGTGGCAAGGTACTCGAGAGCCAGCTCCGGCCGCCGGCGGACCTCCACCCGCTCATTGCGGGAACCCTCCGGCAGCAATTCGCGCATTTCCTCGATACGGCGGGGGTGGCGGGAGAAAGGGGCGAGCCCGAGGGCCGGGAGCGGGAGCCCGTGGCATGAGCCAGGGCCCCTGGCTCGTGACCGGTGCCAGCGGGTTTCTGGGACGACACCTCCTCCACGCGATCCGCGAAGCGGGACCCTCCCCCCGGATCATCGCCCTGGTGCGGAGCCCCGATGAGTGGCGGGCGATGGACTGGACCGCACCGCTCGGGAACCTCGACACGCTGACCGGATCGGTCACCGACCCGGCCGAGTGGGCCCGGGATGCCAAACTCGACGGTCTGGCCGGTGTCTTTCACCTCGCGGCCCTGGTCCGTCACTGCCGCCGCGACGCCGCCGAGGTCTCCCGCGTCAACGTCCAGGGTACCGCGGCGATGGTCCGGCTCGCAGCCGAGCGGGGCTGCCGGGTGGCGTTCGTATCGACCTCCGGGACGGTGGCCTGCTTTCGCGATCCCGCCGGCAGCGCGGACGAGGAGTCGGCCTTCCGCGAGGACGAGGTCTCCGGCTGGCCCTACTACCGGTCCAAGATCGACGCCGAGCGCGAGGCCCGCCGCCTGGCGGATGAGCTCGGCGTCGAGCTGGTGATCCTGCGGCCGCCGGTGCTCCTCGGCCCGGAGGATCATCGATTCCGGTCGACTAATCACGTCAGCCGGTTGCTGCGCGGGAAGCTCCCGTTCCTGGTTCGGGGCGGCATGCACTTCGCCGACGTCCGGGATGCCGCGGGGGCGCTGCTGCGCGTGATGACCCGGGCTCCGCTCCGCCCGGTGTACCATCTCCCCGGCACGATCTCGACCATCGAGGAGTTCTACGCGCTCACCGCCCGGATCGCGGGCCGCACCCCGCCCCGCCGGGTCGTGCCGTACCGGCTGGCCTGGTGGCTGGCCCGGGCCACCGCCCCGCTTGGGGTGCTGCCCGACCCGGTGATCATCGAGATGGCGGCGCACTACTGGGGCATGCGATCCCGGTACGCCGAACCCGACCTCGGCTACCGCAGTCGTCCCCCCGGAGAAACCCTGACGGATACGGTGGCGTGGCTCATGGCCCATCATCCCGCGCTGGCACTATGAGGTGGGCGGCTGCTCGACCCCCACGGCGACCGGGGACCCGAACGGCCGAACGCCCCGCCAGCCGAGCGCAATGCTCGAACGGCAGGGCGCCGGTATGAGGAGAGGTTTAGACGACTCGACGGCCCTGGATGACCCGAATCACGATGACGATCAGGGCGATGACCAGCAGAACATGGATGAATCCGCCCAGCGCATAGCCGCCGACCAGGCCTAGCAGCCACAAAATGATGAGAACCGCAGCGATGGTTTCGAGCATGGGGTGTCCCTTTCTCATGCGGATATGTGGTTCAAGCGGGACGCGACGCTGAAGCCGCACGATCCCCCTCTATGCATGGTGACGATGCTGTAATGAATTTCGAGCACAGGGCCGGAATCCGGGCCATCCAAGGCGGCCCCGCGGCCCCCTCATGCCGCCCGCCATGCCGAGGCGATGACCAGAACGGCCACGATCACGCCGAGCGCCATCTTGATGGCGGTCGCCACGACCCTGCCGATCAACGCCCCCCACGCCACCTGTCCCGCCAGGCCGCTCCTTCCGGTCACCGAGTATTCCGCGGCGAGCGCGCCGAGGAACGAGCCGGCGAAGGAGCCGAGAACCGAGCCGATGATGGGGACCGGGAGACCCACCACCGCCCCGACCAGTCCGCCGATCAGCGCTCCCCAGCCGGCGCGGCGCGACCCTCCCGAGCGGCGGGTCCATCGAACCGAAGCGACCCATTCGACGATCTCGGCCAGGAACGCCAGTCCCAGCCCGATCATCAGCGCCGTCGCTCCCGGTGCGCCGGCCACCCCCCCGAGCGCGAGCCCGAGCGCAACCAGGAGAAACATCCAGAGCCCCGGCAGCCCGATGGCGGTGAGCGCCAGGCCGATCAGGGCCGCCGCGAGGAGCAGGAGTACGATCATGTCTCGCTCGTACGCGATCTGGCGGCGGATCGTTTCTTCACTTCATGCCCTCGTTGCCCATGCCCGCCGGAAGAAGGCCGGGCCGTTCTCCTGGCCGAGGAGGAAGGCGGGGTCAGGATTTCCCCGCCATAGGCGTCATCCGGGCAGCGCCGGGCGCTCTTTCTCGGGTCCCTGCCCGAGGAACTCTCCAATGGAGTGCAGGCTGTCGATGTGGTCGCAGAGAATCTTGAACGTGGCCAGGATCGGCACCGCGAGAAAGGCCCCGGGGATCCCCCAGAGCCAGAAGAACAGCGCGAGCCCCACGAACTGGGCGACGGGATTCAGGGAGAGGCGGTGGCTCAGCAGCAGCGGCGTCGCAAAGTTGGCCTGGACGAAGTTGATCAGCACGAACACTCCCGGCACCGCCAGCGCATGGGCAGTGTCGGGAAAGGTGGCCAGCCCGGCGATGCCCAGGACCACGACGACGACCAGGGCGCCGAGATAGGGGATGAATTCCAGGACCGCCGCGAGCACGCCCCAGAGAATCGGGTTGGGCATGTCGAGCAGCCAGAGCGCTCCCGCCAGCACCACCCCCTCGCCGACGTTGGTCGCCAGGTTCGTCACCAGGTAGGCCGAGACCGCCGTCTCGGTCTCCCGCGCGATGTGCACCGCCTTGAGCTTGTCCCGCAGGTGGGGCAGGATCTTGATGAGCTTGGCCAGGAAGAGATCGCCCGCGGCCAGCAGGAAATAGAGCAGGATCATCACCTCGAGCAGGTACGCCACGCCCCTCTGGGTCGAGCCCAGCAGGCGGGAGCTCAGCGAGGAAGATTTCACCACCACTTCGGGCGTCGGCGCCCCCGAGGTCTGGCGATCGGTGGCGCGGTCCACCTGCTCGGCGGTCCGGGTCACCTTCTCGATCGGCCGGAGAATCTTCCGGAGCTGTCGCTGGGCGGTCTCGAGCGACTGGGGCGCCTTGTCCGCCCACGACTGGACCGGCCCGGACAGCTGGTAGATGCCGAGCACCAGCAGGCCGACCATCGAGAGCACCACGATCGCCGCCGCGGCCGGCGGCGGGATCCGGATCCGGGCGAACGCCCGCACCGCGGGCGAAAGCAGGAAATCCAGCATCACCGCGAAGGTGATCGGGAGGAGGAAGGTGCGGGCGAAGTAGAGGCTGTAGAGTACCGCCAGCACGGTCAGGATGGTCAGCGCCAGGGATCGGTCGAGTCGCGCGTCCGGCGGTGTGCTTCGGCGCTCGGCGGGCTCGGCCGGCGCCGAGACGATGTCCTGCGGTTCGATCTGCGGCTCCAGCACGGAACCCTCGTCCTTCGGCTTCTCGTGCATGCCCCGCCCCTCATTCGATGCGGTGATGTCCTATCTTAGCGGAAGTGAAAGGCCCGGGCCACCGCCCTCGGTCACTCGCCTCCCGGAGGCAGCATGACGTTCAGAATGTGGTTCAGCGGATTTGCCAAGCGGACCGCCCGCGCCACCGGCCAGCCCAATGCATTTCTTCTCGCCGCGCTCATCATCCTCGTCTGGCTGGTCACCGGTCCACTCTTTCACTACAGCGACACCTGGCAGCTGGTGATCAACACCGGCACCACGGTCGTGACATTTCTGATGGTGTTCCTGATCCAGAACACCCAGAACCGCGACTCGGAAGCGATGCAGGTCAAGCTCGACGAGCTGATCCGGGCCTTCGAGGGTGCTCACAACGCCCTGCTCGATCTGGAGGAAATGGAAGAGGGTGAGCTCGACCGGGTCCGCTCCCACTATCGCGACCTGGCGAAGCAGGCCCGCGAGGACCTGAGGAGCGGAAAGGGCGATACCGGCGTCGCGGAGCTGGGGCCGGAGTCGCCCCGGTGAGCTAGCGGGTGAGGTCGAATCCGGTCTTGAGGAAGGCCACCCCGCCCGCCGAGCAGGCGATCCCGTAGTGCCCGGGCGCCCACCGCTGTCTCGGCGGGGCCGAGAATCGCTGGCGAAGGAGAATCGACCGGTCGCCGGGGGCGACCGTGATCTTCTGGGGGCCGGTATCGCCGATCACCGCGTTGCGGGCGCCGGTGATTCGGCAGGAATAGGTGAGCGAGCCGGCGCCGAGGTCGCTGGGATGGTCGAGCAAGGCGACCAGCCAGAGCGAGCGCACCCTGGGAGCCCCGAAGGTCACGTCGGCCACGGCCTCGTCGTCGGGTGGCGTATCCGCGCCCTCGTAGAACGCCGAGGCGATCAGCTTCGCGTCGAGCGCGGGAAGGTCGGGGGTCCCGGTCACGTCGAAGCGGTCCGCGGCGAGGGTCCGGGCGCCGACGCGGCATTCGACCCGATAGGCTCCCCGCATCCTCGGCGCGCCGAGCGGACCGACCGGTCCCGAACCCACCAGGGCGCGGTCCCGCGCCTCGCCCACGAGGGAGAACCCGGAGGTGATGCCGGCCGGATCCACGAGGAGGCACCGGAACGCGGTGGAGTCGCCCGCGGCGCGGGACGGAACGCCGGCCTCGGCGTAGAGGGTATCGAACGCGCCCGCGTCGAACGAGGGGACGTAGACCGGCGGACCCGCCGCACCGGCCTTGCGTCCGTAGAATTTCAGCGAGCTCCCCGGCGTTGCCGTCGCCGGGGTCCTGCCGTCGAATACCTCGAAACTCCCGGCGGCGAATTCCCGGCCATCGCTGCGGCAGGACACCCGATAGGTACCCGGGGGCCAGTTACCCGCCTGCTCCCATCCGAGCCCTTGCGCGTGGACCGATCCGGTCCAGCCGGCCGGCACGCGACGCTCGACCGAGACCGGCCGGAGGGTGCCGTCCGGAAAAGTGTAGACGCATTCGACGACGAACGTCACCGGCGCCGCCACCGGCGGATAGACCAGGCCGAACTCCGCCTTCACCCAGCGCGCGGCCCGGCCGTCGAACCGGGCACCGTACAGCCGGTTCTCGACCGGGAGCCGCTCGGCCAGGCTCTGGAAGAACCGGAGGTGGGTGAGGGAGGCGCCCAACGGGCCGATCGCCGCCGCGGCCTTCACCACCTTGAACTCGGCGGTCGCCATCACCCGCTCCTGATCCCGGCAGGTCACGCGGTAGGAGCCCTCGGGCCATAACCCGCGGTTGCGCGACCCCCAGCCGACGTTGTGGTAGGAACCGACCCACCCGGGCTCGATCACCCCTCTGACCACCGGCACCCGCGCCACCGAATCGGGGCCTTCGATCCGGCAGGCCAGCTCGAACTCGGCTTTCTTGGCCGCCGGAGGGTATTCGAGCTCCAGCTCGAGGTTGATGAAGCGGGTGGTGAGTCCGTCGAACGTGGTGGTGAGGACACGATTCTTCCGGTCGGGCACCTCGCCGCCGCTCTCGAAGAGGCGCACCGCCAGGATCTTCGCCTTGAGGATGCCGAGCGGAGTCACCGGCTTCTCGGCGGGCCGGCCGGCCGGCGGGGTTGGAGGCTTGGCTGCCGGCGGGGCCGCGACCACCGCGGGCCGCGCGATCTCGAAGGACCCGCTGGAAATGACCTTCCCCCCGAATCGGCACGATACGGCCCAGGTGCCGGCCTTCCACGTGCCGGGCGCCTCGGCGCCGACGCCACCGGCGTGCACCGAGAGCTCCCACCCCGCATCGGCCTGCACCGGAACCAGCGCGGTGCCCGCGGCGGCGCCGCCCGGCGCGGTGAATCCGCATTCGATCCTGAGCGATACCGCCTCGGGCGCCGGTGGATAGGCCAGTCCGATCTCGGCGTAGACGAGACGCGTGGTGGCGGAATCGAACCGGGCCGCGTACTGGCGGTCCCGAAGCGTCGCCGGCGTCTTTCCGCCTTCGAAGAAGCGGAGCCGGGTGACCCGGGCGGCCAGCGCGGGAATCGCGGAACTGTCGGACTGGCCGGAGAGGGGGGCGGCCAGGAGGAGGAGCAGGCTGAATGCGAGGCGCATGGAGCCTAGGACGTTTCCTGCTCGGACAGGCGCACCAGGAGGGCATACCGAAGCAGCGCGAATTCCGACTGCAGACCCAGCGCCTTGCGGATCCCCATCCGGTGGAAGGAGACGGTGGCGGCGCTGCAGCCGATTTCGGCGGCGATGTCGGCGGTGCGTTTTCCCTCCGCGATCAGATGCACGATCTTTCGCTGCCGCGGGGTGAGCTGGGCCAGTCCCAGGGCCGCGTCGGCAAGGGTGGGGCGGGTGGTTCCCAGCTTGGGGATCCGATCGGAGACGACCCGTTCTCCCGCCAGTACCCTGATCAGGGACGCGGTCAGCTCGGGAATGCCGGCATCCTTGGGCAGGAACCCGTGGGCGCCGGTCTGCAGGGAGGCGTCGGCCATGACCCGGTCGGCGTGCATCGTCACCACGAGGATCTTGACCTCCGGCAGCTCGGCCCGCAAGTCGGCGATGATCTCGAGACCGCTCCGGTCCGGCAGGCTCAAATCGAGCACCACCGCGTCGGGCTTGAGCTCCTGGCATGCGCTCACCACGCCGGCGCCGGCGTTGGCGGTGCCGACGATATCGAATCTTTCCTGCAGCGCCAGCTTGAGGCCCTCGAGCAGCAGCTGGTGGTCGTCCACCAGGAACAGGCGCGGGCGCCGGCCGCCGGCGCCGGTCGAGGGGCTCACTGGGCGACGCCTTCGCGGGCCGGGAAGACCGCACGAACCGTGGTGCCCTGGGACGGCCTCGAGGTCACGACCACGGAGCCGGCCGCGAGGTGGGCCCGCTCGCGCATGCCGATCAGGCCCAGGCCGTCGGCGGGGCGGCGGACCCGCGCATCGAACCCCGCGCCGGCATCCGAGACCACCAGCTCGGTTCGGCCGGCGGACTGGATCAACTCGAGCTCGGCGCTCCGGGCGCCCGAATGGGTCGCCACGTTGCGGAGGGCCTCCTGGGCAATGCGATAGATCGCGAGGGCCCGGGACGGGTCCACGGGGGAGAACTTCCCGGGAAGCCGGCGCTCGATGGTGAGGCCGTAGGTCCGCTCGATTTCTCCGCAGAGCCCCTCGAGCGCCACCCCCAGCCCGCCCTTGTCGATCAGCGCCGGGTGGAGGCGGTGCGCCAAGCCGCGGAGCACCACGCTCAGGTCGTCCATCTCTCCCTGCACCGCGGTCACCCGATGCGCCTGCGCCGCCGTCAGCGCCGGAGGGATGTCACCGACCGACCCCAGGTCGCGCTGGATCAGCGCGATCCGCTGCAGCGCGTCATCGTGTACCTCGCGCGCCACCCAGGCCCGTTCCTCCTCCTGCGCCTGCAGCAACCGTTGCGCGTAGCTCCGATGCATCCTCACGAAGCGCCGCTGATAGATCACCAGGGCGACGCCGAATGCGGTGAGGAGGATGGCGACGGCAAGGATGCCGATGACATAGGTCCAGAGGAGGTGCGAGGGGGAGGAATCGGGCAAAGCATACCCCGGGCGATGAGGAGAGAAGCGGCGAGGTCGATCCACGCCGCCACCACGTGAATCGTCACCAGCGAGGCAATATCACGACTCACCAGCGCCCGCGCGATCGGATCGAAGCCGGCGCCGGTTCCGTAGGTGAGCGCCAGACCGATTCCCACCCAGAACCAGTCCTGTCTCGCCAGGCTTCCCTCCAGCCGCCACGCACCAATCAGGAGGGTGGCAAGACTGGCGGCAAACAGGATCAGGTCCTCTAACGGTCCGGTGACGAGGCTATGACTGGTCCGATCCTCGACCAGAGTCGATACGAGGATCAAGGTCAGCACAAAAACCGGTATCGCTGTTCGATAGAGCATCCGCACTCGCCTGCCAGGCTGCCAATATGAGAGCGCCATCAGCACCGTAGCGAGCTGCAGCGGATGTATGAAGTAGCCGATCCACAGGTTATGGATGCCTTGTTGGGCATACCAGAGCAGGACCGCGTCATCCAGGAGGAGCAGGACAGACCAGCCGACGATCCAGCGGCGAGGGATGGGAAGCGCCCTCCCGTACTTGAACGACGCAAGAATCGGGAGGGCCTGAGACCCGCTAGCGATCCATGAGATGAGCGGGATGTTCAACGGTCGTCAGGAGTTCAAGGGACTGGTGTCGTTGCAGAAGGGCGGGCACAGGAAATGATCCTCCAGCACGACCCCGTCCGTCATGTCGTTCCCCTTCTGATCCGAGCCCACCAGAATCACCGTGTCGACGCCCTCCGCCGTGCGGCCATAATAGAATCGAAGGCCGGCGCACCCCGGCTGGGCCAGGAGCTCGTCGATCTCCTTCCGGAGGAACAAACCGCCCTTGTGCATGCCGGCCCGAAATCTCCGGGCCTGCGCGATGGCTTCTTCCAGGGAAATGCGATGACCCTTCGGCTCGGGGAGTGCCATGGGTAGTCTCTCGGTGGAGGAGGCTGCGGAAACCAAGTGTCTCGAAACGATGCAGGCATTGCCGGGATAGGGCAAGGGTGCACCCTGGGACCACCTATAAGATCTACTAGGTCGGCACCTATAAGATCTTGTAATGCGGACAAGGCCCTCGCGGACTAGCAGTTCTACTAGGTTGCCACCCGGCGCCGGGCCCAGGGAGATTTCCTGGGTCCTCTGCCCCCGAGCCTCCGTGTCGCTGGAATCGAAGGAAGGTGCCGATCTCGCCATCGTGCGGGTCGAGGAGCCCATCGTCGGGCCGGGCGAGCGCACCTCGGTGCGGATCCACGTGCTGAATTCCGGCATGACCAGCGCGCGCAACGTGACCGTCGCGCTCGCCGACGGATCGGAGCACCGCTCCACCGGCATCGTGATGCGCCACCTCGGCGACATGCCCCCCGCGAGCATCAAGTCCACCACCCTCGCGCTGACCTACGCGATCTCCGACACCATCCGCCTGAGCGCGCTCACCGTGGCCGTCTTCACCCGCAGCCATCCTATCGACGACGAAGACGGCGTGCGCCGCTCCTCCGCCTGGCCCGACAAGCCGGAGCCGGTGGCCATCCGGTCAGTCGGGGAGAGCGTTTCGTGAGGTGCTGATGCTCTGGGGCGGCGAGCGGCGCACGGCGGACCGGCCACTATTTCCGGAACAGGTAACTCATCTTGATGAAGTAGGAATCGTGCTCCCGGCTCAGCCGATCGAACCGGAACGCCTCGGGCTCCCGAAGGGTGCTCCCATACCCCACGTAGATCACCGTACCGGGAGTCGGTAGGTACGAGAAGAGCCACTCCAGGGTGAACACATTGTCCGACGAGGCCACCGCGCGGACCAGGCCGCCGTCGGGTCCCGGAACCAGCAGGGGACCGTTGGTGCGGGAATCATCGCGAAGGCCGTCCTGGAACAGCGCCGTGTACTGACCGACCACCCGCAGGAAGATGGCCCGATTGAGCTGGTACTCCACCTTGAGGCGCGGGATCCTCCCTTCCCCGACCTTCGAGCCGTCGGTGCGCCGGAAGTAGTATTGCCAGATGTAGCTCCCATCCACCCGAAGCCGGTCGGTCGGGCGCCACTGCGCGTCCAGGTCCATCAAGCCGATGTTGGCGCTGGACCACTCGAAGAAATTCTCGTCGCGCCCCCAGAGCCACAGCAGGTTGGCGGAAAAGTGCCGGAACTGCGGTGCATTGATCGTCAGGACGTAGTCGAGATTGTTGAGGCCCGGCGTCCCGGTGAACGGGATCGTATCGACGGTGGCCCCGCTGTGGCGCTCGACCTGATAGCCGACGAAGAGAGACGGGTCGTATCGAAAACGCTCAACCAGGACCGACGCTCCGACGTGCCAGCCGCCCCGGAACTGGAAGTTGCTGTTGAAGTGGAGCTTCTTCTCCAGCGTCCCGCGGCCTTCCACGAAATTGCGGTACTCCCAGGTGCCGTCGAGCAGGACGTCGAATGACGCCCGCTCCAGCCTGCTGGTCTCACCGCCAAACAGGTTGACGCTGTGAATCGCGATCGCGTCCACCACGTCCGGCCGCGACACCAGCCCGCTCGACGCCCGGAAATCGGGATGGAGGCCGGTGATGCTGTACCGGCTGCTGAAGGTCCGCCCGCTCCGCAGCAGCGAGGCCCGCCAGGTCGGCGCGGTGAGCACCGGTGCGCCGGGACGGGCGGTGCGGCTCATCGCACCCTGGAGCTGCAGGCTGTAGCGCGGGCCCAGCACCAGCCGCGCATCGGCCCCCAGGACCCGGTTCGAGGCGCTGCCGTCCTCCTTGTCGGTGTACACCAGCCCGGCGCGGGACGAACGGCCGACATCCCGCTGGACCCGGAGGATGTTATACACCGGATGGCTCTGCAGGTTGAACGAGCCCACCGTGTCGTCCACCGCGCCGAGGTACCCGACGTTGAACCCGGCCACCTTGCCGGTGAGCTTGGCCGCGGCGAGCGGGCTCAGGATCCGGCGGGTGTAGATCAGGGTGCCGGGGACCGCGAACAGCTCGTTGCCCTCGAGGAAGAAGGGCCGCTTTTCCGGGAACAGCAGCGCCTGCCGGGGGTCCGCCACCAGCTGTCCCGCATCCGATTCCACCTCGGCAAAGTCGGGGCGCACCGTGCCGTTGAGCGTGAGGTTGGTGGTGATGCCCCACCGGACGTTCGCTCCGAACCGGGGATGCTTGAGGTCGTGAGGGTCGTAGTCGTACCCGTTCGGCGTCGGCGCGCCGACCACCCGCCCGGTCACCACCGGGGTCACATCCAGCACCACGCCGCGCCGCAGGTCCGTGAGTCCGGTCAGATGCCCGACCTGCCCGAGGTATGAACTCGCGGCGCGCCGCGCCGGCGCCCAGCTGTATTCATATCCGCGGCTCTGCACCTTCCGCAGCACATTGAAGCCCCAGGTCTGCGGATCCGCCGAGGCGTAGCGAACCGACTTGAACGGGATCCGGATTTCGATTTCGTACCCGGTGTCGGTCACCCTCCCCTTCGACTGGAAGACGAAGTCCGGGTTGATGTCCGGCGGCTCCCGCCCCACCGACAGCCCGCCGAAGCCGCCGCTGCTCGCGCCGCTCTCGACCATCATGCCGTCGCCCTGGACGCCCAGCGGATTCGCGGCGAAGACGGCCGCCTGGCGGCCGTCGTTGAAGGTGCCGAGGAAGATCCCGACGTAGTCGTCGCTGTACATCCGGTCCCGGTCGGCCAGGGTCGCGTGCACTGTTCCGGGCTCGGCCCAGGCCCGGACGCCGAAGTGGATGGCAGTGGGGGAATACCAGACCAGCACCTCGGTGGAGTCGTCGGCCGCCACGTCGTCGGTCGGCGCGTAGCGGGAGAATCCCGTCAGTCGCGCCGCTTGCTGCCACACCGGCTCGTTCATGACGCCGTCCACCACGATTTCCGATTCGATCCGCGGAATCGCGATATCGAGCTGGCGGGCCCGCCCGTCGTACCGTGGACCGGCGGGGCCGCCGGCCGCGAGGAGGGCCAGGAGAGCAAGGGTCACGCGGAAATCCTCGGAAGGTATGGAGGCCCTACGCTCACGCGGTGCGCCGGTTTCTGAGGAGGTCGAGCGCCTGGGCCAGACGACTGGTGCCGTCCCGGATCTCGCGATCGCGAACCCCGGCATAGCCGAGCAGCAGCCCGGGCCGGGTGGGCCGGGTGGCGAATGACGAGAGCGGCAGCACGTCCACCTTGAGCTCCTTCGCGGCCGCCGCGGCGGCCACGTCGTTGCTGCCGGGCGGCAGCCACCCCAGCAGCGTCATGCCCGCATCCGACGGCTGGACCTCGAGCAGGCCCGCGAGCTCGCGCCGTCCGTGGGATACCAGCGCCTCCTGCCGCTCCTTGTAGAGCGCCCGCATCCGGCGAATGTGCCGCTCGAAGTGCCCCTCGGTCATGAAGTCCGTCATCACCGCCTGGGTGAGCCAGGGTGGAGCGAAGTCCGCGAAGCTCCGGACCGCCGCAAACACATCCACCAGCGCGGACGGGACCACCAGATAGCCGAGCCGCACCGAGGGAAAGGTCACCTTGCTGAAGGTGCCGGCGTAGATGACGCATCCGCTGGTGTCGAGTCCGTGCAGCGCCGCGAGCGGACGGCCCACATAGCGGAATTCGCTGTCGTAGTCGTCCTCGATGATCCACCCCCCGGATCCCTTGGCCCACTCGAGCAGCTCGAGCCGCCGGGGCAGCGAGAGCGCCATGCCGAGCGGCAGCTGCCGGGAGGGGGTGACGAACGCCGCCCGCGCCTGGGGGGCGAGCCGGCGGCCCTCTTTCACCACCAGCCCCTCTTCGTCCACCGGCACCGCCACGCTGGTGCCGCCCGCCGCCGCGAACGCGCCCCGCGCGCCGTTGTAGCCGGGCTCTTCCAGCCAGGCCTGGTCGCCGGGGTCCAGCAGGACCTGCGCGGCGAGGTCGAGACCCTGCTGGGAGCCGTTCACGATCAGCACCTGCTCCGCGTCGCAGCGGACGCCCCGCGCGCTGCCCAGGTATTCGGTGAGCGCCTGGCGCAAGGGCAGGAATCCGAACGGCCGTCCGTAGGAGAGCGACCGCGCCTGCACCAGCCGCCAGCGGCGGGCCATGAGGCGGCCCCAGGTGTCCACCGGGAAGATGTCGACGGCGGGAACCCCGGCGCGGAAGGCCCGAGGCGCCTCGTCCATCACATCGAGGGATCGCGCGGTGAGCCCCACGAGCTCCCGCGCCCGCGCCGAGGTGCGGCCCGGATGCGCCGCCGGACGCCGGGCGGTGAACCCGCCGGCCGGAGCACGGAGCGAATAGTCGGGCAGGGTGGAGGCCACCCGGGTGGCCGCGCCGATCCGCCCCTCCGCATAGCCCTCGAGGCGAAGCTGCTCGTAGGCCTGGATGACAGTGCTCCGGGACACGCAGAGGTCGCGCGCCAGCGCCCGGGTGGACGGCAGGCCCCCGCCCGCCGGCAGCCGCCCCTCGAGAATCCGTTGCCGGATCCCGGTGTAGACCTGCTGATAGATCGGAACCCCGGACTCGGGATCGATATGCAGGTGAATGATGCGGCCGCTGCTGGTGCGTCGGGGCATGGGAAACCCTACGATAACCGGTCTGGTCCAATCCGGCCAGTTTGCCCGAATGGACCGTACCGGTTGTCCGCCCGGGCGGAATCGGGGTGGAGCCGTCACCCGGTTCTGTTACGTCGCGCGAGTCGGCGGGGGGCGCGGGGAAGCAGTAGAATTACCGGGGAGAAGCCCACGCCCGTTCCGGCCCGGACCGCAGCCATATGATTGAAATTCGCACTGCGGAAACCCCCGACGAGATCGAGGCGGTCCGGTTCCTGGTGCTGGCCCACGCCACCTCCCTGCGGGAGCACCCGGGATCCGGGCAGATCCGGAACGACGCCGAGCAGCTCCCCGGACCCTACGTAGCCCCCCGGGGACGCCTCTACCTGGCCTGGCTCGACGCGATGCCGGCCGGTTGTGTTGCCCTCCGCCCGATCGAGGGCGCCATCGGCGAGGTGAAACGGATGTTCGTCCTGATCACCGCCCGGCGGCATGGGGTGGCCCGGGCCCTCATGGAACAACTCATCAGCGATGCGCGCCGGATGGGCTATGCCTCCCTCCGCCTCGGCACCCTGCCCGAGATGACGGCGGCGCAGAGCCTCTACCGCGAGCTCGGATTCACCGAGATTGCCCGCTACCGTGCCGACGAGCTGATCGACACGGTATTCTTCGAACTGGATCTCACCCGGCGGGTCTGACCGCCATCATTCCTGTCCCGACGTCCGGAGGTTCGCCCATGAAACGCCATGCTGGAGCCGTTCTCCTTTTCCTGGCACTCCCCGCGGCCGCGTCGGCCCAGGCTGTGGCCGCGCTGAACCCCCTGTACCAGGACATCAAGCGGAACCTGATCGAGTCCGCCGAGCAGATGCCCGAGGCCGACTACTCCTTCAAGCCTACGCCCGAGGTCCGCAGCTTCGGCCAGATCATCGGCCACGTGGCCAACTCGAGCTATGCCATCTGCGCCACCGCGAAGGGCGAGAAGAGCCCGAACACCGAAGACTTCGAGAAGACGACCTCGAAGGCCGCGCTGGTGGCCGCCATCAAGGCCGGGCTGGCCTACTGCGACGACGCCTTTACATGGGCCGATGCGAAGTTCACCGGTTCGGCCGAGCTGTTCGGGATGAACCTGACCCGGATGGGCTGGCTGATGCTGGAAGTGACCCACGATAACGAGCACTACGGCAACCTGGTCACCTATTTCCGTCTCAAGGGCATGATTCCGCCGTCGAGCAAGCGGAGCTGAGCCGGGCATGACGGGGGCCGTGCTGGCGGCGCTGGCGGCGGTGGTGGTTTCGGCCGCTGTGGCCCGGGCCCAGCCCGAGCCCAAGCCGGTCAACGACCCGCCGAATCCCTACCAGACCATCGAGGGCTGGGCCCGGATGCCCGAGGGCAGAACCTGGGGATCGACCAGCGCGGTGGAAATCGCCCCGAACGGCAGGAGCGTCTGGGTGGCCGAGCGCTGCGGCGCCAACAGCTGCGCCGGGTCCACCCTCGACCCGGTGCTCGAGTTCGACGCCGACGGCAAGCTGGTGACGAGCTTCGGCGCGGGGATGATGCTGTCGCCCCACGGGATCTTCGTCGACCGGGAGGGCAACGTCTGGGTGACCGATTGCGCCTGTACCGGCACCGCGGCTCAGCGCAACACTCCGGGCCAGGGCCACCAGGTCTACAAGTTCAGCCCCGACGGCAAGCTCCTGCTCACCCTGGGGAAGGCCGGCGGGGGCCGGGAGCCGGAATACTTCTACCAGCCCAGTGATGTGCTGGTAGCCCCGGACGGCAGCATCTTCGTCACCGAGGGGCATTCCTCCGCCGCCACCGCGACCGCGCGGGTCCTGAAGTTCGACCAGACCGGGAAGTTTCTCAGGGCCTGGGGTACCAGGGGCGCCGGACAAGGCGAGCTGGACCAGCCCCACGCCCTCGCCATGGATTCCAAGGGACGGCTCTTCGTCGGAGATCGGGGCAACAACCGGATCCAGATCTTCGACCAGGAAGGAAACTGGCTCGCCACCTGGAGCCAGTTCAGCCGGCCCAGCGGGATCTACATCGACCGCAACGACGTCATCTACGTGGCGGACTCCGAGTCGGGCTCGGTGAACCCGGCCCACGGCGACTGGAAGCGGGGCATCCGGATCGGGAGCGCCCGGGACGGCACCGTGACGGGGTTCATTCCGGACCCGGTGGAGAAATCGAACGATACCAGCGCCGCGGAAGGCGTCGCGGCCGACGCGAAGGGAAACATCTACGGCGCGGAAGTCGGCCCGCGCGCACTCAAGAGGTATACCAAGCCATGAGCGTCACCTTCAAGGTCAACGGAAAGTCCGCCACGGTGGACGTTCCCCCCGACATGCCGCTCCTCTGGGTCCTGCGCGACGTGCTGGATCTCAAGGGCACCAAGTACGGCTGCGGCATCGCCCAGTGCGGGGCCTGCACCGTCCACGTCAAGGGCGTGGCGACCCGCTCCTGTGTCCTGCCGGTCGCGGCGGTGGCCGGCGCCAGCATCACCACGATCGAAGGACTGTCGCCCGACGGGAGCCACGCGCTGCAGCGCGCCTGGGAGGAGCTCGACGTCCCGCAGTGCGGCTATTGCCAGGCCGGCCAGCTCATGTCGGCCTCGGCGCTGCTGGCCAGGACCCCGCGGCCGACCGACGCCGACATCGACGCCGCGATGAACGGCAATCTCTGCCGCTGCGCCACCTATCTCCGCATCCGCCAGGCCATTCACCGCGCGGCCGACCTGCCGGCGACGGCGACCGGCTCAGCCAACCCTTCGAGGTAAGGAGGCACCATGACCACGACCTCCGGGGTGAGCCGCCGCGAGTTTCTCCGGGTCACCGCGATTGCCGGCGGGGGCATCCTGCTGGGGACCTCGCTGGAACGGTTCGGCGTCACCCCGGCGCTGGCCGCGACCCAGGCCTCCGAGTTCGCGCCCAACGCCTTCATCCGCATCATGCCCGACGGCATCGTCACCATCATCGCCAAGAACCCGGAGATCGGTCAGGGCGTCAAGACCATGCTCCCGATGATCATCGCCGACGAGCTGGATGTCGACTGGGCCAACGTCCGCATCGAGCAGGCGCCGCTGGACACGGTGCGCTTCACCGCCCAGTCGGCGGGCGGCAGCACCGCGACACCCAACAACTGGATGCCGATGCGCCGGGTCGGGGCCGCGGGGCGGGCCATGCTGATCTCCGCCGCCGCCGCCACCTGGGGCGTGCCGGAGGGGGAGTGCGCCACCGGGTCCGGCGCGGTCCAGCACAAGGCGAGCGGCCGGACCCTCAAGTACGGCGAGCTGCTCGAGAAGGCCGCCACGCTGACGCCCCCCGCGCTCGAGACCGTCAAGCTCAAGGACCCGGGTGATTTCAAGATCATCGGCCGTCCGGCCCGCGGGGTGGACACCCACGCGATCGTCACCGGCACGCCGCTGTACGGAATCGACGTGAAGGTGCCCGGCATGCTGTGCGCCGTCTTCGAGAAGTGCCCGGTTTTCGCGGGCAAGGTGGCCAGCGCCAACCTCGATGCGGTGAAGGCGCTGCCCGGCGTCCGCCAGGCATTCGTGGTCGAGGGGGGCACCGCGTTGAACGGACTGCTCGGCGGCGTCGCCATTCTCGCGGACACCTGGTGGGCGGCGCGCAAGGCGCGGGAGTCGCTCAAGGTGATCTGGGACGAGGGCGCGACCGCCTTGCAGAGCAGCGCGGGATTCGCCGCCGCCGCCGCTCTGCTCTCGAAGCAGGCGCCGCAGCGGTCGCTCCGGAAGGACGGAGATCCGGACGCGGCCCTCTCGGGCGCCGCCCGTTCGGTCAGCGCGGAGTACTTCTATCCGTTCATCGCCCACGCGCCGCTGGAGCCCCAGAACTGCACCGCCCGGTTCGCGGAGGGCAAGCTGGAGATCTGGGCGCCCACCCAGGCGCCGCAGAGCGGGCGCGGCCTGGTATCGCGCACCCTCTCCATCCCGGAAGACAGCATCACGATCCACCTGACCCGCAGCGGAGGCGGCTTCGGCCGGCGGCTCAACAACGACTACATGGTCGAGGCGGCGGCCATCGCGAAGCAGGCCGGTGTGCCGGTCAAGCTGCTGTGGAGCCGGGAGGACGACATCCGGCACGACTTCTACCGCCCCGCCGGCTTCCACTACCTCAAGGGCGGCGTGGACGCGGCCGGCGCGCTGGTAGCCTGGAAGAACCACTTCGTCTCCTTCGGCGAGGGCGAGCGGTTCGCGCCGAGCGCGGGGCTGGGCGCCACCGAGTTCCCCCAGCGGTTCATCCCCAACTACGCCCTCGACAGCTCGGTCATGCCCTTCGGCGTGCCGACCGGGTTCCTCCGCGCGCCGACCAGCAACGGCGTCGCCTTCGTCATCCAGTCGTTCCTCGACGAGCTGGCCCACGCCGCGGGCAAGGATCCGCTCCGGTTCCGCCTGGACCTGCTGGCGGCCGGCGGGGCCGGCGAGGGCCTCGACGCCGCCCGGATGCGGGGCGTGCTCGAGCTGGTGGCCGAGAAATCCGGCTGGGGCGCCCGCAAGCCGCGGGGTACCGGCATGGGAGTGGCGTTCCACTACAGCCACCGGGGCCATTTTGCCGAGGTGGTGCAAGCCACCGTCACGCGCCAAGGCGTGGTGAAGGTGGACCAGGTGTGGGTGGCGGGGGACATCGGCAGCGAAGTCATCAATCCGCTGAACGCCGAAAACCAGGTGCAGGGCTCGGTGCTCGATGGCATCGCCGAGGCGCTGGCCCAGGAAATCACCATCGAGAAGGGCCGCGCGGTCCAGAGCAACTTCCACCAGTTCCCGCTGCTCCGGCTGGTGCAGGCGCCCCCGGTGGAAGTCTATTTCCGGAAGACCGACTTTCCCCCGACGGGGCTGGGCGAGCCGGCGCTGCCGCCGGTGGTGCCCGCGCTGTGCAACGCGATCTTCGAAGCGACCGGCAAGCGGATTCGCTCGCTGCCGCTCAAGCAGCACGATCTCACGTGGAGTTAACCAGGGAGCCGGCCATGGACGAGAAGCAGGTGGTATCGCGGCGGCGGTTCGTCGGCGGGGTCAGCTCGGCGCTGGGGCTGCTCACGCTCAAGCCGGGTTCGCTGGTGTCCCAGGGCGTGAGCCAGGCGCCCGCCCCCCGGGCCCAGGTCACCCCCGACGAGTACGACCTCCTCGCCAAGCTCGCCAACAACGAGAATCCCTACGGCCCGCCCGAGTCGGTGATGAAGGCGATGACCGGCGCCTTCAAGTATGCCAACCGCTACGGCTATCCCGACGGGGGCATCGCCGACGCCATCGCGAAGCACCACGGCGTCCCCCGCGACAACGTGATGCTGGCGGCGGGCTCCGGGGCGATCCTCGATGTGGCCGGCACCGCGCTGCTGCAGGACGACCGCAGGATCGTGAGCGCGGACGTGTCCTACGACGTGCTGTTCCAGCACATCACGGCGCTCAAGGCCGACCAGATCCGGGTTCCCCTGCTGCCCGATTTCCGCCAGGACATTCCGGCCACCATCGCCGCGGTCAAGGCCAACTACCGCGATGTGGGCATGGTGTACCTCTGCAGCCCCAACAATCCCACCGGGCGCATCGTGACCAGGCAGGAGGTGGCCCAGCTCCTGGACGGCATCCCGGCCGACGTGCCGGTGCTGATCGACGAGGCCTACTTCCACTTCGTGGACGATCCCGAGTACGCCACCGCGATCCCCTACGCGCTCCAGGGACGCCAGGTCATCGTCACCCGCACGTTCTCCAAGATCGCGGCGCTGGCCGGCATGCGGCTGGGGTATTGCGTCGCGCCCCGCTCGCTGATCCAGCGGATGCGGCCCTACGCCGACGGGAGCGCCATCAGCGCCGTCGTGAAGTGGGGCGGCGTGGCCGCTCTGGCCGACACCGCGTCCCAGGCCTGGGTCAAGAAGACCACGCTCGAGCTGCGGGCCCGGACCGGCGCCGCCCTCACGGCGTACGGCTACACGGTGGTGCCGTCGGACGCCAACTTCTTCCTGGTGCACCTCCGCCGGCCGGTGCAGCCGGTGGTGGAGGAGTTCCGGAAGAAAGGCATCCTGGTCGGCCGGCCCTTCCCGGGGCTGTCCGAGCATCTGCGGGTGTCGGTGGGCACGTCGGACGAGATGAACCGCTTCGTCGTGGCGTTCAAGGAGATCTTTCCCGCCGTGAAGGCGTCGAGCAACGGAGATAGATGAACGACGGGCCCTCCCACGATGTGACGCTGCTGCTCACCCGCGTCAACGCGGGCGACCCCAGCGCGCCGGGGAAGCTGCTCGAGCTGGTTTACGAGGATCTGCGGCATCTCGCCGCGGCGTACATGCGGGACGAGCGGGACGATCACACCCTGCAGGCGACCGCCCTGGTCCACGAGGCGTACCTGCGCATGGTGGACTGGAAGAACGTCACCTGGGAGAGCCGGGCCCAGTTCTTCGCGGTGGCGGCCCAGGTCATGCGACGGGTGCTGGTGGACCATGCCCGCCACAAGAACGCCGCCAAGCGCGAAGGGAGCCAGCAGAGGCTGGCGCTCGACGACGCGGTGAGCTTCGCCGACGACAAGGAGCTCGACATCCTCGCCCTGGAAGACGCCCTGCAGAGCCTCGAGAGCCTGGACCGGCGCCAGGCCCAGATCGTCGAGCTGCGCTTCTTCGGCGGCCTGTCCATCGAGGAGGCGGCGCACGTCCTCAAGATCTCTCCCGCCACCGTCAAGCGAGAGTGGGTGATCGCGAAGGCCTGGTTCCAGCGCGAGCTCCGTCAGCGCGAAGACAGCTGAGTCCATGCAGCCCCAGGAATGGCAGCGTATCAAGGACGTGCTGTCTGCGGCACTCGACCGGCCCGCCGCGGAACGCGGCCGGTTCCTGGCCGAGGCCTGCGACGGCGATGACAACCTCCGGCGCGAAGTCGACTCGCTCCTGGCGGCCCACGAAGAGCCGGAGAATCTCCTCGAACAGCATTCGCTCGACCTGCATGCCCGCCTCAACGCCGCGGGCGCCACCTATGTGGGCCGGCGCTTCGGCCCCTGGCGGGTGATCCGCGAGATCGGCCGCGGCGGCATGGGCGCCGTCTTCCTGGCCGAGCGGGACGATGGGGCCTTCCAGCAGCAGGTGGCGCTCAAGATCATCCGCCACGGCGTCGCCGGGGGAGAGCTCGAGCGGCACTTCCGTCGCGAGCGGCAGATCCTGGCCTCGCTGAATCACCCCCACATCGCCAAGCTGATCGATGGGGGCGTGTCCGACGCCGGCGAGCTCTTCCTGGCCATGGAGTTCATCGCCGGCGAGCCGCTGGTGGAGCATGTGGAGCATCGCGGGCTGGCGGTGGAGGAACGGCTTCGCCTGTTCGTCAAGATCTGCCGCGCGGTGTCGTTCGCCCATCAGCGCCTGATCATCCACCGGGACCTCAAGCCTTCCAACATCCTGGTCGCGGCCGACGGCGAGCCCCGGCTGCTCGATTTCGGACTGGCCAAGCTGGCGGAGCCGCTGGGGGCGGAAAGCGCGCCGGGCGGACCCGATCAAACCGAAACGGCCTTTCGCGCCTTCACCCCCGCCTACGCGGCGCCGGAGCAGATCCTCGGCAAGGCGGTGACGACCGCCTCCGACGTCTTCAGCCTGGGCGTCATCCTCTACGAGCTCCTGACCCGCGAGAAGCCCTTCCACTTCGAGGGCAAGGGCCTCGACGACATCATCAAGACCGTCACCACCGGCGAGCCGTCGGCTCCCAGCCGCGCGGTGCGCTCCGGCGGCCCCGAGACGGCCACCCGCCGGCGCCAGCTCAGGGGCGACCTCGACAACATCACCCTCAAGGCGCTGCAGAAGGATCCGGCCCGCCGGTACCAGTCGGTGGCCGAGCTGGCCGACGACATCGAGCGGCATTTCCAGCATCTGCCGATCGCGGCCCGTCCCAGCACCCTGTCGTACCGCGCCTCGAGGTTCTACCACCGCAACCGGATCGCGGTGGCGGCCGCGGGGTTGATTCTTCTCGCCGTGCTGGCGGGCCTGACGGTCGCGCTGGGACAGTACCGCAACGCGCGACGGGAAAGCGCCAAGGCCGATGTGGTCAACGGGTTCCTCCAGCGGGTCCTGGTGACCGGAAATCCGGGCGCAGGCCGCAAGGGGTACCAGACCACCATCACCGACATCTGGAAGGACGCCGAGGCGCGGTTGGACAGCGGGGAGATGGCCCACCAGCCCGAGGTCCGGGCCGAGCTCCGTTTCGTGGTCGGCAACGGGTACGTCAACCAGGGCAACTATGTCGCGGGGGAGAAGAACCTGAGGCGCGCCATCGCCGAGCAGACTCGGCTCTACGGGGCGGGGAGCACCACCGTTCTCAAATCGGAGTTTGCGCTGGCGGCCCTGTTCTTCGCGACCGCGGCCTACGACAGCGCCGAGCACCTCTACGGCCCGAAGCTCGACCGGCTGCGCGCCGAATACCACAAGGGAACCATCGAACCGGACTTCATCGCCCGGAGCCTGAGCGATTACGCCGTGATGCAGCGGGCCCGCGGCAACGCGGTCGAGGCCGAGACCCTGCTGCGCGAGAGCCTGGCCATCACCACCGAGCACCCCGACCCGGCCCAGGCCGGCCTGACCGGCCAGATGCTTACCCTCATTCTCATCGACCGGGGAAAGTTCGACGAGGCTGAGGGCCTCCAGCGGGCCGCGGTCGCGGCCCACCGCGCCACGGTCGACGACGTGACCCCGGAATTCTGCGCGGCCCTGACCCTGCTCGGCATCATCCTGATGGAGAAGGGAGACCTGAGCGGGGCTGACGCCAATCTGCGCGAAGCCGAAGCGATGTATCGAAAGCTCTACGATCCCAACTTCATCGCGATCTACGACAACCTCCGGCTCCAGGCCCAGGTGGCATACCTGGCCGGCCGGTACGCGGAGGCCGGCCAGAAGATCGAGCAGGTGTTGCAGAACTACCGCCGCAATTCCAATCCCAAGTACATCAGCTTCGCCACGGCGCTCACCGTCCAGGGCCTGATCCTCAGCCGGCTCGGCAAGGGCGCCGAGGCGGAACAGTCGCTGCGCGAAGCGCTCGAGCTGCGCGAGGCGAACCTGCCCCCGGCCCACTTCATGACCGCCCTGACCCGGGGGGCACTGGGTGAATGCCTCACCGCACGCAAGCATTTCGCCGAAGCCGAGGCGCTGCTGCTGCAGAGCTACCGGAGCCTGGCGGAGTCCCAGGGGCCCGCCAACCCGCGGACCCGGCTCGCGCTGCAGCGGCTCGCGGTCCTCTACGAGCAGTGGGGCAAGCCCGATGCCGCGGGCGAATATCGACGGCGGCTGGCGGCGGCGAAGAGCTGAGGTCCGGGGGTTCCCGGGCGACCATCTCGGTCATTCGAACTCCTGCAACAGCAGACGCGGAGCAGGGTCCTGCGGTTCCCTGCCGCAAACAGCCCCGCTACTTGACATGCAACCATTTGGTTGCATATTACGGCGTGCCCTCCGATATGGACGCCGTCTTCAAGGCCCTGGCCGACCCGAGCCGCCGGCGCATGCTCGACCGGCTGCACGACAACAACGGCCAGACCCTGGGCGAGCTGTGCGAGCACGTGGACATGACCCGGCAGGGCGCGGCCAAGCACCTGGCCCTGCTGGAAGAGGCCAATCTGGTGGTCGCGATCCGGCGGGGGCGGGAAAAGCTGCACTACCTGAATCCGGTCCCGATCGGTGAGATCGCCGATCGGTGGATCGACAAATTCGAGCGGCGCCGCCTTCGCGCGCTGCATGACCTCAAGCAGCAACTGGAGCGCGACCATGCCGAAGCCGCAATTCGTCTACGTGACCTACATCAACACCACTCCGGAAAAGCTCTGGAACGCGCTGCTCGACGCTGAGATGACCCGGCGGTACTGGGACCATCTCAATGTCTCGGACTGGAAGCCGGGCTCGAGGTGGGAGCACCGCCGCACCGACGCCGCCGGCACAGTGGACCTGGTGGGCACGGTGGTGGAGAGCAAGAAGCCCGAGCGCCTGGTGCTGAGCTGGGCCGATACGAGCGCCCCGGACAAGCAGTCCCGGGTGACGTTCACCATCGCCCAGCTGGCGGGCAAGGTGCAGCTCACCGTCGTCCACGACGAGCTGGAGCCGGGCTCCAAGATGCTGGAAGGCATCACCAAGGGCTGGCCCCGGGTGCTCTCCAGCCTCAAGTCGCTGCTGGAGACCGGGAAGGCGCTCCCGACCTGGACTTGAGCTACGGCAGCCGGAGCGCCACCAGCGAGGTGCTCTCTCCCGCGCCGACCGCGAAGATGACGTACTGCCGGCCCTGGTGCATGAACGTCATCGGCATCGCGGTAGTGCGTGAGGGAATCTCCACCGCGCCGACCTCCTTCCCGGTGGCCTTGTCCACCGCGTAGAGCATCGGCTTGGCGCCCGGCAGCCCGCCCTGCCGGCCGGTGCCGTAGATCATCAGTGTCTTCGTGGTGATCACCTGGGCCTGGCCCCGGCTCGACCCGGCCGGCAGGCTCACCCCGGCAAAGAGCGGGTCTTTGCTGGTAACGGCCGGCTGCCCGCCATTGGAGGTCCACCAGACCTTCTCGCCGGTGTTGAGATCGTACCCGGTGATGCCGCCCAGCTGCTTCGGCTTCAGAATGGACACCCCGCCGATCTGGGACGGCGGCCCCCGGTCGTCGAACCCGCCGCCCTTGTCGGCCGGGGCCTGGTAACCCGCCGGCGGCGGCAGCGCCCCGATCAGGCCGCAATTGTCGCGGGGCGAGCTGTAGCGGAACTCGGAGCAGGGATCCTTCTTGAGCACGATCGCATTGAGCCCGGTGAGCGCGGCCACGTAGATCATGCCGGTCTCCGGGTCCGCCGCCGTGCCCCCGTCGATGTTCACCCCGCCGCTCGCGCCCGGCGCGTACCACGAGCACCGGAGCTTGCTGCTTCCGTCCGCCGCCGATCCGGGGATGAACCAGGGTCCCATGCGGCACAGCCGCGCGATCTTGAGCGCGGAATCCCTGATCGCCGGGGTATAGTCGATCAGGTCCTCCTCCTTGAGCCCCTGCTGGGAGTACGGCGCCGGCTTCGAGGGGATCGGCTGCGTCGCCGAAGTCTGTTCGCCCGGCACGTCGCTCTGCAGCACCGGCGTTTCCACGATGGGCCAGATCGGCTCGCCGGTGGCGCGGTCCAGGACGTAGGCGAATCCCTGCTTGGTGGTCTGCACCACGACCTTCCGGCGCTTCCCGCCGACCGTCACGTCCAGCAGGTTGGGCGCCATGGGCGAGTCGTAGTCCCAGATATCGTGGTGCACGAACTGGTAGTGCCAGCGCCGCTTGCCGGTCTTCACGTCGAGCGCGACGAGGCTGGTGCCGAAGAGATTGTCCCCCGGGCGGTGGCCGCCATACTCGTCCATGAGCGGCATGCCCACCGGGATGTAGGCCAGACCCAGCTCGGGATCCGCGGAGTACGGGGCCCAGGCGTCGTTCTTCCCCACCCCTTCGGTCCCGATCTTCGAGCCGTTCTTCCAGGTGTCGGCGCCGAACTCGCCGGGCTGCGGCACCAGGTTGAACTTCCAGAGCTGCTTCCCGGTGTGCACGTCGAAGCCGCGGATGAAGCCGGGGATATTGCGCACCCGGATCGGGTAGTAGCCGTGGATCGAGGAGTTGCCCACCACGATCACGTCGTTCACCACGATGGCCGGCGAGCTGTTGGCGATCTCACCGATCGCCGGGTCAATGCCGATGGTGCCGTCGGCGCCGGTCTGGGTCCTGGGATCCCAGGTCTCTCCCGGCCGGGCCTTCCGGGCGGGAGCCGCGTCGCTGATGATGAGCGAGCCGGAGTCGTCCACGGCGAGGGGAACCAGCGGGAGGCCGAGCCCGGCCATCAGATCCACGACGCCGTTCTTGCCGAACTTCGGGTCGGGAATGCCGGTCTTCGCGTCGAGCGAGGCCAGGTGGTATCCCGGGGTGACTACGATCACCCGCTCCTCCCGGCCATCGGTCCAGTATGCCAGGCCGCGACCCGCGAACTTGCGCGGCGCCTTCCGCCATCGGATGCCTTCGTCCAGCCGCCACATCCAGAGGGTCTCGCCGGTGGCGGGATCCAGGGCGGTCGCGACTCGGCGGGTGGTAGCCACCGTGAACAGCCGGCCGTTGGCGTAGAGCGGCGTGGTACGGTAGTACTCGTCGTTCCCGAACGCCCCGGCGTTCCACTGCCACGCGACCTTGAGCGAGCCGAAGTTGGCGGCGTTGATCTGGTCGAGGGGGGAATAGCGAGTGCTCCACAGGTCGGCGCCCCAGGCCCGCCACTCGCCGGGGACGTTGCCGCGCGCCCCGGCCGTCATCTGGGCATTGGCGGCACTCGGCAACAGCAGGCCACAGATTACACAGATAAGTCGGATTATTCGCCCTGCAACCGCAACAGCAGGGTGGACAGCCCCGCCGGAGGAGAATCCGCTCTTGAATCCGTGGTTTCTGTGGCTGCTGTTTGCAATCTCGGCCTGATGCGCCATGGTCACCTCTGTTGGGTGGAATCCCGCTTGACCAATCCGATCCGGATCTTCTTGAGCGCCACTGAGTCGGTGGGAAGCTCCTCCGCTCCCGACGGCATGCCGTTCAGCTTGAGCAGATACGCCACCAGGACCGCGTACTCTCCCGGCGCGAGGCTGCCCGGCTCGCTCTTGGGCATCGCCTCGCTGACGTAACGGTACAGCTCCCAGAGCAGCTTGCCGTCCCACCGCGCCGCGAACACCGGGCCGGCGTGCGACGCCTCGGTGTGACAGCTGGCGCAATTGAGCAGATAGATGGACCGGCCCTGCGACGCCTGCGCGGCGGTATAGACCCCGGCGCGGGTGGCGCGGACGGAATCCAGATCGCCCTGCTGCGCCGAGGCGGCGGCCGGCACAGCCAGTATGCCCGCCGCGGCGAGCAGGCGCAATGCGCGTCCCACTACGGCTCCGCTTCCACGGTCGGCTCGCCCTTGGGCGCGACCCTCGCGATCCGCCGGGCCACCCCGTACATCACCCATCCCACGCCCACGACGATGAGCGCCAGCATCAGCCCGCGCATCGCGCCCGCCACGGTGATCGCGTCGAGAGCCGGCCACTGGAACCGGTATTCCAGCAGCGTGGCGCCCCGCGCGGTCATCCAGTGCCACGCGGTGTGGGCCACGATCGCCGACAGCAGGATGATGCCGGCGCGCTCAGGCACCCGGCGGAACAGCCAGACCAGCACCGGGACCGCCAGCAGCAGCACGAACACCTGGCCCAGCTCGACGCCCACGTTGAACGAGACAAGCGAGGTCGCCAGGTGGGCCCCGGCGAACTGGAGCGACTGGCGCAGAAAGAAGGAGAAGCCGAACCCGTGGATCAAGCCGAAGCCGAACGCCAGGAGCCAGCGCCGCTCCAGCCGGGCGCCCAGGATGTTCTCGAACGCCATGTAGACAATGGAGAGCGCGACGAGCATCTCGATCAGCGGCGCGAACCAGAGCCCGGTCGGGGCCAGGCCGAGCGTCGACGCGACCAGGGTGATCGAATGGGCCACCGTGAAGGAAGTCACGATCGCCACCAGGGGCCGGAAGCGCCGGAAGGGGATCACCAGGCAGAGCAGGAACAGCAGATGGTCCAGGCCGTCCAGGATATGCAGGAACCCCAGCTTCACGAACCGGGCCGCTGCCTGGTGCCACCGGGGATCCAGCCGCACCAGGCCGGGATCTCCCACAAACTCGTAGGCCCGCTCGGCGCCGTTCGGCGCCAGGAACCGGACCACCGTGGTGGTCCGGATCCCCAGCCGGGCCAGCGCCGGGCGGATCGAGAAGCTCGCGCTGTCCGAATCGATCGGGTACTCCAGCAGCACGTCCAGCATCGCCTGCTGCCAGACCAGCTCGGTCTCGGCGGGGAGGGGCGGGCCGGTGATGTGCTGCACGGCGCCCGCGTAGGTCTCGAAGGATCGGTCGACCGGCAGCGACACCTGGGTGGCGACGATGCGCGAATCGTCCAGGGTGGCGCCATTCTCCAGGAGCTCCATGGACCCGGCGATCCAGATCCGGGCGGCGTCGGAGAGCTGGGGCCCGGCATGCGCCAGATCCAGGAATCCCTCCCCCTTGAGGGGGAACTCCAGGTCCCGCATCGCCTCGAGCGGCACCCGGACCGCCACCCGCAGCACCCGGCCCTCGGGGCGAATGAAGGCCAGCACCGTCACCCGGGAAGGGATCTCATGGGCGGCCGCCCGGGGCGGCCAGAGCCCGGCCGCCAAGACGGCGGCCAGGCAGAGCCGGGATGTTCGCGGGTGCATGGCGAGAGTATACTCTTTCCCGCCCCCCGAGACAGGGGGCTCGCCTCGCGACAAGGAGAGACGGATGACCCGGAAACGCAGCCTGATGCTGGGGGCCGCGCTGGTGGCCCTGATCCTGGCGCTCGGCGTGGGCCAGGCGGCGCTGGACGCCACCCAGGATCAGATGGTGCAGGCCCCCACCTTCGAGGTGGATCCGATGTGGCCCAAGCCGCTGCCCAACCACTGGATCCTGGGCTCGACCATCGGGGTCGGGATCGATTCCCGGGACCACGTCTTCATCATCCACCGGGGCGAGTCCACGCTCGAGCCGAGGACCGAGTCGGGCGCCGACGCCAGTCCGTCCCGGGGCGAGTGCTGCCGGGCCGCGCCTCCGGTGCTGGAATTCGATCCCCAGGGCAACCTGGTCAATTCGTGGGGCGGACCCTCGCCGGAGTATGTCTGGCCGCTCTCCAACCACGGGATCGCGGTGGACGACAAGGACAACATCTGGATCGGCGGCAACGGGCGAGACTCTACCCGCAGCGACTCCCAGATCCTCAAGTTCACTCACGAGGGCAAGTTCCTCGCGGCCTACGGCCTCCCCAACCAGCCGGCCAACAGCAACAGCCTGGAACACTTCGGGCGGGTGGCCAAGATCACCTTCGACCCGGCGGCGCGGGAGGCCTACGTCTCCGACGGCTACGGCAACAAGCGGGTTGCGGTGCTCGACATGGAGACCGGCAAGATCAAGCGCTACTGGGGCGCCTATGGCCACCAGCCGGACGACGCGAACCTGGGCCCCTACAACCCCGATGCTCCATTGGCCCAGCAGTTCCGCAACCCGGTGCATTGCGCCGAGCCGAGCAACGATGGGCTGGTGTACGTATGCGACCGGCCCAACGACCGGATCCAGGTCTTCAAGAAGGATGGCAGCTTCGTGAAGGAGGAGCGGATCGCGCCCCGCACCCTGGCCGACGGCTCGGTGTGGGACATCGCCTTCTCGAAGGACAAGAACCAGAAGTACATCTTCCTGGCCGACGGGAAGAACGAGCGGGTCTATGTGATGGACCGGCAATCGCTCCAGATTCTCACCAGCTTCGGGGACGGAGGCCGCCAGCCGGGCCAGTTCTTCGCCGTGCACAGCATCGCCACCGACTCGAAGGGCAACATCTACACCACCGAGACCTACGAAGGGAAGCGGGTCCAGAAATTCGTGTACCAGGGCATCGGCCGGGTCACCGCGAAGAACCAGGGCCCGGTCTGGCCCAGGCGGCCCTGACCACCACTCCTCTCGCAGTCGGAGGCAATCTCAATGAAGGCTCGTATCGGTGCGGTGCTGGTGCTGCTGGCTCTTCCCGCGGCCGCGGCGGCGCAGACGGTGGCCACGCTGAATCCGCTCTACCAGGAGGTCAAGACGTTCGTCATCAAGTCCGCCGAGCAGATGCCGGAGGAGAACTACTCCTTCAAGCCGGTGCCGACGGTGCGGAGCTTCGGGGAGATCGTGGGCCACCTGGCCAACGAGAATCTCCTGATGTGCGCCACCGCCAAGGGCGAGAAACGCGACATGGTGCAGGACTTCGAGAAGAACACCGAGAAGGCCGCGCTGGTGAAGGCGATCAAGGACGCGTTTGCCTATTGCGACCCGCTCTACGCCAGGCTCGACAAGGCCTTCCCGGGCCAGACCGAGCTCTTCGGCATGAAGATGACCAGGCTCGGCGTGCTGGCGCTCAACGTCACCCACAACTGGGAACACTACGGGAACTTCATCACCTACCTCCGCATCAAGGGGCTGGTGCCGCCCTCGAGCCAGGGAAACTGAGGACGCCATGCGGCCGCGGCATGGCCTGGTCGCCGAGTACCGGTTTTCCGGCAACGCCGAGGACGGCAGCGGCAATGGCCATGACGGGGTAGTGCACGGGGCGACCCTCACGACCGATCGCTTCGGTCACCCCGACTCGGCCTACCGGTTCGACGGCATCGACGACTGGATCGAGGTGGCGCCGCCGCCACAGCTGAGCCGGGAAGCGCTCACCGTCTCGGCGTGGGCCCGCTACGAGCCCCGCGACTTCGCCGGCTGGACCGGCTGCATCGTCGCCCAGGACGATGGCAACGACGAGGACCAGTCCCGCCGGGTCTTCCAGCTCAGCACCGATTGCGGCCGGATCGTCTGGCACCGGATGATCCACGCCCGGGATCCCCGCTGCCGAAGGCGGGTGCGCCCCGGCGTGTGGTATCACGCGGTCGCGGTCCACGACCGGGGCCGAAACCTGCTCTATCTCGATGGGGTGCTGCAGGACACGGTGGAGGATCCCCTGACCGTACACCCGGAACAGCCGGTCATGATCGGGCGGAAGGGAACTCCCGAGCCGTACTTCTTCTTCCGCGGGGACATCGACGACGTCCTCATCTACGACCGCGCGTTAGGGGACGCCGAGATCGGGGAGCTGCTGCACGAGGGCGGCTGGCAGCCGGCCGCGTCCGCCACACCCGCGGGAGAAGATCCACTCTCCGGGTGGTGGGGCCAGGATGGCGTGGTCTTCCTCGACCTTCGCTACGATGTGAGACGGCGTGTGAGTGGCCGCATCATGGATGGCCGGCCCAGCAACATGGCGGAGATCTCGACCGGCAGGTTCGATCGGGAGACCGGAGCGCTCATGCTGTCCGGCTCGGCCCGAGGCCCGCGCGACGGCGGGCCGGTATCGTGGTCGATCGAAGGCACCCTGGACGACGATGAGCTCGCGGTCATCGCCCGGATCAGGGATTTCAGCGGGAACTTCACCCTCACCCGCCGGGGCACCCGGTTCCGGTGGACCTGGCGCTCGATCCGCTCCCACCTCGGCGCGGTAGCGTACCGGTCGCGAAGGCCGCTTTGAGTTTCCTGACCCGTGACCGGAAGGACCACTACGGCAGCACCCGGCCGCGATCACCCGGCACTCTACGCATGTGAACCGCGACTACTCCAGGTTCTCCTGCTCGAACCGCGGGCTCAGGTGGACGTCGCTGAGCAGGAGCGGACCGTCGCCGGTGTTGAGAAAGGTGTGGATCTCGCCGGCCTTGATGACCAGGATGTCTCCAGCCACCACGTCGTAGGCTTTCCCGTTGACGGTCCAGCGCCCCCTGCCCTCTCGCACGAACGCCACCTTGTCGTAGGGGTGGCGGTGGAGGCGGGGTCCCCGCCCCCGCGGGGCATTGACCAGATACGTCGAGATCCCGACATCGTGGTCCGCCCCGATGAACTGGTGGGACATGCCGACGAAGGGAAGCCGATCCTGCCGGACGAGGTGCATGGCGGGCGGGCCCTTCCGTGGGGGTTGTGAGGCGCGGCCGGCGGGGGCCTACTCCCTACTGATCCTGATCCTGCCGATATAGAACTTGTCCTTCAGCTCGCTCGGGCTGCCCAGCACGGAGAACGACATCGCATTGAACAAGAGGCCCGCCGGCATCGCCTTGTCGAGATCCGCGATCTTGTTCGCGTCGATGAATACCTGGATGGTCTCACCGGTCTTGCGAATCGACACGGTGATGCGGTTGTTCTGCTTGTTGTTGGAAAAGCCGGTGGCCGGCAGATACTTGGTGCCGCTCGAATAGCCCGCCGGAAACTGGGTCTCAAGCGTCGCCTCCCCGTCTCTGCCGTCGTATCCGGGCCGGAGCTTCAGGCTCAGGTACGAGTCCGCATTGCCGGGCGATTTTTCGTTCGCCAGCCGGAACGTCATTCCCTTGGCGCCCCAGGTGAAGTTCTGCGACGCCACCAGCTCGTAGGTCAGCGTGAAGTTCGGCGGTAGCGGCGCCTTCAGCTGCTTCGGCGCCAGCTTCGCTTCCCCGGCCATGAGCACCCAGTTGCCCGGCAGTCCGTCGAGGCTCGCCACGGTGCCCGTGGTCCGGCCGATCGTCCATCCATTGGGCGGGTTCCCGACGGCGCTGGTGGAAAAGTCTTCGAAGAGGTACACCTTCGCGTCAGAAGCACTGGCCCGGGCGGCCTCCGAGGCCTCCTTCACCACGACCACGGGCCGGGCGTCGGGTGAATGCAGCGGCCGGTAGGGCCGGCCCTTGACCTTCTCCGGGGCGAAGAAGTAGTCGTACACGTACTGAAAGTCGAAATTGTTCACGATGGACTCGATCTGATGCTTTTCGACCGGGTCGAGCAGGTCTCCATCCCACCACACCAGGATCCACTGCGGCTGGTCGGTCTTCGCCAGATCGGCCATCACGGGGTCCACCTTGTACACCGAGTAGCGCTCTCCCGGGCCGCCGTTCCCTTCGAACACATCCTTGTAGTTCTCCAGCAGCACGTCGGGCTGAATCTCGAACACCTCGGCGGTTTCCTGCAGCCGGGCGGCGTACTTCGCCCGATTGGTGCCCAGGAGGCTCACGCGCTTCTGATAGCGGTCGTCGGCCGCCTTGAGTCCGTCGGATCTCGCCTTGCCCTCGGGCCAGCCCTTGACGACCTCTTCTTTCTCCTTGTCGTGCTTGCGTTCTACCGCGCCGGCCAGCTTCTCGAGGTACTCCGCCTTGGTGATCTTGACGAACGGAAACTTGTTGTCCTTGCTCAACACCACGTACGTGGCGTTCACGGTGGTGCTCTTGGTTTGATCGTTGTAGTACGAGATGAACGGCTTCAGTGCGGGGTGATGCGAAATGTCGTACCGCTGAGTTGCCGGCGTCACCTGGGCGCTGGAATTGGGAAGCAGGAAGTAGTACTGCGTGGGTGTATTCAGCGCCAACAGCGGCTCGCCGAACACCTCATTGGCCCGGACCGACCAGGTCCAGTGATCACTGGTGTACGGCACGATCTTGTGGTTGGCGGCGTACTTGAGCTGGAAATAGGTCCTGGCTTCGGCGCCGTAGCTCTGCGGCAGCGAGGCCTCGTCCTGGTTGTACAGGCCCAGCTTGGTGGAGACCTTTCGGACCACATCGCCCAGGGCGCCCTTCGGGGTGTAGCTGGCCTGCATCCAGTTGGCCAGCGAATCAATGATCGAGAGCTGGACCGGCGAATAGCGCTTGGCATCCACCAAGAGCGGTGCCCGGGGGCCGGTGAACTTGTAGACCTTGATCCAGCCGAGCAGACTGTCCTGGAAGGTCCCCCTGGGGATCTCCTGCGCCGATGCGGCGGAGGGAATGGCCATCAGAAGCGGCAAGACAAGACGATATACCTTCATGAGCCGATCTCCCGAGTGTCTGCAGGCAATTCGCGGAATGTAGCCACCCGGGACCCGGGGCGCGGGATGGCCGCCGAGTCTGTCATCAAAGCTTCATGAAGCCATGCTAGCTTGAGCACGCCGCTCAATCACCCATGCCCATATCGGGAGTGCGCTTGGCCGCTCACCACCGCTCCGTCACGCTCGCGGCGCTGCTGCTCCTTGCGGCCTCGGCCCCGGCGGCGGCGCAGGGAGCCCCTGCCCGCGGCGAGATCCGGGGCCGAGTGGTCACCGCGTCCAACCAGGCGCCCATCAACCTCGCCACGGTGGTGGTCTCGACCCCCGGCACCACCGCCCCGGTGGCCCGGACCATGGCCGCCGCGGACGGCGCCTTTCAGGTCGGCGGCCTCCGGCCGGGGCGCTACCGGCTCCGCATCCTCGCCATCGGCTACGCCGCGAAGGAGCTCCCGGTCACGATCAACGCGTCATCCGGGCCCGTCACCGTGGGGAACGTGACGCTCACCGCTGTGGCGGTCGAGCTCCAGTCGCTCGAGGTCACCGGGAAGCGGCAGGACATCCAGCTCGCCCCGGATCGCAGCACCTATGTCGTACGGGACATGCCCACGACCCGGGGCGGCACGGCGCTCGACCTGCTCCGCAACGTGCCGTCGGTGGACGTGGACATCGACAACATCGTGAGCTTGCGGGGCAACTCCGGCGTGATCGTCCAGATCAACGGCCGCCCCAGCCCGATGAAGCCGGCCCAGCTCGGCAACTTCCTGGCCCAGCTCCCCGCGGGCATCGTGGACCGGATCGAGGTGGTGCCCAACCCGTCCGCCAGGGAAGACCCGACCGGTACCGCGGGAATCATCAACCTGGTGCTCAAGCAGGACGCCGATGCCGGGACCAGCGGCGGCTTCACGGTCGCAGGGGGCACCACCGGCCAGGTGAACCTCGGCGCCAACCTCGGCTACCAGCGCGGGCCGCTGACCCTGTACGGCAGCTATGGCTTCCTCCGCGACCGGCGACCCCGGAGCGACGCGATCTTTCGCCAGAACCTCTATGCCGACCCGATCACCTACCTGGACGAGACCGGCGCCCGCATGCAGCTCCCGCATGCGCACACCATGACCGGCAGCCTCAACTACGATCTCTCCAAGCACGACGAGCTGGCCCTCGACGGCCTCTTCAGTACCCGAGACCAGCAGGATACCTACGTCCTGGTGTACCGCAACCTGAACGCGGCGCGCACCCTCACCGGCCTCTCCGACCGGACCACCAGCGGCAAGGGCAACGAGTCCAGCCTCGAGGGCACGCTGGGGTACCGGCACAGCTTCGCCGCCAAGGGGCACAAGCTGTCGAGCGAGCTGACCTTCACCCGGGACCAGGAAGGGGGGCCCGGCAGCGTCGTCGCGCGTACCCTGGCGCTCGACGGGACGCCGCTCGGCGCCTCGGCCCTGGAGAACCAGACGGCGTGGGAGCGCCCTCGCGAGGGCTCGCTCAAGGCGGACTATGTCCGCCCGCTCAACCAACATCTGAAGCTGGAGGCCGGTTACAAGGGATCGCTGCTCCGCATCCACACCACGCTGAACACCGAGGTGTTCGACCAGACGGACAACGCGTTCCGGCCCGACTCGTCCCGCATCCGGGACTTCACCTGGCGGCAGCTCGTCAATGCGGGTTACGCGATCCTCGACGCCCAGGCCGGCAAGGTCACGCTGCAGGGCGGCGTCCGGGTCGAGCGGGCCACGACCCGGTTCCACCTGAACACGATCGGCGCGACCTACGAGAACCCCTACACCAGCGTATTCCCGAGCGGGCTGGTGGCCTGGAACGTGGATGACGCGCACCAGATCAAGCTGAGCTACTCGACCCGGATCCGGCGCCCCGACGACACCGACGTGCTGGACCCGACGCCGCACTATCAGGATCCGCTCAACCTGTCGGTCGGCAACCCCCACCTGAAGCCGGAGTATATCCGCGCCTTCGAGCTGGGCCTGCAGCGCACTTCGGAGCGGATGACCATCCAGCTCTCCCCGTTCTACCGGCACACCATCGATGCGGTCCGGACTATCCGGAGCATCGACGGCGCCGGGGTCACCACCCGGACCTTCGCCAACATCGCCGCGACCGACGCGTTCGGCGCCGACGCCACCGTGGCCCTCACCGGCGGGCCGCTCAGCGGGTTCGTCGGCGCCAGCGCCTTCCGGCAGGTCAGCGACGCGTCGAATGTCGGGCCGGGGCTCAACGCCCGGACCTTCGGCTGGACCGCGCGGACCAACGCCTCCTACCGGTTCTCGAAGACCTTCGATGCCCAGGCGATTCTATCGTATCGGGGGCCGACGACGGTCGAGCAGGGCCGGAACGCCGGCCAGACCCGGGTCAGCCTGGCGGCGCGGAAGAAGCTGATGAACGACCGGCTCAGCCTGACCCTCCGGATCATCGACCCGTTCAACACCTCGCTGGAGAGCAACACGACCATCGACCCGCGGTTTACCCAGGTGACCGACCGGCGCCGCAAGATCCGCGGGCTGCTGCTCAATGTGAACTGGATGTTCGGGAAGCCCAAGGAAGAATCAGAGCCGATCGACCCCACCCCGCCCTGAGCGCTGCATGAAAGTGATGCCGCTCGGCGGGTCGCCAAATCCGAGCCGACGGTACAGCGCCTGCGCGTCGCGGGTCTTGAGCCCCCAGGAACGGAGACCCTGCAGCGCCGGGTGCGCCAGGACACACTCCACCAGCCACCGGCCCAGGCCGCGCCCGCGATACTCGGGCAGCACGAACACGTCGGCCAGGTACCCGAAGGTCGCGTAATCGGTGATCACGCGGGCAAACCCCACCAACTCGGCGCCGCGATAGAGCCCGAACGGCAGCGAATGGTCCACCGAACGGCGGACGGTGTCGATCCCGACCCCCGGGGCCCAGTAGGACGAGGCCAGGAACCGGTGCACCACGTCCAGCGCCACCCGCTCCCGGCTGGTGCTGACCAGGTACTCGTCGCGAATCCACTCCTGATCGCCGTTCATCGTCGCCGCCTTCGGCCCGGGAAGTGACTGGCGGGCCCGTCGAGATAGATGTATGATACAACTATGTCACCGGCGCGGGCAACCCTGGAGGCCGATGCGGCCATGGTATTCGAGGTCATGACCGAGCTGCTCCGGGTCTACCAGTTCCGCGACCGGGACCGGGTCGCGTCCCACGGGGCCACCGTCACCCAGACCTACGCGCTCGAGATCATTCTCCGCCGGGGCGAGGTCACCGCCACAGAGCTGGCCCGGGACCTGGCGTTGGAGAAGAGTACCGTCAGCCGCCTGGTGGACGCGATGGCGGGGGCCGGGCTGGTCGAGCGGGCCGGCCACCCCGTCGACGCGCGCTCCACCATGCTCCGGGCCACCCCACTGGGGCGGCGGGTCTACGGTCGCCTCCGCAAGGATATCGTCCGCGAGAACATGACCGCGCTCGGGGGCCTGAGCGGCGCCCAGCGCGCCACGTTCATCCGCACCCTCCAACGCTTCGCCGGGGCCGTGACCCTCCGCGTGCGCGGCAAAGGCTGACATGGGCTCCCTCCCGGGACAGCTCCGGCTCGCTGCGCGGGCCCTTCGGCGGGCGCCGCTCGCGTCGGCGTTCATCGTGGCGACACTCGCGCTCTGCATCGGGACCACCGCCGGCGTGTTCTCCATCGTGTACGGCGTGCTGTTCCGCGGACTTCCCTACCGGGCGCCCGACCGCCTCCTCTGGATATCCTCGGTGCGCCCCGACCGGCCCGACGCCCCGTTCTCGCTGCCGGAGTATATGGACCTGAAGGAGCGCGCCCGCGCGGTGGAGCTGGGCGCCTACACCAGCTGGAGCGCCACCCTCCCCACCGCCAGCGTGTCGCAGCGGCTCCAGGGGATGAGAATATCGGCCGCGAGCTTCGACCTGCTGGGGGCCCGGCCCAGCGCGGGCCGGCTGCTGCGCGCCTCGGATGACGCGGCGGACGCGGGCCGGGTGGTGGTAGTGAGCTGGGCATTCTGGCAGCGGCAGCTGGGTGGAGCCGCCGCCGCGGTCGGCCAGACCGTTCGCCTCAACGGGGAGCCCCACACCGTGGTCGGTGTGCTGCCGAAGTATTTCCCGCTCCCGCTCCGCAACCTCGACGTGGTGGTCCCGCTGGCGCCGGACCGGGACCCGCTCCGCCACCTGCGCAGCTCGACCAACTTTCTGCGGCTCTTCGGCCGGCTGCGGGACGGCGCCGAGCCGGCCACCGCGGAGCAGGAGCTCACCGCGCTGACCGCCGATCTCCGGACCCAGTTCCCCACCGAGTACGCCACCAAGCTGGGCGTGCGGGTTACCCCGATGCAGCGGTACCTGGTCGGAGACGCCCGCCAGACGCTGCTGGTGCTGCTCGGCTGCGTGGCGCTGATGCTGGCGATCGCGTTCGCCAACGTGCTCAATCTGCTGCTGATCCGGTCGACCACCCGGCAGGGTGAGATCGCGGTGCGCCGGGCGCTGGGCGCCTCGGCATGGCACGTGGCCTCGCAGCTCCTCGCCGAAGGGGCGCTCCTCGCCGGCGCCGGCGCGATCGGCGGAACTCTGCTGGCCTGGTGGGGCGTCGCCCTGGTCACCCGGACCGGACCCACGTCCATTCCACGGCTCGACGAGGTGCGGGTGGACGGCATGGTGCTGCTCTTCGTGGCCGCGCTGCTGACCCTCGCCACCGGCGGATTCAGCCTGGCGCCGCTGGCCACCGCGCTGCGCGCGGCGCCCCAGAGCGCCTTGCGCGCCGCTGGGCGGACCGGTGCGGGGCTGCGCGGGCAGGGAACGCTGCGGAGCGGGTTCGTCGTGGCGCAGGTGGCCCTCGCGGTGATCCTCACCGCCACGACGGCGGCGCTGCTCTCGAGCCTCACCCGGCTCCAGCGGGTCGAGCTCGGCTACCGGCCCGATTCGGTCTTCGTGGCCCGGCTGTCGCTCCCCCCGCTGCGCTACCCGACCGTCGCCGACGTTGCCGGGTTCTACCAGCGGCTGCACGCCGAACTGATGCGGCAGCCCGGCGTGATCGCCGCGGGCGTCGTCTCGATTGCCCCGCTCTCCGGCCTGCTGTCGTCGGTGCCGTTCAGCGTCCCCAGCCGCCCGCCGGTGGCGTACCGGGAACAGCCCTCGGCCCACTACCGCGCCATCAGCCCCGGGTACCTGTCCGCCGTGGGCGCGCGGCTGGTATCCGGGCGGCCGTTCGCGGAATCGGACGGCGGGTCGGCGCCCCCGGTGGCGCTGGTGAGCCGCGCCCTGTCGGAGCGCTACTTCGGCGGGGCCGATCCGCTGGGCCAGCAAGTGCTGGTGGACGACAACAATACCGGACCGCGGCCCCTGACGGTGGTGGGCGTCCTGGAGAATCTGCGGCACGTCGACCTCGAGGGCCCGCCGACGCTCGACATCTACATCCCGTTGCGCCAGGTCCACCCCGATGGCCTGCGGTTCGTCACCGGCAATCAGTTCTGGACCGTACGAGTCGGGACGCCGCCGGCGGCCTTCGGCGCGGCGTTCCTGCAGGTGCTTCGCGGGGTCGATGCCGAAGTGGCGACGTCGGGCCTGGGCAGCATGGCGAGCTACGTCGACGCCGCGCTGGCGCCGAGGCGGTTCGCGGTGACCCTGCTGCTGGGTGTCTCGGGGATCGCGCTGGCCCTGAGCGCGCTCGGCGTGTACGGGGTGATGACGTACTCGGTCACCCAGCGGCGCCGGGAGCTCGGGGTGCGGCTGGCGCTGGGCGCGCCGCCCCGGCGGGTAGTCGGCCTGGTGCTGGGGCAGGCGCTGGGCCTCTGCGCGCTGGGCATCACGCTGGGGGTGGCCGGCTCGCTGCTGGCCGGGCGGGCCGTGGCGGGGCTGCTCTTCGGGATCGCGCCCAACGACGCGGGGACGCTGATCGCGGTGTCGGTGCTGATCGGGCTGGTGGGTCTGGCGGCGAGCTGGATCCCGGCCCGGCGCGCGGCGCGGGTGGACCCGGTGGTGGTGCTCTCAGCGGGTTAGCGGCGCACCCGGCTTCAACCCTCTGACCAGCAGCCAGACGCTGGTGATCATCTCGAATCCGCCCAGCGGCGCATCAAACCACCAGAGGTTGACGGCCTTGTCGAAGTGGGGGACGATGATGAACCCGAAGGCGCAGGCCACGCACCAGGCGGACGCGACAAGGCCGAAGCCGGCCAGCGCCCTCGGGATGTACTTCGACTTCCACCAGAGCCAGGCGCACACTGTGGAGGCCAGCCCGTAGAACGGCAGGCCGACGTAGTACGCGTCGAAATTGGTGTAGAGATCCAGCCGGGCCAGCGCCTGCAGCTTGTCGGCGTCGAAGACCCGGAGGTACTCGGCGCCCGTGAAGAGCCGCAGCGCGTGGAGCAGATGGAGCGCGAAGAGCACCCACAGCATGGCAAACAGCAGCCGGAACAATGCGGCGAGCATGGCCAGCCCCCGGCTGACCGGCTCGAAGACCTGGTACAGCGCGGTGAGCAGGACCACGACGCCGGTTCCGTAGATCAGCTCGCAGGCGATCTGGAGACGGAAGCGGGCTTCGTGGGCGGTGATGTTGCGGGCGGTCTCCGCGAGATTGCCCGGCACGATGAGGGGAGCGTAGATCAGGAAGGTCCCGATCACCGCGGTGGCCATGGTGACCAGTCCGGCCCCACCCGCGACCCGCGCCGCCTTGCGCTGTGACTCGGTGATCATGCCGGTGGTGATGTTCATGCGTCCTGCACCCGGACCACGACTTTCCCCCGCGGGTGTCCTTCCTTGAGGTACCGGAGCGCCTGGGCCGCTTCGCTCAAAGGGTACACCCGGTCCACCACCGGCGTCACCTGGTTCGCCTCGGTCAGCTTTGCCAGCGCAGTGAGGTCTTCGGGGTTGACGCGCGGCATGAAGAACAGAATACGCTGGCTCACGAAGGGACGCGACACCAGCAGCGTGAGCAGACGTGGCAGCGGCCCGAGCCAGCGTCCGTCGGGTCGGGCGCCCACCGGGAGGAAGATCCCCTTCGGCGTCATGACCCGGCGGCATGCCGAGAACGGGCGGCTCCCCACCGCATCGAGGATCACGTCGTATCGGTCGGCCCCGCGAGTGAAGTCCTCCCGGGTGTAGTCGATGATGTGGTCGGCGCCGAGCGACCGGACCAGGTCGATGCTCCGGGTGCTGCACGTCGCCGTCACCTCGGCGCCGAACGCCTTGGCGACCTGTACCGCAAAGTGGCCCACCCCGCCCGACGCCCCGGTGATCAGCACCTTCTGCCCCGGCTGGACCCGCGCCTTGTCACGAAGGAACTGGAGTGCGGTCATTCCCGCGACCGGGATGGCCGCCGCCTGCTCGAAGCTGAGGTGAGGGGGCTTGAGCGCCAGCTTGTTCTCGAGAGCGCAGACATACTCGGCGAACGCGCCCCGCGCCACGCCGAAGACGGCATCTCCTGGCTTGAACCGGGTGACGTTCTTGCCGACCGCCTCGACCTCGCCGGCCAGATCGACGCCGGGCCGGGTCTGCTTGGGTTTGCGGAGTCCGGTCATCAGGCGCATGAGCCAGAAGCCGGTCATGAGGTGATAGTCCATGGGGTTGGAGGCCGCCGCGCGCACCCGGACCAGGACCTCGCCGTCGCTCGGTACGGGCTTGGGAACGTCCTCACACGGGAGGATCTCGGGTATGCCGTACGCCCGATAGACCACGGCTTTCATACCGGTCTGCCCCTGCCTCTCCTATGGGATACCTATATGACGCTACTGTTTGACGGGGGATGGGGCAAGGGAGTTTCGGGCGGGCGTTTCAACGTTGCAGGCGGGGCTCCGAGACCGGGGTCAGCAGGGCGGAGACTCTCGAGGGAACCGTGCCGGCCAGCAGTACCGCCAGCGCGAGCGGCGCGGCGTAACTCCCGGCCCGTTCCAGGACTTCCCAGACCGGAGCGCCGGCCGCCAGGAATAGCGATTCGGTCGCGAGCTTCCAGGCGGCGACGAACAGCAACAGCCCGACCGCCGGCCGCACCGCGACGGCGGCCGCCAGCGCCAGCTCGAACCAGCCCACCAGGGCGGTCGTCGCGGGCGCGAGCCCGATCGCCGCGTAGTTGCCGGTCAGCAGCGGCTTGCCGGTGATCGCCCCCAGCGCGCCATGCCCTGCCAGCAGCAGGACGGTGGTCCACTTGAGCACCTCGCGGACCCGGGCCAGGGTGCGCGGGTCGCCCATCGTCTCGCTCAACGGCTCGATCAGGCTCTTCCAGGAGCGCGGCCAGCCCACCAGCATCAGGAACGCCAGCGGCACGCCGTAGTTCCCGGCGCGCTCCACCGCCTCGGACACCGACTCGCCGGCCAGAGGCCGGAGCAGCGCGGTCCAGGCGGCCCAGATGGTCATGTACAGCAGCGGCAGCCGGCGCGGCGCGAACAGCACACACATCCCGGCCAGCACGTCCACCGCGCCGATCCACGGCATCATGCGCCAGGCCCCGGACGCCGGGATCCCGGCTACGGCAAAGTAGGGCAGCCACGCGGCCTTGGTGATGAAGCCGAACGCGCCGTGCCCGATGAAACAGAGGGCGGCGCCGGCCCGGAGGATGCGCTGCGAGTTCATGATCCCAAGATGGCGTCCGCCACCGGGCCCTCAACCAGTCGTATCGCTACCGGTCGGTTGGTGTTGCGGGCGGGCGGAAGCCGGCGCCCCGCGAAGCAGCTCCACCACCTCCGCGGCCTTGCGGCGGCTGATCGGCAGTCGGGTACCGTTCGACAGCTCCACCGCGACGCCGCGCTCGGCGCGCTTGAGCGCGGTCAGGTGGGCCAGGTTGATGCCGGCGGACCGGTGGATGCGCACGAACCGGTTCGGGCCGAGCCGGTCCATGAGCTGGGCCAGCGACTCCCGAACCAGGTGGCGCTGCCCGTCCATATGTACCATCACGTAGGCGCCCCGGGCCTGGAGCCAGATCACATCGGCCACCGGAACCGCGGCGCCGCCTTGGCGCCCGCCCAGGAGAATGCGTTCCACGCCCCCGGTGACGCCGACCGACCGCCGCAGCCGGTCCAGCGCGGCGGTGAAGCGCGCCTGGGTCACCGGCTTCACCAGGTAGTCGGACGCGGCAATATCAAACGCCTTGGCCGCGTGCTCGGGGTGTGCCGTCACGAACACCACATGCCGGACCCGGTCCCGGAGCACCGCCTGCACCCCGAAGCCATCGAGGTGCGGCATCCGGATATCCAGAAACACCACGTCGGGGCGCAGCGTGCGCACCAGCTCGCCGGCCTGCCGCGCATCATCGCATTCCCCCACCACGTCGAAGTCCGGCGCGGCGGACAAGAGCTGGCGCAGCCGCCGCCGCGCCAGCGCCTCGTCGTCGATCAGCAGGACCCGGTAGCGCGGAGGCATCATGGCTTGGACCGCGGCAGGACCAGCCGGACCGTGACGCCGCCGCCCTCCCGCGGGAGCAGCGTCAGCGAGGCGCGGTCGCCGTAGGCCGTGTGCAGCCGCGCCCGGGTGGCCGCGATCCCCACCCCGTGCCCCTCGCCGGGCGCCGCGGCGGGGTCCAGCGCCGGCCCGTCGTTCTCGACCAGGAGCTCCAGACCCTCGGGAACCACCCCCGCGGCGATCGTCACATTGAGCCGCTCCTGGCCGGCCTCGAGTCCGTGGACCACGGCGTTCTCCACCAGCGGTTGCAGCAACAGGACCGGCACCAGGCAATCGGCCACCGCGGGCGCCACCGCCAGCTCGTACCGCAGCCGCTCCCCGAAGCGCATCCGCTGGAGGCCGAGATACCGCTCGGCCAGCTGCACTTCTTCGTGCACCGGCACCTCGTCGCGGCCGTCGTCCCGGAGCGACGCGTGCAGCAGTTCGGAGAGCTGCTCGATCGCGGTCACCGCCTGCTGGGGCCGGTGGTCGGCCGCCAGGGTCGCGATCCCCTGCAGCGTGTTATAGAGAAAGTGGGGCTGGAGCTTGGCCCGGAGCGACGCCAGGCTCGCGGCGTGGAGCTGGGCCTCGAGCTGCGACGCCCGCACCGAGCGGCGCTGCCGTTCCCGCGCCTCGGTCATGGCCCAGGCGGCGGCGAGGACCGCGCCATACATCGGCACCGTGATGGGCATCGCGCTGGCCAGGGCGCGCTCGAACCGGGCCGTCAGGGAAAACAGCCGCGCGACCGGGTTCTCCAGTCCCATGATCCAGGTGAGCAGCGCGGCGTGCGCGAAGGCGATCGCCGCGAAGACAAGCAGGTGCAGCAGCACCATGTGGGTCTTGTTGGCCCGCAGCGAGGGACTGGATGCCAGCCGCAGCGCGAAGGGCAGCGTCGCGGCCAGCAGCAGCCAGGGGGGTCCGGTGGTGGCGAACACGTGGAGCCACGGCAGCGGGAAGCCGTGCACCACCGATACATGGCGGGCCTCGAGAGCGCTGACCCCGCCGAGCGCCAGGCAGACCGAGACGAGGGCGAGGGTCGCCCCGCGGAGGGGCGGCGCCTCGGACAAGGAATCGTCGGGTGTCATGCCTGGCGGTTCAATTTCATGGATGACCGTTGTTCACGGTTCCCTTGATGGCCATTAACACCGACAGCACTCGCTCGGTGGGCGCTGGGGCGGCGCGCACTGTCATGGTAATGGCGGCGTCCCTGGTCCGCGCCTCCAGAACCAGCGAATCGGGCTGAGACGCCGTGATTCCGGTCACCGACATAGGCCCATGCTCGGCAAAGAGCTGTGAGAAGCTCTTCAAGCGGACGTCCGTCGAGCGTTCCGGATTGGCCAGCATTGACGACTCGATGAAGGCGCGCATGCGGGTGGTGTCACCGGTGTTGAAGGCCTCAATGTAGCGGGCGGCGAGTCGCCCGGCCCGGGTCTCGGGCATCGCGGGCGCCGGTTGCGCGCCTTGCGCCGCTGGCGCCGAGTAGGCCGCGGGCCCCACGGCCGAGGGGTCGGCGAGGGCCTGCCAGTCGGCGAGCGTGATCCGCCCGACCAGCGTCACCGTCCCGTCGCCGGTGGGCCGCACCACCGCGGCCTCGCTCTCACCGATGTCGCCGGGAACGATGCCCGGGACGTGCTGCTCGATCACGAAGTGGTGGGTCACCAGCACCCGGTTGGTGCCCGGCGGCGGCGCGGCGGCCACCAGCGCCTGGGTCTCCGCGGTGGTGGGGTAGGTCCTGAGCACCATCGTCAGTTTGGGGGTGCCGAACGCCGCGGCGGTCTCCTGGGTACGGTAGAGCGGGCTGGCCAGCACCTCGCCCACCGGAATGGCGTACTTGCGGAAGACCCTGCCCATGAGCGCGACGTCGCGCACCCCGTCCTCCGAGAGGTTGCGCTGCTCGGCGCGCGCCGCGGGCGTATAGGCCGGGGTTTCCTTGACGTCAGCGCTCTTGAGGGTCCGGCCGTGGCGCACCAGGATGGTGTAGCCGCCGGAGCGCAGCGCGGTCATCAGCTCTTCGCGGCGCAGCTCATGGGGTGGCGCGGCCCCGGCCACCTGGACCGCGACGGCGAGAGTGGTTAGCAGGTGCAGCATGGAAGGCTCCGGGGGCTGGGGGTGACCCACGAACGCGAGTCCCCCGCGGGGGAACAACCAGAACGGAGCCGAACGGTCGAATGCTGTTGTGAGCGGGAGGGGCGAGCCTAGCTCCGGGGAGAGGCCTCGCTGAGGTCGCAGCCCAGAAAGCCCAGCGGCTCGGTCACCGGCGTGGGCCACAGCTCCACCGAAATGGCCTCGCCGGGTGTGGGCGCCGGTACTTGCAGAAACAAATGATTCTCGCGGAGGGCAGCCTCGCCGTGCTCGCCGGGGGTTTCGTTCGCACCCCGATAGATCTTCCAGCTGATCCTCCCGGCCGAGAGCAGGCGGCAATCCAGAAGGTAGGACCCGGCCGTGGGAATGAACCCGACGTTCACGTGGCCCTCGTTGTGAATCCCCCAGAAATTGATACCGACTTCGCCGCCGCCCGGCGTCCCCAGCGCGAAGGAGGGCTTCCAGATCGACAGGTGCGCACCGCCCCGGCCGTAGGGGGCGTCGGGCGTGAGCGGCACTGGCGCGCCGAGTGACGGTGTGGTGGCCAGTCCGAGCGCCCGCGCCGCGGCGGCCTCTCGCTCGGCAATGGAATAGACCGGCACCGGAGCCGCGTTGGTGATGCCGTCGCGCATGGTCGAAGTGATCCCCGCGACGTCCGGCCCGTGCATCAGCATGTGCTGCGCGTCGAGCCAGTCGTAGAACATCGCCGGCCACGCGGCGATCGCGGGCGGGTTGTTGTCGCGAATGCCGAACCCGTGGCCGGCGCCGCCGAGCACGTGCATCTCGGCCGAGCCACCGGCGCGGCGGATGGATCCGTACAAGGCCAGCACACCGTCGGCAATCGCCGGGGAGTCGTTGGCGCCGCAGAGCAGGAAGGCCGGCGGGGTGTCCTTTGACAGACGCAGGTCACCGGGAATCGCCGGATAGATCAGGCCCATGAATGCCGGCCGGGACCCTTCGCGGTCCACCGGATCCGCCACGGCCGGCGCGCCGCCGTCATATCGGGTCCCGGCCAGCACCGCCAGTTCTCCACCGGCCGAGAAGCCCATTACACCGATCCGGTCGGGCGAGAGGTGCCACTCGGCGGCCCGGCTCCGGACCAGGCGGATGGCCCGCTGCGCATCGGCGAGCGCGTGGCCCTCGATGGTGTAGGAGGAGCCCGCGTCCCGCGCCAGGCGGTACTTCAGGACGAACGCCGCAATGCCGTGATCGCTGAGCCAGCGGCCCACCCGGTACCCCTCGTGATCCATCCACAGCTCGCGGTGGCCGCCGCCGGGGATGACGATGACGGCGGCGCCGGTCGCGGTGGCGGGTGACGGGAGGTAGGGCGTGATGGACGGGTGGTGGACGCTGGAGACGATGTGCTCGCCCAGCTCGGTGAGCCGCACCGCCTCGCCGGCGGTCTTCCCTTCCGAGCCCGGGGCGCCGTGGGGCCACAGCAGAATCGGCTCCGGCTCGCCGGAAGCGGCGTTCCGCGAAAGCAGCCGAAGCACGATGAGGGCCCAGGCCAGGTTCGGAGTGGTCATAAGGGACCATGGTACGGCGGATGGAGGCCCGGCGCCACCCCGTCCGGCCGGCCGTGACGGTTTTCCCCGCCCTTTTGCGCAAGGGAGAGATAAGGATCCTCAGGCGCACCAACCGCGCCTTCCCGCGGCACCTTCAATTCGAAGACCCTTCCGATGCCCACAACCGTCCGGCACCTCCGCAGGCTCCTGTATTGCGTCGTTCCCACCCTCCTGGCCTGCGGCGGGGGTGGCGGCGGCGGCACCGTCACCGGCAACAACGCGGCCCTCGCCATCGCGCTCGCGCCGACCAGCGGCTCCGCCGCCCAGGGCGGGGCGCTCAGCATCGGGGTCACCGCCACCGGCTCTGGCGGCTTCACCGGCACCGCCACCTTCACGGTGACCGGCCTGCCCGCGAACGTCACCGCGTCGGTCGCGAATTCGGTCACCTCAGGCGGCGTCACCACCGGCACCATCGGGTTGGTGATCGGCGCGGCCGCCGCGGCGGCGCAGAGCACCCTCACCATCACGGCCAGCGGCACCGGCGTGACCAGCGTCAGCGCGTCCTATACACTCATCATCACCGCAGTCGCGGTGCCCGGCTACACCCTCTCGGCCACCCCGGCGACGCTTAGCGTGACCCAGGGGACCGCCGGCGTCACCACGATCGGCATCACCCGCACCGGCGGCTTCGTCGGGCCCGTCACCTTGGCCGCGACGGGGGTGTCGGCCGGGCTCACCGCCGGGTTCAATCCCAACAACACCGCCGGAAATACCAGCACGCTCACGCTGACCGCGGCGGCGGGTGCGACCACCGGCACCGTCACCGTGACGGTCACCGGCACAGCGGCCGGGCTGGCCAACCAGACCACCACGATCCAGGTGACCGTGACAGCGGCCGTCGGCGGGACCTCGGTCACGCTGGACTACACCGGATGCGGACCGTTCATCAATCCGGTATGGCTCGCGTACCAGGACGGGAACGGCCCGTGGACCCAGGTCATCCCGACCGGCGCGGTGTACCACTTCACCATCACCGGCGCCAAGGGCGGCTACGCCTACGCCACCGTGAGCGGCGCCAACACCACCGTGGGTGTGGTGCTGGTCACGGCCGCGGACTTTGCCGGCGGAACCCCGGTGGTCTTCTGTCAGGCCCAGGTCCTCAAGACCGTGAACGTGACGGTCACCGGGCTCACCGCGGCCGACATCGCCTTTATCTCGCTGGGCAATGGCACCACCTTCGCCCAGTCCACGTCCCTCAACCCGGTGCCGATTGCCGGGGTGCAGGCCGGGCTCCAGGACCTGGTGTCCTACAAGACCCCGGTGGTCGGCGGGCCCACGGCGGCGGACCGCGGCATCATCATCCGCGATCTCAACGTCGCGAACAACGGATCGGCCGGCACGCTGGATTGGGTCGCCGGACCGCTCATCACGCCCACCGCGGCCACCATCACGGTCGCCGGCCTGCTGCCGGGTGACGCGATGTCGGGCAGCATGATCTACTACACCGGCGCGGCGACCTGTACTCCGGCCACGCTGTACTCCATCCCCAGCAGCGGGGCCGCGGCACGCAACCTCTTCGGGATCCCCGCGGCCTCCCAGCGGGCCACCGATTTCCACAGCATCTCGCTCACGGAAATCAACGGGCAGACCACCCGCTCGATCGGGTACTCGTTCCACACCTTCGCGAGCCAGACCATCACCCTGGGCGCCAATCTGCCGACGCCCACGGTCACCGCCCTGGCGCAGGCGGGTTACAAGCGGCTCCAGGTAGTGGGCACCATCCCGGTCGACTACCCGACCGGCGCCTCGCTCACCTACACCCAGCAGGGCACCGCGCATTCGGCGGTGATCACCGCCACCATGAACTGGATCGGGAGCGCCAACGCGACGCTGGCCCTGCCGGACTTCTCGGCGGTAGGTGGCTGGCAGGACGCCTGGGCGCCCGCTGCGGGGGCGGCGGCGGACTGGACCTTCATGGCCACCGACATCAACTACACCGGCCAGCCGTGTTCCGAAGGGGCGCGGCTCCGCGCGGGAAGGGTGAAGGGCGTCAACTAGGGAGCAATCACACGGGGGAGTGAGAACCGGGGGCCGGCTTGCGCCGACCCCCGGTTTTCCGTTCGAGTCACGCCGTGCCCTCCGTCATCCGGTGCCGCAGCGCCAGGTCCGACGGGCAGCCAGTTCGTTCAAGCACCCACCGGCACCGGCCCCTATTTTGCCGGGCCCTGACTCCGACCGGAGAATCTGATGTCAACCGAGCTGCTCGCGGTGCTGGTCGCGGTACCGGCCGTGGTGGTCGTGGTCACGATGTTCCTGGTGCTCTGGCGGGAGCGGACCTCGCCCCGCACCGCGGCGGTGGCGGTGGCGAGCGGGGTGGTACTGGCGGCGTGGGGAGTCGCCACGGCGGTGGCGGCCGCGCGCGGGGTCTACGCGCCGCCCCCCGGCAATCGTCCCCCGCCCATCGGCTTGCAACTGCTCAGCGCGCTCGCGGTGCTGGGGATCGCCGTGCTGGCGTCTCCATCGCTCCGGAGCCTGCTCCGGAACCGGAAGAATCTCCTCCGGCTCAACCTCTGGCGGCTCGAAGGGGCCGTGTTTGTCGCCCTCATGTTCACCGGCCAGATGCCGGCGCTCTGGGCCCTTCCCGCGGGGATCGGCGACGTGCTGGTGGGACTGTTCGCGTTCGGGGTGGCGCGCCGGCTGGATGAGCCGGGCGGCCGGCGGCGGGCGGTGCTGTTCAACCTGCTCGGGCTCCTCGACCTGGTCGTGGCCGTCGGACTCGGCGTCACCACCAGCCCTGGCCCGGCCAATATCTTTCACACGGTGCCGACCTCGGAGCTGGTCACCCATTTCCCGCTCGCGCTGGTACCGGGGTTCCTGGTGCCGATGGCGTTCATGCTGCACCTGGTGTCCCTGTGGCAACTGTCTCGCGGAGAGGGATCATGAGAAAGGTCGTCGTCACCGAATTCATCTCGCTGGACGGGGTCATCGACAATCCGCGCTGGACCTTCGAGTTCGGCGGCCCCGAGCAGGAGCAGTACAAGCTCACCGAGCTGCGCGAGTCCGATGCCCTGCTGCTGGGCCGGGTGACCTATGAGGGGTTTGCGCAGGCCTGGCCGTCCATGAAAGACCCGGCGGGTTTTGCCGACCAGATGAACTCGATGCCCAAGCACGTCGCGTCACGCACCCTCAAGACCGGGAGCTGGAATAACACGCACATCCTCGCCAGCCATGTCGCGGGAGAGGTCCGGCGCCTCAAGGAGCAGCCCGGCAGGAACATCCTGGTGGGCGGGAGCGCCAACCTGATCGAGACGCTCAAGCAGCACGACCTGGTGGACGAGTACCGCCTGATGGTGTTCCCGATCGTGCTGGGCGCCGGGAAGCGGCTCTTTCAGGACGGCACCGCGACCAGCACCCTGACCCCGGGGCCGGTGACGACCTTCACGACCGGGGTGACGGTGCTGACCTACCGGCGCCCTGGGTCCTGAACTCGACCTCGGCGTTTCGGCCGGCGGGAGACCACCAGGGGTCAGCACCCCTTACGGGCCGAAAGCTCGAGATTAGCAGTTTTCGGCCATTTTGGTCGATAATTTGGCGAAACTGCCTCGAATTGGCACGAATTCACGTCGAAATGTCACGAAATCGCGCGAAAAACTCACGAAATCACGCGAAAAATGACGAAATCTGCTCGAGTCGCCTCGAAATCGCGTCCAAATCGCTGCGAATCACCCGAAACTGCCACGAAACAGCCAAGACACAGCAGAATTCGCCCGAAGGAGGGTCTACTTGGCCGAGTTGGGAATCTTCAGCCGGCGAGGGGCCTCGAGACACCCAGCTTGAAGCCGTCCAGGTCGAGCACCTGAAACATGCGCACTCCCCATGGCATGTCTTCCGGTTCGGAGAGCAGCGCACCGCCCTTCGCCTTGATACGCGCGGCAATGTCGTCCACCGGCTGATCGGTCATGATCTGCAGCGAGCATCCCTGGCCCTTGACCCGGTCCCACCCCTTGGCTCCATCGTCCTGACCGATTCCGATTCGCGCGTCGCCGGCCCGCAGCGCATATCCCCTGACCTTCCCCTCGCGCTCGTAGGTCCGCTCGACGGTGAATCCGATCAGATCGGTGTACCAGGCCAGGCTCTTGGCGAGGTCCTTGACCGTAAGGGAGATGGAGATTGGCTGGGCGCGGAGGGGCATGGGGATCTCATAGGCGAGGGTGTTCCCCAAGGTATCTCCGGAACGGCTCCCCCGCTGCCGTTCCGGCCATCGCAGAGCGGGCGTCAGGCCTCACCTGTGGCCAGGTGTAGAAGGCCAGCACCACCGGCTTGCCCCGGAATTCTTCGAGGGACACCTCTCGGCCCGGCTCGGCCGGAAGGGTGAAGGCCGGTGCGGGAATGCCTGCGGGAAGCGGGGAGGATGGCATGGGGTGCCTCAGCCCGTTGACGCTGGGGTGAGGTGGAGTTTCGCTGCCATTGTCACCAGGTCGGCCAAAGAGCCGGCCTTCATCTTTCGCATGACCCTGCCCCGGTGCGCCTTCACCGTGATCTCGCTGATGCCGAGTCTGCCCCCAACTTGTTTGTTCAACAGACCCGACACCACCAGCGCCATGACCTCGCGCTCCCGCGCGCTGAGTGACCCATAGTCGTCGCGGAGCTCCCGAAGCTCCTCCTCCCGGCCCAGAGCCACCTGACTGCGCTCGATCGCCTCCCCGATGGCACTGAGCAGCACATCATCCCCGAACGGCTTGGTCAGGAACTCGACCGCCCCGGCCTTCATCGCCCGGACCGTCATCGGCACGTCTCCGTGGCCGGTGATGAAGATGATCGGCATGTCGAGACGATCGGGGGCGATGCGCCGCTGCAGCTCGAGGCCGTTGAGGTCCGGAAGCGACACGTCCAGCACCAGGCAACACGGCGCCTGGACCCGCGGGTGGGCCAGGAATTCCCGGGCGGAGGCGAAGGTCTCCGGCTGCCAGCCTGCGGTCTGGATCAGCAGTTCCAGCGATTCGCGCACCGAGAGGTCATCGTCGACGACGAAGACCATGGGTCTGGGGTGCGACTTCTGCGAGGATCTCGCATGATGGTCGGGCACGCTCACTGGAACCATACCTGCCCCCGCGGTACAACCACGTGGTGAATCCCTCAGGCCACCCGCAGCGCGGTGTTGAGTGCGGCGAGCAGCGCCGCCTCGCTGAACGGCTTGAACAGGCACTCGACGGCGCCCTCCTTGAGCAGCCGGGGACGGACGGTCTCATCTCCGCGCGCGGTGATGAAGACGATCGGAATCTCCTGGCGGCGACGCCTCAATTCCCGCTGGAGGTCGGGTCCCGACATGCCCGGCATGGCGACATCGAGGATCAGACATCTGGACCGGCGGACCCAATCCGACGCGAGGAACTCTTCCGCTGACGCGAACGCCTGAGCCGCAAAGCCGAACTCCAGCAGGAGATCCGGGAGCGACTCGCGCACCGACTCGTCGTCATCAACGATCGCGACGGGGAACCGCCCACTCGGCTCGGGGTTCATATCGGTCCTTTGGCGGCACTCACCATGTCAGGATGCTGCGCCGGGTCGGGGCATCCGGCCATCATGCTTCGGTAGCAGGCTGTCCGAGCGGAATGGTGAAGGTGAACGTGGCGCCCGGACCCTCGCTCCGGGTGGCCCACAGGCGCCCTTGGTGCCGCTCGATGATCGAGCGACTGACCGACAGGCCTATCCCCATCCCCTGGTCCTTGGTGGTGTAGAAGGCCTCGAACAGCCGCTCGCCATCCTCCGGCGCGAAGCCGACCCCGGAATCCTGCACCGACAAGGACACCCCGTCGCCTCCATCAGGCTCGGTTCGCACCACCAGCAGGCGAGGACGATCGTCGACCCCGCTCATCGCGTCCGCTGCGTTGAGGAGCAGGTTCAGGATGACCTGCTGGAGCTGGACCCGATCGCCGGAGGCCGGCGGAAGGTCGTCCGCCAGCTCCAATCGCAGGATCACCCGCCGTCGCTGGAGCTCACTGGTTGACAGGGCGATCACTTCCCGGGTGGCCTCGTTCAGGTCCACCGGCTCGGTGTCGGCCTCCTTCTTGGCGGCCAGTCTGCGCAACCGGCTGATCACCTCCGACGCCCGGTGGCCATCACGAATCGTGCGCCGCGCGGTCTCCCGAGCGCCGTCGAGGTTGGGGGGATCGGCCGCCAGCATCCGGAGGCAGGTGCTGGCGTTGGTGACGATCCCGGAAAGCGGTTGGTTCACCTCGTGCGCGATCGACGCGGTCATCACGCCGAGGCTGGTGACCCTGGCTACGTGCGCCAGCTCCGATCGGGCCTTGGCGAGTGCCTCTTCCGACCGCCGGCGCGCCGTTACATCCTGCACCGCCGCCATGTATTCCAGTTGACCTTCCTCGTCTCGCGTCGCATGAGCGACAGCGTGCATATACTTGATCGAGTGGTCGGGCATCATCAATCGGTACTGCCACTCAAAATCGCCCCCGCCTCGCGCCCGCTCGACCATTTTCATTTTCTCGAGCAAACTGACGTCGTCCGGATGAACTCGCGTACGCAGCACTTTGAGCGTCACCGGCAGGCCGACCTCGAGCTCGTAGATGCGATAGAGCTCCTCCGACCAGGTGACTTCGTCTGTCGCCACCCGCCAGGAAAAACTGCCCATTTGGCTGAGACGCTGGCCTTCCGCGAGGAAGGCCTCGCTGCGCCGCAAGGCTCTCGCAGCTCGCCTCTGGTCGCTCAAATCAAGCACGAAAGCGACACCGTCGTTCCCGCTTCCTTCGAAGAGCGCGCCGCCGAGAAGTACCGACACTCGGCTGCCACCTTTCCGGAGGTATTCCTTCTCGAAGGGTTGAAAGACACCGGTGGCCATTAACTCCGCTACTGCCCGTTCGTCATGGTCCCGCCACTCGGCCGGCGTCAGGTCCGTCCAACGCAGGCGACCGGAGGCGAGATCCGCACGGTCGTATTGCACCATGCGGAGAAATGCATCGTTGGCCTCGGTGATTGCACCGTCGAGATTCCACATGACAATTCCCACGACATTGGCCTCGACCAGGCGCCGGATCTTCGCCTCCAGCCCTCTAGCCAATTCACGGACTTCTGCTTCCGCCGCTTCGCGCTCGGACACCTGGATCTTGAGGTCCTCGATGTGGATCAGTGCTTGATACGCTGAAGACGCAAACTTCCCCAGAGAGGCCATAACCCGGTCATCCTCGGCGTCGAACTTGCGGCGGTCATTGTGCATGATCGCCCAGATGGTCCCGACCGCCTCGCCCGCGACGTAAAACGGGACCAGCAGGCATTCTTCAGCCGCTGGTATGACCGGCAACAGGTAGGGATAGCGACGTTCGAAATGTGTGAATAGCAGGGTACGATTCTGATCGAGCACGTCTCCGCAGGGGCCGAAATTGCGGGGGGTCCCGCCTCCGGCGTGCGGATTCCACATGCCGGCGATCGCCGGCCAGTAGAACCTCTTGCCGCAAACGTCCGGCGTCTTGCCATCCCGCGTCAGCAGGCTGAGGCCGGCAGAGTCACACTGCGTGATTTCCAGGATCGTTTCGGCGAGGGTCTGAAGTATCGTGCCCGGTGAATCGGCCAATGCGCTCACCAGCGTCACCAGCGCGCGGTTCTCCTTTTCATAGTCGGGCGCACGCGAGGGGCGGCGATGCAACTCCTCGGTGCACAGGATCGACTCCAGCGGAGCCGCGCCGGCCGGAATCGAGCTCTCGAGCGGAACATCACTTCTGGCTTCAGCAGATTCCGCCACAAACCCTCCGTCGGCCCAAGGCCCCGGCTGAGAATGCGCCACTGTACCGCCAGAGGTCAATAAGACTTTGGTATCGGTGGCCCGCCTGCTGGAAGGGGGCTTCCCTCGATTTACCGCCGCAGCGCGGCGTCCAGCGCGTCCCGGAGGGCTGCGTCGCCGAAGGGCTTGAACAGGACGTCCGAGGCGCCCTTCGCGAGCAGGCTGTTCCGGATGCTCCCATCATCCTGGGCGGTGATGAAGACGATAGGAAGGTTCGTCCCCCGCCGCGTCAACTCCCGCTGGAGATCGGGCCCCGACATCCCGGGCATGGCGATGTCGAGAATCAGGCACTTGGTCCGGTTCAACGCATCGGAGGCCAGGAAGTCCTCCGCCGAAGGGAACGCCTCGGCGTCGAACCCGAACTCCCGCAGCAGGTCGGGGAGCGACTCCCGCACCGACTCGTCATCGTCGACCACGGAAACCAGCTTCCGTCCCGCACTCACGAAACCTCCATCCGTTTGGCTCTATATGAGGATACGCCATTCGGCGAGGGAGGGCGATGATACTTTGGTATCGGTTGGCGACGCCGTCAGGACTCCGGCCCGGCCCCGCCGGGAATGGAGAAGGCGAACGTGGCGCCCGGGCCGTCGTTCGGAGCCGCCCACAAGCGGCCGTTGTGGCTCTCGATGATGGAGCGGCTCACCGACAAGCCGATCCCCATACCGCCGGGTTTGGTCGTGTAGAACGGCTCGAAGAGGCGGTCCATCTCCGGGGGTTCCATGCCGATCCCGGCGTCCCGGATGCTCACGCGCACCCCGTCGCGCTCATCCGGTTCCGTCCGGATGACCAGCTCTCTGGGCCGGTCCGAGACCCCGCTCATCGCGTCGGACGCGTTCAGCAGGAGGTTCAGGATGACCTGCTGGAGCTGGACCCGGTCTCCGGTGACGGGGGGGAGGTCGTCCGCGAACTCCGATCGCAGCACCACGCGGTTGCGCTGGAGCTCGCTGAGCGACAGGGCAATGACCTCCTGGGTCGCCTCATTCAGGTCCACCGCTTCCACCGCGGCTTGCCGCCTGCTGAACAAGGCGCGCAGTCGCGTGATCACCTCAGTGGCGCGGTGGCCGTCGCGAAGTATGCGCCGAGCCGTTTCGCTGGCGCCGTCCAGGTTGGGAGGATCCGCGGCCAGCATCCGGAGACAGGTGCCGGCGTTGGTGATGATACCCGAGAGCGGCTGATTGACCTCGTGGGCGATCGACGCCGTCAGAGCCCCCAGGCTGCTGACCCGGGCCACATGGGCGAGATCCGCGCGGGCCTTGCCCAGCGCCGCTTCCGCGAGCCGTCGCTCCGTCACGTCCTGGACCCAGCCGATGTACTTGAGCTGTCCCTCCCGGTCCCGGGTCGCGTGGGCGACGAGGTGCAGGTACCTGACCGAGCGGTCGGGCATCTGCAGCCGGTGCTCGTGCTCGAAATCGCCGCCCTCGTCCCGCTGCCGGTCGAGCATCTGCTGAAAGGACGGCATGTCTTCCGGGTGCAGCCGGGAACCGAGCAAGTCGAGGGTCACCGGCACCGCCGGGTCGAGCTCGAAGATCCGGTAGGTCTGCTCGGACCATGTGAAGTCGTCCGTCGCCACTCGCCATGAGAACGTGCCCGTGGAGCTGAGCCGCTGCGCCTCCACCAGAGAGGCCTCGCTGCGCCGCAGCGCCTCCTCCGACCGCTTCCGTTCGGTGATGTCGCGCAGGTAGCCGGTGAAGGACGGCGGTCCGTCCATCGGGATGCGGGTAATCGTGAGCTCGACCGGGAATTCGCTCCCGTCCGCGCGCATCGCGGTCAGTTCGACCCGCCGACCGAGCACCCGCGCCTCACCCGTGGTCAGGTACCGGGCGAACCCCCGGTGGTGCTGCTCCCGGAGCGACGACGGGATGATCACATCGGCCAGTTGGCGGCCCAGGACCGCGTCGCGGCGGTACCCGAAGGTGTGTTCCGCCGCCGGATTGAACTCCGTGATGCGGCCCTCGTGGTCCATCGTCACAATGCAGTCGAGCGCCGAGCTCAGGATCGCGTCCTTCCGCGCCTCGCTCCGGCTGAGTTCCTCGTTGGCCGCGGCAAGCGCCCGGGTCCGTTCCGCGACCCGCTGATCCAGCTCGCCGGCAACCCGCTTCTGCTCGGCCAGGAGCCGCGCCTCCTGAAGCCCGATCACCGCCTGGTTCGCCGCCACGCTCAGCAGCAGCATGTCGGTTTGCCCCGGGAAATCCGCTCGCCAGGACCCCGCGGCCATCATCCCCATTTCGCCGTAGAGTCCCAGTCGCAAGGGTACCAGCGACAGCATGCCGTCTCCCAGGGGGCACCGCACCGGCCCCGACCATTGACGCGGGTCATCGCCCAGGCAGCGGCTGATCACTTCGCCAATGGCGACGGGGTCCTCCGGTAGCGGGCCGGATTCAGCAAGGCGGACCATCTCGATGGGAGCCTCGGTCACCGCCTCTTTCAACCGTATATACACCAGGTCAAGCCGGAGTATCCCCAGGAGCGAGTCGAGCAAGGTACGAGCAATATGGGAGGGCTCGCTGCCGGTCCACATGGCCGGAAGGGCGAGGACGCTGACCAGATCGTTGATGCAGCGTTGGAGGCGCTTGATCTCTTCGGCGGGCTGCAGGGCGGGCGCGTTGGGGGCCGAAGAGCGGTTCATGGCCGTCTGCCTCCGTACGGTGCTCCCGGGCCGGGAGTGAATACGAGTCACCCGGCCGTGAATCTGGATGATACTTTGGTGTCGCCCCCCGTCAAGATGACGGCCCCCGAGCCCGCGGTCACGGTACCGACACCATCGTCCAATAGCTCCGCCTTACACCGGCCGATAACATGGGCACGTGACGGAGCCGGGCCGTTCGCCGGCCCCTCCACGCCCAACGCGTTCAACAGGAGACTCCCATGACCAGCACTATGACACAGCAGAAGGACAGCCGTCCCACCGCCGCCGACGTCATTCGCCCCTTCACGTTCCGGGCTTCGGACGAGGCGCTCGCCGACCTGAAACGCCGTATTATCGCCACGAACTGGCCCGACAAGGAGACCGTCACCGATGCGTCGCAAGGCGTGCAGCTCGCGACGGTTCAGGCGCTCGCGAAGTATTGGGCCGCGGAATACGACTGGCGCAAGGTCGAAGCGAGGCTCAACGCCTTGCCCCAGTTCATCACGAACATCGATGGCCTGGACATCCACTTCATTCACGTCCGGTCCAAGCACAAGAACGCGCTGCCGGTCATCGTCACCCACGGCTGGCCCGGCTCGATCACCGAGCAGCTGAAGATCATCGGCCCGCTCACCGACCCGACGGCGTTCGGCGGCAAGGTGGAAGACGCCTTCGACGTCGTGATCCCGTCGATACCGGGCTACGGGTTTTCGGGCAAGCCGACCACCACCGGCTGGGGCCCCGATCGCATCGCGCGCGCCTGGGTCGTGCTGATGCAGCGCCTCGGGTACACCAAGTTCGTGGCGCAGGGTGGCGATTGGGGGGCGGTCATCACCGACCTGATGGGCCTGCAGGCGTCTCCGGAGTTGCTCGGCATCCACGTCAACATGCCCGGCATCTTTCCGGCCGAGATCGATGCGGCGGCCTTTGCCGGCCTTCCGGCGCCAGCGGGTCTCTCCGCCGACGAGAAGCTCGCATACGACCGTCTCCAGTTCGTGTATCAAAAGGGAATCGCCTACGGGTTCCAGATGGGTTTGCGCCCGCAGACATTGTACGGAATCGCGGACTCACCGGTCGGCCTGGCGGCGTATTTCCTCGATCACGACGCCCGCAGCTACGAGCTGATCTCCCGCGTCTTTCAAGGACAAGCCGAGGGCCTCACCCGCGACGACATCCTCGACAACATCACGCTCACCTGGTTGACGAACACGGGGGTTTCTGGCGGCCGTCTCTATTGGGAGTATTGGGGCAAGGGGTATTTCAATGCCAAGGGCGTCTCCATCCCGGTTGCCGTGAGCGTCTTCCCGGACGAGCTCTATCCGGCCCCGCGGAGCTGGACCGAACGCGCCTATCCCAAGCTGATCCATTTCAACAAGCTCCCCAAGGGCGGGCACTTCGCGGCGTGGGAGCAGCCCGAGTTCCTCGTCGCCGAGCTCCGTACCGGGCTCCGGTCGCTCCGCTGAGCGCGGGTTGCAATAGCGCCTGGAGGTTGCCTTCTTCGTAGACTGCGGAAGTCAGCCTCCAGTCGCGTTGCCTGATGGGGAGAACCGAGATGAACGAGCGGAAGACCGAGGTCGCAGTGCTCGCGGGTGGCTGCTTCTGGGGGGTCGAGGACATCCTCCGCGATGTGCCCGGGGTGATCGAGACCGAGGTCGGCTACACCGGTGGCTGGGTGGAGAATCCGACCTACGACGACACCCACGACAGCAAGTCGGGCCACGCCGAGGCGGTCCGGATCACGGTCGACCCGTCGGTGCTCAGCTACGAAGAGCTGCTCGAGCGGTGGTTCTTCAAGCTGCACGACCCGACCACGCTCAATCGCCAGGGCAATGACGTCGGGACCCAATACCGCTCGGCGATCTTTCCGCAGACCCCGGAGCAGAAGGCCACGGCGGAGCGGGTGAAGGCGCGGGTGGAGGCGTCCGGCAAGTGGAAGCGGCCGATCACGACATCCATCGAGCCCCCCTCCGCCTGGTACAGCGCGGAGGGGTACCACCAGGATTACCTGCGCAAGCACCCCGGGGGGTACTCCTGCCACTTCATGCGCGACTAGGGCGCCGACCGGCTCCGAGGAGGTGATCGTTGAAAGCACACCAGCTCCTCGTCTCGGCGGTGCTCGCCGGCGCCATGGTGGTCACCATCAACGCCTTGTCGAGGGATAGAAACGTGCTGCAGCCGAAGATTTCCGGGGCCGGCCGGGTGGCCGGCGATGCAGAGCTGCGCTCGCTCGGCAGCGCCACCGAGTGGATCAACTCCCCACCGCTGACGACGGCCGGGCTCCGCGGCAAGGTCGTCCTGATCGATTTCTGGACCTACACCTGCATCAACTGGCGGCGGACCCTGCCCTATGTCCGGGCCTGGGCCGAGAAGTACAGGAGCCAGGGGCTGGTGGTGATCGGAGTGCACGCCCCCGAGTTCGCATTCGAGAAGGACCTCGCCAACGTGCGCCGCGAGGTCCGGGAGCAGCGGGTCGACTACCCGGTAGCGGTCGACAACGACATGGCGATCTGGCGCGGGTTCGACAACAACTACTGGCCGGCGCTGTATCTCGTGAACGCGGAGGGGCAGGTGCGGTACCACCACTTCGGCGAGGGCGAGTACGCCGAGGCGGAGCGGGCCATTCAGCAGCTCCTGGCCGAAGCCGGCGGCACCGGGGTCAATCGCGACCTGGTGTCGGTCGCGGGCCGCGGGGCGGAGGCCGCTCCCGATTGGGGCAGTCTGCAGTCGCAGGAGAACTACCTCGGTGTCGGGCGGACCGAGGGCTTTGCGTCCCCCGGCGGAGCGGTGCCGGACCGGCGGCAGGTCTATGCCGTCCCGGCCCGCCTGCGGCTCAATGAGTGGGCCCTGTCGGGTGAGTGGACGATGGGGCGAGGGGCCGTTGCGCTGCATCAGGCCCATGGGAAGGTCGTCTACCGCTTCCACGCGCGTGATCTGCACCTGGTGATGGGACCGGCGGTCCGGGGGCACGCGGTGCGGTTCCGGGTGCTCATCGATGGGCTGCCTCCGGGCGCCTCCCACGGAGGCGACGTGGACGAGCAGGGCTACGGGACGCTGGACCAGCAGCGGATGTACCAGCTGATCCGGCAACCCAAGCCCATCGGTGACCGGCTGTTCGAGATCGAGTTCCTGGATGCCGGAGCCGAGGCGTTTTCGTTCACATTCGGCTGAATGAATATGGAGTCTGCACCATGTCCGAACCCTCCAATCCCGGGCGCCGCCACTTTCTGGGCGCCGCCGCCATGACCATTGCCGCGACCCGGCTCGGCATGACCGACGCGGTCCAGGCCCGGTCCGGCGGGGCAACGCCGGCAACCGGCCAGTCCTTCGGCCCGCTGAAGCAGATCGCGGCCGGCCTCCTGAACGTCGGCTACGCCGAGGCCGGCCCCGCCGCTGGTCCTCCTGTGATCCTGCTGCACGGGTGGCCCTACGACATCCACACCTATGCCGACGTCGCCCCACTGCTGGCGGCCAGGGGCCACCGCGTGATCGTCCCCTACCTGCGGGGCTTCGGCTCGACCTGCTTCCTGTCCGGTGACACGGTCCGGAATGGCCAGCAATCGGTGGTGGCGCTCGATATCGTCGCCCTGATGGATGCGCTCAGGATCGAGCGGGCGACTATCGCCGGATGTGATTGGGGCGCCCGGACGGCCGACATCGTCGCGGCGCTCTGGCCGGAGCGCTGCAAGGCCCTGGTCTCGGTCAGCGGGTATCTGATCGGCAACCAGGAGGCCGGCAAGGTGCCGTTGCCGCCGGCGGCCGAGCTCCAGTGGTGGTATCAGTATTACTTCGCGACCGAACGGGGCCGGGCTGGGTACGAGAAGTATCGGCACGACTTTGCCAGGCTCATCTGGCGGCTCGCCTCACCGAAGTGGGACTTCGACGATGCCACCTTCGATCGCAGCGCGGCATCGTTCAACAATCCGGATCACGTCGCCATCGTGATCCATAACTACCGCTGGCGACTCGGCCTGGCCGAGGGGGAGTCGAAGCTGGACGCCCTGGAAAAGCGGCTGGCCGCGGCCCCGGTGATCACGGTGCCTGCGATCACGCTCGAAGGGGATGCCAACGGCGCACCCCACCCGGACGCCGGCGTCTACGCGAAGAAGTTCTCCGGCAGGTACGTGCACCGGGTCATTACGGGGGGCATCGGCCACAATCTGCCTCAGGAGGCCCCGCGGGCCTTTGCCGACGCGGTGCTCGAGGTCGCCGCCTTCTGAATCCTGCCTGGTACTGAGCGGCGTCGAGACCCGACCATGCCGACCTCTATTCCGACCGCCTTCATCCTCGATGACGACACCTCCGTGCGAGAGTCTCTGGAAGACCTGATCCGCTCGGCCGGCTGGCGCCCCTGGTGAGCATGGCGTTGAGAATCGGCCTCCCCGCCGGAGAGCGATACCAACGTCCAATGGCGTCCTCTGCACTTCTCCCGAGATTGGACCGGATGCCGAACGGATCAACCCTCGCAGCAGGAGTCAGATCATGCAGGTCCTCATCCTGAGCCTCTTCACCGCGGCACAAACTCTCGGCCCGGCGCCGGCCATGCGCACCCATACCGAATCGACACCGCCATCCGCCTCGGTGATGGGTGCCGCCAGGGCGCCGGCCAGCGACGACCCGTCGATCCGGCCCTTCAAGTTTCATGCGTCCGCCGAGGCGCTTGCGGACCTGCGCCGGCGGATCGCCGCGACGAAGTGGCCTTCGCGGGAATTGGTCACCGACGCAACGCAAGGCGTGCAGCTCGCGACGATGCGCCAGCTCGCCGGCTATTGGCAGAAGGATTACGACTGGCGCAAGGTCGAGGCGAGGCTGAACGCCCTGCCCCAATTCATGACGACTATCGATGGCGTGGAGATCCATTTCATCCACGTGCGGTCCAAACATCCCAATGCCTTGCCCATCATCATCACCCATGGCTGGCCCGGCTCGATCATCGAGGAGTTGAAGATCATCGATCCGCTGACCAACCCCACGGCGCACGGCGGGAGCGCATTGGATGCGTTCGACGTGGTGATTCCGTCGATGCCGGGCTACGGCTTTTCCGGAACGCCCACCACGCTCGGTTGGGATCCGGTTCGCATCGCCCGCGCCTGGACCGTGCTGATGAAGCGCCTCGGGTATACTCGATTCGTCGCGTCGGGCGGCGACTGGGGCGATCCGGTGACCGAGCAGCTGGCCGTGCTGGCCCCTTCCGACGTGCTCGGGATCCACTTGAACATGCCCTCCGCCGTCCCGGCGGATGTCTTCGCGGCACTCCATGCCGGCGGCCCGCCGCCGGCCGGCCTCTCCCCCGAGGAGAAACAGGCGTACGGCCAGCTCGACTTCTTCTTCAAGACCGGCCTGGGCTACGCCAACGAGATGAGGCTGCGGCCCCAGACGCTGTACGCGCTCGAGGATTCGCCGGTCGGCCTCGCCGCCTGGATCCTGGACCACGACGCGCGCAGCTACGCGCTCATCGCCCGGGTCTTTGCCGGCCAGTCCGAGGGCCTGACGCGCGACGACGTCCTCGACAACATCACGCTCTACTGGCTGACGAACACCGCGGTCTCTTCGGCTCGGCTCTACTGGGAGAACAAGCTCGCCTTCTTCGCCCCGCAGGGCGTGACCATCCCGGTGGCCGTGAGCGCCTTCCCGGATGAGCTCTATCAAGCTCCGCGGAGCTGGGCCGAGAAGGCGTTTCCCAAGCTCATTCACTACAACCGGCTCCCCAAGGGCGGGCACTTCGCGGCCTGGGAACAGCCGCAGCTCTTCACGGATGAGCTGCGCGCGGCGTTCAAGTCGCTCCGGTGGGAATGAGGCCGACGTGAACCCATGCGGATCGTGGGGAACGGGATTTGGCGCCTCTCCAACGACTCCTCAGTCCAGCAGGTCGAGCTTGCCCGCGCCGGTAGCAATCAGGCTCCGCAAGCTGCCGTTGATGATGGAGCCCCAGGCGTTGGAGCAGGCGCCATAACACTCAATGCCGGGAACCAGGCCCACGTGGCTGAAGCGGACCTCGGTGTGGTCACCCTTCCTGGCGATGTCGAAGATCACTTCGGTGTCCTTCCACTCGTTCGTGTCTTCGATGAAATTGAGCCGGCTTTCCAGGACCCGCCACACGACCCTCTTGCCGGGAGTCAGTTCCGTGACCTTCTGTTTGCTGTAGTGGACGTCCTTGTACCGATAGATAAACTCGGCGCCGAGCTGATCGGTACGGCCTTCGATGGCTCCGGGCCACCATCTTCGAACCTGGTTGATGGCATCGAAGGCTTCTTTGGGGGTTTGGCCTACCGAAAGGGTCGTGGTGAAATGCGGCTGAGTCACGAGGATCTCCATCTCTCCATGGTTGGAGCGCAATCTTCTTGCGTCATGCAAGTAGTAGCGCTACCATACGGGCATGCTCGGGCGAACCTACGACAAGGAAGTGTGCTCGGCGGCGCGCGCGCTCGAGATCGTCGGCGAGCGGTGGAGCCTGCTCATCCTGCGCAACGCGGCGTTCGCCGGGATGACCCGGTTCAGCGATTTTCAGCAGAGCCTCGACATCGCGCCCAACATTCTGGCCGCGCGGCTCGCCCGCTTCGTCGCGGCGGGGCTCATGGAGACGGCCGCTGGGCCGGAGGGTCATCCGACCTACCACCTGACCAGGCAGGGGCGCGACGTCGAGCCGGTGATCATCGCGCTGACCGAATGGGGCGACCGCTGGGCCGCGCCGGACGGACCCCCCATCGTGTACCAGCATGCGGGCTGCGGCGGCCGAGTCCGGCACCAGCTGGAGTGCGCCAAATGCGGGGAGCGCCCGCGGCCCCGGGATGTGACGGCCCGGAAGACCGCCGTCATGGACCAGCTTCAGGCCCGACGACGGCCCCGCCGCGCGAAGTAACCCCACCCTGAACCCCGGCACGATGCCCTAGTTCCAGTTGTCGATCTTGACGTCGTCGGGGTCGGGGGCGCCCTTCCCGGTTTCCACCAGCGACTTCAGGCTCATCATGAAGATGGCCCACTTGGTGCTGCAGTGGTGCATGAATTCCACCGGCTCCTTCCAGCCCATATGCTTCATGAGCACGATGGCATAGCCGCCCTCCTGGGCGAGGTCCCAGCTCACCCTGGTGCCGATCCATTCCGGGGGCCCGTCGATCACCTCCCACAGCACCCGCCGGGCGGGCTCCAGCTCGAGCACCTTCATGTCGAAGCCCCCGGCGCCAAACCGGAACTGGATCACTCCCCCGACCCTGCTCTCCCCCTGGGTGTTGGTCGTCCACCAGCCGGCCAGGCCATCCCGGCTGGCCACGGCGTTGTAGGCCTGGTCCAGGGACGACTTGATTCCGACTCGGTGCAGAATGTCCGGCATGCGCCCTGTCTCCGTACGGGGGGGGAAAACGATCCGGCCGCGATACTTGCATCACGATAGCATATAAACTTGCGTCATGCAAGTATGAGGCGGGTGCGCAGGAGCGGGGCCCGGGCGGGGTGGCGTCTCCCTCACCCTCCAATACTGGCGCGCGCCGGGTCCTCCCGGGCACCCTTGAGCAGCAGCCAGCCCACGATCCCGAGCTCCCCCAGCCCGTACACCGGCGCCAGGCCCCAGAAGACCTTCGCGTACCAGGCCGGGAAGACGAAATGGGTGGCCGCGCTGACCAGGTACGCCGAGGCGGAGGCGAGCATGAAGACGCCGAGGATCCGGGGAATGAAGCGGGATTTGTAGACCAGGATGCCGAAGGGCACCAGCCAGAGACCCCAATAGGCGCTCACCGCGCCGACGCCCCGCTCGAACAGACGCAGGGATCCCAGCGCCAGGGCGTTGAGCTGCGCGGTGTCGAACGCCGACCAGGCGCCGCTGCCATTCAGCAGCACCAGCGGAGCCAGGTGGGTGAGGGTGAAGGCGAACCACATCGGGACCTGCACCAGCACCATGGCCACCAGCACCCAGGTCTGCTTGCGGTCCACGTCCTTGAACAACTGGTACAGCGCCACCGCCAGATAGATGGCAAACACCCCCGAGATCAGATCGACGACGGTCCACAGCCGGAAGAGCAGCGGAGCGGCGGCGATCCCGGCCGCGGTGGCCGCCGGGTCTCCCGGGACGATGAACCGCCCCGGGAACCACGTGATGTCAAACGCGGCGAAGGACGCCATCGCCAGGTAGAGCCCGCCCACCAGGCGTCCGGTGCCTTGGCGTGAGGTCATGGTTGTCTCTCCCCGGCCGGCAGCGCTCGGCCGCTCTGATTCTGGGCCAGCAGGGCGCGCTCGAGGAAGTCGAGCCGCTCCTGCACGGTATCGAGCTCCTGCCGCAGCTCCTCGACCGACGGATCGGGAGGAAACCCGCCGGGGCGGACCGCCTCCAGCCGCTTGATCAGCGCCGTGGCCAGTCGCACCACGATGACGCTGACCGTGACGGTGCCGATGAGGACGACGAATCCGATGATCGGAACCAGCATTTCCCGCATGCGCCGGCTCTCCTATGGGAAACCTATATGACGCTACTCTTCGACGGGTTATGGGGCCGGGGAGTTTCGCGGAGCGTTCCAACGTTGCATGGCGGGGAATGGGAACCGGGGCTCGCTTGCGGTCCGGTGAAGCCCAGCCGAGGCCGGGGGGATGCCGAAAGACGCCGACTGGCCCGGCGCGGCCGATCCGCTAGAAGGCCACCCCCACACCCGGCGGGGACCCGGGCGGGACCCGCTTGGTTCCCGCCAGCTCCGCCGCCATCATCGGAACCTCCCGGGGCGCGCCGGTCTCGAACAGACCCCAGGCGCCATACCTGGTCCTGAGCGGGCCCAGCGCCGCGGCAATCAAGGCGTCGCCCCGGACGCCGGAGCCCAGCGCCGATTTCACCGCCCGGGTCAGATCGCCGAGGTAGTGCCTGAACTCTACCACGTCCGCCAGCCGCGCCACGTCGCCCTGGCCGGGCACATATGCATAACCCGCGGCGCCGGGACGGCGTTCCAGGTCTTCGAGGGTATGGGTCCACCGGGAGACCGTCGCGTCGACCAGGTTGGGCGTCATCCGCCGCCAGACCAGGTCGCCGGTGAAGAGCACCTTCGCGTCCGGCACCGCGACCACCAGGTCGCCTCCGGTGTGTCCGGCCAGCGCCCGCACCTCCAGGCGGCGCGCCCCCAGCCGGATGGTGAGGCTCCGGTCCACCAGCAGGTCGGGCAGCGGAAGGCCGGCCACCAACGCCCGCTCCTCGGCCTGGTCGGGTCCGAAGAACTTCAGATTCTCGCTGCGAATCCACCCGGCGACGTTGCGCTGGGCCACCACCAGGGCGCCGGCGGCCTGGAACACCGCGTCTCCCGCGACGTGGTCGATGTGATAGTGGGTGTTGATGACGTAGCGGATGGGCAAAGCCGTGAGCCGGCGGATCTCCGCCAGCAGGCGCTCCGCCGCCTTGGGGTACTGAAAGCTGTCCACGATGACCACGCCGTCGTCGCCGATCACGAACCCCGCGTTCGCGCCGGCCTCCGCATTGCGATCGATGGCGGCGTAGACCCCGGGCGCGACCTCTCGGAGCGTGAACGGCGCCTCCTGCCTCGGCGCCGCGACCCCGGCCAGCAGCGCCAGCGCCGCCGCCCGGCCGTGGGCCGCCCTCACCGCACCCGCCGGTCGTCGGCGACCCAATTCAGCTCCCAGGTCTTGCCTCCGTCCCCCGAGAACGATTGCGCGAAGTGGCAGGAGTCGGCCGTGACCGGGGTGATGATGAACCGCACCAGGATGGCCCGGGCGCCGAGGGAGTCCGGGTTGCCGAACTCGCCCCGCCCGTTCGTGAACCCGCCCACCGCCGGCACCGCCATCGTTCCCACCCGGCTGTTGGAGAAGTTGAGGCTCCACTGCCGGGTGTCCGGATTGTAGAGCCTGAGGCTCAGCGCCTCGATGTGCCCCGCCGGGCCATTCACCTCGAGCTCCACCAGGTTGGCCCGGCCGTCCCAGACCTTCCGTACCACCGTGGTGCCGTCGTACTCCACCCAGGCGGTGGAGCCGGTCAGCGGATTCTGAAGCCGGCGCAGGTGGGTCTTCCAGGTGCCGATCTCGAAATCGAAATCGTGGGGTCCGTCCCGCCGCGGACCGGCCGGCTGCCCGGCCGGGAGCGCCAGCAGGGCGGCGAGGAGGAGGCGTGGTCCGCGGATCACCATGCCTCGAATATCGGGAGAACCGGTACTGTCACCATCGCCATTCGCTAGATTGTCGGCATGACCACTTTGCACCTGCCGCTGGACCGGTCCGCCGGCATTCCCATCCACCGCCAGATCTCCGAGGGGCTCCGCCGCGCCATCCTCGACGGCCGGCTCCGCCCCGGGCGGCGGGTGCCCTCTACCCGCACGCTCGCCGGGGAGCTGGGCGTCTCCCGGTTCCCGGTGCTGTCGGCGTACGACCAGCTGCTCCACGAGGGCTACCTGGTCGGACGCACCGGCTCCGGCACCTTCGTGAGCGGCGCGCTCCCCGACGATCTGCTCCGGGTCCCCGAGGCGCCCGCCGCCCGCCGAGTCCGGCGCCCGCCACTGCGGGCCCGGGACGAGGGCGGGCTCGGCCCCTTCCGGATGAGTCTGCCGGCGCTGGACCAGTTCCCCCACGGCGCCTGGGCTCGGCTGGTGGCGCGCCAGGCCCATGCGCTGACCCACGCGCAGATGGCCTACGGCGATCCCGCCGGGCTGGTGTCCTTGCGCGAAGCGGTGGCGGACCACCTCCGCGCCGCGCGCGCGGTGCGCTGCGAGGCCGATCAGGTGCTGATCGTCTCGGGCTCCCAGGCCGCGCTCCGCCTGGCCACCGCGGTGCTCCTGGCCCCGGACGGCCGGGTCGCGATGGAGGAGCCGGGCTACCCCGGAGCACGGGCCGCCCTCGGCGCCGGCGGGGCGGAGGTGGTGGCGATTCCGGTGGACCGGGAGGGGATGAGCGTCGCCTCGCTGAAGCGCCGGGGCGGGCGGGTGCGCGCCGCCTACGTCACCCCGTCCCACCAGTATCCCCTGGGCATGCCGATGAGCGCTTCCCGGCGGCTGGCGCTGCTGGAATGGGCGGCCCGGCGGCAGGCCTGGATCCTGGAGGACGACTATGACAGCGAGTACCGCTACGCCAGCCGCCCGCTCGGCGCCCTCCAGGGGATGGATGCCCATGAGCGGGTGATTTATGTCGGCACCTTCAGCAAGGTGCTCTTCCCCGCCGTGCGAGTGGGCTACCTGGTGGTGCCGCCGTCGCTCCGCCAGCGCTTCCTGAGCGCCAGGGAGGCGCTCGACCTCTTTTCGCCGACCCTCTACCAGGCCGCCCTGGCGGAGTTCCTCCGCGAGGGACACTTCGTGCGCCACCTGCGCCGGATGCGCGGCGTGTACCTCCGGCGGCGGAACGCCTTGCTGGCCGGCCTGGAGCGGCACTGCGCCGATCGGCTCGCGGTGCAGAATGCCGACGCCGGGCTGCACCTGGCGGTGCTGCTGGCGCCCGGGCTCGACGATGAGGAGGTGGTGCGGCGGATGGCCCGGCGCGGCCTCACCGCCACGCCGCTCTCGAGCTGCTACGCGGGACCCGGGGCGAAGAGCGGATTGCTGCTGGGATTCGGCGGATCGACCGAGCGGCGCCTGCTGGAGGCGACCCGGGTCCTGGGCGAGGTGCTGCGGAGCCCGGGTTAGGCGCTGACCCGCCTGAACTCCATCGTCCAGTTGGTCTCCCAGGTCGCGCCCCGATCCGGGGAGAAGGCCTGCTCCCAATGGGCCGACCTCGCCGTGATCTTCGACCACAGGAACCGCAGCTGGATCGGCTTGCCGTTCTCCATGCCGTCGCCCAGGAAGGTGCCGACGCCATCCTTGAAACCGCCGAACACCGGCGGCTGGATAACGCTGGGGTGGCGCGAGTCGAGCCCCCACACCGCCCATCGCTCCGTGCTGGGGTCGAAGGCGCGGACGCCGATGGCACGGTAGGTCCCGCCGGGAAACTCCAGCAGGTTGTCGTCCAGGGTGCCCAGACCACCCAGCGAGAGCCACGTGGTGCTGGTGCCGTCGAATTCCTCCCAATCGGTGCTGCCGGCCAGACGGGCCTTGAGCCGGCGATGCCGGACCTTCCA
>JBGPLG010000009.1:0-75193 GCA_041486305.1 Gemmatimonadota bacterium
GAGAAGTTGGTGTAGTCGGTGCTGATCGACAGGGAGGGGAGCACCATGGCGCTGCGCGCCGCCCGGCGGGCCCAGGCCGCATTGTCCACCTGGCCCAGCGCCCGGACGTAATTGGGATCGAGACGCGCCGAACGGGCGAGGGCTTCGGCCAGGGTAATCCGGGGAAGGGTGTCGGCCGCCGTTTCCGGCGGCCCGGCCAGGGCCGCCAGGAGAAACAGCATCATTCCGCCCCCACCGCATGGGCGGGTGTGCTCGATTCGGCCGGGCGCCGCCGGCGTGAGCGGATCCGCAGTCCTTCCATCAGCGAGTACACCACCGGTACCAGGAACAGGGTGAGGGCGGTCGAGAAGACCACCCCGCCCACGATGGCATAGCCCAGCGGACGGCGGCTGATCGAGCCGGCGCCGAGCGCCAGCGCGATGGGGACGGCGCCCATGACCACCGCAACCGATGTCATGAGAATCGGGCGAAGCCTGACCCGCCCGGCCTCGAGCAGGGCCGCGGTCACCTCCATGCCCTTGGCTCGGAGCTGGTTGGTGTACTCCACCAGGAGGATCGAGTTCTTGGTGACGAGCCCGATCAGGAGAATCATGCCGATCTGGCTGTACAGGTTGATGCTCGAGTGGGCGATCCAGAGCGTGAACAGCGCGCCGGTCACGGCCAGCGGCACGGCCATCAGGACCGTGAAGGGGTGCACCACCGACTCGAACTGGGAGGCCAGCACCATGAACACCACGATCAGCGCAAGCAGGAAGGCGAAGTAGAGCGAGCTGCCGCTCTCCCGGAGCTCGCGGGACTCCCCGGTAAGGGCGACGGTGGAGCCCGGCGGAAGCACCTCACTGGCGATTCGCTCGAGGGAATCGAGCGCCTCCCCCAGGGTGAACCCGGGGGCCAGGCCCCCGGAGAGCTGGGCCGACCGGACTCGCATGTAGTGGCTGAGCTGTCGGGGGCCGACGCCCTCGGTCACATGGGCCAGCTGCTCGAGCTTGATCAGCTCGCCGTTCTTTCCCCGCACTGCCAGGCCGCTCATGTCGGTGGGCGTAGCCCGATCCTCGGGTGAAAGCTGCACCATGACGTAGTAGAGCTTGTTGTTCATGGTGAACGTGCTGGCCCGCTGGCCGCCCAGCATCGCCTGCATGGTCCCGGCCACATCGCGGACCGGGACGCCCAGATCCTCGGCCCGGTCCCGATCGTAGGCGACGGAGAGCTCCGGCTTGTTGACCCGGAGGTCGGTGTCGATGTTGGTGAGCCCGTTCACCTGGCGGGCCCGCTTGATCAGCGCGTCCATGCCCACCCGCAGCGAATCGAAGTCCGGGTTCCGCACCACGAACTGCACCGGTGAACCGTAGCCGCCGAAGGCCGGAGGGTTATTGGCGAAGGCCAGGACGCCGGGAATCTGGGCCAGCCTGGGTCGCAGGTCTTCGATGATCTCCTGGGCCGACCGCTTGCGTTCCGACCAATCGACGAAACGGACGTAGATCGAGCCGTTGTTGACTCGGCCCGCGCCGCCGCCCCCGCCCCCGCCGACCGTGCTGGTATAGTTGGCGATCTCGGGAACGCCGGCGAGAATCTTTTCGACTTCGCGCTGATACTGGTCGGTGAACGAGAGGGTGGAGCCCTCCGGCGCGGTGATCTGAATCTGGATCTGGCCCCGGTCTTCCGAAGGCACGAATTCCCGCTTGAGCCCCAGAAACACCACCACCGCAAGCGTGACGAGGCCGCCTACCCCGGCCAGCACCAGCATCCGGTAGCGGAGCGCGCCGGCCAGGGCCTGCTGATACCCCGACGCGATGCCCCGAAAGGCCGTTTCCAGCGCCTGGTAGAGCACGCCATGGCGGGGAGGCACCCGGAGGATCTTGGCGCAGAGCATCGGGGTCAGCGTGAGCGCGACAAAGCCGGAGATGGCCACCGATGCCGCGACGGCGATGCCGAATTCCTTGAACAGGCGCCCGGTGCTTCCGGTGAGGAAGGCCAGCGGTATGAAGACTGCCACCAGCGAGATCGTGGTGGCGATGACGGCGAAGGCGATTTCCCGGGTGCCCTTCATGGCGGCCAGTTCGGGGGGCTCGTGGAGCTCCTCCTGGTGCCGGTAGGCGTTTTCCAGGACGATGATCGCGTCGTCGACCACGATGCCGATGGCCAGGATCAGGGCCAGGAGCGTCAGGTTGTTGATCGAGAAATTGAACGCGTTCATCACCGCGAAGGTGGCGATGATGGAGGCCGGGATGGCGAGCCCGGGGATGACGGTGGCGCGGACGTTTCGCAGAAACACGAAGATGATCAGTACGACCAGCCCGGCGGCCAGGATCAGGGTCTCCTGGGCCTCCTTGATGGACCGCTTGACGTAGATCGACTGGTCGTAGCCGAGGCCCGCCGTTACTCCCGGCGGCAGCGCCGCCTGGAGCGCCGGCAGCGCCTTCTTCACCGCATCGGCCACGTCGACCAGGTTGGACTTCGACTGCCGCACCAGCGAGAGCCCGACCGCCGGCCGCCCGTTGTAGCGGAAGATGCTGCGCACATCCTCGGCGCCCAGCTCCACCTTGGCGACATCGCCCAGCTTGACGAGCTGGCCGTTGGCGTTGGACACCACCATCCGGGAAAACTCCTCGGCGGTCTTGAGCTCGCCGAGAGAGCGGACCGAGAATTCCCGCCGGTCCGACTCGATGCGGCCCGCCGGGATCTCCACGTTGCGGCTCTGGATCGCGCTGACCACGTCCTGCACCGTCAGGCCACGCGACGCCAGCGCCGACACCGAGACCCAGACCCGCATGGCATAGCGCCGCTCGCCCCGGATCTCGGCCCGGGCCAGGCCGGGGACGGTCTGCAGCTGGGGCTTGAGGATCCGGTCGGCGATCTCGGAGAGCTGCAGCAGGTCGTAGGTGTTCGATTCGAGGCCGATGAACATGATCGGGCGGGCGTCGGCGTCCTGCTTGTTCACCACCGGCTCGTCGATTTCCTGGGGCAGCCGGCCCCGAACCCGGGAGACGATGTCCCGGACGTCCTGGGCCGCGTCTTCGATCGGACGGTCGAGGTTAAATTCGAGGTTGATGTTGGAGCTCTGCTCGGAGCTGCTGCTGGTCATGGTCCGGAGGCCCTCGAGCGACGCGAGCTGCTCCTCCAGCACATCGGTCACCGCCGACTCCATGACCTGGGGATTCGCGCCCCGCAGAGAGACCGACACCGAGACGATCGGCGGATCGACATCGGGAAACTCCCGGACCGACAACTGCCGATAGCCGATGACGCCGAACAGGACCAGGGCCGCGCTCGTCATGCTGGCGAACACGGGCCGCTTGATGGAGAGGTCGGAGAGATTCATGCGCCGGACAGGCCTCGACAATGGGGCGGCGCGGGACCGCTGCGCCGGGACGTCATCCTTCAGGTACGCGATTGTGCGCCAACACGTTGAGAGTTACCCCGGAGGACCATGGCCGACAAGCTGAGCTCCCGGCAACAGGCCCAGATCGCGGTCCTGGAGAGCCTCACGCCCAAGTTCGCCCAGCTGCACCGCCTGATCGAGGAAATGGCCGGCGCCCGGCCCGATATCTCGGTGGTTCGGCGCCTCTGTCGCCTGCTGGACGAGGGGAAGGGCGCCACCAGCGGGGTGGGATTGTCCAGCCTGACCCAGACCATGGGCTCCATGGGCATGATGGCCCGGCGGACCGGGGGAGAGCAGATGAAGATCCGGGGTTTGCGGGAAGGGCTGGCCAGCCTGAAGATCAACTACGACGCGGCTCTCCGGGTGGCCAAGACGCCCGAGGCCACCGGCCCAGACGACGAAGCCGCAGAGACTTAGCGCTTCCGGGCGACCAGCCGGTCGACGACGGGGCCCGAAATGAGCACCACCATCGCGTTCACGATCCCCCCCACCAGCAGGGTCACGTAGGTCAGGGCGAAGAGGATCATTCCAGCCCCGAGTGCAGCGAATATGCGAACAAACGTCTCCATGGTTCCCTCGGGATTGAGGCAGTATTTTACCTGTCCCCCCGCCCGGCTGGCAACCACGGGGGTTCTGGCTCAATCTCCGGCCATCCCTGTGTGAGGTGACTCGTATGCGTGTGCTCCCGATCGTCGCGCTGACCACCCTGCTCGCCACCCCCCTGTTCGCCCAGGGAGCCGATCCCGATCATAAGGTTGCAGGCGGTGGAACGTTGCCGGCCGGCTGGTCGGCCCACCTCGATCAGGCCAGCGCCAGCCTGAACGACGTCAAGTTCGTGGCCATGGGGTCCGGCTGGCACGTGACGACCGGCCCGGCGGTGATCCTGTGGAAGGCGACCGACGCGGTCAAGGGCCCGTTCCACACTCTGGCCACCTTCGCCCAGACCAAGGCGCCGACCCATCCCGAAGCCTACGGCCTCATCATCGGCGGGAAGGACCTCGGGACCGCCACGCCGAGCTACCTGTATTTCATCGTGCGGGGCGACGGGAAGTTCATGATCAACAAGATGGCGGGGGGCGCGCGCACCATCCTGGTGCCGTGGACCGACAACGCCGCGATCGTCAAGCAGGACGCGACCACCGGTAAGGCGTCCAACAAGCTGGAGATCGACGGCAAGGTCGATCCCAGCAAGATCGCCTTCAAGGTGAACGGCACGGTGGTGCATGAGATCCCCGCGGCAGGCACCGATATCACCGGCGCGGTGGGGCTCCGGGTGAACCACAACCTGGACGTGCATATAGACGGGTTCGCGGTGCACAAGTTCTAGGAAGACGCTAAGACGCCGGAAGGTGTCAAGCAGACTTGATCTGAGTCCAGATTTCGTCCCATAACCCGCTCGCCCGGCCGAGATCCTTCTGGATCTCGAGCCGGGCGAGCTCGTTTGCGGACGGATAAGGCACCGGGTCCGGGAGCAGCGGCATGGCCGCCTGGTTGGGCGAGCCGTAGCCGGTGGCCGCCGAGATCGCGGCTCCCACGGCGGGCCGGAGAATGTAGTTCATGAACTCGTGCGCGGCGCGCGGGTGCGGCGCCGCGGCAGTCACCACCAGCGAATCGATCCACAGGGTGCTTCCCTCGCGCGGGAGGATCCACTCCAGCGCCGGTTGCTCCCGCCGGGCCTGGGCCGCGTCGCCGTTCCAGAGCTGGGCCAGCCAGACATCCCCGGCGATCAGCTGGGCCTTCACCGGCGCCGAGAGGTAGGCCTTGAGGTTCTTCTTGGCGGCGATGGCGTCCATGCGGGCCGCCTCCAGCTCGCCCGGGTCGATGGAGTTGATCGAGTGGCCCCGGAGCCGGAGGAAGACGCCGATCACGTCCCGGAGATCGTCGAGCATGGTCATCTTGCCCTGCGGCTCCCGCCCCAGGAACACGCCCCAACTCTCCGGAACCGCCGACACCAGATCCTTCCGCCAGGCAATGCCGGTCATCCCCCACTGCCACGGCACCGTGTATGCGTTCCCGGGGTCGTGCGAAAGGCCGCGGAAGACCGGCGCGATGTTGGAGAGGTTGGGGAGATACTTGAGTGAGAGCGGCGCCAGGAGGCCGCTCTCCCGGAGCACGGTCATCGCATAGGTCGTCGGCACGACCAGGTCGTATCCGGTGGCGCCGGCCTGCAGCTTGGCGACCATCTCCTCGCTGCTCTCGAAGGTGTCGTAGGTGACCTTGACCCCGAACTCTTTCTGGAAACCGGAGACCACCTCGGGCCCGATGTAGTCGGACCAGTTGTAGATGTTGAGCTCCGGCTCCAGGGCACCCAGCTCGGCGCTGCCGGCCCGGGGGCCCGCCGCCCTGCCGCGGCCGCACCCGTCCAGCAGCGACAGCGCCGGCGCCGCGAGTGAGGCACGAAGGGCCCGCTCCAGGAAGCGTCGACGGGATATGGAAATCCGAATGCCTCCTTCAGCCCCGCGCCGCGGAGAGGGGCCGCTCCCGGGTCAGCCGAAAGGCCAGCCAGATCAGCACCGAGGTCAGCACCAGAATCAGGGTGCTGATCGCGTTCACCGTGGGCTCCACATTCCGTCGTACCATGCCGTACACCACCACCGGGAGGGTCGAGGAGCCGGGACCCGCCACCAGCGAGGTGATGACATAGTCGTCGAAAGACATGATAAACGCCAGCAGCGCGCCGGCGACAATGCCGGGCCAGAGCTGGGGCACCGTCACGGTGCGGAACGCCGTCAGCTCGTCGGCGCCGAGCAGGAGGGCCGCCTCTTCGAGGCTCCGGTCCATTCCCTCCAGGCGGGCCCGGACCACCACGGCCACGAACGCGATGTTGAAGGCGATGTGCGCGACGGTGATGGTGCCAAGGCCCAGCGGAATGCGGAGCAGCACGAAAAGCACCAGAAGGGAAATCCCCACGACGATCTCCGGCGTCACGATCGGAAGATAGAGAAAGCCTTCCAGGGCCCGGCGCCCCCGGAAGCGGCCCCGGGCCAGGGCGAGGGCCAGCAAGGTCCCGAATGCTGTCGCGACGACGGTCGAGATCGTCCCGACGATGAGGCTGGCCCGGAGGCCCCGGAGCAGATCGGCGCGCCCGGCGAGCCTCCGGTACCAGTCCAGGGTGAAGCCGGTCCACTCCACCGAATAGCGGGAGGCGTTGACGCTGAAGATGACCAGCACCAGCACCGGCAGGTGGAGGAACAGGTAGACCGCCACGGCAATCACCAGGGCTCCCCTCGACACCCGGCGGCTCATGGGGTCCCCGCCTCCGGCCCGCGGTCCCGCAGCCGGAGCGAGACCATGACCGCTACCAGCACCAGCGCCATCAAGGCGAACGAGACCGCGGAGCCGAAGGGCCAATTGCGGGCCGACGTGAACTGGTTCTGCACCAGGTTCCCGATCATCACCTGTTTGGCGCCGCCCAGGAGATCCGACGTAATGAACGACCCCAGCGCCGGGACGAACACCAGCAGGCATCCGGCGATCACTCCCGGCAGCGAGAGCGGCAGCGTGACGTTGAGGAACCGGGAACCGGGCCGGGCCCCGAGCACCTCCGCGGCTTCGAGCAGGGCGGGGTCGAGTTTCTCCAGCGAGGCGTAAATCGGAAGCACCATGAACGGGAGAAAGCCGTAGACCAGTCCGAGGAGCACCGCGAACGGGGTGTAGAGCAGGGTGAGCGGCTGGCCGATCAGTCCGAGGCGCAGCAGCAGCGAATTCACCAGTCCGGTGTCGCGGAGCAGGAAGATCATCGCGAAGGTGCGGACCAGGAAGCTGGTCCAGAATGGCAGGACGATCAGAAAGAGGAGGAGGTTCCGGCGGCGGCTCCGCGAGATGACCCAGGCCACCGGGTAACCCAGCAGCAGGCAGGTGAGCGTCGCCACCGCGGCCCAGAGAATCGTGCGGCCGAGGACCTGCAGGTAGAGCGGATCGAGAAACCGGCGATAGTGTTCCAGCGTGAACCCGGGATCGACTCCGCCGTACATGCCACGTCGCATGAAGCTGTAGGCCAACATCAGCAGCATCGGCACCGCGAAGAACGCCACCAGCCACAGGGTGCCGGGGGCGAGCAGGCTCGTTGCCTCGAGCCCGGGCCGTCGGGCCAGGAAGGCGAGGAGCCGGCGGCGGAGCGCGGTCATCCCTCCTCCAGCAGCTGGGAATCCTCGGGGCGCCATCCGACCGCGACCGGATCCCCGCGCTTCCACTCCAGCGGGCGGGTCAGCTGGCCTTCATTGCGCACCGCCACCACCATGGAGGAGCGATCCGCCAGCGCCACCCGTACCCGTATCATTTCTCCCTGGTAGACCACGTCCTCGACGGTGCCCGGCAGCGCATTCTCTCCCGGTGGGACGGCGTCCCGGGCAAAGAGATCGGCCCATTCGGGCCGAATGGCGAGGCGGATCGCCTGACCGGCCGCGAGGCCCGGCTGCTCCGGGACCTCGATGCGGGGGCCGAGGGTCGTGAGGACCGCCCAGGTCCCGCCGCTACGGCCCTCGACCCGGCCCTCGAGCAGATTCGACTCGCCGATGAAGGTCGCAACGAAGGCGGTCCGGGGATTCTCATAGATCTCCGCGGGCGAGCCCACTTGCGCGATGCGGCCCCGGTCCATCACCGCGATTCGGTCCGACATCGTGAGGGCTTCATCCTGGTCGTGGGTCACATACACGAACGTGATGCCCAGGGCGCGATTGAGCTCCCGGAGCTCGACCTGCATCGTCTTGCGGAGCTTGAGGTCGATGGCGCCGAGCGGCTCGTCCAGAAGCAGGATCTCGGGCTCCAGCACGAGGGCGCGCGCCAGAGCCACCCGCTGCCGCTGGCCACCGGAAAGCTCGGCCGGGCGCCGGCGGGCGAACTCCCCCGGATCGAGGCGCACCATTTCGAGGGCCCGTGCCACCCTGGCGGGAATGTCCGCGCGCGCCACCCGGCGACGCTCCAGTCCGAAGGCGACGTTCCGCTCCACCGAGAGATGAGGAAACAGGGCATAGCTCTGGAAGACCATGCCGAGCCGGCGCTCGTAGGGCCGCTGGCTCTGGACCGGCTCGCCGGCAATGAGGATCTCTCCGCCGGGGTCCGGGGTTTCGAGGCCCGCGAGCAGGCGGAGGATGGTCGTCTTGCCGCATCCGGAGGGACCCAGCAGGGAGAAGAACTCGCCCCGGGCCACGTCGAACGAGACGTCGTTCACCGCGCGGGACGCGCCGAAGGTTTTGCTGACACCAAGGAAACGGGCGATGGGCACGGAGGCGTAACGTGCGCTCTGGACGGGCCTCGGGCAAGGACCTAGCTTCGGAACTGGAGGTCTCCCCCATGCACAGACGCGAAGCGCTGGCGTTCCTCGGGACCGCGGTCCTGGCTCCGCTCATTTCCCCCCTGTCGGCGCAGGAGCGGTACGCGCTGGGAGAGGACCTGCACCAGCGGATCGGCCTGAGCCGGACTCCACTGCTGGCGCTGACTCCGGCGCAGATGGCCACGCTGGTCGCGCTTTCGGACACCATCCTGCCGACCACCGACACGCCCGGCGCGGCGGACGTGGGGGTGCCGGCGTTCATCGACCTCCTGGTGGCGGAGTGGTACGGGGACGACGACAGGGCGGAGGTGCTTCGGGGGCTCGACGGCCTGGAAGAGCGGAGCCGGGCGGCCACCGGGAAGGGTTTCGCGGAGAGCGACCCGGCGAGCCGGGCGTCGTTGCTGGCCACGGTCGACGGCAAGCCGGGTGAGAAGGGGTCGCTCGAGGCGGGGTATCAGCGGCTCAAGGACGCGATCGTGTACGGCTACGTCACCTCGGAACCGATCAGTACCAGGCTCGCCACGACGCCGATCATCCCCGGCCGCTTCGACGGCTGCACCCCGGTGGGAGGTTCTCAATGAAGCCGGTACAGGACTCGACCTGGGATGCGATCGTCGTCGGCAGCGGCATCAGCGGCGGCTGGGCGGCCAAGGAGCTGGCCGAGCGGGGGCTCCGGACCCTGGTCCTCGAGGCCGGCCGCGACATCGACCCGGCCACCGACTACGTGGAGCACGTGCAGCCATGGGAAAAGCGGTTCCGGGGCTGGGGAGACCGCAAGGCGATGGAGCGGGACCAGCATATCCAGAAGAACTGCTATGCCTGTGACGAATGGAGCGGGAAGTTCTTCGTCAACGATCGCGAGAACCCCTACGAATTCGACGCCGACAAGCCGTTCCACTGGATCCGGGGCCGCCACGTGGGCGGGCGCTCGATCATGTGGGGCCGGCAGGTGTACCGCTGGAGCGACCTCGACTTCGAAGCCAACGCGCGGGACGGCATCGCGGTCGACTGGCCGATCCGCTACGCCGATATCGCGCCCTGGTACGACCACGTGGAGCGCTTCATCGGCATCAGCGGGCAGAAGGAGGGGCTGGCCCAGCTCCCCGACGGCCAGTTCCTCCCGCCGATGCAGATGCGGTGCGCGGAGACGCTGGTGCGGGAGAAGCTGATGGCCCGGTGGGGCGGCGAGCGGGTGCTCACCATCGGACGGTGCGCCATCCTGACCGAGAATCACAACGGCCGCGCCGCCTGTCACTACTGCGGCCCCTGCGAGCGCGGCTGCATCACCCATTCGTATTTCACCAGCATCGGCTCCACGCTGCCGGCCGCGCGCGCGACCGGGCGCATGACGCTCCGGCCCAACAGCGTGGTACACAGCCTCATCTACGACGAGAAGCGGGACCGCGCCTCTGGCGTTCGGGTCATCGACGCCGTCACCATGCAGGCGCTCGAGTTCCGGGCCCGGGTGATCTTCGTGTGCGCCTCGGCGCTGGAATCGGCCCGGCTGCTGCTGAACTCGAAGACTCCGCGGTTCGCCACCGGGCTGGGCAACTCCAGCGACCAGCTGGGCCGCAACGTGATGGACCATACCTTCGGGGCCGGCGCGAGCGGAGTGATTCCCGGCATGGAAGACAAGACCTCGTACGGCCGGCGCCCCAACGGGATCTATGTCGCCAGGTTCCGCAACGTGAAGGAGAAACACCCCGATTTCCTCCGGGGCTATGGATTCCAGGGCGGGGCCTACCGGGAGGGCCCGCCGCGGCCCAAGGCGGGCTTCGGGGCGGACTTCAAGCAGGAGCTGTTCCGCCACGATCAAGGACCCTGGCACTTCTCGATCGGCGCCTGGGCCGAATGCCTGCCGCGGGAGGACAACCGGATCGAGCTGCACCCGACCCTGGTGGACAAGTGGGGCGTGCCGGCGCTCAAGGTGACCTGTACCTGGGGCCCCAACGAGCGCGCGCTGCTCGAGGACGCGCAGAAGACCGCGACCGAGATGCTCGAGGCCTCGGGTGCGAGAAACATCAGCACCTACAATGACCATCTGCCCCCGGGACTCTGCATCCACGAGATGGGCACGGCGCGGATGGGGCGGGACCCAAGGAGCTCCGTGCTCAACCGGAACAACCAGGTCTGGGACGCCAGGAATGTCTTCATCACCGACGGCGCCTGCATGGCGTCCTCGGCCAATCAGAATCCTTCCATCACGTACATGGCGCTGACCGCGCGGGCCGCGGCCTTCGCGGTGGATGCGATGAAGCGCAATGCGCTCTAGGCGCCGGCCGGGCGGGCCCGACCGGCGGACCTTCCTCGGGGCCCTGGGGGCGGCCGCGGTGTCGGGGAGAGGCGGCTGGCTGGACCGCGTGCTGCCGGGCCGGACGAAACTGGGCAACATCGGCATCCAGCTCTACACCGTGCGACGCGAGCTGACCAAGGACGTCGAAGGCACGCTCGCCAGGCTGGCCGAGATCGGGTTCAGGGAGGTGGAATTCGCCGGGTATCCCGAAGGCACGGCGCAGTCGCTGCGCCGGATCCTGGATCGGCACGGCCTTCGGGCGATTTCGAGCCACGTGGGAACCCAGAACCTGCGCACCGACTGGGATCGAACCCTCGACCAGGCGGCGATGGTGGGCCAGCGCTACGTGGTGGTGGCGTCCACCTCCCCCAGTGAGCGCCGTACGGCGGGCGACTGGAAGCGGCTCGCCGGTCTGTTCAACAAGGCGGGCGAGGCGGCCCGCGCCAGGGGAATTTCCTTCGGCTATCACAATCACGACCTCGAGTTCACGCCGATCGATGGCGTGCTTCCCTACGATGTGCTGCTGCAGGAGACCGACCCCCGGCTGGTGCAGCTCGAGATGGATCTCTACTGGATCACCAAGGGCGGCCAGGACCCGCTGGCGTACTTCGCCCGGTGGCCGGGCCGGTTCCCGCTGGTGCACGTGAAGGACATGGACGCGACGGAACGGCGCTACTTCACCGAGGTCGGCAAGGGGACCATCAACTTCGCGCGGATATTCGCCAGGGCAAAGCAGGCGGGCATCCGGCACTACTTCTACGAGCAGGACGAGACCCCGGGGCCGCCGCTCGAAAGCGCCAAGACGAGCTACGACTACCTGCGGTCCCTGAGCTTCTAGCCACCGTTGCTTCCGCGGGGCGCCAGCAACTGTTCAATTGCCGAATGCGTGGTTGCATGTACCGATGCCGAATGCGGCGGGGGAGGTCGGAATGAATCGTCGGGATGCGGTGACAGCATTGGTCGGCGCGGCGACGGTGCTGGGCGTCCGGGACTCCGCCGCCGAATCGTCCGGCGGGCGCCCCGCCAGGGTTCCGGCCGGCCGGCTCAAACAGTCGGTCTCTTACTGGCCCTACAGCAAGATCCCGCTGCCCCAGTTCGCGCGCGAGGCGAAGCAGATCGGGCTGGCCGCGGTCGATCTGCTGCAACCGGACGAGTGGCAGGCGGTGAAGGACGCCGGCCTGATCTGCTCGATGGGGTACCCCACCAAACGGAATGATTTCCTTGCTACCGGCTTCAACGACCCCGCCAAGCACGACATGCTGGTGGATGAACTCGAGCGCACCATTCCCCTCGCGGAGGCGGCCGGAGTTCCCAATGTCATCGCCATGTTCGGCAACCGGAAGGGGCGGAGCGACGAAGAGGGGGCCGCCAACTGCGTCACCGGGCTCAGGCGGATCGCGGCATCCGCGGAGAAGCACGGGGTGACGGTGTGCGTCGAGCTGCTCAACAGCCGGATCGACCACAAGGACTACATGGGCGACCACACCGTGTTCGGAATCAAGGTGATGGAGGGCGTCGGGTCACCGAGGGTCAAGCTGCTGTACGACATCTACCATATGCAGATCATGGAAGGCGACATCATCCGGACCATCCGGGACAACATCGCCCACCTTGGGCATTTCCACACCGGCGGCGTTCCGGGGCGCCACGAGCTGGACGACACCCAGGAGCTCAACTGGCGGACGGTGTGCCAGGCGATCGCGGACACCGGGTACCAGGGGTTCGTGGCCCACGAGTTCATGCCGAGCCGGGATCCGCTGACGTCGCTGAAGGAGGCGGCAAGATTGTGTGACGTTTGAGCGGGGGCATCCGGGAGTCTCACCTCCCACAGCTCGACGGCTTGCGCGCGCTCGCGGTGTCGGCGGTCATGTTCAGGCATTACGTGCCCGCCTCCCTGAAAGTGGTCGATCTCGGCCGACTCGGCGTACTGCTGTTTCTTGTACTGAGCGGCTTCCTGATCAGCGGGATACTCCGGGACGCTCGGGATCGCCTAGATCGAAACGGCGGATTGCCGCGCTCGGTGGCCTTGCGGTTGTACTCCCGCCGATTTCTCAGAGTTTTCCCAAATTGCGATGGCGGCGATTTCATGGGAGCTCTTCGAGCAGCCGATCAACCGGCTGAAGCGGCATTTCCCCTATTTCGGGCCCTCTCGCGCCCCCGAGCACACAATGGCAGGATCCCGACCCGACTCTCGCTAGTGCTTGACGGCTGGACCGGCCGCCGGATTCTCATTGTCCCATGATTGGCGACGCCGGTACCCAGCGGGGTATGTTCTCCCTCCGCCCCTCAGTACTGCTACTTGGAGTATGATATGATTCGCATGTGGTCATCCGCCCTCGCCGGTCTAGCCCTCGTGGCACTTGTTTCAGTCGAGGGCCAGGCCCAAGACAAACCCGCCACCGTGCTCGACCTCAACACGGCGAGCCGGGAGCAGCTGCTGGAGTTCAAGGGAATCGGCCAGGCCTACGCCGAAAAGATCATTCAAGGGCGCCCCTTCAAGATGCGGAGCGAGCTGGTCTCGCGCGGCATCATACCGGCAGAGGCCTACTTGAGGATCAAGAAGAACCTCCGCCCGACGGCGGAAGACGCCAGTGTGACCGCGGCTCCGCCACCGACTCCCCCAGCCGCCGACGGGGGAAGGCTGGACCTCAATCATGCCTCGCGCGACGAGCTGCTCGCGTTCAAGGGCATCGGCGAGGAGTTTACCGACAAGATCATCAAGGGCCGGCCGTACAAGCAGAGAAGCGAGCTGGTGTCCCGCGGAATCATGCCCTCGTCCCACTACCTCAAGATCAAGGGCCAGCTCACCGCAAAGCCGTAGGTACGAACGTTGGGAATCGTAGGCGCGGGCGCCATGGGACAAACAACCCCAGGCGCCCGTCACCTTTCATGCCGCCGGCACTTCCAGCCGAGGCACCATCCGGTCAAATGGCGGCGCGCTGGTTCAGGGAGCGCATCAGCCGGGTCGCCTCCGCAGCCAACCTGCGGGTCACAACATCCCGGCCGGCACCCCCGCCCGCGTCGTGATGAACCGGGCCCGCCCTTGCTGGGCCGGGAACTGCTTCAGGTAGTCGGCCGACCAACCCTGGGTGAATTCTTGGGCCTCCTCGTCCCGCACCAGGGCCCAGACGCTCCCGCCGAACCCGGCGCCGAACGCCGAGGCCGCCACCGCGCCGAGCCGGCGAGCGCTCCGCTGAAGGTGAATCGTCTCCGGCACCTGATTGCCCAGCCCCCGCTCCGCCCCGGCCTGCGAGCGGTCGATCAGCTCCCCTAACCCGGCCACCGAGCCCTTCCCCAGCAGATCGGCGACGGCCGGAATGACCTCCTCGCACTCCGCCACGAACTGGTCCAGCCGGGCCTCGAGCTGTTGCTGCCGCGGGTGTCCCGCGAGCCAGCCCCGGAGGGTGAGGGCCGCACCGCGGCGGCCGGTGATGGCCGCGTAGAGCGTCCGTGCCGGCCCGCCGTGCCGCTCGTGCCAGATGCCCAGCAGTCCTTGGGCGGTTTCGGCGAGCCCGTTGTACAGCACCATGGCCTCGCGGGTCTTGGCGGCGACGACGCCGCTCACCGCCACGACGAGGACATGGCCCGCCGGGAACGGAATCGCCCGCTCGAAGCGGACCGGGTCGAAGCCGTATTGCACCAGCATGCCGGGACGGGAGCAGAGTATCGCGGTGTGGTCCTGGCTGCCTCCCTGGGTGCCGACCCCGCCATCCGCCGGGAATCGCCCGAAGGCCCGGCCGTTCTCCACTGCACCGAGGTATCCGGCCAGCGCTTCGCGGCTTGGAATAGCGGCGCGCCAGGCGGGGTTGTCGGGCAAACCGTTCGCATCGGACAGGGCCAGCGCCACCGCGGTGATCAGCGCGCCCGAGCTGGAGAGCCCGGCGTCCTGCGGCAGGTCGCTGTGGAACGAAAGGTCCATCCCGACGTAGAGGGGACCGAAATCACGGGACAGCCGTCGCACCACCGTGGCGGGATACACGGTCCAGTCTCCCTTCGGCAACAGCAGATCGGGCCGCAACGGAAGCTCGGTGTGCAGTCCGCCGGTCTCGTCGGTAATGCGCACTACCGCCTCGTCGAGCGGCCGGGCGGTGACCGAGATCCGCTGCTCGGTGGCGCATACCAAGCTCCGCCCCCCGGCGTAGTCGGTGTGCTTGCCGAGGAACTCGATTCGGCCGGGGACCCAGTAGCGACGCAGTGTCAGAGCCGCACCTCCACGCCGGCAAGCCGGCTCGCGACCGCGGGAATGTCGCCCCGATTGGACAGATCGAGCACCGGCGCTTCCGACTCGATGACCCGGAAGCGCTCACCCAGAACCTCCATGGCGTACCGTACCGCATCCTGGAGCTCGAGCTCGCCCCGGGGAGACGGGGAGACCGCCCGGCATGCACCGTAGATCGTCGGGGGCAGGAGCCAGAGGTTCATGCTGATCAGGGGATTCACACCGAAGCGGCGGCTTTCGAGCTCGCCGGGCTTCTCGATGATTCCCTGCAGAATCCCGTCCCCGGTGACCGAGATGAGCGCGAAGGCCCGGATCCGCTCGGGCGGAATGTTGCCGCCGGCGAGCAGCGTCGTCTGACGGAAACCGACCAGGCCGGCCGGGTGTGACGCACCGGCGCAAGGAGGCAACGACGCCAGGCTCGCGATGGCGGAGCGGGGGTACAGATTGTCCGCGTTGAGCACCAGCACCGACTGGCCTGCCGCGAACGACTCCGCCGAACCTACCGCGTCGGCGGTGCCGAGCGGTCGCTCCTGGATCGCATAGGAGAGGGCGATCCGGCGGGGACGGGCCGCGCCGCCGTAGTGCGCCCGGACGGCGTCGTGTTCCGGCCCGATCACCAGGCAGACCGCCTCCAGGCCCGCATCGGCCAGGCCGCTCAGGACGTAGTCCAGGAAGGGCCGGCCCACCGGAATCATGGCCTTGACGCCCTGGTCGGCCGCGGCCTGCTGGGCCGGATCCAGGGGGGTGCCGGGGTCCGCCTTCCGCATCCTGCTCCCCAGCCCGCGGGCGAGGATCACCGCCTTCTTGGTCACGTGGTGGACGTGGCCCACATCCGGGGCACCAGCCGGAGGAGGGTGACGCCGCTCAGGACGAACGCCGCCAGCCACATCAGCCCCTGGGCGGTGCGGCCATAGAGGAAGCTGCCGGTCCCGAACAGCGCCGAGTAGACGAACAGGCACCCGACCATCCAGCCGAGCATCGCCATGGGGAGACTGTCCGGCGACGACTCGACTCCCGACTCGGCGCGGAGCCGGGCCCAGCCGGGACCGGCCGGCTTCACCAGCCGGCAGAAACGCACCAGGGTATCGCGGTCGGTGCCCGGCGCGAGGTACGCCGCCAGCACCCAGACGACGGTCGTGGTGGCGACCGTGGCGATCAGCGCGACGTGCGACGCGACATGATGGCCCTGCTTGCCGGCGACGAAGAAGGCCAGCGCCATGACGAACGAGCTGGTCATCGCGGCGATCTCGCTCCACGCGTTGACCCGCCACCAGAACCAGCGCAACAGGTAGATGAGCCCGGTACCGGCGCCGATCGAGAGGATGAGGTCGAAGGCCTCCTTGGCGGTATCGAGCGCGAAGGTGAGCATTGCCGCCGAGATCATCAGCAGCGCGGTGGTGATCCGGCCGGCCAGGACGTAGTGCTTCTCGGTTCCGTCCCGCTTCAGGAAGCGGCGGTAAAAGTCGTGCACCAGGTAGGAGGTACCCCAGTTGAGATGGGTTTCGATGGTCGAGCGATAGGCCGCGAGCATTCCCGCGATCACGAAACCCAGAAACCCGGCCGGCAGAAACCGCAGCATGGCGGGATAGGCGATGTCGTGCCCGATCAGCTTCGGATTGAGATACGGAAAGGTGCGGGCGATGTCGGCGAGTTGGGGAAAGACCAGGGTGGAGCAGAGCGCCACGATGATCCAGGGCCATGGACGCAGTGCGTAGTGCATGATGTTGAACAGCATGGTGCCGATCACCGCGTCCTTTTCGGTGCGCGAGGCGAGCATCCGCTGCGCGATGTAGCTCCCGCCCCCCGGCTCTGCGCCGGGATACCAGACCGACCACCATTGTACCGTGAGCGGGATGATGAAGACCGAGAGCGCCACCGACCAATCGCCGAAATCAGGGAGCAGGTTGAGGGTCGCGGGGTTGATCTTGCCGAACAGTCCGTGCAGCCCGCCGACCTCGGGCTGCTTCAGCGCGAAGTAGGCCACCGCGAAGGCGCCGGACATGGTGATCATGAACTGGATCGAATCGGTCACCAGCACGCCCCAGAGGCCGGACACCGACGCGAAAAAAATGGTGATGACCGAGCAGACCAGCAGGGTCCGCTCCATGGGCCATCCCAGGACGATGTTGGCGATCTTGGCCGCCGCCAGGTTCACCGTCCCCATGATCACGCAATTGAAGAAGAGTCCCAGATAGACGGCGCGGAAGCCTCGGAGAAACGTGGCTGCCTTTCCGGAATAGCGGATCTCGTAGAACTCCAGGTCGGTCAGCACCCGGGAGCGGCGCCACATCCTGGCGTAGAAGAACACCGTCATCATGCCCGTCAGCAGGAACGCCCACCAGAGCCAGTTCTCGGCCACCCCGCTCTCCCGCACCATGTTGGTGACCAGGTTCGGGGTATCGGTGCTGAAGGTCGTGGCCACCATCGAAATGCCGACCAGCCACCAGGGCGCCGCCCGCCCCGAAGTGAAGAACTCGGCGGTACTGGACCCGGCCCGCTTGGCGAAGAAGATCGCGGGCAGGAAGGAGATGACGATGCTCAGCGCGATGATGGTCCAGTCGAGGGGCACGAGTTTCATGCGGGTCCCTTGCTGAAGACGCTAAGACGCTAAGACGCTGCGGGGTGTCCAAGCTTAGTCCGGGTGGGGACCGGGAGCCAGAGTGGACCCCAAATTGGGCGTCCGTTTCCAGGTGGCCCGCCGACTGGCGAATCCCTAGCTTCCGGTCCATGATTGCCATCGTGAATCCGATCCGGACCAAGCCCTCAGCGGTGCCCTACCGCCCCCGAATGCTGCTGCACGGCTCGGCCGAGCTCCACCGGGCCGTGGACGAACGGGACGCCTCCTACGAAGGCCTGTTCCTGGTCGGCGTGAAGACCACCCGCATCTTCTGCCGGCCCACCTGCCCTTCCAAGCAGGCCCTCCGGCGAAACCGTGAGTTCTTCGCTACCGCCGGGGACGCCAGCGCGGCCGGTTATCGTCCCTGCCTGCGCTGCAAGCCGCTGGAGAAGGCGGGGGAGCACCCTCGCTGGGTGCTGCAGATCATGGGGGCGCTCGATGGCGAGCCCACCAAACGGCTCACCGACGCCAAGCTGCGCAAGATGGGCATCGTGCCGGCCACCGCGCGGCGCTACTTCATCGGGAGATTCGGTATGACGCTTCACGCCTACGCCCGCGCCCGGCGGCTCGGTTTCGCGCTCGACCGCCTGCAGCAGGGAAACCCGGTCACGCCGACCGGCTTCGACAGCGGGTTCGAGTCCGACAGCGGGTTTAGAGACGCCTTCAAGCGACTCTTCGGACTCAATCCCGGCGAGGCGCGGGGAACCACTCCCATCGTGGCCACTCTGATTCCGAGCCCGCTCGGCCCGCTGCTCGCCGCAGCGACCGAGGACGGCCTCTGTATGCTGGAGTTCGCCGACCGCGAGAAACTGCCCAAGCAGGCCGCCGACCTGACCCGGTTCTACCGCCGGCCGGTGGTTCCGGGGCGGAACCAGCACATCGACCGGATCGCCCGGGAGCTCGACGAGTACTTTGCCGGGGAGCGGCAGCAGTTTGACGTGCCGCTGGACCTCAAGGGTACCGAGTTCCAGGAAAAGGTGTGGAAGGAGCTGGTCAACATCCCGTTCGGCGAGACCATTTCCTACGAGGAGCTGGCCACCCGGATCGGCAAACCGACCGCCCAGCGGGCCGTGGGACTGGCCAACGGACGGAACCGGATTCCCATCGTGGTGCCCTGCCACCGGGTCATCCAGAAGAACGGCCAGCTTCGAGGCTACGGCGGAGGTCTCTGGCGGAAGCAGTTCCTGCTGGACCTGGAACTCAAGGCGGCGGGTGTGACACTGGGGATCTGAGGCTACGACGCTACGACGCTAGGACGCTAGGAACCTGCTCTTTCCTAGCGTCGTAGCGTCCTGGCGTCGTACGTCCTACTGGTGCGCGATGCTCACGCCCAGCCCGAGGATGGCGCCGGCCTCGTCCTGGCGGCGCAACTTGTCCAGCGGAATTCGCAGCGTCATCCGAGGGCGCACGTTCCCTGGCCGGAGCTCGATCGACGCGCTCACGTGGTGGTCGGTTCGAGCGTCGAACGACTTCGCCGGACAGGACCCGGTAGCCGGGCACGCCGCCGGCGCCCGCGGGGCGGTGAGCAGGTAGCGGCCGGTCAGCCCCACGGCGGCCTGCGCCCGCGCTCCCTCATACCCGGTTCGAATCCCCCAATCGAGCGAGATCTCGGAGTCCTGGGTGGGGTCGCCGCTGGTGTTGGTCTGCATCGATGGCCCGCCCTTGACCCCGAAGAGGACATGGCTGGCGCTCACCGTCCGGTATTCCAGGGTGCCCCGGATCGTCAGGATGTTGGGGACGAACGCCTCGAAGTCGTCGAAGTTGGACACCGCCGCCGCATCCACCGCGGCGTCCTCGATGGGACTCTTCGTGCTCTTGGCGATCGGAGCGCGGACGCCCAGCGTGCCCGAGATGCGCTTGGCATCATCGCCGATTCGGAGCCCGATGTAGGGATTGCCCAACCGGACCGAGCTCTGCTTGCCTCCGCCGGCGGTTCCGAAATCCTGCCCCGCGCGAATGATCGGGAGGTCGGCCTCGACCCGGAAGCCATCACCGACCCGGATACTGGCCGAAGGGATCAGCACCCCGGTGAAGAACTTGTGGCCGTCGCCCTTGAGAAAAGGCAACCAGGCGTCGATCCGGACGGCATCCCGACCCTGCTCGTCATGCCAGTACCGCTGGGCATGGACCGACTTGCCGGAGAGTGTCAGTGCGGATACGACGAACAGGAAGCGCAGGACGCGGGTCGAACCCATATTGTGACTCCTCAGTCACGAGAGATTGCGATGGACCGGCGAGAGCGCCTTTACGATGCGGCCAAGAGGGGCCGGAGGGAAGGGGGTCCCTGATCATGGGCCGGACCGAGGCCCTGGCGATCGTCAACCCGGTCGCGTCCCGGGGAGCGGCGGCCCGGCTCTGGCCCCGGATCGGGCCGCTGCTGGACCGGCATTTTCCGGCGCTCACGGTCCGCATCACCCAGGCTCCGGGGGATGCGGAGCGCTGGGCCGGCGAGTGGGCCGCCGCACACCTCGGCGCCCCGGTCTTCGCGGTAGGCGGCGACGGCACCGTCCACGAGGTCGCGAACGGACTCCTGGCAGGGGGCCGGCCGACCCCGCTGGGCATCATCCCCGCCGGAACCGGCAACGATGTGGCCCGGAATTCGGGGGTTCCCACCGACCCGGAGGCCGCCGTCGAGCGAGTCTCCCGGTGCCGGACGGTCCGGCTGGATGCCGCGCGGTTCGAATTCTCCGGCCCCGATGGTGCCGCCCGGTCCCGGTTCTTCCTCAATTCGATCTCGCTGGGGGTGAGTCCCCGAGCCAACCACATCGCGGGAAGGATCCGTCGGGTGCTCCCCGGCCCGTTTCGCTATCCGATGAGCGGCGTTCTGGCGCTCCTTGCCGAAGGCCCCGGCGACTACACCGTCTCCACCGCCAACCGGACCCTCCACCGCGGACCGGCGCTCAACCTGACCTTGGCGAACGGCGCCGGGTTCGGGGGCGGCATGCGGATTTCGCCGGCGTCCAGCGTGAACGACGGCGCGCTCGACCTGGTCGTGATCGGCGCCATCGGCCGGCTGCGGGCCCTGCTGGCCCTCTCGAGGCTCTATGCCGGGACCCATGTGCGGATGGGCGGGATCCACGTCACGCCGGTCGCGGAGAATGTCCGGATCCATCGCGCGGACGGCGCGATGCTGATCGAAGCCGACGGCGAAGAGTTCGAGGCGACCGGTGAGCTGTCGGTGGACATCCTGCCGGGGGCGATCGCGCTGCTCTAGGGGGAGGCTTCCTCCGCCCGTTGCAGGAACACCCGCTTGGCTTCCGCCAGCCGTCCCAACACCTCGGCCTTTTCCGCCGCGTCGTTCCAGCCGGGATGAGCACTCGCCGCGGTCTCGAGCCGCTCGATCCAGCGCACGAACCAGCGCGCGGACTCGGCCGATCGCACCGCGCGCCCCCCGACCGTCACGTAGATCGGGCTGGTGCTGGCATAGGGGTAGAGATCGAGGACCGGATGGGTGGCCTTGGCCGACCAGGCCCGCACGATGAACCATCCGCTGCGGGTTACCGGTAGCGGAATCACCGCGTCGGCGCGGGTGCCTCCGTCGGTGAGCGGGATGGGCGCCACCACCACGCCGTTGGCCACGATTTCGAGGCGCTCGACCGGCACGATCGACCGCAGGGATACCCTCGCCACCACCTGGTGCACCCCGGCCGGGAAGGTCAGCTCAGCGCCGATCTGCCGGCCGCTCAGGGTGAACCCGAGCAGCGGCCCGTTGGAAACAAAGGTGCGGCCGGCCTTGAGCGCCGCCAGCCAGCTCCGGTACACCAGCCTCGGGCCGCTGTGCACGAAGACCCGGTTCATGCCGACCGGACCGCGCAGCGAGGCGAAGTTGGCCATGGCGTCGGTGCCGGCCCCGGCGGGAATCCTGAATCCGGCATTGAGCAACCGGTACCAGACGCCGGCCGTGGTCCGGTGATCGCTGAAGCCCATCACCTCCATGTAGTCCACCTTGCCCAGGGCCACGTCCACCGGCAGGCCGCTGGTGGGCGGGTCGGCCGACTCCGGATCGGGGGCCGGCGGGTCGAACGGATGGACGTAGCCCGACAGGCCCCCCTGGGCGTGGGAGAGGTCGATGATGGTGGCGTTGTCGGGGTAGAGGCTCGCCGCCGCGGTGTTGGCGTAACCCGCATAGTTGGGGAGGATCAGGTTGCCGGTGAGCCCCAGGTGCGCCGTGTGCCCCCACCAGCTGGTGTGGTACTCCTCATCATGCGAAATCACGGTGCGGGCGGTGGACACCGGGTCGGGCCGGCCGCGGAACATGGCCACGTCGGGAATCCGCTGCTCCTTGTTCACGATCAGATCTTCGACCACGTGCAGGTCCTCGGCCTCCGCCTGGCGGCGCAGGTGCGCCGGATCGTTGCGGTAGGCGCCGCCGTAGTTCATGTGCACGTGGAGGTCCCCGCTCCACCAGCCTGCGGCCGGGAGGTCGAGCAGACGGGCCAGCCGGACGCGTTCCACCCTCCGGGCGCCCGATACAACCGACACCTTGCGTACCACCCTCGCGAATTCCAGGCCCTTGGTGACCTCGACCGTATAGTCGCCCGCGGGGAGCGTCAGCGTCGCGGTGCCGGTGGCATGAAAGTAGGTAACCTCGTACTTCCGTTCCCCCCGGTCGAACCCGTCATCGGCGTGGCGCCACGCCGTGTCGGGCGCCCAGCCACGACCGTCCCCGCCGGTCACCGACACCCGAGCCGGCGTGCGCCCGCCGGTGGCATCGTCGAGCCGGATGGTAAGGGTTCCCGCGGGATGGAGCCGGTGCAGCACCGTGGCGCGCACCGTCTCGATGGCGCCGCCCGGTACGGTCACCACCGCCAGCGAGGTATTGCCGTTCTGATTGCTGATGAACGCGATCCGGCGTCCCTCGGGAGACCAGCGCGGTGCGGTGTGGTCGCAGTCGCAGTAGGTAAGCTGGAGCGGATCTCCTCCCGCGGCGGTGGTGAGCCAGAGGTGGTTGCGCTGGCTGCCGAGGTAGGAACTGTACACCACCCGCCTGCCGTCCCGGGACCAGTCCGGATGGGCTTTCCAGTTGGTCTCTTCGCTCCGGATTTCGCGCATCGGCGCGCCCGGGAGCGCGTCCATGCGCCAGAGCCCTCCCGATCCCCAGACGTGGCCCCGATTGGACACCAGAATCAGCTCGCTGCCATCGGGTGACCAGGCGGGCGAGAGGTAGTGGTCGAACCCGGAGTAGTAGTAGCGGGTGGACGAGGTCGAGGTATCGGTCGTGATCCGGACCCTGCCCCGCGACAGCGAGTTCGGTGAGGACGGGAACGCCGCCAGGGGCTCCGAGGACGGTGGAGACATCAGGTATCGGGCATCGGCCAGGTACAGGTGCCAGCGGCCCTCGTACTCGGTGGAGACGTAGGCGATCCGGGTGCCGTCGGGAGACCAGCGCGGATCCAGGTTGACGGCTCCGTTGACCACCAGCGGGCGGGACCTGCCGTCCCGGGTGTCGAACATCCACAACTCCAGGGCGTCGTTCCGGTACGACGTGTAGACGATGTACCTCCCGTCGGGCGACCAGTCGGGCTGGTAATCGTATCCGGGTCCGTCGGTGAGCTGGGTCGCCTCGGTGCTGCCGACCCGCTGGCGCCAGAGGGAGCCCTGCATCGAATACGCCAGCTCGGTCCCGTCAGGTGACCAGGCCACCGAGGAGGGTCCGCTGGTGGCCTGCGGCAGGTACATCTCGCGGTAGTAGTAGTTGTGCGGGACGGCGATCTGCTGGAGCACGGGGGCGCGCTGCGCGGACGCTACGATGGTAACACGCAATGACGCGAGGAGGACGAGGCTACAAGGGCGCAGGGACGGGAGAACACGAGATGAGTGCACTTAGCGTCCTAGCGTCTTCGCGTCGTAGCGTCTTTGCGTCTCAATCCAGCGCTCCCAGACACTGATCCAGTATCCCCAGCGCGATTTCCACGTCTTCCGCGTCCACCACCAGCGGAGGCGCCAGCCGCAGCGTATTCTTGCCTGCGGCCAGCACCAGCAGCCCTTTGGCAAATGCCATTCGCTCCAGCCGGGTGACCAGGTCGCCGGCCGGTTCCCGGGTGGCGCGGTCAGCCACGAACTCGACCCCCTGCATGAGTCCGACGCCGCGGATCTCGCCGATGCTGCCGTGCTTTTGGGCCAGCTTCTTGAGTCCCGCCGAGAGCTGGTCGCCGCGGGACTTCGCATTGGCGACCAGCTCCCGCTCCACGAGGTCCAGCGTCGCGATTGCGGCGGCACAGCAGACCGGGTTGCCGCCGAAGGTGCTGCCGTGCGCGCCGTGCTCCCAGGTGCTGATCGAGTCCTTGGCGACGATCGCGCCGATCGGCATGCCGGAGCCCAGCCCCTTGGAGGTGACCAGGATGTCCGGCTCCACCCCCTCGTGGTCGCAGGCCCACATCTTCCCGGTGCGCCCCACGCCGCACTGCACCTCGTCCGCGACCATGATGATGCCGTACTTGGTGCAGAGCTCCCGTACCGCGGTGAGCCAACCCGGCGGCGGGAGCACGTAGCCGCCTTCTCCCTGGACCGGCTCCACCACGATGGCCGCGACATTCTTCGGGTCGAGGTGGCGGGCGAACAGATCCTTCTCGATATGGTCGACGCAGTAGAGGCCGCAGGAGGGGAAGGTCTTCCCGAACTCGCAGCGGTAGCAATACCCGTACGCCACATGGTGCACGTCCGGGAGAAACGGGCCGAAGCCGGCGTGCTGGCGCGACTTGCTGGACGTCAGCGACAACGCGCCGTAGCTGCGTCCGTGGAAGGCGCCCTTGAAGGCCACGAACGCGGTCCGTCCGGTGGCGTGGCGGGCCAGCTTCATCGCGCCTTCGACCGCTTCGGTGCCCGAGTTGCTGAGGAAGACCCGCTTCCGGCTGGTGCCGGGGGCCAGCCGCGCCAGCCGCTCGCAGAGGCCGGCCATGCTCTCGTAGTAGAAATCCCCGCCGCAGATGTGCAGGAATTTCCCGGCCGCCTCCTGGATCGCCTTCACCACCTGGGGGTGGCCATATCCGGTGGAGCAGACCGCAATCCCCGCCATGAAGTCGAGGAAGCGGTTACCGTCGACGTCCTCCACCATCGGCCCCTCGCCCCGCGCCACCACCAGCGGGTACTCCTTGATGTAGCAGGGCGCGGTCACCGCTTCGTCCCGCGCGATGATGGCGCGGGCATTGGGGCCCGGGGGCGGGGTGACGATCTTGGGATACGGTTTCATGTTTCGAACTCCATGGTGTAACCGGTCACCGGCACCTGCGATCAGCAGTCTCTCGGCTTCATGTCTCCCAGTGCCTTCTCGAACCTCGTCACGATCTCGTCGATCTCCGCTTCGGTGATGATATACGGCGGGGCCAGGACCACGAGATCCCCGTGTACGCCGTCGGCATGCCCCGTGTTGGGCCAGACCATCAGCCCGTGCCGCTCGGCGGCGGCCTGGAACCTCTCGGTGAATCGCTCCCCTCGCGGAAACGGGATCCGGCTCTCCTTGTCGGCCACGAACTCGACGCCGGCCAGCAGGCCGCGCCCGCGCACGTCTCCCACGTGGGGAAGCCCGCGCAGCCGCGCGAGCCGTTGGTGCAGGATAGCGCCCATGGCGGCGCAGCGCGCCACGAGGCCGTGCTTCCGGATCTGGCGCACCGCGGCGAGGCCCGCGGCGCACATGGCTGGCGAGTGGGAAAATGTCTGGGCATGCAGCAGCGCCCCGGATCCATGGGCCAGCACGTCGGTGATCCGCCGGGGAGCCGCCACCAGGGCCAGCGGAGCGTATCCGCCACTCACCCCCTTTCCCATCACCTGGATGTCGGGCACGGCGCCGTAGGGTGTGAGCGCCGACCAGGTTCCGGTCCGACCCGCGCCGACCAGTATCTCGTCCGCGATCCAGAGCACCTCGTTGCGGTCGCAGATTTCCCGGATGGTGCGCCAGTAGTCCTCCCGCGGCACCGAGGCGCCGGTGGACGACCCGCCCACCGGCTCGGCGATAAAGGCCGCTACCCGCCCGGCGCCGATCCGCGACAGGGTTTCTTCGAGGGCGCGGCCGCTGCATCGGGCGCAGGCGGGATCGCCGCCCCGGCACGCGCATCGATACGGGTACGGCGCGGCGACCCGGGGCACCTCCACCATCCAGGGCTGGAAATACTTCTTGTAGTGCTCCCGGGCGCCGACCGACAGGGACAGCATGGTATTGCCGTGGTAGCCAGGGGCCAGCGCCACCAGGGTGTCCTTCTCGGGCTTCCCCCGCTCCACCCAGTACTGGCGCGCCAACTTGAGTGCGGCCTCGATGGCGTCGGAGCCGCTGGAAAGGAAGTAGAACCGGTCCAGGTCTCCCAGAGCCAGGTCGGCCAGCTCGTCCGCGAGCTCCTCCACGGGCTGGTTGGTGAAGCTCATCCCGCTCACGTACGCCACCCGGCGGATCTGGTCCGCCACCGCATCGACCACCTCGGCGACGCCATGGCCGAGACAAGCGACATAGGCCCCGCCGCAGGCGTCCAGGTACTCCCTGCCGGTGTCATCGTAGAGCCAGCAACCCTGGCCCCGGACGATCAGCGGGTAGTCACGAGCCAGGTTGCGGTACAGAACATGGGAGTCGGGGTAACGGCGGGGCATCGGGGAAAGCTACCTTCCCGGGATGTCAAAGCGCGCCTCCCACCCGATCCTGCTGCTGGGCCTGATGATGTCCGCGGCCTGCAGCCGCACCGACCCCGCCGACCTGGTCTTGCGCCACGGAGCGATCTACCCCGAGGCGGGAGACTCCGGCACGGTCGAGTCCCTCGCGATCCGGAACGGCCGGATCGTCTACGCCGGGGACGACCGGGACGCCCGCTCCTACATCGGGGGCCGGACCGAGGTGCTCGAGCTGGGCGGCCGGATGGTGCTGCCCGGGTTCCACGACACCCACATGCACCCGAGCGGGGGCATCGCCCTGGCCGAATGCACCCTCGACGACCTCCGCACCCAGGAGGCGATTCTCGATTCGGTGGCCCGCTATGCGGCAAACCACCGGGACCTGGCGTGGATCAGGGGCCGGGGCTGGCAGCTCCCGGTCTTCCCGGAGGCCAACCCGCGCAAGGAGTGGCTCGACCGGATCGTGCCGGACCGGCCGGTCTTCCTGGGCTCCGCCGACGGCCATTCCGCCTGGGTCAACTCGCGGGCGCTGACCCTGGCGGGCATCACCCGCACCACCCGGGATCCCCCGAATGGACGAATCGAGCGCGATCGATTGACCGGAGAGCCGACCGGCACGCTGCGCGAGAGCGCCACGGATCTGGTGGCGCAGCATCTGCCGGAACGCACCCAGGGAGAGATCCGGGCCGGGATCGGGCGGGCGCTCGCCATGGCGAATGGGTTCGGGATCACCACCGTGCACGAAGCCAATGCCGGCCCGGATCTGCTCGAGGCCTACGCGGCGCTCGACAGCGCCGGTCAGCTGACCGCGCGGGTGATCGCCGCGCTGAAGACTGATCCGAGGGCCGGCGCGGCCCAGGTGGATTCGCTCCGAGCCTGGCGCGGCCGCTATAGGGGCAGCCATTACTTCGCGCCAAGGGCGGCCAAGATCTTTGCCGACGGCGTTATTGAGGCCAAGACCGCGGCATTGCTGCTGCCCTACCGTGGAGGGGAGCAGCGCGGCGAGCCGAACCTTTCTCCTGAGGCGATGGATACCCTGGTCGCGGCGCTCGACGCCGCCGGCTTCCAGGTGCACGTGCACGCCATCGGCGACCGCGCGGTCCGCATGTCGCTCGATGCGTTCGCGTTCGCCCGGCTGCACAACGGCCCCCGCGATGCGCGCCCGGTCATCGCGCATCTCGAGCTGATCGACTCCACCGACATCCCCCGCTTCGCCTCGCTGGGCGTGATCCCGAGCTTTCAGCCACTCTGGGCCTTCGCCGACAGCTACATCACCGATCTCACCGAGCCGGTGCTGGGCCCGCAGCGCTCCCGCTGGCTCTACCCGATCGGCTCGGTGGTGAAGGCCGGCGCGCATCTGGCTGCCGGCAGTGACTGGTCGGTTTCGTCGATGAATCCCTTCGAGGCCATCCAGGTCGCGATCACCCGCCGTGCCCCGGACTCTCCTCCCGGGCCGGCCTGGATCCCGGAGGAGACCGTGAGTCTCCCGACCATGCTCCGCGCCTACACCAGCGGCGGGGCCTACGCGGCCGGCGAAGAGGCCACCAATGGAACACTGGAGGTGGGCAAGGCCGCCGATCTCATCGTTCTGGACCGAAACCTGTACCGTATTCCGGTGACCCAGATTCATGCTGCCCGGGTGCTGCTGACCCTGCTCGACGGGAAGGTGGTGTGGCGGGATCGATCCTTGCACTGACCGCCCTGGGGCGCCCAAAGAGGCCCCAGAACCCGTTGCGGCAGATCGAGTTGTCCAGAATACTGGACAGAATCGTCTACCGGGGAGGACACCCCGTGTTACATCGGCGAATGTTTTTCGTTTCCGCGCTCAGCCTCTTTCTCGCTGCCGGAGTGGTACAGGCCCAGACGCCCAAGTCGGCCAAACCGCCCCAGCCGAATCCGATCATGCGGGGTGCGGTCCAGGACACCCTCGGCCAGGCCCTCGAGGGAGCCCAGATCGAGATACTGGCGCTCAAGCTCCTTGCCACCACTCCCGGCTCGGGCAGCTACCGGTTCGACGACATCAAGCCCGGCAGGTACTGGGTGGCGGTGCGACGGATCGGGTATGCGCCGATCCACGCGGCCCTGACGTTCAACCCCGGAGACGACCGGGAGATCGTGTTCCAGCTCGAGCCGCTGCCCTACGTGCTTCCCGAGGTCGTGGTCAAGGCCCGGGACAAGCGCTGGATGCAGCGCTATCAGGACTTCACCTGGCGGTCCCGCTCGGCCTTCGGTCACTTCCTGACCCGGGACGACATCGAGAAATCCCACGCGGCGTACCTGGGCGACATCGTGCGGCGTTACCTCCCGTTCACCACGTCGGATGCCTTCTTCACGCCCTCGTTCGATAACGGGTTTTCGGGTGCCAGCATGTTCGTGGACGGTGGGTTGGGCTGGGCCGGAAGCGCCGGACGCAGCCGGCTGGGGCGCAACTGTGCCCCGTCGGTATCCGTCAACGGGGCGCGCCCCTTCGGCGGTTGGGCGGTGAACGACTTTCGGCCCGAGGATGTCGAGGCCATCGAGGTCTACCGGAACGGGTTCCAGATGCCGACCGAATTCGCCGGCTGGGATCTGCCCTGCGGGCTGGTGGTTGTCTGGACCGAGATGCACTGACCGGAAGCCTCGGCCCCTTGCCGTTATCTTTCCGGCCGTACCCCACTCGGCAAGGCACCGATGCCCCGATCATTCTCACGGCGTGAATTCCTGGCTCGCGGCGCCGCGGCAGCCGCCGCGGCCGTCACCCTCCCCAGCCTGCTGGAGGCCCGGGCGGCCACCGCGATGGTGGTCTACAAGGATCCCGGCTGCGGCTGTTGCAAGAGCTGGGTCTCGCTGATGAGCGCGGCGGGATTCGAGATTTCGGTGCGGGATGTTTCGGACGTCCAGGCCATCAAGCGACGGTACCGGGTTCCCGCGGCCCTGTCCTCATGCCATACCGCCCTCGTGGGTGGGTACGTAGTTGAAGGACACGTCCCGGCCGACCTGATCTCACGCCTCCTTCGGGAAAAGCCCAAGGTGCTCGGCCTGGCGGTGCCCGGGATGCCGGTCGGGTCGCCGGGCATGGAGGGCGCGCCCAAGGAGGCCTACGCGGTGTTGACCTTCGACGCCGCCGGAAAGACAACGGTCTTCGCGCGGCGCTAGCGCCACTTCGTCAGGATTTCCTCGCGGCGGAAGCGCCGCAGGTTGCTGGCGAAGAGCCAGACCGCCGCGAGCCCGCCGATCACGGCGCCGCCGGCCCCCACCGCCGGCAGCGCCATCGCCGGACGCCCGACCACCGCGACTATCACGAGGCTCACCGGCACGACCACCAGGCCGGTGAACTGGGTCGCACCGGGCACGTCGGTGAAGCGTGCGGATACCCGGAGGCCGGCGAGCGCGGCGAGCACGGTCAGCGCGGGCGCCAGCAGGAGCAGTCCCACCAGGTTGCCGGCGGTCGGGACGATGATTCTCCCGATTCGCCACCACGATCCCGCCATCCCGGCCATCATGCCGGCCGCGGCCGCGGCCCAGCTGATCAGCAGGGCCGGCCCGACCGCCGCCACCAGCTTGGCCAGGAGCAGGTCCCGGTCGGTGAGTGGCGTCGCGAGAATCGGCTCCAGCGTGCGCTGCTCCTTCTCCCGCACCAGCGCCAGCGCCGCGGCGCTGCTGGCAAGGATCACCGGCATCAGCAGGTAGAACACCACCATGTCTCGCAGCAGCAAACGGGCCACCTGCTCGGCCACGGTGGCTCCGGTTAGCGTGGGGTCGTTCGCGATCGTCTCGAGCAGCATCCGCGCGGTTGGATCGTGGGCGCCGCGGGCCGGATCGGTCAGCAGGGGCAGCAGGGCCAGGATCAGGATCGGCAGCAACACGGCGACCGCGGGGAGCAGGAGGTACGCGGGCCATACTTGCCGGTTGGAGCGGAGGTCGCGGAGCTCCTTGCGCATGAACAGGAACAGCACGTCCCGGGTCATGCGGCGGTCTCGTGTACCGCGCGGAGGTACACCTCCTCGAGCGACGGACTCACCGGCTTTACTGCCAGCACCGGCGCGCCCCGGGTCACCAGCTCCCGCACCACCACGGGCGTATCGCGGGCGGGATCGGTCACGGTGAGCCGGAGCACGGCCCCGCTGGCCTCGCAGGCCACTACACCTTGCAGGCCGCGAAGCGGTTCCACCAGCGGGGCCGCTGGTCCGCCGAGGCGGATCTCGATTTCCGGGGGCGCGGCGGTCAGTTCGGCGGGGGTGCCGAAGGCGAGCAGCCGCTGCCGCAGAATCCCGATCAGGTCCGCGAGCGACGCGGCCTCCTCCAGGTGGTGGGTGGAGAGCAGGATGGTCCGGCCCTCGCGCTTGAAATCCCCGATCAGGTCACGCACCTCGCGCGCCCCGGCCGGATCGAGCCCGGCGGTGGGCTCATCGAGGAAGATCACCGTGGGCTCGTGCAGTACCGCCCGGATCAGCGCCAGCCGCTGCTTCATCCCCTTCGACCAGGTTCCGAAGGGGCGGTCCCGCGCGTCCCACAGGTCCAGCCGCCGGAGCCAATGCTCGATCCGGGACCGCAGCATGGCGCCGTCCAGTCCATAGAGCCGCCCGAACAACAGCAGGTTTTCCGAGCCGCTCATCCGGTCGTAGAAGCCCGGGGCTTCGGTGAGCAGTCCGGTGCAGGCCCGCAATCGGGCGCCGTCGGCCGCACCAGCGGGAAGCTCCACGCCGGCCACCACCGCGCTGCCGCCGCCGGGCGGCAGCAGGCCGAGCAGCATCCGGATGGTGGTGGTCTTACCGGCGCCGTTGGGCCCCAGCAGGGCGCAGAGCCGGCCGTCGGGAACCGTGAAGGAAACGTCGGTGACCGCCGGGCGGCCCTCGAAGCTCCGGGAAAGGGAGCGGGCCTGGATCATGCCCGCGCCGCCTGCACCTCACGCATGCCGCGGTCGATGTCCACCCGGGACAGCAGCACCGCGCCCACCACGAAGAATCCGACCACGACGAGCACCGCGGCCCGGCGGGAGTGGAAGCCATCCGACACGAAGCCGAACGATGTGCCGAGGATGGTGCCGAGCCGGGAGAACATGCCCCAGAAGCCGAACATCTGGGCCGTCCGGTCCGGGGGGGAGAGCAATCCGACCACCGTACGACTGGAGGCCTGGGTGGCGCCGATGCCGGCCCCGGCGAAGAGGCCCAGCGCATAGAACACCTTCTTGGGGTCGGTGCCGACGGCACCGGCGAGCGAATCGAGGAAGTAGATGCCCAGCACCCCCGCGATCCACCAGAGCAGCGTGAGCAGCACGGTCTTCTTGGGGCCGATCCGGCCCTCCAGCCACCCGAAGCCGAGCGCGCCCGCCGCGGCCGAGAGCTGCAGCACCAGGAAGAGCATGCCCAGCTCGCCGGTGGTCAGGTGGACCTCCTCCCGGGCGTAGATCCCGACGAACTTCACGATGGCATCGAGCCCGGCCATGTACACCATGAACGCGCCCAGGAACTGGAAGAGGATCCGGTTCCGGCGCGCGGTCTGCACGGTCTGGCCGAATTCCTTGAGCCCCGCCGTGAGAAGCCGGATGGCGCCGGCCCGCTCGAACCCCGGTGCCGGCCGGCTTCGGTTCCGGACCAGCAGGAAGGTGGGGGTCGCGGCGAGGAGGAAGAACAGGCCCACGCCGACCATCGCCATCTGGTTCTCCGAGATGTAGCGGGCGGGATTCACGTCCGGGCTGGTGCGGATGATGATCCGGGTCGCCAGGATCACGCTGGCCAGCCCGCCGAAATATCCGATGCCCCAGCCCAATCCGGAGATCTTCCCCATCGTCTCGGGGGTGGAGAGGTCGGGCAGGAAGCTCGCGCAGAACGATTCGCTCATCATGAAGGCGGCGTTGCTCACCACGACGAGGATGATGGCGGGCCAGATGCCCCCCGGCCCGACCAGGACCAGCGCTCCGGTGCTGACCGAACAGAGGAGAGTAGTCGCGAGGAGGTAGGCCTTCTTCCGGCCGCTCAGGTCGCAGATCGCCCCCGCGAGGGGCGCCAGCACCAGGGCGAGCAGCGTGGACAGGATGATCGCGATGGACCAGTAGGAATCCCGAATGGCCGAGCCGGCCGGCACGATGTACCCCACGAAGAACGCCGAATACACCACCGTGATGACCACGGTGGTGTAACTCGAATTCGCGAAGTCGAACATCGCCCAGCCGAAGATCTCCCTCTTTCGGACCGGCAGGGCGTCCGTCATAGGGCGCTCGGCGGAATCGTGGCGACGTTCCGGCCGGCCAGCGCCCGGTTGAATGCGGCGAGGTCGACGGTCAGCAGGGACTGAAGCCGGGCCAGCTTCTGATCCAGCTCGGTGGACAGCTCCCGGAAGACCACGACGGAAGCGTCGGTGGGGCGGGCATCGCCGCCTTCGACGCTGCTCCGCAGCGCGGCGATACGGTCGGTAAGCTGGATGGGATAGTTGAGCAGATCCTGGCCGGAGCGGCTCCGGGTCTGGTAGAGCTCCTCCTCGAGCGCGGTGAGCTTGGCTTTGAACAGCTCACCCTGGCGCGCCAGCGGCGGGGCCCTGGCCACGCGGTCGTCGACGGCTTCCCGCAGACGCCTGATCGTCAGGACCGCCCCGTTGCCGAGGTTTTCCTTCTCCTGAATCTGCCGGGCCAGGGTGAACCGGGCGGCCAGGTCCGCGTCGGTGGCGTGTTTGAGGCGGGGGTCCCGCCGCACGTCGAACGGCCGGGTCAGGGTCTTGCCCCCGGCGGTGAGGCGGACCTGGTACTGGCCCGGGGGCGCGGCCGGGCCGAAATCGGGTGAGCCACCCCAGAAAATCAGGCAATCGAAGGTGACGGAGCCGGGATAGCGGAGATCCCATTCGAAGCTGTTGAGTCCCGCTTCACGGGGCGGTGTCGGGGGCCGGAAGGGACGGACGTCGCACCCCATCCCGCGGAGTCGAACCGAGTCGGCCCGGGCCCGCGCGGTGTCCGCCGGCGCGCCGACGTAACGCCGGATGACCTGGCCGCCGGCATCAAGAATCTCGATGGACAGCGTGTCGGCAGCCTTCTTGAGCGCGTAATTGAACCGCGCCCCGGAGAGCGAACGGATCGCGGGCGCCGGCTTGAACAGGTAGACGTCGGCCCCCGCGACCTCGGCGGTCATCTCGCGAAGCGGTGTGATGCCCTCGAGCAGCCACATCGAGCGCCCGTGGGTGGCGATGACGAGGTCGTGCTCTTCCACCACCAGATCGGGGACCTGGACGTCGGGCAGGTTGAGCGAGAGCGATTGCCAGTGGTCGCCGTCGTCCCAGGAGACATAGACTCCGTGCTCGGCGCCGGCGTAGAGCAGGCCTTTCCGCTTGGGATCCTCCCGGACCGCATGCACATAGTCGTCGGCCCGGATGCCGGTGACCGTCCTTTGCCAGGTCTTGCCGCAGTCGTGGGTACGGAAGATGTACGGCGCCCGGTCGTCGAGCTGATAGCGCTTGGCGGCCAGATACGCGGTGCAGACCTCGAAGCGCCCGGCTTCAATCAGGGAGATCCGGCTGAATCCGGGGAGGGCGGGCGGCGTGATGTTCGTCCAGGTCTTGCCGCCATCGCGGCTGATGTGGGCCACGCCGTCATCCGAGCCGGTCCAGATGGTATTGAGCTCCTGAAACGACGGCGCCACGGTGAAGATGGTGCCGTAGATCTCGGGACCGTTCATGTCGTGGGTTATCGGCCCGCCCGAGAGGCCGAGGGTCTTGGGATCGGCGCGGGTGAGGTCGGGACTGATCCGCTCCCAGGACTGCCCGTCGGTGGTCGTCCTGAACAAGTGCTGGGAACTGGCGAACAGCACGTTGGGATCGACCGGGGAAAAGACGATCGGGAAGGTCCACTGCCACCGCTCGGGCAACGAGCTGGCCGGCTCGCCGGAAAAGAACCGGGGGTAGATCTGGACATCCCGGTTCTCCCCGTTGCTGCGGTCGTATCGGGTCAGCAGCGCGCCCTGGCTCCCGGCGAAGAAGACATCGGGATTCCGCGGGTCGGGGGCGATGTACCCGCTCTCCCCGCCGGAGACGTGATAGAAGAAATCCCCGCTGGAGTTGTAGAGCTGGGTCCAGGGCACCGACCAGGAGCTGGCGACGCAGAAGGTGCTGTTGTCCTGCTGAGAACCGCAGACGTGGTAGGGAACCTCCCGGGTGGTGGTCACATGATAGGCCTGGGCGGTGGGATACATGATCGAGGTCCAGGTGCGCCCGCCGTTGAGGCTCACGGATCCGCCGCCGTCGCTGGCGTTGGCGATGCGCTGGGTGTCGTTGGGATCGATCCAGAGGTCGTGATTGTCCCCGTGGGGGTCCGGGACGCCGTTGAAGGTCACCCCTCCGTCGTCGGAGCGGAACATCGTGGTGTTGAGAACGTAGACCCGGTCCTTGTCCTTCGGGTCCGCGTAGATCCGCGAGTAGTAGAAGGCGCGCTGGCGGAGCTTGCGGTCGGCGTTGGTCCGTTTCCAAGTGGCGCCGCCGTCGTCGGAGCGGAAGACGCCGCCGTCATCGTTCTCCACGATGGCCCAGACCCGCCCGGGCACCGCGGGCGAAACCGCCACGCCGATCTTCCCGATGATGCCTTTCGGCAGGCCCGGGTTGCGGGTCAGCTCGGTCCAGCTGTCGCCGCCGTCGACCGACTTGAACAGGCCGCTGCCCGCGCCGCCGCTCGACATGGTCCACGGGGTGCGGTACGCCTGCCAGAGCGCCGCGTAGAGCACGTTGCCGTTGTTCCGGTCGATGGTCAGGTCCACCGCCGCGGTGGAGTCGTTCCGGAACAGGACCCGCTCCCAGGTGCGGCCAGCGTCCTTGGACCGGTACACCCCGCGCTCCGGGCTGGGCGCGTAGGGCTTGCCGAACGCGGCCACGTACACCAGATCGGGGTTGACGCGGTCCACCCTAACCCGCGCGATCGCCTGCACCCGGTCGAGCCCTGCGCGGGTCCAGGTCTTTCCGGCATCGCCGCTCCGGTAGACGCCGTCGCCCTGCATGATGTTGCCGCGAAACTCGGTTTCGCCCATCCCGATGTAGACCACGTCCGGATTCGACTCGCTGACCCCCACCGCCCCGACCGAGGAGCTCCGGATCTGCCCATCGGTCACCGGACGCCACGACGTACCCCCGTCGGTCGTCTTCCAGAGCCCGCCACCCACCGCGCCGAAGTAATACTCGTTGGGCCGGCTGGGAATGCCGGTGACGGCGGTGGAGCGCCCGCCCCGGTTCGGGCCGATGTTGCGCCAGCTCATCCCCTTGAACAGGGTGGAATCGAACCCCTGGGCGGACAGCGCCCGGACCAACGTGAAGGCGAGCAACGCTGGCAACGGCGCCGAGCGGCGGAATGGCATCGGGACCTCGCAGGAGGCTAAGACGCTGAGACGCTACGATGGCGCCCGGAACCTACTGGATGGCGCGCGGGCCCGTCCAGAGCGGAGCTCCCGGCTTGCCACTCCGCCGCCGGAGCCCAATCTTCCGAACATGTTCATCGGACATTTCGCGGTCGGATTCGCCGCCAAGCGCTGGGCCCGGGAAGCGCCACTCGGCGTGCTCCTGTTGGCACCGCTGCTGCTCGACGTGCTCTGGCCGGTGTTCTGCCTGGTCGGCATCGAGCAGTACCGGATCCTCCCCGAGGGTGGACCTTTCACCCGGCTGGAGTTCATCAGCTACCCGTGGTCGCACAGCCTGGCGATGTCGATCGTCTGGGGTCTGCTGCTGGGGGCCTTGTGGCGGTTCCGGGGAGGCAGCGGACGCAGCGCCGCCCTTCTCGCCGCCCTGGTGATGAGCCACTGGGTGCTCGACTGGGTCACCCACCTGCCCGACCTGCCGCTGTGGCCGCCCCGAGGGCCGCGCCTGGGGTTGGGGTTGTGGAATTCCGTCGCGGGGACCGTTACGGTCGAGTCGCTGATGCTGGCGGGCGGCGCATGGCTCTACTTCTCCGCTACCCGGGCCAAGGGGCATATCGGCAGGATCGGACCGTGGGCTTATCTCGCGCTGCTCGCCACGCTCTACGTGGCAAGCGTCGCCGGGCCCCCGCCCCCGGTCGGGGCGGAGCGGCTGGTCTCGATCGTGGCATTGGTCTTCGTGCTGCTGGTGCCCCTGGCTTCGTGGATCGACGGGCACCGGCAGTCTACGGCGGCGGGCTAGGTGGCGGGCGGATCCTTCGAGCGAGTCTTGCCGACTCCCTTCAGGATGCCGAGGCCGAGAAGAATCGTGCAGGTAATGGCGATCCAGACGGTCGGGATCCCGGCCCTGGACATGCCCCAGGCCACTCCCGCGATGACGATGACGAAGCCGATGACATACAGCATGAAAGACATGAAAAGCCTCATGGGCTGATAGATCAGTACGGCACCCGGTGGGTCCGTACCTGGTAGTGACGACCGCCGAGTATTATCAGCCACCATGAACCCCGCCCCGTGGCATCCCAAACGCATCCTGGTCTCCCACACCCTCCATGAAGGCCTGGGCGACTATCTCCTGGCCCGCCGCCCTGACCTCGCGATCCGGGCCCGGGGCTCGGCGGAAATCACCGCCGAAGACGTGCAGTGGGCCGAGGTGCTGGTGGGGTTCCGGCCGCCGCGCTCGGGCCCCTGGCGGACCCTCCGGTGGATCCACTGCATCGGGGCCGGGGTCGATGCCTTCGCGTTTCGGACCGGACTGGCGCCGGGCACACTGCTCACCCGAACCGCGGAAGACTTCGGACCCCAGATCGGGGAGTACTGTCTCGCCCGGGCTCTGGCCGTGACCCAGCGGCTCCGGCACCTCGAGGCGGAACAGCAGGCCCGGAGCTGGAGGCCGAAGCACCCCGAGCAGATCCGGAGTACCCGGGTGCTGGTGGTAGGAACCGGCGCGGTGGGCCGGGGCATCGCCCGGGCGTTCCTGGGCGTCGGCTGCGCCGTGAGCGGCGTCTCCCGAAGCGGCGCGGCGAGTGACCCCTTCGGGCAGGTGCATCCGATCGCCGACTTCGCCGCAGCGGCCCGGGGGGTGCGATGGCTGGTGCTGGCCTGCCCCCTGACCGAGGACACGTATCACCTGCTCGACCGGGACCGGCTGGGGCGGTGCGACGGGGCCTATCTCATCAACGTGGGCCGGGGGCCGCTGGTCCAGGAGGAGCTCCTTCCCGAGGCCCTGGACCACGGGTGGCTCCGGGGCGCGGCGCTGGATGTCTTCGAGACCGAACCGCTGCCGGCGGAGTCGCCGCTCTGGATCCGGCCCGAGGTGACCGTCTCCCCGCACATCTCCGGTCTCACCACGATCCCCGGCGCCGGAGACGGGTTTCTTGCCTCGCTCGCGGCGGTGGAGGCGGGCACCCGTCCCGCGCTCGCGGTGGATCCGACCCGAGGCTACTAGACGCGACGAGGCCCCGCCGGCCGCTGCCGGCGGGGCCTCGCGACACCGATCGACTTCGTCAGCCTAGATCTTGAAAGCGAACCCGCCGGTGATCGGGAACATCGTGGCGGATGAGGTCTTGAAGATCTGGCCGCCGGTCCGCTTGAGCGCCATGTCCGCCTGAACACTGCCCAGAAGGCCGATACGATCGGCGAACCAGTAGGTGACGGTGGCGCCGCCATTGACGGCGATGTGCGCGTCGGTCTTCACCCCCCGCTCGTCCTTGAGCTGCTGATTGGGCGAGAAGACCATGAGGCCGGGACCGGCGTTGACCGCGAAGGTCACCTTCTCGGTGTGCACCAGGTCGAAGCTGACCTTCAGGAACGTGTGCAGCACGCTCCACTGCAGATCGGTCGGCCCGCCCCGGACCGTGCCATCGGGCAGCTTCTGGCTGTGATGGGCCCAGTCGGCGGACAGCCCGAGGTGGAGGCGGTCTCCGAGGGCAATGTACGCCCCACCGCCGAAAGAGGTCTGGCCCTTGAGCGAGTCCTTGGCGACGCCGGTGCTGAAGGTGTACCCGGCGCGCACATCGACCGTGGCGTACCGGTCCTGTGCGAAAACGGGGCTCGCGAGAAGGCCGAGGAGACCAGCGGCGAACATGGGACGAAGGACTCTCATGCGTCACTCCCTTTGGACGAATGGGTGCGAAACTCAGGTGCTGCGCGCTCGGCGCGCTATATCCGGGATACTGGAAGGGCGTCGGACGCCCCAACCCGCAACCAATCAACGCTTTCGGGGCGGTTTGGTCAAGATGCTCCCCTCGGCGAGAATGCCGGGGGGTCCTGACAGTCCCCCCTGGCGCAAGGTAACTTGCCCCTACCCAAAATCCCTCACTTCTACGGAATTCGGCCGATGCCCAACCTGGCAACGCTGCATCCACAGATCGTTCATTTCGTCATCGCGCTGGGTCTCCTTGGCGTCCTGTTGCGGGTCGTCTCCTTGCTGGGGAAGGGCGCCTGGATGAACCCCGCCGCGGCCCTGCTGCTCATTCTGGCGGCCGGCGCGGGCGTGCTGGCCCAGCAGTCCGGAACCGACGCCCACGGGCCGGTGGAGCGGGTCCCCGGCGCCCGGGAAGCGGTCCAAACCCACGAGGACTGGGGCAAACGGGCCCGGAACGTCCTGCTTGCCGTCGGGGTGCTCGAGATCTTCGGGCTGATGCTGGCGACCCGCGGCGCCGGCAAGGTGATCCGGGCGGCCTCGGCGCTGACCGGGATTGCCGCCGGGGTGTGCATCTACGAAGCCGGCGAGCACGGCGGCGACCTGGTGTACAACTACGCCGGTGGAATCGGCATCCGGTCGGGCGCTTCGGCGGACGTGAAGCAGCTGCTGGTTGCCGGCCTCTATCATGAGGCGCGCATCGCCCGGGACTCGGGGCGAGCCGAGGAAGCGGCCCGGCTGACCGACGAGCTGCTCCGGATGCAGCCCGATGATCCGGCGGTGCGCTTCCTGGCCATCGAGTCCAAGCTCCGGGACCGCCACGACCCTCTGGGAGCGCTCAACGATCTGGCGCAGATGCAGGTCGCGGCCGACGATCCCCGGCTCGCGACCCGGCATGGCATCCTGATGGCGCAGGCGCTGGTCGCGGCGGGACAGACCGACAGCGCCCGGGCCGTGCTGACGGCGCTGGCCCAGCGGTTCCCCCAGAGCCAGGGCGTCAAGGCGGCGCTGGAGAAGCTCAAGTAATCAGGCCCGGAGGTAGTCGGGTCGCCACGCCGTGACGGCGGCCTTGATGTCTTTGCGGGAGACGATCTCCCCGGCCAGGATGCGGTCGACCAGGCCGGCCACCTCGGCATCGGGGGCAAACCGGAGACCCACCAGGTGATCGCGGGAGAGCCGTGCGATGTCGGCGCCCCGGGCCGGCATCAGCCGGGTGAGCCGGAGAGTTTCTTCGAGCCGGATGACCCGGTCCTGCACGGTCAGGGCCATCCGGCGCAGGAAGACCGCGGCCGTTCCCAGCGCCAGGGCCACCACCGCCCCCCAGGCACTCGCCGCGCCCGGTGCGCGGACCGCGGCCACGATCTGCACGATCACGTTGATCAGGAGCACCGGTAGCACGAAGAAATGGAATGCCGGCACGTAGCGGGCGTGGTTGGCGTGGGACTGCGGGGGGGTGTCGGACATAGGGCCTGTCTTCAGGTGAGAAGTGAGAGGTGACCGGTGACCGGTGACCGGTGACCGGTGACCGGTGACCAGTTTCTTAGCGTCTTAGCGTCTTAGCCTCTTTCGTGAAATACCAGTAGAGTGGCAGGCCCGCCACGAGCAGGCCCGCGCCGATCAGGGAGAACTTGGGCTGCGCGATGATCGAGTTCACGATCAGATATGCCGAGAACAGGATGAAGACCACCGGCGTCACCGGATAGCCCCAGGCGCGATAGGGCCGGGCCAGCCCGGGCTCCTGGCGCCGCAGCACGATGACGGCGATGCAGGACAGCGAATAGAAGAGAAACGATACGAAGACCATGCAGGTGATCAGGTCATTGTAGGTGCCCAGCAGCACCAGGAGGGACGACCAGATCCCTTGCGCGATGAGTGCGGTATTCGGAGTCGCGTACTTTGGGTGCAGCCGGGAGGCCCAGGAGAAGAACTGCCCCTCGCGGGCCATGGCCCAGGGAATCCGGGCGGCGGTAAAGACGATGCCGTGATTGGAACCCAGGGTGGAGACCAGCACGGCGACCGTGATGAAGGCGGCGCCTCCGGTGCCCAGCACCACGCGCATGGCGTCGGCCGCGACCAGCGGGGACTGGGCGGCCCCCTCCCGCCCCAGCACGTAGAGAATCGCGAGGCTCACCCCGACGTACAGCACGCTCACCAACACCGTCGAGAGGAGGATCGAGCGCGGCATGTCTCGGGCGGGATTCCGCATCTCGCTGCCCACGTAAGTGATCTCGATCCACCCATCGTAGCCCCACAACACCGCAATCATCGCGACCCCGAACGGCCCGATGAGCGACGTCACCGGCTCGGCGGGCCAGAGCGGCTGAAAGTTGTGGACGGCACCGCCGGGCAACAGGAGGCAGAGCGCGACCAGGGCGATCACCGCCGCGATCTTGACGAGGGTGACCACGTTCTGGGTGACCGCGCCGACCTTGAGGCCAAAACAGTTGATGAGCGTGAGCAGGAGGATCGAGCCGATGGCCACCACCTTGATGGCCGCCGACGAGAGGGGCAGGAAGAACCCCATGTAGGTGGCGAACCCCACCGCGATCGCGGCGATCGAGGCGGGGTTGATCACCACCGAGCTGCCCCAGCCGTAGAGGTAGCCCCAGACCGGCCCGAAGGCCCGCTGCAGGTAGATGAACTGCCCGCCGGCCTTGGGCATCGCGGCGCCGAGCTCGGCGATACACAGCGCACCACACAGCGAGATCACCGCCCCCACCACCCAGACGAGGATGGTCGGAAACGACGCGGTGAACGCGGCCGCGATGGCGCTGGGCACGATGAAGATCGACGAGGCGATGATGGTCCCGACATTGATCATCGTCGCGTCGAGCAGGCCCAGCTCGCGGCACAAGCCGTCCTCCCCGCGGGTACCAGCGGGCACGGGCTGGTGCGGAAGTGTCTGGGTGGAGGCCATCGGGTTCACCAAGCTACCGCCTGACCACGCCCGCCGGAAGCCGGGCGCGGGTGGCTCGGCCGCGGTACCGGGGCTATCCTATCTCGCGACCGCCGCTCGCCGCTCGACCACCCGTAACCGGATCATCGCCCGATGAAAAGCGCCGCCACCGGCCTGCTGCTCCTGCTCGCCCTGCCCGTCCCGGGGACCTCCCAGGGGGCGCCGGCCCGCGCACCCGTCCGTCGTCCCGCCACGACGGCGCCCGTCCCCGCCCCGGCGCCGGCCCCGGCGCGGACCGACTCGGCGACCGGCGGGCGCCAGGCCGCTCCCGACCACCGACCGGCTGCGCCCGGGGGTATTCGGTGGGCTCCGGGTCCGGAGCATCGGTCCCGCAGCACCGTCGGGAAGGATCGGGGAGGTCGCCGTGCACCCGTCGGCGAAGAGCACCTGGTACGTCGCGGTGCACTCGGGCGGCGTGTGGAAGACCGTCAACGCCGGCACCACGTGGACGCCGGTCTTCGACACCCAGGGCGCCTACTCGATCGGCACCGTGGCGATCGATCCGAACAATCCCCTGGTGGTATGGGTAGGCACCGGCGAGAACAACTCGCAGCGCAGCGTCGGCTATGGCGACGGCGTCTACAAGTCCACCGACGGTGGCCGCAACTGGACCAATGTCGGGCTCAAGGCGTCCAACCACATCGGCAAGATCCTGATCGACCCCCGCCACAGCGATGTCGTATACGTCTCCGCCGAGGGACCGCTCTGGTCCGCGGGGGGTGACCGCGGGGTCTACAAGACCGGGGACGGCGGGAAGACCTGGACCCTGTCGCTCAAAGGCGACGACTGGACCGGCGCCTACGACATGCAGATGGATCCCCGGAATCCCGACGTGCTCTACGCCTCGACCTGGCAGCGGACCCGGCGGCAGTGGGGATTCATCGACGGCGGCCCGGGGTCCGCCCTCTGGAAGTCGGTCGACGCCGGCGCCACCTGGACCAAGCTGACCCGCGGGCTTCCCCCCGAGGAGATGGGCAAGATCGGGCTGGCGGTCTCACCCGCGAATCCGAACATCGTGTACGCCCAGATCGAGGCGGCCAACCGGGCCGGGGGATTCTTCCGCTCGGTGGACGCCGGGCAGAACTGGGAGCGGATGAATCCCGCGGTGGCGGGACCGCCGTTCTACTACCACAAACTGTTCGCCGACCCCAAGGATCCCGACCGGGTCTACGCGATGAACGTCCAGCTCCAGGTGACCGAAGACGGAGGCCGGACCTTCCGCTCGATCCAGGGGCGCTCCACCCATGTGGACAATCACGCGCTGTGGATCGATCCCGACGATACCGGGCACATCCTCTCGGGCAACGACGGCGGCCTGTACGAGACGTTCGACCGGGGCGCCACCTGGATGTACGTGGCCAACCTTCCCCTGGTGCAGTTCTACAAGGTGGACGTGGCCCAGAGCGAGAGCCCGTTCTACCTGGTCTGCGGCGGCACCCAGGACAACAATTCCGTCTGCGGCCCATCGGGCACCCGGAGCCAGCACGGCATCGCCAACGCCGACTGGTTCATCACCACCGGTGGCGACGGATTCACCAGCAAGATCGACTGGCAGGACTCCAACACCCTGTACGCCGAGTCGCAGCACGGCGAGATGGTCCGCTACGACCGGACCACCGGGGGGCGGATCGGGATCCAGCCCCAGCCGGAGAAAGGAGACTCGGCGCTGCGCTGGCACTGGGACTCGCCGCTCATCATCAGCCCCCATTCGCACACCCGCCTCTACTTCGGGTCCCAGCGGTTGTTCCGGAGCGAGGACCGTGGCGACAGCTGGAAGGCGATCAGCGGGGACCTGAGCCGCCAGATCGACCGCAACAAGCTCAAGATGATGGGCCGGGTATGGAGCGTCGACGCCGTGGCCAAGAACACCTCGACGTCCTTCTTCGGGACGATCGTGTCCCTGGCGGAGTCGCCGACCAAGGAAGGCCTGCTCTACGCCGGCACCGACGACGGGGCGCTGAACGTCACGGAGGACGGGGGCACCACCTGGCGCAAGATCGAGCATTTCGCCGGCGTGCCGGACACCACCTTCGTCTCGAACGTCACCCCGTCGCGTCATGACGCGAATACGGTCTATGCGTCCTTCGACAATCACAAGGCGGGAGACTTCAAGCCCTATCTGCTCAAGAGCACCGACCAGGGGCGGAGCTGGACCTCCGTCGCCGGGAATCTTCCAGAGCGCGGGTCGGTCCTGGCGATCGCCGAGGACCACGTGAACCCGAGCCTGCTCTTCGCCGGCACCGAGTTCGGCGCCTTCTTCACGGTGGACGGCGGGAAGAAGTGGATCAAGCTGGCCGGCCTCCCCACGATCCCGGTGCGGGACATCGCGATCCACCGCAAGAACAACGACCTGGTCCTGGCCACCTTCGGCCGGGGCTTCTACGTCCTGGACGATTACTCCCCGCTGCGGGACGCCGCCAAGACGGTCGAGCAGCGATCCGCGCTGCTGCCGGTGGCCGATGCATCGATGTACCTCGAGGCCTCGCCCTTGGGCGGCGGTCCCCGCGGGGCGCAGGGCGACGCGCTCTACACCGCCCGGAATCCGGCCTTCGGCGCGACGTTCACCTGGTTCATGCGGAGCGAGCTGCGAACCCGGCGCGCCAGGCGGCTCGCCGCCGAGAAGTCCGCCGCCGGCAAGGGAGAGGACGTGTTCTACCCGCCACTCGACAGCCTCCGGGCCGAGGATCGCGAGGAGGCGCCGGCGGTGATGCTCACCGTGGCGGATGAGCAGGGCAACGTGGTCCGGAGAATCAGCGGTCCGACCGGGAGCGGCTTCCAGCGCGTCACCTGGGATTTCCGCTATCCCGCCTCGACCCCGGTCACGTCGCTCACGCCGCCGCAGCGCGGCGGAGACGACGACGGCGGATTCACCGGTCCGTCGGGACCGATGGCGGTACCGGACACCTACAAGGTGACGCTCTCGATCCGGCAGGACGGGCGGGAGACGGTGGTGGGCTCGCAGACCTTCAAGGCGTCGCCGCTGGGCCAGGGCCCCCTCTCGGCGCCCGATCGCGCGGCTGTGGCCGCGTTCCACCAGCAGACCGCGCGGCTGCAGCGCGCGGCGATGGGCACCAACGCGGCCCTCGCCGAGGCGGACACCCGGCTGCAGCTGCTGCGCCGGGCCATCGATGCGACACCGGCCGCGCCGGCGCTGGCCGACCGGGCCCGGGCGCTCAACCAGCGGCTCCGTGCCCTGCGCACCGAGATGGACGGAGACAACGTGATCGCCGGCGAGAACGAGCCCACGCCGCCGACCCTGATCGACCGGATTCAGCGCGTGGTCCAGAACACCTGGGCCACGGTCTCGGCCCCGACGGCCACCCATCGCCGGAACTACCAGATCGCGTCCGACGAGCTGGCGGAGCTCCTGCCGCGCTTCCGGGCGTTCCTGGACGATCAGAAGAAGTTGGAGGACGACGCCGAGGCGGCGGGCGCACCGTGGACGCCCGGCAGGGTGCCGGCGTGGAAGCCGTGACTAGAGGCTAAGAGGCTAAGGCGGTAGGAGGCTAGGAAACTACTTAGCCTCTTAGCGTCTTAGCCTCTTAGCCTCCATCATGGAGCAGCGGCGTACGTAATCTCCCCGTTGATCACCGTGTACAGCGTCTTGGTCTTCAGAATCTCGGCCTCCGGCACGCTCATGATGTCCTGGCTCAGGATCGTGAGATCGGCGAGCTTGCCGACCTCGATGGATCCACGCTGCGCCTCCTCGAACGCCGCGAACGCCGGCCAGATGGTGAACATCTTGAGCGCCTGGCCCCGGGTGACCTTCTCCTCGGGGTGCCAGCCTTCTCCGGAATGGCCCGAGAGGTCCTTCCGCGCCACCGCGGCATAGAACTCTATCATCGGCTCTCCCCGCTCCACCGGGGCATCCGATCCGCCCGGCACCGGGACGCCGAGCTTGATGAACGTCTCCCACGCGTAGGCGCCCTTGAGCCGGTCCATGCCGAGCCGCGACGGCGCGAAGTAGAGATCGCCGATGGCGTGGGAGGGCTGCATCGACGCGATGATGCCGAGAGCCTTGAAACGTGGGATGTCATCCGGGTTCACGATCTGGGAGTGCTCGTCGCGCCAGCGCGGCTCCGCGATCTTCCGCTGATCCGGGGGAACCGCCTTCATGGCGCGCTCGTAGAAATCCAGCATCAGCCGGTTGCCGCGGTCGCCGATGGCGTGGGTGGACACCTGGATGCCGTTCTTCAGCGCCGCGATCAGCATCGGCTGGAGCGCCACCGTGTCGGTGGTGATGAGCCCGGAGGTCCGCGGGTCGTCGGTGTAGGGGGCCAACAGGGCTGCGCCCCGGCTGCCCAGCGCGCCGTCCATGACCACCTTGATGTTGCGCACCGTGAGCTTGCCGGCGAACTCGCCCAGGACCGGTCCCTGCTCGATCAGTCGGTTCGCGTCCGCGCCGGGGCCGGTGATGTTCTTGTAGATCCGGATCTTGATCTTGCCGTCCTTGTACAGGCGTCGCATCCGCTCCACGTCGGCCCAGGTGCCGTGGGCGTCCTGGATCTGGGTCCAGCCCAGCTCCACCTCGCGCTGCACGCCTTTGATGATCTGTTCGTCCTGTTCCGCGTCGGTATCGGGAGGCACCAGCCGGCCGACCAGCCCCTGGGCCCGGTCGATCAGCATGCCGGTGGGCTCGCCGGAGGCGTCCTTGTTGATCGCGCCGCCCGAGGGGGGCCGGGTGTCGCGGGTGATGCCGGCGAGGCGGAGCGCGGCGCTGTTGGCGATCGACGCGTGCCCATCGGCCCGCTGCAGCACCACCGGATTGTTCGGCGCGATGCCGTCGAGGTCCTGCCGGGTGGGAAACACCGGCGGCTTCCAGAAGGTTTCGATCCACCCGCGTCCGGTGACCCACTGGCCCGCCCGGGCCTGATCCACCCGGGTCTTCACCCGCGCGAGAAACTCCTCCAAACTCTTGGTGCCTTCCAGATTGAGCGTCATCTCCCGCTCGCCCACACCCGACAGGTGCATGTGCGCGTCGGTCAGACCGGGCAGCACCGTCGCACCGCGGAGGTCGATCACCCGGGTATTGGGTCCGGTGAACTTCCTGGCTCCGCCGTTGTTGCCCACGAAGACGATCTTGTTTCCCTTGATCGCGACGGCATCCGCCCGGGCCTGCTTGTCGTTGGCGGTGTAGACCTTGCCGTTGGTGAAGACGAGGTCGGCCGGTTCCTGCTGCGGCCCGGAAACAACCGGCGCCAGCAGGGCCAGCGCGGCGGCGAGGGAGGGCCATTTCATATCGTGGTCCTTTCGCTGCGTAAATCGTCCGGCGGCACGGCCTTGGGCGCCACGGGATACAGACCCGCGTCGGCGAGCTGCTTGTAGAAGGCGGGCAGCCGGGCCATGAACGCGTTCACCTCCGCGATGGCGCCCGGAATGTCCTTCTTGAGCTCCCCGATCTGACGGATCTCGTCTTCGCTCGCCGGCGCGGTGGCTCCTTCGATTCCACCGGTCACGTTGCCGACCCGAAACCCGAGATTCTTCCGGAAGTCGTTGAAGTCGAAATCGGGCGCGGAAAAGTCCAGCCCGATGCCGAACTTCTTCTTCAGGGGCTCGAGCGCCTTGGTCAGGGAATCGAGCGTCGCCTTGACCGGCGCCGGGATCGCGGCGGTGTCGCCCAGGGCGGTCTTGATCTGGGTCAGCTGGTCATTGGCCTTACGCACCGCGGCGGTGGCGTGTTGCACCCGGCTGCCGATGGCCTGCAGCTCGCGCAGCGCGTCATAGCGGGCCCGGCGGTCGGCCTCGCTGATCGCGATGGCCGGCTCCCCGAGCACGCTGATCTTCCCGCTGCCCGCCTCCTTCCCGTTCACCTGCAGCGCCACCTGATACTCGCCGGGGAGCACCAGCGGCCCCTCGGTGCCGTTGTCGCCCTGGCCGGCGCCGGGTGCCGGCGGCGTGTCGGGCTTCGGCCCGGGGATCGGCTCGATCCGGAGATCCCACACCGCTGCATTGACGCCCGGCGCGAGCCCGTCCTTGGTGGCGTTCCCCCGGAGGGTCCGCACCACGGCGCCGGCCGCATCCTTGATCACCACCGACACGCTGTCGGCCTTGGCGCCGAGGTGATAGGGAATCCGGGCGCCGAAGGCGGGGTTCTGTCCCAGCCAGATCATGTTGCCTTCGAAGCCCCGCTCCCGGTCGTCCGCGACGCTGCGCTGGACCGCGGGCTCGACGTCGAAGAGAAAGTTGCCGGCCGCCTTCGCGGCGGCGTACTGCTGGAACGGCGCCAGGTCGTCGAGGATCCAGATGGCGCGGCCGTGGGTGGCCACGATCATGTCGTTGTCGCGGGGGTGCAGGGTGATCTCGTACACCGGCACGGTCGGGAAGGTGCCGCCCACCTTGACCCAGGTCTTCCCCCGGTCGGACGTCACCCAGAGGCCGCTCTCGGCGCCGAGATAGAGCACGTCGGGGTTCTTGAGATCCTCGGTGATGGTTCGCACCACCTGGCCCTTGGGGAGGTCGCCGACGATGGATTTCCAGCCCTGCCCGAAGTCGCTGCTCATGTATGCATAGGTGCCGTAGTCGCCGACCTTGTGGCCGTCGAAGGTCACGTACACGGTCCCGTCGGCAAACCTCGAGGGCTCGACCTTGGAGACGTTGGCGAGGCGCGGCGCCCCGGAGATCCGGCCGGTCAGGTTGGTCCAGGAACCGCCGGCGTCCCGCGAGACCTGGACCTGGCCGTCGTCGGTGCCGGTGTAGAGCAGGCCGGCCACGCGCCGCGATTCGGCGATGGTGAACAGGGTGCCGAAGTCGTTCACGCCGTCGTTCTTGGCGACGGTGATGTCCTTGCCCTTCACGCCCATCAGGGCCACCGTGTCCCGATTGATGCCCAGGCTCAGGTCGGGGCTGATCGCCTTCCAGGAGTGGCCCCGGTCGCGGGAGCGGTAGAGCCGGTGCCCGCCGGCGTAGATCGTCGCGGGGTCGTGGGGCGAGATGAGCAGCGGGGTATCCCAGTTCCATCGGATCGCGGTGTCGCTGACCGGCACCTCGGGCTTGATGCCCTTCCGCTCGTTGGTGGGCCGGTCCACCCGCGCCACGAAGCCTTCCTGCGATTCGGCGTAGATGATCCGGGGGTCGGTCGGATCGATCAGCGCGACGAACCCGTCGCCGCCCTGGACCACGAACCACTCATCCTGTCCGATGCCGTCGCGGCTCCGGACCTGGCTGGGGCCGCACCAGGTGTCGTTGTCCTGGAGGCCGCCGCAGACGGTGTACGGTGTCTGCATGTCGTAGCCCACGTGGTAGAACTGCGCCACCGGGAGGTTGGGCAGCCAGACGTAGGTCTTGGAGCGGTCCCAGGTAACGCCGACCCCGCCGTCGCCGCCGATCATCGCGTGCTCGGAGTTGCTGGGGTCGATCCACAGCGCGTGGAAGTCGACGTGGATCTTCTCCGCGGCATTGTTGTTGAAGGTCTTCCCGCCGTCCTCCGACAGGTGCATCAGAGTGCCGCCGACCCAGATCCGCTTGTCGTCGTTGGGATCGATCCGGATCTGGGAGAAATACATCGGGCGCGGATTGGTGGAGCTCATCTTGCTCCAGGTGGCGCCGCCGTCGTCGGAGCGGTAGACCCCGCCCTGCTTGGGATGCTCGACCCGGGCGTACACGATATTGGGATTCCTGCGATACACGTCCAGGCCGATCCGGCCCTTGTCTCCAGCGGGGATGCCGTTCTCGAGCTTGGCCCAGCTCCGGCCCCCGTCGACCGTCTTCCAGATCGCGCTGTTGGGGCCGCCACCGTTGAAGCCCCAGCTGGCGCGGCGCCGCTGGTAGGTGGCGGCGTAGAGCACCTTGTTGTTCGACGGGTCCATCACCAGGTCGGTACCGCCGGCGTCGGGGCCGGCGTCGAGCACCCGGGTCCAGGTCATGCCCCCGTCGCCGGTCTTGTAGATCCCCCGCTCGCCGCCGGACCTCCAGAGATCGCCCAGCGCCGCGACGTACACCACGTCGTTGTCGATCGGGTCGACCACGATCCGGGGAATCTGCCGTGACTCCCGGAGCCCGGCGTTCTTCCAGGTCTTGCCGCCGTCGCTGCTCTTGTACACTCCATCGCCCCACGAGGAGCTCTGGCGGTTGTTCGATTCGCCGGTGCCGACCCACACCACGTTGGGATCGTTGGGGGCGATCGTCACGTCGCCGATCGAGCTGGTGCTCTGGGCGTCGAAGACCGGGGTGAACGTGGTCCCCTGGTTGACCGTCTTCCAGACTCCGCCAGTGGCGCTGCCCACGTAGAAGACCGCCGGGTTTTTCTCGAACACGGCGAAGTCATCGATCCGCCCGCTGGGCGCGGACGGGCCGATCGCGCGGAAACGCAGCCGGTCGAACGGCCCCCCCGGCTTGGCGGTATCGGGCTTCGCGGCCGGGGTCGCGGGCGTCTGTCCGAGGAGGGGCGTGGCCACGACGAGCAGACCGAGCGCACGGCGGAAGGCCGTCAGGGACTGAGACATAGATCGCTCCACGAGAGGGCGTCCCGGATTGTCAGAACAGCGGGGCGAGATAGCTTACCCTATGTTCCGGCGGGGGACAACGTTGAGCGCCGGCTTCGCGTGCGTCATGAGGCTCCGAATGCGTGTGGCTATCTGGATGCTGTTGCTTTCGCCGGCGCTTGCCTCGTGCGGGGGGAGCCGGATCGAGGCACCGGAACCGACCCGGGACTTCAGCTTCGACGCCGATTCGCTGCCCCAGCTCCCCGCCCTGCCTCCCGGGACCATCGTGGCGCCGCTGGCCCTGGACCTGAACTCCGCCATCGCGGCGCTGGAGCAGGAGGTGCCCAGAAAGTTCGGAAACATCGAGGAACGCTTGTCGATTCCCGGGTCCAAGCGGCGGTCGTTCGCCTACGAGGTGACCCGCCAGCCGTTCAAGGTGAGGTTCGAGGGAGACACCGTCCTCCTTTCCGCCGTGGTCAGCTACAAGGGTCGCGGCTGGTACGACCCGCCCATCGGACCCGACATCAACGGGGAGTGCGGCACCAAGGGGCCGCCGCCCCGGGCTCGGCTCACCGCGCGGGTCGTACCCCGGCTCTCTCCCGACTGGAAGATCCGGATCACGACCCGGATGATCCGGCTGGCCCCGCTCACCGAGACCGAGCGGGACCAGTGCGAGGTTTCCCTCCTCAACCTCGACGTCACCGGCAAGGTGATGACGGCGGCCCAGGCGGCCCTCAAGGGGGTCCTCCCGACCCTGGAGCGCCAGCTCGCCGCGCTCGACGTGCGCACCCCGCTGGAGAAGATCTGGCTGGACCTTCAGAAGCCGATAAAGATCACCCACAGCCTCTGGCTGCTGCTCGAGCCTCGAGGGGTCTACCTGGGCAAGGTCGAGGGCGCCAAGGAGACCATCGGGGCGGAGATCGGCATCTCGGCGGCGCCCCGGATCCTGAGCGGCCCCAAGCCGGTGCTGGCGGCCGTCGGTCTCCCTGCCCTGGAGCCGATCCGCGAGGTGGAGGGGTTCTCGATGCTGGTGGAAGGCGCCTTCGACTATGCGACGATGAGCGCCGTCCTCACCCAGAAGCTCCGCAAGACGAAGGTCAAGGCGGCCGGCGGCGAGCTGGTGGTCAAGCGGGTCACAGTCTTCGGGGTGGGACGGGGGCGGCTGGCCCTGGGGCTCGATTTTTCCGGGACGGCCGAGGGCAAGATCTGGTTCCAGGGCACGCCGCGCTACGACGCGGCCACCGGCATCCTCAGCGTCCCGGATCTCGACTTCGACGCCACCAGCGCCGGGATGCTGGTGCAGGGGGTGGCCTGGCTCAAGGGCGATGCCATCCGCGAATTCCTGCGGCAGCAGGCCACGGTGTCCACCGCCGACCTCATGGGGCGGATCCAGACGATGGCGGTCAAGGAGATGAACCGCCAGCTGGCCCGCGGGGTGACCCTGTCCTCCACCATCGACAAGTCCGAGCCGGCGGGGATCCGGGTCCGGCCCGACGCCATCGTGCTCCGGGCCCGCGCCTCCGGCTCGGCGCGGCTGGACCTGGGCCCCGAGCTGTTCGGCCCCCGGACCACCGGCAACTAAACCACCGATGCCGCCCGCACCAGCGGGATCACTTCCTCCGCGAAACGCTCCATCTCCTCCAGCTGCGGGCTGAACTGCAGCAGCAGCAGGTCCAGCCCCGCCTCCTCGAACTCGAGGATCTGTTCGGCGATCCGCTCCGGCGTGCCGGCCAGCCCGCTGCGGAGGCCGCGATTGGAGACCGAGTAGTCCTCCAGGCTCACCCGCTGCTCCAGCCGCGTATTGGCGATCCAGTCTTCGTAGTTGGCGTATCCGGCCGCGCTCTGCTTCACGTCGGTGATCCGGGCCACTTCGCGGCGGGCCTCCTCCTCGGTGTTCCGGCACACCACGTACCCCGCCGCGCCGAAGCGGAGCGGTGCGTGGCCCAGCCCGGCCGCCTCCCGCCGGGCGGTCATGTCCGAAACCCTCGCCGCGATCGTGGCGGGCGGATCGCCGTGCATGACATAGGCGTCGCAGCTCCGGGCGATGAGGGTCTTGGCTGCCTCGGATTCTCCGCCGGCATAGATCGGCGGGCGCGGTTTGCGGACCGGCTTCGGGGAGAGCAGCGCGTCGTCCACCGTGTAGTACCGGCCCTGAAAGCTGAATCGCGGCCGGCTCCACATGCCGTCGACGACCGCGAGCCATTCTTCGGTGCGGTCGTACCGGGCCCCGTGCTCGTCGAACGCCACGCCGTAGCGGCGCGCTTCGTCGGCCCACCAGGAGGAGACCACGTTGAGCGCGAGCCGGCCGTTGCTGATGTGGTCGATGTTGGCGGCCTGCTTGGCCAGCAGCGCCGGGGCATGAAAGGTGGGCCGCACCGCCACCATCAACTCGAGCCGGTAGGTCACCGCCGCCAGGGCGGACGCGGTGGTCCAGGCGTCGAGCGCCGGCGCCTCCGGCCCCTTGATGTCGTTGAGGTTGAGCTCGGCGATGAGCGTGAGGTCGAAGCCAAGCTCCTCGCTGCGGCGGGCCAGGCGGGCCACGTAGTCCCAGCGCGCCGCCATGCCTTCGTCGGCCACGTTGCGCAGCCATCCGCCGAAGACCGGGAGCCAGTAGCCGAAGCGCATGGTCACGCCGCCTCCTGCTCCAGCCAGTCGACCAGGCGCACGAAGGGATCGAACCCGACGACTCGGGGCCCTTCGGCCACGAAATTCGACAGGGCGTTGATGTCGTAGAAGTAGGGCTTGCCGTCCCGGGAGTCGATGAGGTACTCGATGCCCCCGACGTCGATCCCCGCCGCCCGCGCGATGGCCTCCACGGCGTCGACCAGCTCGGCCGGCGGCGTGTAGCCCTCGACTTTCATCCCGTTCTTCGGCGCGTCCACGGCGCAGGCGCCCCGGACCAGCTCGGCGCCGTCCACCGTCCGGCAGACATCCGCCGGACACAGATTGAAGCTCTCGCCGGTCGGATAGACCCGGATTCCGTACAGGAAGGTCCCGCCCAGCACCTCGACCCGCACGATGCGGCCCTCCTCCGCCGGGACGTACTCCTGGACCAGCGCGGTGTGATCCATGCCGAGCTCCAGGTCTTCGAGCGACGCCTCAGTCAGGGCGTCGGCGCTGTCGAACAGCCGCACCCCGGCCCCGCTGCCGCCGATATTCGGCTTCACCACGACCGGAAAACGGAGGCCTCGCGCCGCCGCGGGCGCGTCGATGGCGCGGGAGATCACCCGGGAACGGGGATGCGGCAGGCCCAGCTGCCGGAGAATCGAGAGCTGCAGGGCCTTGGAGGTCTCGACCGCGTAGGCCCGGCTGCCGTTGATGACCCGGATCCCGTGGCTCTCCAGGTGGGCCAGGTAGGCCTGGGTGAGAAAGACCGCGTGGCCCGCGTCGCGCAGGTATGCCGATGGGCTCATCCGGTTGAACACCAGCCCGTAGGGCGGCCGGGGCGACGAAGGATCGTACCAGTGCTCCGCGGCATGGAGCCGCTTCACCGGAATGCCGCGCCGCTCCAGCTCGCTGAACAGCGGGCGGAACCAGTCGGGATGCTCGTAGAGGATCCCGAAGGGCGCGCGAATGGAGGTAGCTGTCGTCATGCGAATCTCCCGGGGTAGAAAACGAAACGGCCGCGACTCTGTGGAAGTCGCGGCCGATGAGGCTGCCTGGCTCTCGCTACCGGGGATCTAGGGGAATCCCGGGCCGCGCGCACGCACGCTCACCGCCCACGACGGGGGGCGACACATGAGGTGACGGCTGGTACAGGTGCAGAGCGCGTGGGTCAGCATGGTTTCAAGATATCAGAACGAGGGTTCCAGGCAAGGGTGGCCGGGATCGCGCCAGCCTTGCCGGCTAGACCCTGCGGGTCTTCCACTTCCCCCGCTTGAACAGCACCGTGCTCGCCACGGCGAGGGTGGAAAATGCCACCGCGATGGCGATGGAGACACCGTTAGGGCCCAAGGCAAAGTGCTTGGCCAGCATCCAGGCGAGGGGAATTTCCCAGAGCCAGAAGCAGAACAGATTGAGGAGGGTCGGGGTCCAGGTGTCCCCGGCGCCGTTGAACGAGCTGGTCAGCACCATGCCGTAGGCGTAGAAGAGAAACCCGGCGCTGATGATCCGGAGGGAGGCGACGCCGTAGCCATGCACGACGGGGTCCGCGGTAAAGGCCGAGATGATCACCGGGGCCAGGCTCACGAACAGCAGCCCCACCACGCCCAGGAAGTACAGGTTGTAGCGGCTCGCCAGCCAGACCGACTGCTCGGCCCGGTCGGGCTTTCCGGCGCCGAGAGACTGGCCCACCATGGTCGCGGCGGCATTGGCCATGCCCCACGACGGCAGCAGCGCGAAGATCACCACCCGGAAGGCAATGGTGTAGCCGGCCAGAGCCTGGCTCCCGAAGGACGAGACGACCCGCACCAGCCCGATCCAGCTGGTGGTCCCGATCAGGATCTGGAAGATCCCGGTGCCGGAGAGCTTGATCAGCCGGCCGATCAGGTCGAGGTCGAACCGGAGGTGCTCTTTCCGGATCACGAAGCGGTTGTGGCGCTCGGTGAGGCGGTAGAACTGGTAGACTACGCCCATCCCTCGGCCCACCGTGGTGGCCACCGCGGCGCCGGTAACGCCCAGGTGGGGAAACGGTCCGATGCCGAAGATCAGGAGCGGGTCCAGGATCAGGTTGCAGATGTTCGCGATCCAGAGCGACCGCATCGCGATGGTGGCATCGCCCGCGCCCCGGAAGATCGCGTTGATGAGAAAGAGCAGCAGGATGATGAAGTTCCCGCTGAACATGATTCGGGCGAAGGTCGAGCCCCCGGCGATGACCTCGGGCGAGGCTCCCATCAACCCGAGCAATCGCGGGGCGAATAACCCGCCGGTGATCGCGATGGGGATGGCGACCAGGATGCCCAGCCCGATCGCCTGCACCGCCGCGCGGGCGGCGCCCTCGGGGTTCTTCTCGCCGATCCGGCGGGCCACCATCGCGGTGGCGCCGATGCCGAGGCCCATGCCCAGGGCGTAGATGGTCGTGAACATCGCCTCGGTGAGGCCGACGGTCGCCACAGCATTGGCGCCGAGCCGGCCGACCCAGAAGACGTTGACCACGGCAAAGACCGATTCGAGCGCCACCTCCAGCACCATCGGCACCGCCAGGAGGAGCAGCGCCCGGCCGATGGGACCCGCGGTGTAGTCGTGGCGATGGGCGCCGCGGACCGCCTCCCTCACCGCCGCCCAGATGGTAGGCGGCGGTGGCTCGATGGCGGGGGGTTCGGGCTCCGGGGCCGGGGTACTCATTGCGGGCTGGGATTCAGGTGATAGAGCCGGACCCGTTCGACATCGTCGGCATCGCTCCAGACGCCAAGGACATAGTCGGGGCCGGCTTCGTGCAGGGCGAATCGCGGCGGAAATGTAACGTGGCCGAGCCATTGGCCCTGGGGGTCGAAGACATCGTAGCGAACCGGCCGGCTCGGGGCGGGCTGATCGTACTGCCGGACCCACAGTCGGCCGTCGACCGCGGCCACGAAGCCCTCGTAGGCCGGCTTGGTGGAGGGGAAGGTCATATCCTCCAGAATGCCCCGGACCCTGTCGCGCATGACCTCGGCGCCCGGCCCGAAGCCCTCCAGTCTCTCCCGCTTGATGGCTGCGATGTCGGCGTCGGTCACCGGTTGGGGCAGCCCGGTCCACCGGGTGAGGCGAACCAGCGTGCCGGCCGTGTCATACGCGGCGATCTCTTGGCGGTCTCCGGTCCCGACCTGGAGCCGGCCGGCGGCAGTGGCCATGGTGGGCGCCTTGCCGAACGGCATCATGGTGGTCATGGTCGACGAGATCAGGCCGGCGGAGTTTCGCTGCACGCTCTTATAGATTTCCGAGCCGGGGAATCGGCCCAGCGGCACGACCGGCGGAAGCCAGCGAGGATAGCGGAACACCGGCACGGTGTCGCGCTGGGGCCCGCTCTGCTGCGATTGGGAGAACATCTGGGTCTGCACCAGGAGGTCGTTCCCGAGGACACCGATCACGATGGGGAACCCCGCGTCCAGGCCCTGGGGAAACGTCAGCTCCCGGCCCAGGCGTCCATCGGCCCCGAATACGGAAACCCGCCGGAGATTGAAGTCGAACGTGCCGAGGCTGTCGGGACCCAGCCGGAACAGGATGCCGAGCTGCTGGAATTCACCCGGCCCCCCGCCCTTGTGGCCGACGGAGCGCAGCCAGGCTCCGGTCGAGTCGAACAGCCTGAGCTCGTTGTTGTTGCCGTCCGCGACGACGATCGTCCCGCCGCGCAGCCGGGCCACGCCGGCGACCCGGCCGAATTCCCCATGGGAGTCGCTGCTGCCCCCGATTTCCAGTACCGGCACCGAGTCCACCCGGAACGCGATGCTGTCTGGAGCCAGGGGTCTGGTGTTCTCGACGATGCTGATGCCGGCGCTGTCCCGCACCCGTATCCCTGCCGGCGGCTCGGCTCCCGAGGCGCACGCCGCCAACAAGCCGATGGCCGGCAGCAGCGTCCTCATGCCAGCAGCCCTCCATCCACCACCAGCACCTGCCCGGTCACGAACGAGGCCGCATCGCTCGCCAGAAACAGCGCCGCCGCGCCCACTTCCCCGGGCTGACCGAGGTGGGGAAGCACCTGATCTCCGGCGAATTCCTTCCGCCGCACCGGGTCGTTCCACAGGTATTCGCTGAACTCGGTCTGGATCAGCCCGGGCGCGATGGCATTGACCCGGATCCGGTGGGGCCCCAGCTCCCGGGCCCACGCCTTGGTGAGCATGATCAGCGCCGCCTTGGTCGTGCTGTAGAGGATGCTGCCGGGCTGGGGCTTGAGGCCGGACACCGACACGAGATTGATGATCGACCCGCCATTTCCCCGGGCGATCATCCCCGGCGCGACCAGGTTCACCAGCCGGAACGCCGCCTTGAGGTTGACCTCGACCATCTTGTCCAGCTGTTCGTCGGTGGCGTCGAGCGCCGAGCCCAGCTGTACATTGGTCGCGCTGTTGTTGACCAGGATGTCGATCGGGCCCAGCTCCGCCTCGGTTTCCCGGACCGCCCGCTCGATGTCCTCCTTGCGCCCCACGTGACAGGCGACCGGGAACACCCGTCCCGGCAGCGACGCGAGCTCCTCCGCGGTCTTCTTCAGCACTTCGATTTTTCTGCTCGCGATGGCCACGCCCGCGCCGGCCCCGGCCAGGCACTGCGCGATGGCGCGCCCGATGCCGCGTCCCCCTCCCGTCACGAGGGCTACCTTGCCGGCCAGCGAATGTTCGGAGCTCATGAGGCCACGGAGCCTTTCGACGGGTGGAGCGTTCCGCGCTCGGCGGCCCGTGCCGCCTGGCGGGCCAGCACCGCCACCAGGCGATGCATACCGGCGAAGCGCGGATCCCGGGTCTGGCCGCGCACATAGCGCGCGTAGATCTGCTGTACGATGACCGCGACCTTGAAGAGCCCGAAGCAGTAGTGAAAGGATATCCCGTCGATCCCGCGCCCGGAACGCAGGGCATACTCTTCGGCCAGGCGCGCCCGAGTCCACATGCCGGGCAGGTGGGTCGGTCCCATCGCCGCCGCAAGGAGCTCCGGCGGATCGTCCGGCTCGATCCAGTAGGCCAGGGCCGAGCCCAGGTCCATCAACGGATCTCCCACCGTGGCCATCTCCCAGTCGAGCAGCGCCACGACCCGTGCCGGAGCATCCGGGTCGAGTAGGAGGTTGTCGAACTTGTAGTCGTTGTGGATCACGGCCGCGCCCCGCTCGGCGGGAAGCCGTTTCGCCAACCACTGCGCCACCGCGTCCATTTCCGGCACCGTCTCGGTCGCGGCCGCCGCGTAGCGCTCGCTCCAGCCCCGAACCTGCCGCTCGACGTACCCCTCGGGGTGCCCCAGCCCGCCGAGGCCGGCGGCCCGGTAGTCCACCGCGTGCAGCCGCACCAGCAACGCCGTCAGGGAATCCGAGAGCCGCCCCGCCAGCTCGGGATCGAGCTCGAAGCCCGGCGGCAGGCGTTGGCGAAGCACGATGCCGCGGCGCCGCTCCATCAGGTAAAACGGCGCACCCAGCACCGACGGGTCGTCGCAATAGAGCAGCGGGCGCGGCGCTTCGGGCAGGACCGGGGCCAGCGACTCAAGCATCCGGAATTCCCGGCCCATGTCGTGCGCGCTCCGGACCACGTTGCCGAATGGGGGACGGCGAAGGACGTATTCGTCGGCCCCGAGCGTGACGAGGTAGGTGAGGTTCGAGTGGCCCTGGAGAAACTGCGAGACCTCGACGGGCTGCCCCGCGCCCGGCTGCCGGTCCCGGAGCCAGGCGCTGAGACGTGCCGCATTCAGCTCCTCGCCGGAGCGCAGGTTGCCGGCCCGGTCGAGCATGGTCACCCGGCTCCGTGCTTCCGGAGCTCGAGTTTCGCTATCGCCTCCCGGTGCACTTCGTCCGGCCCGTCGAAGATCCGCATCGCCCGGGCCTGGGCCCACGCCGCGGCGAGGAAGGTGTCCTGACTCACCCCGGCGCCGCCGTGGGCCTGGATGGCGCGGTCGAGCACCGCGAGGGCCATCCCGGGCGCCGCCACCTTGATCATGGCGATCTCGGCACGGGCCGACCGGCTGCCGCTCTCGTCCATCAGCGTGGCGGCCTTGAGCACCAGCAGCCTGGCCTGCTCGATCTCGATCCGGGAATCGGCGATGCCGGCCCGTATGGTGCCCTGCTCCGCCAGCGGCCGGCCGAACGCCACCCGCTCCCGGACCCGGACGCACATCAGCTCCAGCGCGCGCTCGGCCAGTCCGATCATCCGCATGCAGTGATGCATCCGTCCAGGACCCAGCCGGCCCTGCGCGATCTCGAAGCCGTGCCCCTCTCCCAGCAGCAGGTTCGCCGCGGGAACCCGGACCCGCTCGAAGATCACCTCGGCGTGTCCGTGCGGCGCGTCGTCGTAGCCGAACAGCGAGAGATTCCGGATCAGCGAGATCCCGGGCGTGTCCATCGGCACCAGGATCATCGATTGCTGCCGATGCGGAGGCGCTCCGGGATCGGTTCGCCCCATCACGATCGCGATCCGGCAGCGCGGATCCGCCGCTCCGGAGGTCCACCACTTCCGCCCGGTGATGACGTACCCGTCGCCGTCGCGCACGATGGCGGTGCGGATGTTGGTCGCGTCGGAGCTGGCCACATCCGGCTCGGTCATGGCGAAGCAGCTCCGGATTTCCCCGGCCAGCAGCGGCGCCAGCCACGCGGCCTGCTGCGCCGCGCTGCCGTAGCGCGCCAGCACCTCCATGTTGCCGGTGTCGGGCGCCGAGCAGTTGCAGGCTTCCGGCGCGATCAACGAGCGGCCCATGATCTCACAGAGGGGCGCGTATTCCAGGTTGGAGAGCCCGGCGCCGGGCTCGGCACCGGGCAGAAAGAGGTTCCACAGCCCGGCGGCGCGGGCCCGCTCCTTGAGCTGGTCCATCACCGGCGGGGGTCGCCGCCGGTCTTCCGCCAGCTGGGCCGTCCACACCGCCTCGGCGGGGTAGACCTGTTGCTCCATGAAGGCGAGCAGCCTGCGGGTCAACTCGGGTGGCATCGGCTCGTTATCCCGTCGCGGGGTCAGCGGAACATACTGCCGTCACTTAGCTTCCATCCCATGACCGTCTCCGCCTACACGAACTTCAATCGGGCCGAATGGGCCCGGCTTCGTGATGCCACGCCGCTCACCCTCTCGGTGGCGGACCTGGCCGAGCTGCAGGGCCTGAACGAGGAGCTCTCGCTGCACGAGGTCGAGGAGGTCTACCTCCCGCTGTCCCGCCTGCTCAACCTGCACGTCGGGGCCACCAAGGAGCTGGAACGGGTGACCGACCGCTTCCTGGGGAAGACGGTCTCCCGCAACCCGTATATCCTGGGGATCGCGGGAAGCGTGGCGGTGGGCAAGAGCACCACGGCGCGCGTGCTCCGGGCGCTGCTGGCGCGATGGCCCGACCACCCGCGCGTGGACCTGGTAACCACCGACGGGTTTCTCTATCCGAACCGGATCCTCGAAGAGCGGGGCCTCATGGCCCGCAAGGGATTTCCGGAAAGCTACGACGTCCGCCGCCTGCTCCGCCTGGTGGCCAGCCTCAAGGCCGGGGTGGCCGAGGTCGCCGTCCCGGTGTACTCGCACCTGGTTTACGATATAATTCCCGAGGAGACCCAGGTCGTCCGGCAGCCCGACATCCTGATCCTCGAGGGGCTCAACGTGCTGGAAGGCGGAGCCCGGCCGCAGGACGACGGGACCCGGGTCTTCGTGTCGGACTACTTCGATTTCTCGATCTACGTCGACGCCGCCGAGGCCCACGTCAAGGAGTGGTTTCTCCAGCGGTTCCGCCGGCTTCGGGAAACGGCATTTCGGGACCCCAAGTCGTATTTTCGGAAGTACGCCCATCTGTCGGACGAAGAGGCGGTGGGATTCGCCGGCAGAGTCTGGGACGAGATCAACGGCCCGAATCTCCGGGAGAACATTTTACCGACCCGGGAGCGGGCCCACCTGATTCTCGAGAAGAGCGCCGACCATCGCGTGGAGCGGGTGCGGCTTCGGCGGCTCTGAAACATCGGTCCGGTGAATCGCGTTCTTGGCACCAACCCATTCAAGGCCCGTCCCATGCTGCGTTCCGCGTCCGTAGTCTTCGGCCTGCTGATTCTTGCCGCCGCGCCGGCTCGCGCGCAGGTACCCACACCCAAGACCGATGACATCGGTCACAGCCTGATCGGCACCTGGGAAGGCCCGTACCAGTCCGATCAGGCGCCACCGGGCTCGCTCCGGCTGGTCATCGGGAAGGAGGCCGACGCCTGGAAGGTGACCCTCCAGGTCGTGTCCGATCAGCCGATCGACGCCGCCGAAGTCCGCGATTTCAAAGTGGAAGGCGGCCAGATCTCCTGGGTCCAGGACATCATGGGGATGGAGTGCAAGACTCAGGCGAACCTCGAAAACGGCACCCTCAAGGGCGGAACCGAGTGCTCCCAGGGCGGCGCGGTGGCGATTACCGCGACGTTCCTGATGCTGAAGAAATAGCTACTTCACCACGCGGTCCAGGCGCCGCACCGCGGCCAGGATGGTCCCGACCGCCCGCCCGAAAAAGGCGGGCGTGATCGTTTCGGGGTCGTCGGTGGGCTGGTGGTAGTCCTTGTGATCCTCGACGCCGAAGTAGACGAAGGGAATCCCGGCCGCGTGGAACGGGCCGTGATCCGAGTCATTGGTCCAGTCCTGCTGACCCGCCACGCCGGTGCGGTCGTGCCCGAAGCGGAGGCGCACCGGCGCCACCGCCGCCACCGAGTCGAGCACCGGGCGCAGCGCCGGCGTCTGGGCGGTGCCTGCGGCCCACAGCTCGCCGCTGTCGCTGTGACTTACCATGTCGAGATTCACGTTCAGGGCGATTGCCGGCACCGGGACCGGCCGGGCCGCCAGGAACGCCCGGGCGCCGCGCAGCCCCCCTTCCTCGCCGTCCAGCAGCGCGATGACCACCGAGTGCTCGAGCGGGGCCCGCAGGAGGGATTCGGCGATCGCCAGCACGGCGGCGGTGCCCGAGGCGTTGTCGTCGGCGCCGTTGTAGATCTGGCCCCGGATGATCCCCACATGGTCGTAGTGGGCGGTGAGCACGATGTACCGCCCGGGATCGCGGGTCCCGCGGATCAGGCCCAGCAGGTTCACGCCGTGGAGGGAGTCCGTCACCGTGAAGGCTTCCTCATAGCCGGCGCCGAGAGGCGCGAGGCCCAGCGCCGCCAGACGCCGCAGGAGATAGGACCGGGCGCGCGCCCCGCCGGGCGAGCCGAGCCGACGGCCTTCCATCGAATCCGCCGCGAGGACCCGCACCGTGGCCATCAGCCCGGCCGTGTCGACCGCGGCGACGCCCTGGGCCAGGGCGGGGCGCGCGAGACCACCGCCCCCGAGCGCAAGCGCGCCGGCCACGAGGCCGGCGCGCTGAAGGACGATGCGTCGGGTGGAGACGATCAAGGCTTGGTGAGCCGCTTGGTCTTGACCAGAATGGCGCCGCCCTCATGCCCGGAGCCGTACCGCCCCGACGCCTCGGTGCCGCCCATGTAGCGGATCTCGACCAGGTCCGCCGCCCGCATGTTCTTCATCTCCTCCACGTTTTCCTGCTTCACGTCGTCGAAATACAGCACCGGCATCAGCGAGCTGCTGGCGCCGCCCGACGAGCCGCCGTAGGGGCTGCTGGCGCCCGAGCCGGTTTCCGTGCCGCTGGGCTTGTAGGGATCGGGACCGGCCGAGGGAGCGCCGGGGCTGGGCGGCGGCGCCTCCCCGCCCAGCGAATGCAGGTCGATCTTGGGACGATCCCCGCTGTAGGAGCCCGTAGCGGACATGCTGCCCCGGGCCCGGGTCGGTTTCAGGAAGTTGGGACGCAGCAGCCGGACCGCGTCATAGGCGTTGTTGATGTCCGGCCGCTCGGCGATCTCGTCGGCGGTGAGGACGTACTTGTCCCGCTTCACCTTGGCCGGCGGCTTGATCTCGACTTCCTGGGCCCGGAGCGGCGTGACGAGCGTGACGGCCACCGCACCGGCCAGCGCGAGTGCGGTCCAACGGACAATGCGCATAGATCCTCCTGGATCGGAAGCCTGCTGGAACGTACCGCCCGGGACGGAGGGGGTCAACGCGATCGGATTTCGATCCGCCGGATGACCTCGCCTTCCCGTAACTCATCCAGCAGATCCATCCCCGACACGACCCGCCCCCACACGGTGTACTCGAAGTCCAGCCGGGGATTGTCCACCAGGTTGACGAAGATCTGGCCGTCGCCGGTATCGCGTCCCCGGGTGGAGACGCCCAGCGTCCCGCGCCGATGGGAGAGCGGGCCGAGCTCGTCCCGCAGGTAGGGACCGTCCCCGGCATACTCGTTGGCCCCGGGACTCCCGCCCTGCAGCACGAAGTTGGGGACCACCCGGTGGAAGGTGAGCCCGTCGAAGTATCCCCGCCGCACCAGGCGGGCCAGCCGGACCACGGTCACCGGCGCCTCGTCGAGGTCGAGCATCACATCGACGACGCCCGCATCCAGGGTGAGCCGGAACAGCTTGCCACGCAGGGCATCCGCCTCGTCCGGCGAGACCGGGGCGGGAGGGATGGGTCGCGCCGCCGCGTGGTGGACCCGCCCGGTCCAGGCCGTGAGCGTCACCGCCGCGGACTCGGCGACCACCGGATCGAAATCCCGGAGGAAGGGCCGCAGCCCGCTCGCGAAGCGGGAGCTTCCCAGCTCATGCACCCGGGTGAGCAGGGCCACGCGCGCGTCGCGGGAGGTTTCTCGCTTCTCCCCGGTGGCGCGGTCCAGGGCGCGCAGCAGCGCGACCGTCCCCTCCTCCCGGGCCGGGCTGCCGGCCAGCGCCACGGCGGCGCCCAGGAGCAGCTGGCCATCGGTCGCGGCGAGCGCCGCGCGGTACACGCTGTCGGCGGCGTGCCCGCTCACGGCGCCGAGCCCGGCGATGGCGGCCTCGCGCACGTTGGCGACGGTGTCGGCGGCCAGGCGGAGCAGCGCCGCGGTGTCCTTGATCTGCGCCGCGGCGCGCGCGGCGTACATCCGCGATTGCCACACCGGGAGGGCCGCGGCCTCCGTCAGCGCCGCCCGCGCGCGCTCCGGGGCGGCGCGGGCCAGGGCCACCACCGCGTGGGCCGGGCGATGCCAGCTCTCCCCGGGCGCGCCGGATGCGGCCGAGGCGAGGAGCCGCACCGAGGTGGAATCGCCGCCGCACCCGGCCAGCAGGTCGATCGCCGCCAGGGAGACCGCGAAGGCGCGGTCCAGGGCCGCGGACCCCAGACGGGAACAGGCGCCGGTTCCCCCCTGGCGGGCCAGCGCCCGGAGCGCCTCGATCCGCACCATCGCGGCGCGGTCCCGGAGCGCCGCGTCGAGCAGCCGGTCCCGCTCGGCGCCGCCGGGAATCCCCCCGAGACCGGTGGCCGCGAGGCGGCGGCTCTGGGGATCGGCCGACGCCAGCATGCGGCCGACCGAGCCGGAATCGGGGATCTGCGCGGCGAGGAGGGCGCCGAGGCCGTGGCGCCGGGTCGCCTCGTCGGGCGACGTAGCGACGATCGCCCGCAGCCGGGCGACCAGCTCGCTGCCCGGGGCGACCCGCCGCCAGGTGGCCCGGACCAGGAGCTCCAGCCCGCGCGCCGCATCGCGGGCGGCGTCCCGGTCTGCTCCGGCGGCGCGCGCCAAGGTCAGCAGAGTCTCCCCCGCGGAGCCGATTTCCTCCGCGGTGAGATAAGGCAGACGTCCGAGGGACATCGCCAGGGTCCCGGCGACCGGCGGGTCCCGCTCGAGGGCGGCTCGCGCGGAGAGCGCCGAGACGATCTCCTTCCACGCGGCGCCCCGGTGGGAGAGCGACGAATCCCCCCGGAATCCCTGCGCCGCCTGGGCCAGCGCCTCGGCCGCCTGCGCACGGACGCTCGCCGAGGAATGACCCAACCAGGGCGTCAGCACCGCCGCGACGCCGGGCCGCTCCAGCCGGCCCAGCGCTCGGATCGACTGGAGCACCACCGCGGTGTCCGGGTGGCGCAGGCCTCGGGTCAGGAGGGAACGGTCCGTTTCCGAGGGGGCGCGGCGGTCTTCCACCTGGAGGATCCTCGCTCGGAGGGATCCGTCCGACTGGGCCGCCGCGGTGCGCGCGCCGAGGGTGAAAAGGAGGCCGACGGTCAAAAGGGGGCGCATGAGGTGCTTTCCGAGGGAAAATCGAGTTTTTCCCTATTGTGTCCCGGGAGAAGATGCTTAACTTTTCCTTCCGGGTACTTCGTTGCGCCCCCGCAGGTCACGTACAGACCCTCGACAGGAGACTCATCGATGGCGAAGAAAAAGGCCGCTAAGAAGTCCGCGAAGAGGAAAGTCGCCAAGAAGGCCGGCAAGCGGAAGCCGAGTGCGGCGTTCATGAAGCCGATGCAGCCCGACGCGGCGCTCAGCGAAGTCGTCGGCTCCAAGCCGATTCCCCGGACCGAAGTCACCAAGAAGCTCTGGCAGTACATCAAGCGGAAGGGCCTCCAGGACAAGAAGAATCGCCGGAACATCAACGCCGATGCGGCGCTCAAGGCGGTCTTCGGCGGCAAGGGCACCGTGAACATGTTCGAGATGACCAAGCTGGTGTCCAAGCACATGAAGTAGGCCGTTCCCCAGGGAATGCCGAGAGGGCCGGGCCAACAGGCCCGGCCCTTTCGCTTCCGGCCCGGTCGAGTTTCAGGATTCCCGGGCGAGCGGAGGCAGCCGGTCCATCCAGGGACGGGCCCGCTCCAGCTGCGCCGCGAGGCGGTACAGCGTGGCCTCGTCACCGAAGCGCCCCACGAAATGCATTCCGATCGGCAGACCGGCCGCGCTGCGACAGAGCGGGACCGACATCGCCGGCTGCCCGGTGGCGTTGATCACCGGAGTCCAGGGAATGAATTCGAAGACCCGGTCGGCGGTCTGTTCGAGGATCCCCGCCGCCCGGAGCACCCTCCCGGCGCGCAGCGCCCCCATCACCGCGAGCAGCACCCGCTCCCGCGCGGTGGGCTGGAGCGCGCCGGTCAGGAGCGGGGGCGCTGCGGTCGTCGGGGTCAGCAGCAGGTCGTGTCGCTCGAAGAAGGGGGCGAGTTCCCGCGCGGTCCGTTGCAGCAGCCGGATCGCCTGGGAGAACTGCGACGCGGGCAGCGCCCGGCCCAGCAGCATGAGCGCCCAGGTGGCCGGCTCAAAGTCCCGGCGGCGGCCCCGGCGTCCCAGCACCCGCTCGGCGTCCGCGATGTCGCCCGCCAGCTCGGCGGTGATCATGGTCAGGAAGGCGCGGGCGAAGGCCCGCCCGTCGAATGCCGGTGTCGCTTCCTCGAGGTGATGGCCCAGCCCCTCCAGGAAGCGTGCGGTGTCCCGAAGCGCCCCGGCGCATTCCGGATGCACCGTGCCGCCCAGCCAGGGCCGGTCGGTGAATGCGATGCGGAGCCGGCCCGGCTCCCGGGCCAGCTCGGCGGTGAAGGGGCGTTCCTGGTGCGGTGCGGCGTAGGGTGCGCCGGCGTCGGCGCCGGCGGTGGCGTCGAGGATCGCGGCGCTGTCCCGCACCGAGCGGGTCACCACGTGCTCCACCACCGCGCCGTGCCAGATCTCCCCGAAGTCGGGGCCGGTCGGCACCCGGCCCCGCGAGGGCTTCATTCCGAAGAGCCCACAGCACGCCGCGGGGATCCGGATCGATCCTCCTCCGTCGCCGCCGGTGGCCACCGGCACCATCCCGCTGGCCACCGCCGCCGCGGAGCCGCCGCTGGAGCCGCCGCTGGTGCGGGCGAGATCCCAGGGATTGTTGGTCGGGCCGAACCGGGCCGGTTCCGTCACCGGTGTGAGACCGAATTCGGGAGTGTTGGTCTTCCCGAGCAGGACGAAGCCGGCCCTGCGGTAGCGCGTCACCAGCTCGCTGTCGCGCGGCGGTCGGTAACCTTCGAGGAAGCGGCTGCCGCAGCGCATCGGCTCTCCCGCCACGGAGGACAGCAGGTCCTTGAGCAGGAGGGGAACCCCGCGAAACGGGCCGTCGGGGAGCGGTCTCGCCGCGGCGGCGCGGGCCGAGCCGTCCATCCGGTGGATGACGGCGTTCACCCGGGGATTGAGCCGGTCGATCCGGGCGAGGGCGGTCTCCACCAGCTCGAGCGGGCTGACCGCGCCGGTCCGCACCAGCTGGGCCAGCGCGGTGGCATCGTGGCGCAGGTACTCGGCGTCGCTGAGCGGCTTGCCCGGCATGGCGTTCTCCTGTAGCCTGTAAACTATGACTTCCTGGCTGCGCGGCTTCGCGGCGGTCATGATGGGACTGGTGGTGGCGTTCGCGGTCAGCTTCGGCCTCGAGCTGATCAACAGCCGGATCTATCCGCTGCCGCCCGGAACCGATCCGCACGACCCCGTCGCCGTGAAGGCGGCGATCGCCCGGCTCCCCACCACCGCGCTGGCGGTGGTGCTGCTGGGATGGTTCCTGGCGGCGCTGTCGGGATCGTGGGTCGCCACCCGCATCGCGCGGGGAGATCACCGGCCGGCCTGGTTCCTGGGCGTGCTGCTGGTGGCGGCCGCGATCGGGAACCTCCTGGAGATTCCCCACCCGGTCTGGTTCTGGGTGGCCGCGCTGCTCCTCTACCCCGTCGGCATCCTGCTGGGCGCCCGGCTGGGCGACTCCGCGGTCACGCCGGCCGGCTAGCCTCCCGCGCGACCGCCGCCAGCATCGAACGGCGGATCAGGGCGCTGCCGGGGTGCACCAGCAGCCAGTAGCGCTTGAAGGTGAGCCGGGTGTCGACGTCGGCGGCCTGGATCCGGGTCTCGGTCGAGAGCCGGGCGTGCTGGTCGGCCGCCGGCTCGACCAGGAAGTTCCAGGCCACCAGCACCTCGCCCGGCGGCGGCCCCACCCGGAATTGTTCCCGGTCCGCGGGCTTCAGCTTCGCGGAGGCCTTCCAGAAGCGCCCAGTCACCCCCAGAACGATTTCCCGGCCGGCCTGCTCCGCCACCAGCCCGAAGCCTTCCTTCGTGAGCCGTTCGAGCGTGAGGGCGGAACCGGGCTTCCGTTTCCGGAGCCGGTCAAGGGTCTCCTTCGGCGCCGCCAGCAGGGCCGGAATCCCCCGCAGGACGAAGAGCAGGGAGAGCAGTCCCGACTTGCCGAAGTCGACGGTGGACAGGGCGGCGAACACCCGCTCGGGCGACGCGTGGACTCCCCGGACGTGACGCATCACGATGTCCGGCTCGGGCATGAGGGCCTTGATCAGGAGCGCCATGCACCGAGTCGCCAGAGCACGAAGGCGTAGTCGAGGGCGATCTCCCGGAGCCGGTCGTACCGGCCCGAGGCGCCGCCGTGTCCCGCCCCCATGTTGGTGAGGAAGACCAGCGGGTTGGCGTCGCGCTTGAAGGCGCGCATCCGGGCCACGTACTTGGCCGGCTCCCAGTACATCACCTGGCTGTCGTTGAGGGAGGTGCGCACCAGCATCGTCGGGTAGGCCTTCCGCGCCAGGTTGGTGTAGGGGCAATAGGGCCGGATCCAGGCAAACTGTTCCGGCAGCGCCGGATTGCCCCACTCCTCGTACTCTCCCACCGTGAGCGGCAGGGAATCGTCCAGCATGGTGTTGATCACGTCCACGAAGGGTACCAGGGCCAATACCGCGGCGAACAGGTCGGGCCGGAGGTTGGTGACGGCGCCCATGAGCAGCCCGCCGGCGCTGCCTCCCTCGATGGCCAGCAGCGCGGGCGAGGTCCGGCCCTCGCGGATCAGCGCCTCCGCCACCGCGACGAAGTCGGTGAAGCTGTTCATCTTGAAGGCCATCCGGCCGGCGTCGTGCCACCGCTTGCCGAGCTCACCGCCGCCCCGCACGTGGGCAAAGGCCAGCACTACGCCGCGGTCCAGCAGGGAGAGCCGGTTGGAGGAGAACCCCACCGGGTAGGGAATCCCGTAGGCGCCGTAGCCGGTGAGCAGCATCGGCGCGGGCGCGGGAAGTCCCGGGTCCCGGCGGAACACCAGCGACACCGGCACGGCGGTGCCGTCCGGAGCCGGCACCGACAGCCGGGCGCAGCCGTACCCGGCGGGATCGTATCCGCCCATGACCTCGCGCCGCTTGAGCAGGACGTTTTCCCCGGTGGAGAGGTCGCAGTCGTACACCGACGCGGGCGTCACCGGCGATTCGTACCCGTACCGCAGGGCGCCGGTCTCCCACTCGGCATTGGGGCCGGGATAGGCCTCGTACACCGGCTCCGGAAAGGTCACGTACTGCGCGGCGCCGCTCTTCCGATGGGTCACCCGGATCTTGACCAGCCCCGCCTCGCGCTCCCAGGCCACCCAGTGCTCCCGGAAGGCGTCGACGCCTTCGAGCATCACGTCGTCGCGGTGGGCGAGCAGCTCCTCCCAGCCGGTCGGATCGGGATCGTCCTCGGCCACGCGCACCACCCGGAAGTTCGGCCCGGCGTCGTTGAGCCGGAGCAGCCACCCGTCGCCCAGGTGGTCGGCCTCGATTTCCCGCTCGGCCACCCGGGGCGCCAGCAGGCGCCAGGGAGACCGGGGCCGCTGGGCCGGCAGGAAATGGAGCTCGGAGGTGGTGTGGCTGTCGCTCGAGAGGAGGATGTGGCGGCGGCTCCGGGTCCGCGCGAGCCGGACCCGAAAGCGCGCGTCGTCCTCCTGGTACACCAGCTCCCCCGCGCCGCCCAGCTCCGTCCGCCAGGCCTGGTAAGACCGCTTGGCGTCGTCCTCGAGGGTGTGAAACAGGGTCCGGTTATCGGCGGCCCAGGCCGCGGTGCCGCAGCGTTCGATCGGGCCCAGCACGGTCGACCCGGTGTCGAGGTCGATCACCCGCAGGGTGAATTCGCGGTAGCCGGTGCGGTCGGTGGAGTAGGCCATGAGCCGGCCATCGTCGCTGACTTCGAGCACGCCCAGCGCCATGAAGGAGTGGCCGGCGGCGAGGCCGTTGAGATCGAGGAGGATTTCTTCCGGGCCGTCGAGCGATCCCCGCTTCCGGCAATGGATCGGGTACTGCTTCCCCTCCTCGGTGCGCGAGTAATACCAGTAGGCGCCGTTCCGGTAGGGCACCGAGAGGTCGGTCTGCTTGATCCGGCCCAGCATCTCGTCGTAGAGCGACCGCTCGAGCGCGCGGATCGGCGCCAGCACCGAGTCGCCGTAGGCGTTCTCGGCCGCCAGGTATTCCAGCACCGCGGGATCGTTCCGGTCGCGGAGCCAGTGGTAGTCGTCCGGAAGCCGCTCCCCGTGGAGGGTGACCGGGTGGGGACGGCGGGGGGCGGCCGGCGGATGGGGGAGCGGGTTAGGCGCCTCGGGCGGGCCGGTCACGGCCTCACCGCTTGAGCCGCGCCGTGAGCCGGGCCTTCACCGCGGGCCATTCGTCGTCCAGGATGCTGTAGTACACCGCGTCCCGCACGTAGCCGTCGTGGTTGATGCGCTGCTTCCGCAGCACCCCTTCCTTGACCGCGCCCAGCCGCTCCAGGGCCTGCTGCGAGCGCAGGTTCCGCCCGTCGGTCTTGAACTGCACCCGGATCGCGCCCTGGTCCTCGAAGGCGTGCTTGAGCAGCAGCAGCTTGGTCTCGGTGTTGACCGCGGAGCGCTGCACCGACGCCGCGAGCCAGGTCCATCCGATTTCCAGGGACCGCCAGTTGCGGTGAATCTCCAGGTAGCGGGTCGAGCCCACCGCGCGACCGGTCTCGGGGTCGATGATGGCGAAGGGGAGCTGCTCCCCGGCGGCCGCCAGTTTCCAGGCCTCGTCGATCCACTGCCGGACTTCGGCCACCGTGTCGGGCTGGGGGATCGGCATGTAGCGCCAGATTTCCGGATCGGCGCCCGCCGCGAGCAGATCGTCCGCGTGGGAGGGATCCAGCGGCTCCAGCTTCACCGCGTCGCCATAGAGCACTACCGGAGTCGGGTTCATTTCACCAGCGCCGCATAGGCCAGCGCCCGGAAGAGCTCCCGCAGCCGGATGCCGGTGGTGGGAAAGCGCTGGATCATCATGATCGCCACCAGATGCTCCTTGGGGTCCACCCAGAAGGTGGTGCCGTAGATCCCGCCCCAGGAATAGGTGCCGGGCGAGCCGTACTGTCCCGCCGCTCCCGGGTCGAGGAGCACCTCGAATCCCAGGCCGAAGCCGTTGCCCGGCCCCAGAGGGGTATCGGTCAGATCTCCGGTGTGACTCGTCGTCATGAGCTCGACGGTCTTGCGCGAGAGCAGCCGGACGCCGTCCAGCTCGCCGCCGTTGGCCAGCATCTGCAGGAAGCGGAGATAGTCGCCGCCGGTGCCCACCAGCCCCGCGCCGCCCGAAAAATAGGTCTGCGATCCGCGCGACGCGGCCCCCGCCAGGATCAGCCGTCCCTCGAGAAACGACTGGGTCTCGGCGCGCATCGGGACCAGCGTGCCGGCGGAGTCGGGCATGTACGGCACCACCAGGCGGTTGGCCCGGGCGTCGGGCACCCAGAAGGAGGTCTCGTGCATCCCCAGCGGCGCGAAGATCCGCTCCTGCATGAAGTCCGCGAGCGACTGGCCCGAGACCACCTCCACCACCCGGCCCAGCACGTCGGAGTTGAGCGCGTAGTTCCACCGGGTCCCGGGCTGGAACAGCAGGGGCTGCCGGGCCAGCCGCTCGACGTTCTCCGCCATCGTGACGATGTCGGGCCGGGCGATGCCGTCGGACACGCCCGCGGCGCGGTAGCCGTCGCCCACCGGGCCGTCATCGCCGAAACCGTAGGCCAGCCCGGATCGGTGGGTCAGCAGGTCGCGAATGGTGATCCGCCGGTTGGCCCGCTCGTAGGTCATCGGCTTGCCCGAGTCGGCGCCCGCCATCGCCACCCGCATCTGCCGGAAGGCCGGGATATAGCGACTCACCGGATCGGAGAGGAGCAGCCTGCCGTCCTCCACCAGCATCATGGCCGCCACGCTGGTGACCGCCTTGGTCATCGAGGCCAGGCGGAACAGGGTGTTCGAGCGCATCGGCGTTCCCGCCTCGCGGTCGGCATAACCCGCGGAGTCGAGCTCGACCAGGGTGCCGTTCCGGGCCAGCAGCGTGAGCACCCCGGTCACTTCTCCCGCGGCGACGGCCGAGTCCAGCATCGGCCGGATCCGGTGCAGCCGGGCGGAGGACACTCCGGCGGCTTCGGGCGCGGCCCGGGGCAGCTGGGCCGCGAGCGGGGCCGCGGCCAGCGGGCCCAGCAGCAGCAGCCGGCGGGTCAGGCGCATTCAGCGTCCTCCGGAGCGGGGCAGCCTCTCGAGTCGTTGGACCGCCGCCTCGAGCAGGTCGTGGGTCTTGCAGAAGGCGAAGCGGGTGAACCGGGTGCCGTCCTCCGGATGGCTCCAGAAGCTGGTGCCCGGCACCGTCGCGATGCCGCCCTCGACGGTGAGCCAGCGAGCGAATTCGGGCGCCGGCAGCGCCGAGACGGCGGAGAAGTCCGCCAGGATGTAGTAGGCCCCCTCCGGGGCCACGCACCGAAAGCCGGCCGAGAGGAGCGCCGCCATCATGATCTCGCGCCGGGCCCGGTATTCTCCGGCCAGCCTCTCGTAGTAGTCCCGGCCCAGGGTCTCCATGGCGACCGCCAGGCCCTCCATGAGCGGCGCCGGCGCGCCGACCGTGAGAAAGTCGTGGACCTTGCGGATCGCGTCGGTGACCTCGGCGGGCGCCACGATGGTGCCGATCCGCCACCCGGTGATGCTGAAGGTCTTGGAGGCGCCGGAAATGGTGATGGTGCGCTCCCGCATGCCGGGGAGCGTGGCCATCGGGATGTGCTCGCCGCTGAAGCGGATGTGCTCGTAGATCTCGTCGGTCACCGCCCAGGCGCCGTACTTCCGGCACAGGTCCGCGATGCCGGTGAGCTCCGCCCGGGTGAGCACCCGGCCCGAAGGATTGCCCGGGGTGTTGACCACGATGGCCCGGGTCCGGTCGGAGAACACCGAGGCCAGACGGTCCAGATCGAGCGGCTGGCCGGGGAGCAGGGGCACGAAGACCGGCCTGGCGTCGCAGAGAATCGCGTCGGGGCCGTAGTTCTCGTAGAACGGCTCGAAGACGATCACTTCCTCGCCGGGATTCACGATGGCCAGGAGGGTCGCCGCCATGGCCTCGGTGGCGCCGCAGGTGACGGTGAGCTCGGTCTCCGGGTTCACCTCCATCGCGTACCAGTCGCGGTACTTCCGCACCAGCGCGTCCCGGAGCCGCTTGGAGCCCCAGGTGATCGCGTACTGGTTGATGTCGGCCCGGATGGCGGCGGCGGCCGCCTCCTTCAGCACCTCGGGGGCGGGGAAATTCGGAAAGCCCTGGGCCAGATTGATGGCCTGATGCTCGGTGGCCAGCCGGGTCATCCCGCGGATGACCGATTCGGTGAAGCCGTGGGTCCGGCGCGCGGTGTTCATGGGGTGAAACGTAACCCGTGGAGCGGCGGGGAGCAGGAAGCGGGGCGCGACAACTGCGCGCCGCTCAACGCTCCTGCTTCCCGCTTCCCGCGCCCCCCCGTTCAGTCCGAGCGCAACACCTGGCAGGGATCGGCCCGGCTGGCGCGCGCGGCCGGGAGCCACGCCGCCGCCACGGCGGTCAGCAGCACCAGCCCGGGAACCGCCAGATAGGTCAGCGGGTCGGCCGGCGCCACCCGGTAGAGCAGCGTCCGGATAACCCGCGCGGCGCCCAGCGCGATCGCCACCCCGGCCCCGAGTCCCAGCGCGGTGAGCCCCACCCCGTGCCGGACCACCAGCCACTGCACCTGGCCCGCCCTGGCCCCCAGCGCGATCCGGATGCCCATCTCCCGCATCCGCCGCCGGGCCAGCTGCGCCGCCACCCCGTAGACCCCGACGAGGCACAGCGCCAGCCCCACCCCGGCGAACGACAGCATCAGCACGGTGAGAAACCGGTCCCGCCCCAGCGAGACCGCCCGCACTCCCTCCATGGTCTGGATCGACTCGATCGCGAGCAGCGGATCCATCCGCGCCACCAGCTGCCGTACCGGTCCTGCCAGCGCCATCGGATCGCCCCGGGTGCGCAGCACCAGCGTCATATCGTTGCGGCCGGACTGCTGGGCCGGCGCCAGGAACTCCGGCCTGGCCTCCTGTCCCAGGGTGCCCTGCCGTTCGTCTCCCACCACGCCGACGATGGTCCGCCAGGTCGAGGTCGATTCGGGCACCCGGTCGAACGCGATCCGCTGCCCGACCGGATCCTGGTCGTTGAAGTACTTCCGTGCCAGCGTCTGGTTGATCAGCACGACGTTGGGCGCGTCGGCGCGGTCGGCGTCGGTGAACACCCGTCCGCGGATCAGGGGCACCCGCATCACCTTCTGATAGCCGGGGCTCACGTCGCGGTGCAGCACCTCGCCGCCGCGCTCCATGGGCGGGCGTCCCGCGATCCCGAACTCGCTGGTCCAGGAGGACGGACCCAGCGGGACAGCCGAGGTCAACCCGGCGGCCTCGATGCCCGGGAGCGCGCCCGCGTTCCGGGTCAGCTCGTCGAAGAAGGCCAGCACCTTCCTGGTGCTGTCGTACCGGAGGCCGGGCAGTCCCACGCTCACCGTCAGCACATTCTTGGGATCGAACCCCGGCTCCACCCGCTGCAACAGCAGGTAGCTCCGCACCAGCAGCCCGGCACCGAGGGTCAGCGCGAGCGCGAGGGCCACCTGGGCCACCAGCAGCGCCTCGCTCCAGCGGCGGGCCCGCAGGGTTCCGCTCGCGGTGCGGCCCTCGTCCCGGAGCACGTCGGCCGGGACCCGCCGGACGGTCCAGACCGTGGGCGCCACGCCGAAGATCCCCGCCGCGAGGACGGTCGCGCCGAACCCGTAGGCCAGCACCGTCCAGCTCATCGACACATCCGACACCGGGAGCAGGCCGGCCGGCTGCAGGGCCGCCAGCAGGCGGGTGCCCCACCACCCCAGCGCGATCCCGGCGGCTCCCCCTAACCCGGCAAACAGCGCGCTCTCCGCCAGGGATTGCCGGAACAGCCGGCCCCGCCCGGCGCCCAGCGCCAGCCGCACCGCCGATTCCCGCTCCCGGCCCGCCGCGCGCACCAGCAGCAGATTCGCCACGTTGGCGCAGGCGATCAGCAGCAGCGCGCCCACCGCGCCGAACATCACCAGCAGCGGCAGCCGGGTGTTGCCCACCAGGAATTCATGCAGCGGCGTCATCCCCGCGCCCATGTGGGCATTGGTGACCGGGAAATCCCGCGAGAGGCGCTTGACGACAGTCTGCAGCGCCGCATCGGCGCCTTCCAGCGTTACGCCGGGCTTGAGCCGGGCCACCGGAAGCATCCAGTGGGCTCGGCGGAACCAGACCGCCGCCCGGTTGGCCGGATCCCAGCGCTGGGTTTGCCAGACCTCGGCGTCAATGCCGGGGAACGAGAAGCTCGCCGGGAGCACGCCGATCACCTCCACGCTTCGCCCGCTCAGCTGAATCGTCTTGCCCACCAGCGTGCGGTCGGCGCCGAGCACGTCCCGCCAGGTCCGGTACGAGAGCATCACCACCCGCGGCGACCCGTCCGAGGCCCAGGTTTCTTCGTCCCGGAAGGTGCGGCCCAAGGCGGCCTTGACGCCCAGCACACTGAAGAAATTACCGGTGACCGGGAGGGCCTTGAGCAGCCGGGGTTCGCCATAGCCGGTGAGGGTGGTGCTGCCGGCGAAACTCGGATAGGCCGCGATGTCGGTGAAGGCCCCGGCCTGCTCCCTCCAGTCCAGCAGGTTGGCCGGCGCGGCGGACTGGTTGACCCAGTGGAAATCGGGATTCGACTCCCACAGCATCACCAGGCGGTCCGGTGCGGCGAACGGCAGCGGGCGCAACATCACCGCGCTTACCGCCGAGAAGATGGCGGTGTTGGCGCCGATGGCGAGGGCGAGCGTGAGGGTCGCAGCGACCGCGAGCGAGGGCGCCCGCCCCAGGGTCCGGAGCGCGTACCGCAGGTCCCCGGCGAGGTCTTCCAGCCATTCGCGCAGTTGCATGGATCGCTCCCGGTGTCGGGCGGATCGGCCGAGCCCCGCACCGGCCTCGGGCAGGCCCTGCCCAAGGCGGCGCCGCGCCTCGGCGCGGGCCGCGGCTTCCGGCACGCCCC
>JBGPLG010000010.1:0-74974 GCA_041486305.1 Gemmatimonadota bacterium
GGGGGTCGCTTCCGGGGTCACGGCACCGCCGGCGGCCCCCCAGGCCGGCAGCCCGCCGTCCATCACCGACACCCGGTTTCCCAGTCCGAGGTAATCCAGGGTGAAGTAGAGCCGGGTCACCGGCAGGGTTTCCCCGTAGAGAACGATCCTGCCGCGGTCTCCCACGCCCAGCGACTCCAGCAGTGAATCGAGCTGCGCCACCGGCGGGAGCTCGGTGAGCAGTTCCCCGCGCTTGGTGGTAAACGATCCCATCCCGATGAACCGCGCACCGGCGATGTGGGCTGAGTCGAACGGGGCCCGGCTCCGCTCGGCGTGGAGGAGCACCAGGCCGGAGTCGGCCCGATGGCGCTTGAGCCACTCCGCCGAGACCAGGGGGCCGGGCGGCGCCTCGCGCTCGCCGCAGCTGTCCTGCGCAGCAGCCCGGGCCGGCGCCATCGAGACGAGGCCCAGAGCGGCCAGCACGGTGCAGAAACGAATCAGGGACCCTTTCATGGTACGACTCCTCAGCGCGGTGCGGTGCCCGTGACGACCGGTAGCTCGGTCTTGCGGCTCCATTCGCTCATCGAGCCGTCATAGATCCGGGGATGGAGCCCAAGATAGCGGGCCACGAAATACAGGTGGCTGGCCCTGAGTCCGATGGTACAATAAGTGACCAGCTGCTTTCCGTCGCGATAGCCGGCGTTCTCGAACAGCTTGCGCAGCTCGGCCCTGGGTTTGAGCCGTGAGGGCACGCCCTCGAGGGCGGCCGGTCCGTCGGTGAAGGTCTGGTCCCAGGGGAGGTTCATCGCGCCGGGAATGTGGCCGGGGCGGGGAAGGCGCTCCGAGAGATCGGTGGCGGCGTATTCCCCGGCGGAGCGCCCGTCGGTGAGCGCGAGGCCGGCATCCTTCAGGTGCTCCGCGAGCCAGCCGGCCGCCACGACGATCTCGGGGTGGGCATGGGTCGTCACGGAGCCGCGCGACCAGGTGGGCGTCTCGTTGGAGACCAGCCCCTTCGCGCCGCGGTACGCCGGGAGGCCTCCATCCAGCAGGGCGGCGCGGTCGCCCAGGCCGGCGTACTCCAGGGCCAGGAATACCCGCGGCGCCATCCAGGTATCGCCGTAGTACACGACGCGCGACTGATCGGTGACGCCCAGCGCCTCGAGCACCGAGTCGATCGTTTCGATGGCCGGCAGCTCGGTGCCCGGGGGGCCGTTCCTGATCAGCGAGTGCGGATCGACCCAGCGCGCCCCGGAGACGTGCTCCCGGTCGTATTCGGCCTTGTCCATGGAAACGTGCAGGATCACCAACCCGGCATCGGTCCGGTGGGCGGCGAGCCACTCCGGGGAGACCAGCATCGAGTCGCCCGGGGAGGCGGCGAGCAGGACGGCGAGCAGCAGGGGGTGCATGGTCACTCCGGCTTCGGGGCGGCGGGATTCACGATCGGGAGCTCGGTGTGCCTGGTCCAGTCCTGGAACGAGCCATCGTACAGCTTGGCGTCGTAGCCGAGCAGGCGGGCCGCGAACCAGACCACCGTGGCCTGCTGCCCGACGTGACAGTAGGTCACCACGGTCTGGCCCTCCGTGATCCCGGCGGCGGCAAACTCGCGCCGGAGCACGGCGGGCGCGAGCACCCGGCTGGAATCCACCATGGTTCCGAAGGGGATGCTGGCGGCCCCTGGGATATGACCGTTGCTGTTCTGGCTCTTGCTGGTGCCCAGGTAGAACACCGAGTCGCGCGCATCCACGATGCGGACCTTCCGGTCCTCGAGGTGCGCCTTGACGTACTCGGCGTCCGCCACCATCGCCGGGTCGGGATGCACGGTGAAGCTTCCCCGGGCCACCGTGGGCGCGTCGGTGGACACCGGGCGCCCTTCCTGCTTCCACACCTCCAGACCGCCGTCGAGGATCGATACCCGGCCCTTCATCCCGGCGTACTCGAGGGTAAAGAGGGCCCGCGAGGTCGGCGAGTAGTACTCCTGGGCCCAGTACAGTATGACGCGGGAGTCGTTGGAGATTCCCTTCGACTCGAACACCGAGTCGAGCACCTCGGCGCTCGGCAGCTCCAGGGACAGCGTCCCCTCGACCCGGGGGGTCGAGAATTCGGACAGGGGAGCGAGGAACTGGGCGCCGGGGATGTGGCCGGCGTCATACGCCGGGCGGGAGGCTCGATCGCCGATCTGGAAGATCAACAGGCCGCGGTCCTTGAGGTGGTCGGTGAGCCAGCTCGTGGTCACCAGCAGCGGCTCGGCGCCGCGGGGCGACGGTGGAGGGGCGGTCAAGGCGGCAAGGGCAAGCAGGAACATGGGGCCTCCCGGGTTGGACACGCGACACCGACTGGTCTGGCCTTCAAGGTAGGCGATACGATCCGGCGGGCCAGCGGGTTGCAGGGACCAGGGCGGCCATGCAGCGAAGCCGCGCTTTGGTGCAGCGAACGGCGATGGCGCTAGAGCGCCTGCGCCAGCCGGGTTTCCAGTTCCCGGCGGCGGCCCCGGCTCAGTTTGAGCTTGCTGCCGTCCTGGAGCACCACGATGTGCTCGCCCTTGAAGAACGGCTGCAGCTCGGTCACCCGGTCCAGGTTCACGATGCCCGAGCGGTGAATCCGGAAGAACCGGGCCGGGTCCAGCCTCTGTTCCAGGGCCTGGAGCGACTCCCGCAGAACGTGGACCTTGCCCTCGACGTGGAGTTTGACGCAGTAGTCCGCCGCCTCGATCCAGTCGATGTCCTCGGTCCGGACCAGGACGACCCTCCCGCCGGTCTTGACCACGATGCGGCCGAGCCATCGGCCCCCCGGCGCTCCGCCGGCCAGCTGTTCCAGCAGGCCGGAGAGCCGTTCCGCCCACTCGCCGGCGCGGGCTCCCCGAATGGCCTTCTTGGCCCGGCCGATCGCCTCGGCGAACCGGGCATCGTCGAACGGCTTGACCAGGTAATCGAGCGCGTGGACCTCGAAGGCTTCGACCGCGAACTTGTCGTAGGCGGTGACGAAGATGATAGCCGGGAGCTCGCCGGGCTCGAGACGCTGCAACACCTCGAACCCGTCGAGCTCGGGCATCTGGACGTCGAGCAGCACCAGATCGGGACGCAACCGGCCGATCGCTTCGACGGCCGAGGCTCCGTCGCCGCACTCGCCCACGACCGTGAGGTCGGGATCCTGTCTCAGCAGCGCCGCCACACCGCTCCGGGCCAGGGGCTCGTCGTCCGCCACCAGGACGCGGAGCGGTGGAGTCATCGGGGAGTGGTCCGAAACGGCAGGGTGACCGTCGCCACGGCGCCCCCGCCGGGCGCGTCCGCCAGCGTGAGCGTCTGGGCCGCTCCGTAGAGATGGGAGAGCCTGGCCCGGATGTTCCGGAGGCCGATGCCCGCCGCGCCGAAGCCGGACCCGGCGCCATTCGGCCCCGGTCCGTCATCCCTAACCCGGAGTGTGAGGGTGCCGTTGGAGGATTCCGCCTCGATGTCCAGGCGGCCCGACGCGGCCCGGCGGGAGATGCCGTGCTTGATCGCGTTTTCGACCAGCGGCTGGAGCACCAGATTGGGCACCAAGGCGTCCAGGGTGCGGGGCTCGGCGGTGACGCGCACCGACAGCCGGTCCTGGAAGCGGAGCTGTTCGACCGCCAGGTAGCGGTCGAGGAACGCCAGCTCGTCACGGAGCGGCACTTCCTGGGGCGGATGGTCGTCCAGGAAGGACCGCATCAAGTCCGAGAGCCCGGCGATCGTTGTGACGGCGGTGGCGTTGTCCTGCTTGCGGACCAGCATCGCGATGCTGTTCATCGCGTTGAACAGGAAATGCGGATTGAGCTGGGCCCGGAGCGCCTCCAGCCGCGCCTCGGCCAGCTCGGTGCCCAGCGCCGCGGCGGCCAGCTGCTCGCGGCGGGCCCGCCGCCAGGAATCGGCCGCGATCGCGACCCCGAGAATCGCGGCGTAGGCCAGGAGGTCATAGGGCAGCTGCCAGAAGGAACGGCTGAGGGAGACCCGGGTGAACACCCCGAAGGTGCTGTGCCGGATGCCGAAGGCGTGCTGGATCCCGATCTCCAGCCATCCGTGCAGCAGGGTGATGCCGAGGGCGATGGCGAGGTGCAGGAGGGCCCGGTCGAGCCAGCGTTCGGGGGTGAACGGGAACCGCCGCGCCGCCGCCGCGACGACCGGCAGGAAGAGGGCCCAGAGGTACCAGTACGGCATGCCCATCCCGAGCGCGTGCCACACGTTGGTGGGGCCGCCATCGGCGCGCATCACGATGTTGTGCTGTCCCGAGGCGATCAGGCCCAGCAACGTGGCGGTCACCAGCACCTGGACCGCGGCCACCCGGTTTCGATGAGACTCCGCGGTGTCGAGGGTCTGCATCGCGGGAAGGTACCCTGCGCCCCGGGATCAAGAAAGGAATCTGCAGCGAGGGCCGCATTCCGGGCTGCCAACCGCCGCCGGGTGCAGGGAATGGCGCGGTGCGGTCTTCTCACCCGCGGGTCATGGTTTTGTCATCCAAAGCAGACCAGGCCGCAAGGACCGGCCGGTTGATTGGGGATGACCCTTTCAGCGAGGCCGGGATGTTCGACGAGCTGGTGAGCTCCAGGATCAAGCGGCAGGTGGCGCCGGTGCGGGGCGTGGTGGTGGGAATGCTGCACGGAGTGCTGATCGCGGGTGCGATCCGGGTGACGGCGCGCCCGCCGGAAACACCCGCCGTCGTGCGCACCGACATCTCCATCGTCTACCGGCAGCACAGCACGCCGGTCCCTTTGAGCGCTCCCTCCGATCCGGGCGCGCGGACCGAACCGGTCGATGCACCGGTCCTGCCACAGCCTCCGGTCGATGTTCCGCCCGACATTCCCCCGGTGACGCCGGGGCCCGCCATCGATCCCAGTCTGTTGCGGCGGATCCTCTTGCCCACCATTCCCGGCTCCAATCCGGGGAGCGGAGACTCCCTGTCCATCCGAGGCGTGCGGGCCGCGGCCGAGGTCGATGAGCCCGCCGTGATCGTCCATCAGCCGTCGCCCCGGTACCCGCCGGTGCTGCAGCAGGCCGGGGTCGAGGGCCGGGTGCTGGTGGAGTTCATCATCGACACGACGGGGCACCTGGAGGAGGCGTCGCTCCGGGTGCTCGAGAGCAGCAACCCGGGATTCGAGAGGGCGGCGGGGGAGACGGTGCATCGCTCGGTGTTTCGGCCGGCCCGGGTGCACGGAAGCCCGGTGCGGCAGCGTACGGTTCAGTCGATCGCCTTCCGGATCATGCCGGAGTGACGACCGGAACGGTCAAGGCTTGGGCGCCAGCGCTCCCGAGGCGTTGAGCTTGACGACGAAGCCATCGGCGTCACCCAGGCTGGTGATGACAAAGGGGGCGCCGGCGGTGCCGAAATTGGGGGAGCCGAACAACCGGCCTGCCACCAGCGCGTTGCCCTGCCCTCCGGCGGCGATCGCGGCGCCCGCCGTCTGGCGATCGGGCGCGGCGGTCGCCTGGCCGAACGAGCTGGCCCAGAGCAGCGCGCCGGCCGGGGTGTATCGGGCGGCGAAGGCGTCGCTTCCGGCGGTCGCCAGACTGGTGAGGAACCGGGTGCCCGCGCCGGGATCGAGATCGACGGTACCCTGGAAGCCTCCGGTGACGAGGACGTTGCCGCCCTCGTCCATCGCGATGCGCGGCGCGACGTCGATTCCGGCGGCGCCCACGGCAAAGACCGACTGGAACGTGCCGGCCCCGTCGAACGCCGCGAGGTACCAATCGTTGGCGCCCAGGCTGGTGCGGGTGCCGGAGGCGCCGGTGCCGAACGTCGTCGTGCCGGCGAAGCTACCCGCGACGACGACACCGCCGGAAGCATCGGCGGCGAGTCCTCCGCTCTGGACGTCTTCGTCGGAGGTGCCGCTGATCGCCCGGCCCCATCGCAGGGCGCCCGCGACAGTGTAGGCCGCGAGAAACGCGTCGGTGCCGCCGGCGGAGGTCAGCTGCAGTATCGGCGATCCCGAATGAAAGTCAGCGATGCCCCGGAAGGCTCCGCCCACCACCACGGAGCCGTCGCTGGTGACCGCGACCGCCGCGGCCGCATCGCTCTGCACCCCACCGACGGGATAGGCCCAGCGCGCCGCACCGGCCGGGTCCAACGCCAGCAGAAAACCGTCCGGTTCGGCGCCGTTGCTCACGACCTGGCCGCCGGCCGCGGGCAACAAATCGGCCTGGCCCTGAAAGATCCCGACGGCGTAGACGTTGCCCGCCGCATCCACCGCTACGTCGGCGACCTGGTCGAGGGCGGTGCCGCCGAACCGCCGGGCCCAGGTGAGCGTTCCGGCGCTGGTGAACCGGGCGACGAAGCCATCCTCGCCACCGACGCTGGTCAGGAACTGGGACCCCGGCCCGGGGTCGAAGTCGGATGCGCCCTCGAACCCGCCGGCGATGTACAGGTTGCCGGAGGCATCGCGCGCCAGCGACGTGACACTGTCCGCCGCGGTCCCGCCGATGCGGTCGGCCCACACCAGGGCTCCGGTCGCGCTGTACTTGGCCAGGAAGATGTCCGCGAGGCCGATGCTGGTGAGCACCGTAACGCCGCTGCCGGGGTCGAAGTCCACCGATCCGCTGAAGGTGCCGGTGACGTACACGCTCCCGTCGGGATCGGCGGCCAGGTCCGCGACCTGGTCGAACCCGGTCCCACCAAGCCGGACCGCCAGCTCCGCGGTGGTGCCGCCGGGAGGATTGTGCTGCCCCGGATTGTCCACGTCGATGATGGTCCCCTTGCACGCGCCGGCCAGCAGGAACATCCCCGCGGCCACACGCAGGCTTCGGTGAAGCATTTTCTTCCTCCTGGTAGCGAGCCGTACGCTACGGAGATTAGCCTTCCACCACACTCCCCGTCTACGCCTGGAGCTCCTTGATGCGACCGTTGCCTGCCGCGGCTCTGCTGATTCTTGCACTGGGGCATCGGCCCGCGCCACTCTCCGCCCAGGCGGGACTGCTCGATTCCGCGCGGGGCCGCCTGGCCCGGCTCGACGGCGAGGTGCGGGTTCCGGGGCTCGACAGCGTGGTCGAGGTGCGGCGGGACCGGTGGGGCGTGCCCCATATCTACGCGAAGACGACTCACGACCTGTTCTTCGCGCAGGGCTACGTGGTGGCTCAGGACCGGCTCTGGCAGATGGAGATGTGGCGGAGGGCGGGTGAGGGGCGCCTGGCCGAAGTACTGGGCCCGGATTTCGTGGAACGGGACCGCACCGCGCGGCTGCTTCGGTATCGCGGCGACATGGCGGCGGAGTGGTCCAGCTACGCCGACGACGCGCGGGAGATCATCCGGGCGTTCGTGGCCGGAGTGAACGCGCGGATCGCGGAAGTGAGGGACCGGCCCCCGATCGAGTTCACCATCCTGGGATTCTCCCCCGAGCCGTGGGACGAGACGGTCCCGCTGCAGCGGATGGGCGCACTGGCCATGACCAGCAACGCGCTGGAAGAGGTGCAGCGGGCCGGACTGCTCAAGGTGCTGGGTAAGGCGCGGCTCGAGGAGCTGCAACCCCCGGATCCCTGGCGCCCGCTGGATCCGGCACCAGGGCTGGACCTGGCCGGCATCGGCACCGGCTCGCTCGGTGCGGCGGCTGTGGACGCCACGATCCCGCTGCACCGGCTCGAAGGGTCCAACAACTGGGTGGTCAGCGGGGCGAAAACCTCCACCGGCAAGCCGCTCCTGGCCAACGATCCGCACCGCACCGTGGCGCTGCCGTCCCTGCGGTATCTCACCCACCTCGTGGGGCCGGGCTGGAACGTGATCGGCGCCGGTGAGCCGGGGGTTCCCGGCGTGGCCGGGGGGCACAACGAACGGGTCGGATTCGGCTTCACCATCGTGGGGATGGATCAGCAGGACGTCTACGTGGAGAAAGTCAGCGTGTGTCCGGGCTTCCGCCGGTCCCGGGCCGCCAGGGCGGGCACCGCGCCGCGGTGCACTCTGTTCGGGGAGCGCTGGGTGCCGCTCCAGGTGATCCACGACACCATCAGGGTCAAGGACGAGGAGCCCCGGGCGGTGCGCCTGGAGTTCTCGCGTCACGGCCCCCTGGTGGGTGAAGACAGCGCGCGGGGCCGGGCCTTCGCGCTCCGGTTCGTGGGCACCGAGCCGGGCACCGCGGGTTACCTGGCCCAGCTCAGCCTGGACCGCGCAGCCGACTGGGAAGGATTCCGGCGCGGCGCGGCCCGGTGGAAGCTGCCCACCGAGAACCTGATCTATGGAGACGTGGACGGAAACATCGGATGGGTCGCGGCCGGGCTGATGCCGGTCCGCTCCTGGAGCGGGCTCCTGCCGGTGCCCGGCACCGGCAAGTATGAATGGGCCGGATTCCTTCCCTTCGAGGAGCTGCCCTGGACCTACAACCCGGCCTCGGGGTTCATCACGACCTCGAACCAGAACATCCTTCCGCCGGGCTACACCACGCCGCTCAACTACGACTGGGCCGAGCCGTTTCGCCACGACCGCCTGGTGGAGGTGCTGCGCGATTCGTCGGGCTTTACGCGAGGTGACTTCGAACGGCTCCAGCACGACGAGCTGGCCCTGCCGGCCCGGTCCCTGGTTCCGCTGCTGCTCGCCGCGGGGCGGAACGACCCCGCCGTCGCGGGCCGGGGTCACGGCTACGTGGTCGCGCTGGATTCCCTCGGCCGCTGGGACTACGTGATGCGCCAGGAGCAGGCGGCCCCGCTGATCTACGAGGCCTGGCTTCGCGCCCTGCGAGGGCAACTCCTGGCCCGGCGGCTCGGCGCGGCGGCCGGCACCCCGGGGGTCTCGATGGGCACCAACGTGCTGATCTCGGCGCTGACCAAACCCGACTCGCTGTTCGGCCGGAATCCGCTGCGCGCCCGGGACTCGATCCTGGTCGGATCACTCCAGGAAGCGGTGGCCGGGCTGGCCAAGACCATGGGCGCGGATCCCGCGACGTGGCGGTGGGGAGGCATCCACCAGGCCTCATTCAGACACCCCCTGGCGGCCGCGTTCGACCTGGCCGCGGTGCCACGGGGAGGCGACGGCAATACGGTGAATGCCACGGCGGGACCGGAGTATCGGCAGACCGCGGGCGCGTCGTACCGGATCGTGGTGGACTTCGCGGATTTCGACAATTCCACGGCGACCAGCGTGCCGGGCCAGTCGGGCCAGCCGGGGAGCGAGTACTACGGCAACCTGTTGCCACTCTGGGGAGCGGGGACCTACTTCCCGCTGCTGTATTCGCGCGCCGCGGTGGAGCGGGGCACGGCGCATCTGCTCCGGCTCACCCCTTAGGATCCAGCAGCTTCCTCACCTCGGCCAGCGGGATCGCCTCGACCCGGTTCCCGTTTCCCGCCACCGTCGTGGCCATGAAGAGTGCGTTGTAGACCGATTCCTCGGTGGCCTCCGCCACCGCCTCGAAGAGCGCATCCATCTCGTCGTTGCCCAGCTCGGAAATCGAGATCCGGGCTGCGCCTCGGGCCCGGCGCACCGCCGGACTGGTCGAGAACGCGATGACATAGTCGCCCGACCCGTTGCCGGCCGAGGAGCCGGTTCGTCCCAGCCCCATCATGGCGCGGGTGGCCAGGCGCCGGAGGTTGCGGTCGGTGATGGGCGCGTCGGTGGCGACCACGATGATGATCGAGCCGTCTCCATTCTTGCCCGCGGCGCCGCGGGTCACGCCGTTGCGCAAGAGCATCCGTCCCACCGGCACCCCCCGGATCAGCAGGTCCCCGCCGTGGTTCGCCTGGACCAGGACGCCGACGGTCCATCCCGAGGCCCCCGCCACGCGCGAGGAGGTCCCGATGCCTCCCTTCCATTGGTAGGCGATCGTTCCGGTGCCCGCGCCGACGCTTCCTTCGGCCACGGCGCCGGTGTCGGCGGCGGCGAGCGCGGCCCGGACCTGGACCTCGGTGATGGGCCGGCTCCGGATTGCGTTCAGGAAGCCGTCGTTGGTTTCACCGACCACCGGATTGATCGAGCGGACCCCGGCCATCCCCGGCTGTTCCAGCAGCCAGCCCACCAGTGCATCGGCCGCCTTCCAGACGCAGAGCGTGCAGGTGAGGAGGATCGGCGACTCCAGCTCGCCCAGCTCGTTCACCTGGGTGGAGCCGAGCAGCTTTCCGAAACCGTTGCCGACATGAATGGCCGCGGGCACCCGGTCCAGGAAGAGATTCCCCGCGTGGGGAAGAATGGCCGTTACGCCGGTGCGGATCGAATCGCCCACGGTCAGCGTGGCATGCCCGACCCGGACCCCCGAGACGTCGGTGATCGCGTTGTGCGGGCCGGGCTGGTACATGCCGGGGGCGATTCCCAGCGCACGGGCGCGGACCCGCTCCTGGGCGGAGGCCGCCGCCGGGAGCAGCAGCAGGCAGAGCAGACGGCGGCGCATCACAGCGGGAGCTCGTAGTGGAAGAACTCCTCGTCTCGCTGCCACCCGCGGGATTCGTAGAGCCGCTGGGCGGTGAGATTGGTGCGCTGGGTGGCGAGGGAAAGTCCACCAGCCCCGGTGTCCACCGCGTGGGCCCGGGCCCGGTCCATCAGGGCCTTCCCCGCGCCGCTACGCCGGTGCGCGGGGCTCACAAAGAGGTCGTTGAGGATCCAGGACCGGCAGGCGGCAACCGACCAGAACGACGGATAGAGCTGCACGAACCCCAGCGCGGCGCCGGCTTCCTCGGCCAGGTAGATCACCGATTCATTGCCGGCGAGGCGCTCGCCGAGGAATCGTTCGGCGCGTCCAGGATCGGATGGCTGGCCGTAGAACTGGCGGTAGGCGTCGAACAGGGGCACCAGACGGGGAAGGTCGGCGAGAGTCGCGCGTCGGAGGTTCATAAAGGCATAGTATATCGTGGTTTCCGGGGTCTGTCCTATAGCGGCCGGCCCCGGGACACTCATCAGGTATCCGGGGTGCCGATGAATCGCGACGAACTCGAAGCCGAACTGGCACGGATGCACCCCGACGCCTTCGCCTGGGCGCTCCGCTGCGCATCGGGGCGCCGCGAGGAAGCGGAAGACTCGCTTCACGCCGCCTATTTCCGGATCATCGACGGAAAGGCCCGCTTCGACGGGCGCTCCAGCTTCCGGACCTGGCTCTTCGGGGTGATACGACGGACCGCGCTGGAAGAGCGCCGGAAGGGCTGGCTCAGGGTGGTGCGGCTGCAGCGGTGGTTCGAACGGCGGGGCGACGAAACTGGAGACCGGACCGACCCCGGTGGCCTGGTGGCGGGCGAGACGGCGGCGCGCCTCAGGACCGCGCTGGGTGCATTGTCGACGCGGCAGCGGGAGATCCTGCATCTGGTGTTCTATCAGGAACTCAGCGTCCAGGAGGCGGCCGGGGTGCTCGGCATGCCGGTCGGAACGGCGCGGACCCACTACGAGCGGGGCAAGGCCCGGCTGCGAGGGATGCTCGCGGGAGAGGAGCTCACATGAACGACGACCAGCGGCTGCATGACGCCTTTCAGGCCTCCCGGGTCGCGGAGCGCGCCGAGGCTCCACCGTTCGCCCGGGTACTGGCCGGGCGGCGCCCGAAACCCCGCCGGGACGCGGCGCCGGCCCTGATTGCGGCGGGAATGGCGCTCGTCCTGCTCACGGTCGCGATCCTCTCCCGGGGCCGCGGGCCTAACCCGGCCGGGGATCTCGAGCTGGCCCGCCAGGTCATGGCGTGGCGCAGTCCGACCGATTTCCTGCTTCCGGCCTCGGCGCCGGGGCTGCTCTCGTCGGTTCCCCGAATCGGCGAGGCGCCGGCCGGTTCGCCCCTTCAGGCCCTCGATCCCGGCGGCACGCTGGGTCCGCCCGTACTTTCAAGGAGTCCCCGATCATGAGACGAGCGCTCGCTGTCGCATTCCTCGCAATCGCACTGGGGACCGGCGCGCTCCGGGCCCAGACACCCAAGCCGGGCGATGACCCCCTGGCGCGGCTGTTGTTCGATCCCCAGTTGGTCCTGAAGCACGCCCAGGACCTCGGCTTGCAGCCGGCCCAGCGCAGCGTCATCATCAACGCCATCAAGGAGGCCCAGGGGGATATCCTGGATCTGCAGCTCCAGATGGCGGAACGCCACCAGGAGTTGGTCAAGGCCATGGAGGCGACGCGGGTCGACGAGGCCGCGTCGCTGGGCCAGGCGGACAAGGTGCTGGGGCTGGAGCGGGACATGAAGCGGAAGCAGCTGCAGCTGCTGATCCGGATCAAGAATGCGCTGACCCGGGAGCAGCAGGACCGGCTTCAGGAGTGGAAGAAGACCGAGCCGACGGAGGGCCTGTGAGAAACGCGCTGGTTGTTGCCGCGGTCCTGGTGGCCGGCTGCGCGGAGTCCCGGATGACCGCGCCGGCGGGCGAGACCTTCGACGCCGCCGCCGCCGGCCGCGCCAACGTCACGATGACCGCGCTGGTGTCCGGCTCGGGGATGTCCGCCGTGGCCGCACTGAGCGGACGGATGCCGGCGGAGCTGAGTCCGTCGGGCCCGGTCGTCGGGCCGTCGGTGGCGGCGGCGTCGGGCGTAACGGCGCTCGCGCTCCGGTTGCTGCACAGTCTTCCCGCCGCCGGCGGGCCGCTCACGGTCCAGGTGATCCGGCCCGGCGTCCTGGGCCACACCTATGTCTACAGCCCGTCGGCCCACCGCTACATCCCGGACCCGGCGCGGGGCGGCGCGCCGTCCAATGGCGTCCGGTTCATCCTGTACGCGGTCGATCCGGGCACCCACGACCCGCGGGTGGACCAGGAGACCGGCTACGGCGACCTCACCGACGACGGCGCCCCGGGCTTCGGGGTGGGTCTGCATTTTCGCGCCGTGGCAGCCGGCACGACGTTTCTCGACTATGCCTTCACGGTCACGCCCACCTTCACCGGCGGGTTGCTCCACGTGTCCGGTTTCCTGGCCGACGATCGCAACCGGCTCGATTTCACGATCGGATCCGCGGCCCAGAGCCTGGGCGAAACCCAGACCGCCCATGTCTCGTTCGAGATCGCCGTCGCCTCGCAGCGGTTTCATGCGACCGGCTCGATCGACGCGGAGGCGCCCGCCGGCACCGCCCGGGTCGACGTCGTCGTCTCGATCGGCGCCGATGCGATCCACCTCGCGGGTGAGTCGACCGCCGCGACGGTGCGTGCCGCGCTGTCGGTGAACGGACACCTCTTCGCCACGATCACCGGCGATCCCCGTCATCCGACGGTGCGAGCGGATGGCGGGCGGGAGCTCACTCCCGCCGAGACCGAGGTGCTGGGCGGTCTGGTCGGGATGGTGTACGGGGTGATCGAGATGTTCGAGCATCTGCTGGAGCCGGTGGCGGCGCTGCTGGGCATCTCGGTTTCGCTCTGAGGGCCCGCGGCCCGGCGGCTGGACATCACTTGTCCGGGAGGTAGATTCGACCACTAACCCGCCACGACCTCGAGGATCGCCATGACCCCGCCGCCCGTCGGTGCCGTTCGCGCGCTGTCGTTCCTGGGCCTGCTCACCTCAGCCTGCGCGGCGGGAGGCACCGACGGCGGGACGGTCCGCACCTACTACGTCGCGGCCGACGAGGTCACCTGGGACTACGTCCCGGGGGGCAAGGACCTGATCATCGACCAGCCGTTCGTGGATACCGCCTTCTTCGTGAAGGGCGCGCCCGCGGTGGTGCCCACCACCTACCGGAAGACGCTGTTCCGGGAATACACCGACAGCACCTTCAAGACCCTCAAGCCCCGTCCGCCGGAGTGGGCCCACCTCGGCTTCCTCGGGCCGCTCCTGCGCGGCGTGGTCGGCGATACGATCCGGGTGGTCTTCCGCAACAACGGACACCAGCCGTTCTCCATGCACCCGCACGGGGTGTTCTACAACAAGGATTCCGAGGGGGCGCCCTACAATGACGGAACCTCAGGCGCCGACCGGACCGACGACGGCGTGCCGACGGGCGGAACCCATCTCTATGTCTGGCCGATCCCGGACCGGGCCGGTCCCGGCCCGATGGAAGGGAGCTCGGTCATGTGGATGTATCACTCCCACGTGGCCGAGGTGACCGACGTCAACACCGGATTGATGGGGCCGATCCTGATCACCGCGCGAGGGAAGGCGAGGGCGGACGGCTCACCCTCGGATGTGGATCGGGAACTGGTGATGGACTTTGCCCAGGTGCACGAAGAGAACAGCGTGCATGTCGGCGAGAACCTCGGCGCCCTGCTGGGGCGCGGGCCGGCACCCTCCCACCTCGAGACCCAGAACATCTATCCCTGGTTCGTGAAATTCACCATCAACGGATTCCTGCACGGCACCCTGCCGCTCGAGGCGGTGACCGTGAAGAAGGGGGAGCGGGTTCGCTGGTACCTGATGGCGTCGACCAACGACTTCGACGCCCACGCTCCCCACTGGCACGGGAACACCGTGTTGATTCACGGGATGCGGACCGATGTCACCAGCATTACACCGATGGAGATGGTGACCGCCGACATGGTGCCGGACAATGCCGGCACCTGGCTGTTTCACTGCCACATCTCCTTCCACATGACCACCGGCATGCAGGCGAGGTACCGGGTCGAGTAGTCGCTCCGATCAGGGGCCGACCACGAGGTTGAGCAGCCGGTCCTTGACGTAGACCACCTTGATCAGGGGCTTCCCCTCGGTGAACCGGATCACCGCCGGGTCCCGGTTGGCCGCCGCGACGACCACCTTTTCCGATGCCCCGCGGGGAACCTGGACCCGCGAACGGGTCTTCCCGTTCACCTGGACGGGAACCTCGACCACCGGCTCGACGGTGAGCGCCTGGTCCCATTCCGGCCATTTCGCATCGAAGATCGAGCCCTGGCCCCCGAGCCGCTCCCAGCACTCTTCGGCAAAGTGCGGGGCGAACGGCGCGAGCATGATCACCAGATCCTTGATCATGCGCCGCTCGGCGCAATTCACCGCCCGCATGGCGTTGAGCAGCTCCATCAGGGCGGCGATCGCGGTGTTGTAGGAAAGGCCTTCCAGTCCCTCGGTCACCTTCTTCTTGGTCTGGTTCCATTTCACCACGATACCCTGCTGCAACTCGACGCCGCTGAGCGTCTGGCGATCGCACTCGGCCACCAGGTCCCAGACCTTGTCGAGGAACCGGCGCGGGCCGCTCATCCCCTCGTCGCGGAAATCGCCGCCTTCCTCGAACGGCCCCAGGAACATGAGGTACATCCGGAAGCTGTCGGCCCCCCAGCGGGCGATGTACTGGTCGGGCACCACGACGTTGCCCTTCGACTTCGACATCTTGGCCCCGTCCTTCACGATGTGGCCGTGGGCCCGGAACTTCCGGAACGGCTCCTCGAAATGGAGCTGGCCGCGGTCGTGCAGCACCATCGCGATGAAGCGGCTGTAGAGCAGGTGAAGGACGGCGTGTTCGTTGCCCCCGATGTAGCTCGCCACCGGGGTCCATCGGGCCACCCGCCCGGCGTCGTAGGCCCGGTCGTCGAATTCGGTCGACAGGTAGCGGAGGTAGTACCAGGCCGAATCGAGGAAGGTGTCGGAGACGTCGGTCTCCCGGTGGGCCGATCCGCCGCAGGTCGGACAGGGCACCTCATACCACTCCTTGTGCCGGGCCAGCGGCGATACCCCCGAGTCGTCCGGGCGGAAGTCGTCGATCTGCGGCAGCAGCACCGGGAGATCCTTTTCCGGCACCGGCACCGGACCGCAGTGATCGCAGTAGATGATCGGGATCGGCGGGCCCCAGTAGCGCTGGCGGGAGATGCACCAGTCGTGCAGCCGGTAGCGGACCTGGCCGGTTCCATGGCGCTCCCGCTCGAGCCACGCCACGATCGCCCTGAGCCCCTCGGACGCCGGCAATTCGGAGAACGATCCCGAATTGACCAGCCGGAACCCCTCGGTCTCCACCGCCGGCTCGGGCACCGGCGTCGCGCCGTCTTGTCCGGGACCGGCGAGGACCCGGACGATCGGCAGCCCGAATTTCCTCGCAAAGGCGAAGTCCCGTTCGTCGTGCGCCGGCACGCCCCCGATGGCGCCGGTCCCGTACTGCATCAGCACGTAGTCCGAAACCCACACCGGGATCCGCTGGCCGGTGGCCGGATTGAGCGCGGTCGAGCCGGTGAAGACGCCGGTCTTCTCCTTGTCGCCCACCTTGCGGGAGACCAAGTCTCTCGACGCCACGGCCTTCCGGTAGGCGTCCATCGCCTCGCGCCGGGGCGCGGGGGTGAGCGGGTCGACCAGCGGGTGCTCCGGGGCGAGCACCAGGAAAGTCCCGCCGAAGAGGGTATCGGGCCGGGTGGTGTAGACCCGGATCGGACCGGCGTCGCTCGGAAACTCGATCTCCGCGCCCTGGCTCTTCCCGATCCAGTTGCGTTGCGCGATGGTGGTGGAGGGCGACCAGTCCATCTTCGACCCATCGTCCAGATTGGCCAGCAGCCGGTCCGCGTACTCGGTGATCCGGAAGAACCACTGCTCGAGCAGGCGCTGCTCCACCATGGTGCCGCAGCGCTCGCAGGCGCCGTTGATCACCTGCTCGTTGGCCAGCACGGTCTTGTCGTGCGGACACCAGTTGACCGCCGCCTTCTTCTTGTAGGCCTTTCCCGCCTGATAGAGCTGCAGGAACAGCCACTGGGTCCACTTGTAGTAGGCCGGGTCCGTGGTGGCGAGAACGTGGCGCCAGTCGAACATGCCGCCCAGCCGGGTGAGCTGGCGGCGGAAGTTGGCGATATTGCGCGGAATGAGCTCGGCGGGATGGGTGCCGATCTTGATCGCAAAGTTCTCGCTGTGGATGCCGAACGCGTCGAACCCCATCGGCTCGAACACCGTGTCTCCCCGGAGGCGCTTGAACCGGCCGTAGACGTCCGCCCCGGTGAAGGCGAAGCAGTTGCCGACGTGCAGCCCCTCGGCGGAGGGGTAGGGGAACATCATGAGGTTGTAGAAGGGGCGGGGAGCGTGGTCGAGATCGGGCTCGTTGGTGCGTCGCTCGGCCCAGCGGGCCTGCCACTTGGCCTCGACCGCGTCGGGACGGTATTCGTGGTCGGGATGGTGTTCGCTCATGGGGGTAACTTAATATCCATTCCTCAATGGCTCTCTTTCGCAATCCGCTGAGCCGGGCCGTCCAGACCGGCGGGGCCATCGCCACCGTCGCCCTGACGATCGTGGTGTGGGTCTTCCTGACCGGCGACCTGAACTGGCCGCTGCCCTACAAGCTGGGCGCCTTCGCCCTGCTCTGCTTCCTCATCCTCTGGATCGCGCTCTCCTGGCTCGAGCGGGCGATCATCCTGCCGCTGGGCGCGGTGACCGCGATCACCCTCCGGGTGGCCGAGGGTGATCTGACGGTGTCCGGTGAGGACATCCGCCGGGTCGGCGGCGGGGCGGTCACCGACGGCATCAACCGGATGGTGCGGGAGCTGGGTCGCCTGGTAGGGGCCATTCGGGCCTCGGCCACCGATTCGGCCGCGCTGGCCGAGGAGATTTCCTCTGCCACCGAGCAGATGGTGTCCTCCACCGAAGAGGTCGCCGGAACCACCGCGGATCTCACCGACCGGGCCATCGCGCAGGCCGCCCTGGTCCGGGCGGTGGCCGACGACGCGGCGCGCATCCTGGCCATCGCGGAAGGCGTGGCGGCCGGCGCCCTGACCGCGGTGGAGCGGAACGCCGGCCTCGCGACGCTGGCCCGGGGGCACCGGACCCGGCTCGACGCCAGTGTCGAGGCGCTCGACCGGCTGACCGAGGAGGTCGAGCTCGGGACGGCGGAAGCCGAGGCGCTGGCCGAGGCGTCGGAGGAGCTGGAGCGATTCGTCGATCAGGCGCGCACCGTAGCCAAGCAGACCCGCATCCTCGCGCTCAACGCGTCGATCGAGGCCGCCCGGGCCGGCAGCGAAGGCCGCGGGTTCGCCACGGTGGCCGACGAGGTCCGCAAGCTTTCCGGCCAGGCCACCCTCGCCGCCACCGCCACGCACGATCGGGTGCGCACGATCGCGGGCCGGGTCGGCACCGCCCGCGCGCGGCTGTTGCGACTGGGCGAGGGAGGCCTGGCGGCGCGCGATGCGGCCCGCGAAGCGGTGGAAGGACTGCGGCTGGTGTCCGAGGAGGCCGACGCCGTGCGTACCTGGACCCTCAACGTGTCCACCGCGGCCTCCGAGGTGCAGGGGCTGGTCGAGGGCATCGCGGGGCGAACCCGGGAGCTGGCCACCGGCACCGAGGACTTCGCGGCGGCCGCGGAACAGATCGCCGCGTCTACCCAGGAGCTCAACGCCTCCACCGAAGAGATCACCGCGTCAGCCCAGCAGCTGGCCAATACCGCGGTGAAGCTGACCGAGGGGATCGGGACGTTCCGGGGCTGATCCCGGTCAGCCGCCGAACAGCTTACGCCCCATGGCCCGGCCGACGAAACGGATCCGCTCGGGCCAGGGCAGCCGGTTCAGCATGGTCTTCACCACACCCCGAGTGAACCAGGTCTTGTTCGAGTAGTCGATGGCCACGTCCACCAGGACCGGACGCCCCGCCTGCATCGTCGCCCGCGCCGCGCGCACCACGTCCACCACCTCCGCGTCGGTATCCAGCGCCAGCCATTCCACCCCGACCGCCTCCGCGATGCTGCCGAGGTGATAGTCGGGGAGCCGGCTGGCCACCGTGCGGTTGAACGCGGTGGACTGGAACTGGGCGATCTGGGCCAGTTCCCGGTCCCGCAGGACGAACACGGCCACCGGGACGTGCTGATTGGCGGCGGTGAGCAGCTCGAGTCCGGTCATCAGGAAGGCGCCGTCTCCGGCCAGCGCGATGACCGGCGTGCCCGGCTTGCCGAGCCCCGCGCCGATCGCCGCCGGCACCGAGTAGCCCATGCAGGAATAGTCCACCGGGGCCAGGAACCGGCCGGGTCGTTCGAGCCTGAGGCACTCCATCGCCAGGAAGGTGCCGTTGCCGCTGTCGGCGGTGAAGACGGTCTCCGGGCCGAACTCCTCCTGGAGCGCGTCCAGCAGCACAAACGGGGTCACCCGGTCGGCGCTCCGCCGCTCGAGCCATTCCTTCCGCACCTCGGTGTGCCCCTCGCGGATCTTCCCGCGAAGCTCTGGGTCGGGCGGCACCACCGCGCGCACGGTATACTGGCCGCTCAGCTCGTTCAGCAGCTCCACCAGGAAACTCCTGGCATCGGCGACGACGCCAAGCTGGGCGGGAAAGTTGCGACCCAGGACCTCCCCGTTGATGTCCACGTGAATCAGGGGGCCCGGCGGGGTGAACCCGTAGCTCCCGGTCCCCACCTCGCTGAACCGGCAGCCGATCGCGAAGGTGATGTCTCGCTCCTTCATGACATCCCGGACGAACGGCGGCGCCGAAGCACCGAGCCCGTTCCAGAGGAACAAGGGATGGGATTCGGGGAAGACGCCCTTGCCCTGGATGGTGGTGGCGACCGGCGCCTCCAGCCGCTCGGCCAGCGCCAGCAGCTCCAGAGTGGCCCCCTGAGCGCCGAGCCCGGCGTAGAGCAACGGCTTGACGCCGTGCGAGGAGAGCAGGGCGGCGGCGCGCGCGACCTGTTTCCGGGTCGCGACCGGGAGCGGCGAGGGTGGGAGAGCGCCCCAGGCCTCGGGGTCGACCTCGTGCTTCGTCAGGTAGTGATCGATGGACACTTCGACCATCACCGGGCCGGGAGTTCCGCTCCGGGCCAGCGCGCAGGCTTCGCGAATGACCGGGTACAGCTCGGCGCCGGTTTCGGGGCGGAAGGTGCCCTTCACGACCGGGGCCGCGATCGCGAGCTGGTCCACATCGTGGAGCTGGAAGGCATGCGTAGTATTCCGGCGGATGCCGCAGCCCAGCACCAGCATCGGGACGCCGTCCATGAAGGCTTCGGCGATGCCGGACAGGGAATGAGTGAGCCCTGCGCCGGGTACGATATTCACGCAGCCCAGCTCGCCGGAGGCGCGCCAGAGCCCGTCGGCCATGAATCCGGCGCTCTGCTCGTCGGTAACCAGGATCGGCCGGACCCGGTCGGAGTCGCCGAAGGCGTCGTAGAGCTCGATGTTGTGGGTGCCGGGGATGCCGAACGCCAGCCGGATCCCCTCATCGGCCAGCGCCCGCACCACGATCGCGCCGCCGGTCAGCTTCATCGGGTCAGATCCTCGGTGACGCCTTCGGCCACCCGGTCCGCCAGCGCCATGATGGTGAGGTAGGGGTTGATCTCCAGCGAGTCGGGGAACAGGCTGGCATCCGCCACCCGGAGCCAGGGCCGTCCGTGCACCCGTCCCCGATGGTCGGTCACCGAGTCGGAGGCGTCGCGCCCCATGCGGGCTCCTCCCATCAGGTGCGCCGCCGAGATGGAGATCGTCCCGGTGCGGAAATGCCGGGCGTCGATGCGCTGGTCGATCCGGGCGGCGTCGATGGCCTCCAATAGCGGAGGGTCGGCCGAGGGGGCGTGCACCCGTATGGCGCCCGCGGCGAAGAAGATGCGCGTGGCGGCCCGGGTGGCGCGCACCATGGATTCGATCACGCCCTCGGTGAATCGATAGTGTGCCACCGGCTCGCCGTGCCGGTCCACGGTGATCCGGTTGTCCGGAATCGCCTTGTCGCAGGCCAGCACCAGGATCATCTGGAGCCGCGGGAATGCCTGCATGAAGGCGCTGTGGCCGGCCCCGAAGCCGGTCAGGTTTTTGGCGGTGACGAAGGGAAAGTACATGCAGGTTTCCAGCACATAGCCTTCGGCCTCGGCACGGTCCACGAAGAAGCTCTTGGGGTGACCGACGTCGTTGGTGATGGCGCGGGAGTGCTCGGCCACCAGAATGTGCGCGGGATGACAGGTAAACCCGGCGCCGGTCGGGCGCGGCAGCCCGGGCAGGCCGCTCGCCAGCAGGAGCGGCAGGGTGCCCATCACGCCACCCGCCAGGACGATGGTGTCCGCCTCGATTTCGTATTCGCCCGGCTCCCACTCGGGGTCGGCGCCCTTGGCGCCCGCGGGGCGTGCCGAGACGGTCACCAGGAGCCGCTTCTCGACCAATCGAGTCACCAGCGCCCGGGTCACCACTTCGACGCCGAGCCGCTCGGCCTGGGGCAGCTGGACCCGGTTGGTACCCTGCTTGGCGGCGTTGGGGCAGCCGAGGTTGCAGAGGCTGGACCCGCGGCAGCCGCGCAGGTTCAGGGGAAACTGCTCGGCGTGGAACCCGGCCGCCGCGGCCCCCGCGGCGAAGAGGTTGTTGTTCTCGTTGAGCAGCACCGGCGGCAGGAGGTGGACGCCGTTCGCTTCCATGAATTCTCGGGAGCGGCGCTCGAGGTCGGCGTGGTCGAGACCGGGCACCCGCCAGCCCTCGATAACCCGCCGGGGTGCGATCAGCGACGTCCCGGTGTAGACGATGGTGGAGCCGCCGTACCCCCGCGCAAAGGCGAGCGTCATGGTGCCGTCCGCGGTGAGGAATCCACCCTCGTCGGCATAGAGCGCCGGCGCCATGTCACGCTCACGGCCGGTGAAATCCTCCTCGCGGAACCGGGGCCCGCGCTCCAGCACCAGCACCCGTTTTCCGTGGGAGACCAGCGGCGCCAGCGCCGCCGCGACGGTCCCGCCGCCGGCCCCGGAGCCGACGATGGCCACAGCACAGCGTACCAGCTTCATCTCCGCGCCTCCCATCCGGCCGCGGAGGCGCGGTAGCCCAGCGCCTCGCACACCGAGTGATCGGTGTACCACCCCAGCATCACCAGCGTGCGAAGGCCCCAGACCCCGCGGCGGAGGAGCAAGAGCCGGGACGCGGCAAACCCCTCGAGCAGGGCGGTGGCGCGGGCACGGTCCAGCGCCGCGAACCCGTGGCGATACCGGGCCCTCGCGGCCAGGTCGATGAGCCGGACGAAGAGCACGACCTGGCGCCGGACCCGCGGCGGGCGCGCCTCCAGCGCGCGCCGGACCACGTCCTCAAGCGCCCGCCACTCCGGCGCGGTCGCGCGTGAGGTTTCAGGAATGAAACACTGGGCGAAGGCGCGGAATGCGGGCCAGGGAGCGGTGGTCGAGGGGGAGGCCACGGGTCGAAGCTAGCGAGGACTTGCTGGCCCCGTAAGAGCGGCCTAGGCTTCGCGGCATGCGTTCCGTCGCCCGTACCTCAGTCGCGGTCCTCGTCGCCGCCGCGCTCATTGCCATCGGGCTGATCTGGGACATCGCCTGGCACCGGAGCGTGGGGCGCGACACGTTCTGGACCCCGCCCCACATGGTCGAGTACATCGCCGCGATCATCGTGGGCGTGGGCTGTGGTCGCCTCATTCTGAGGAGCAGCCTCCCGGGCCACGAAGCGGAGCGCGGCGGCATGGTTCGCTTCTGGGGGTTTCACGGCCCCCTGGGCGCATGGGTGGCGGTCTGGGGAAGCCTGGCGATGCTGGTGTCCGCGCCCTTCGACAACTGGTGGCACAACGCGTACGGGCTCGACGTCAGGATCGTGAGCCCGCCCCACATGCTGCTCGGCGCCGGCATGACGGCGATCATCGTCGGCGCGTGGCTGATGACGCTGGCCGAGCAGAACCGGACCGCGGAGCGCCACCGCCGATACGCGGCGGTGTTCGCGTTCGCGTCGGCGATCTTCCTCCTGATGATCGTCACCATCACGATGGAGTACACTGGATTCCCCAATCTCTGGCGCAGCCGGGTGTTCTACCTGGTCTCGGCCGGGGTCTTTCCCTTCGTCCTGGCGGCGGCGGCACGGTCCGGCCGGCTGCGCTGGCCCGCCACCGCCACGGCGGGCATCTTCATGCTCGCGAGCCTCACCCTGTCGTGGGTGCTGCAACAGGTCCCCGCGACGGCCAAGCTCGCGCCGATCAACAACCCGATCACCCACCTGGTCGCCGCGCCGTTTCCCATCGCGCTCATCGTGCCGGCGGTGGTCTTCGACGGCGTCCAGCGCCGGCTGGGGACCAGCCGGGACTGGCGGCTGGCGCTGTTGTTCGGCGCGGGATTCGTGCTCGCGCTGTTCGCGGTGAGCTGGCCCCTGTCGGCCTTCCTGCTCTCCCCCGCGGCCCGCAACCCGGTCTTCCTGGCCGATCAATGGGATTTCTCCATCCGGCCGGGATCCTGGCAGTACGAATACTGGGGCAACCTGACCGGCGGCCGAGAGCACCTCGGGCCGTGGGGCTTCGCCCGGGCGCTGCTGCTGGCGGCATTGATCGCTGCCGCGTCGGCCCGGGTGGGATTGTTCCTGGGGAGCTGGATGCGGAAGGTGCGGCGCTAGATCAGTGAGCAGTGACCAGTGCGCGGTGACCTGTGACGGCTAGTCGCCGGATCCGCCGGGCCGGCATCGCCGGGGGCGCCGCGGTGCTCTTCGTCACACTTTCCGCCCACGTCGGCTCGCCGGACACCTGGTTCGCCGGCAACGCGGGCCCTTACGCCGTGACCGTGCTGGTCAGGGCGCCCGGAGTGATCCCAGGGCTGGCCGACGTGATCGTTAGAATAACCGGCGACGACATCCGGGCGGTCACCGCGAGCCCGGCCGCCTACAACGCCGGCGAGCGCGGGGTGCCCCCAGCCGATACCGCGCGCCGCCTCCCGGGCCGGCCCGACACCTGGACGGTGCCGCTCTGGATCATGGCGCCGGGCTCCTACAGCGTGCGGGTTACGGTCGCGGGCCCGCGGGGCGCCGGGACCGCCATCGTCCCGGTCTCCGCCGTGGCCACCCGGGTCCTCTCGATGGATCACCGCTTCGGGTGGGTGCTGGGCGGACTGGGGCTGATTCTGCTGGCGGGCGCGGTGACCATCATCGGCGCCGCAGCGCGGGAGAGCGTGCTGCCCCCCGGAGAAATCCCCGACCGGCGGATGCGGGTCCGGGGCCGCATCGCGATGCTGGTCGGCGGCCTGCTGCTGGTGGCGCTGCTCGGCGGCGGGAAGAAGTGGTGGGACGCGGTGGATCGGAGCTACCGCAAGAGCCTGGACCGGCGCTGGGCCGCCTCGGCGGAGGTGGTGACCTCCGAGGGGGCGCCGCGGATCCGGTTCACCATCTCCGATTCGGTGTGGCGGGGCCGGAGCTGGAGAGACCGCGCCTCCACTCCGCTGATTCCCGATCACGGCAAGCTGATGCATCTGTTCGTGATTCGCGCCGACGACGCCGGCGCCTTCGCGCACCTCCATCCCGTCTCCACCGATTCATCGAGCTTCGAGTCACCGATTCCTTCCCTCCCGGCCGGCCACTACCGGCTCTATGCCGATGTGACCCACGAGAGCGGCTTTGCGCGGACCCTCGAAGCCGAAGCGGACCTGCCGGCGCCGGCCGCGGCCCCGCTGCTCGATCCCGACGATGCCTGGTTCGTCGGCGCGCCCGTGGACAGTGTGGCGCCGCTCGACGGCGGCGCCGCGCTGGTCTGGGAGCACCGCCCGGTGACGCTCGCGGCGGGCGCCGATGCGGGTCTCCGTTTCGTGGTGCGGGAGCCCGACGGCACCACCGGCGCGGTCGAGCCCTATCTGGGCATGAGCGGCCACGCGGTGGTCATGCGCGAGGACGGCAAGGTCTACATCCACCTGCACCCGATGGGCACCGTGTCCGCGGCGGCGGCGGTGGCGCTCCGGGAACGGCGGCCCACGGATACCGCGTGGGGCGCCCTGGGCCGCCGGCTGACCGAATCCGGCGCCCTGGACCCCCACGGCGGTCACCAGCCGTTGCTCGAGGGGCGCGCGACCTTCCCGTACGCCTTTCCCGAGCCCGGCGCCTACCGGGTCTGGGTCCAGGTCAAACGCCATGGGAAAGTGGAAACCGGCTCGTTTCGGGTCACGGTGAGCTGAGGCGCTCGGCGGTGCTGGCGGCCCCCCATGCCGCCTCGTAAGTTTCGTGATCTCCCCCTTCCGGCGGCGACTCCCGTTCCAGTCCAGTCCGATCTTCGATCCGAGCTGCAGGCCACCCTGGGAGATGGATTCCGGGTGACCCGCGAGCTGGCCGGCGGCGGCATGTCCCGGGTCTTCGTGGCGGAGGAAGCCCTCCTCCAGCGCGAGGTCGTGGTGAAGCTGCTGCCGCCCGATCTGATGGCCGGGCTGAGCGTGGAGCGCTTTCGGGCCGAGATCCAGTACGCCGCGCGGCTGCAGCATCCCCATATCGTGCCGGTCCTCTCCGCCGGGGTGATCGAGTACGCCGGCGGGACCCGGGGCCCCTACTACACCATGCCGTACATCCGGGGCGAGACGCTCCGGGTCCGCCTGGAACGGGAGGGAACCCTCCCCGCCGAGGAGGTGCGCCGGATCCTGCTCGATGTCGTGGACGCGCTGGCCCACGCCCACGATCACGGCATCGTGCACCGCGACATCAAACCGGACAACATCTTCGTGGCAGGCAAGAGCGCCCTGGTCACCGATTTCGGAGTGTCCAAGGCGTTGCACCGGGACGATACTGAGGGCCTGGTGACGGGGATCGGGGTGACTCTGGGCACCCCGGGCTACATGGCGCCGGAACAGGCCTCCGGCGAGCATGACCTGGACCACCGCGCCGACATCTACGCCGTGGGCGTGCTGGCCTATGAGCTTCTCACCGGGCGGCGACCGTTCGAGGGGGCGTCGATCCAGCAGCTGCTGATCGCTCAGGCGATCAGGACCCCGGTGCCGCTGCTGGAGCTTCGCCCCGACGCCCCTCCGCTCCTCGCGACCATCGTGATGCGCTGTCTGGAGAAGCGCCCCGCGGACCGCTACGAGAGCGCCCATGCGCTCCTGACCGCGCTGGAACTGCTCCCCAGCGGAGCCCACTCCGGCGCTACCCCGATCGTGCCGCACCCGAGACGGAAACTGGCCGGGAGCCGGGTGGCCGGCCTCGGTATTCTGGCCCTTGCCGTGCTGGCACTTCTGCTCTGGCGGCCCTGGAGCCGCGCCGCCGGAGCGGCCGCCACGGCGGGGCGAATCACCTCCGTCGCGGTGCTGCCCCCGGAATACTTCCGGCCCGATTCCGCCGTGGCGGCCACGCTGGCCGATCTGGTGGATCGCATCAGCAACGACCTGAGCCGGGTCGAGGGCCTCAAGGTGGTGAACTACATGTCGGTGGGGGCGCTACTCCGCCGCGGCTCGGCCACGCCGCCGCTCAAGGACATGGGCCAGGCCCTCGGGGTCGAGAATTTCATCCTCTTCGTGCCCGGTCGCAGCAATCGCGGGACCGAGGTGAGCGTCCAGCTCATCAACGCCGCGACCCAGGCCCAGCTCTGGGTCACCCGGTATACCCCCGACTCGACCAACTTCGACGACATCAACGACGATGTCGTCTCCCGGGTGACCCATGCGCTCCTCGGCCCGGGCGCCCGCCTGCCCCCCGAGGCCCACTCGGCCCGGGCGCGCCGCGAGGGCGCCCACGCGGAATACCTGGCCGGGCAGCGCGCGCTCCGGCGCCGGACTCCGGAGGAAGTGGGCGAGGCGATCCGGCTGTTCGAGAATGCCATCCGGCTCGACTCGACCCACGCCGAGGCGATCGGCCGGCTGGCCACCGCGCTCGCGCTGCAGCTCAGCTACGGCTACCGCACCACGCTGCCGAGTTATCCCACCGCCGCGCGCGCGCTTGCCCTGGCCGAGCGGGCCATGCGGCTCGAGCCGGACCGCGGCGATCCGGTGGCCTTCCGCGCCTACATCGAATACCTCGCCTTCGCGCCCCTGGCGACCGTGCGCGCCGACTTCGAGCGGGCCATCGGGATGCGGCCGTCCGAGGCCGATGTGGCGGGCTGGCACGCCCTCATGCTGCTCCGGGAAGGAAAGACCGAGCTGTCGCTGGCGGAGTCGCGCCGCGCCCTCGAGCTGGACCCGCTCTCGTCCGCGCGCCACCTCACCTACGCGCTCGCGGCTCTGGGGGCGCGCCGCTATGCGATGGCGGGGCTCGAGGCCCGGCGCGCCACGGAAATGGAGCCGACCCTGCGGCGGGCCCGCCAGGTCGAGGCGCTGGCGCTGCTGCTCCAGGACCGCGGCGCCGAGTGCACCAGGATGGAGCTGGCCCCCTACGCCGGCGTGAAAGCCATGTGCCTCAGGGCCGCGGGGCGGGAGAAAGAGTCGCGCGCCATGGTCGACTCGCTCCGCAGCGTGGCCGCGCTCGACGGAGAGACCGACGCGGTGTATTCCGACGTGCTGCCGGCCCAGGAGCTGGCCACCTGGTATGCGTGGATCGGGAATGCCGCCGAGTCGCTCAAGTACCTGCGGCTCGCGTTCAGCCGCTCACCGGTCGGCGTCGACCAGCGCATCGTTCAGTCGGGGGTGTACGACCGGGTGCGGCTGGCCCCGGGATTCCAGGACGAGCTGTCCCGGCTCCAGGACGCCGCGTGGCCCAGGGTCATGGAACAGCGGCAGCGCCTCGACGAATCGGACGGTGGCATGCCGCTCGCCGTGCGCGGCAGCGGGGAGCATCACCGTGGCGGCTGAGCCCGGCGAGAGGAAGCCGCGCAAGAAGCGCGGCAAGGCCGCCCCCGAGCCGCGGGGGCTCACCGCGCGTCAGGTCGGGGCCGGGGTTCCCCCGTCGGCGATCATGCGGCTCATGGAGGCCATCGAGGCCGACGGTGGCTCGGTCATCGGGCCCTACCGGGAGCCGCTCGAGGGATTGTGGCAGATCATCGCCGCGCTGCCGGTGGACAAGGTCGAGCCCACGCCGTACCAGCGGGATCTCTCCAAGCCCCACGTCACCCGCCTCGCGGCGGCGATGCAGAAGCTGGGGCGCTATGTGGACCCGATCGTGGTAGTGCGGGGAGAGGACGGCGCCTACCAGACACCCAATGGAAGCCACCGCCTCGCCGCGCTCAAGAGCCACGGCGCGCGATCGGTGCTGGCGCTGGTGGTGCCGGAGCCGGACGTGGCCCACCGGATCCTGGTGCTCAATACCGAGAAGGCCCACAACGTGCGCGAGCGGGCCCTCGAGGTGATTCGGCTGGCCGAGGCACTGGTGACCCTGGGTGACCGGCCCGAGCGGGACTACGCCACCGAGTTCGAGGAGCCGGCCCTCCTCACCCTCGGGCTCTGCTACCAGCAGAATGGCCGGTTTTCCGGCGGCGCCTACCATCCGGTGCTCAAACGAACCGAAACGTTCGGCGCTGCGCGGCTCAGCGCATCCTTGGCGACACGACGGGCGCGGGCCGAGCGCTTGATGGAGCTGGACGGGCTGGTGGTCGAGGCGGTGGGCCGGCTCAAGGCGCGCGGCCTGGAGAGTCCCTACCTGAAGGCGTTCGTGCTGGCGCGGGTCAATCCGATCCGGTTCCACAAGGGAGACCCGCCGGATCCCGACGAGGTCATTGGAAAGATGCTGGCCGCCGCGCGGCGCTTCGATGCTGGCAAGATCAAGGCCGACCAGGTGGCGCGCACTGGTGGAGCGCCGGATGACGCCGGTGGAGAGTAGTCTCGGGCGTCTTAGCGTCTTAGCGTCTTAGCGTCTTAGCCTCAGGCCTCACGGCTTCTTCTGGATCCCGATGTTCGCCACGGTGCCGCCCTTCAGCATGGTCGGCACCGCGTTGATATACAGCACCAGCCCCGCCTCCGGCGCCACCATATCGGCCAGCTTCCGCCCCAGATAGTCGGTCACGTATCCCAGCCTGGTGCCCGCCGTGATCCAGGCGTCGCGCTCGATCAGGGGGAAGAAGATCCCGGCGGAATCGCTGGTCACGGTCACCACCCGGTCGAACCAGAGGAAGGTCTTCTTCCGCGAGGGTGGCCGATCGAGCATGCGCAGGTAGCCCATCACGTTAAGCGAGCCGTCCACCAGGGCGTCGACGTCCGCGGGCATGACAGTGCCCGCGTAGCCCGCCTCGGCGGTGATCGAGGGCTTGCCCCGGGTGCTGGCGGTATTCTCGAGGTAGCGCGAGGCCGCGGGATCCCTGGGGCGGTCAGCGGAGACGATGACGTGGTCCAGCCCGAAGGCCATCACCATGCCCCGGGACACCGAATCCTGGGCCGCGTTGCCGGTCACGGTCCAGTAGCTGTAGGGCCGGAGATTCTCGTCGAGGTCGCCGCCGTGGAGGTCGATCAGGTGGTCGCTCTGCTCGACCACCTGCCTGGTGATCAGCCACGACGCCCGCTCGGTCTGGGTGCCGGCGGGATTGCCGGGATAGAACCGATTCATGCTCTTGTGATCAATCGGGTTGACGTGGGGCACCTTCTGCTCGAAGGACGCCACATTGACCAGGGGAATCAGGATGAGCGTCCCCGAGAGGGTGGCGGGATCGATCCGCTGGATCAGCCGGGACACCGCGACGATCGAGGCGTATTCGGTGCCGTGCGCCCCGGACACGACCGCGAGCACCGGGCCGGGGCGGGCGCCGTTGATCACCGCCACCGCGATGCGGGTGCCCGAGTCGACGCCCGCGGGGACCACGATGTCGCCGTAGGCCTTCTCGCCGCGCTTCGCGCTGGCGGTTCCCACCGTGACCACCGCGTGCGGATCGGCGGCCTGTCTCCGCGCCTGAGCCGCGGATGGAAGGGCCAGGATGGCGGCCAGCATCAGGATCGTCTTCATGTCTTATGTTACTTCCCTTCGATGGTCCTCGCGAGCCGGGAGCCTTTCATGAATCGACGCGATTTCACCACGACCGCCTTCACGACCCTGGCCGGCGCGGCGCTGCCTTTCCGTTTCCCGGGGCCCAGGGCCCGGGTGGATGGCGCCCGGATCCAGGCTCACCTCGCGGCGCTGGCCGAGTTCGGAAAGAACCCGGAGGGCGGGGTGAGTCGGGTGGCCTACACCGATTTCGACCGCCAGGCGCGCGAGGCGGTGATGGGGTGGATGCGGGCTGCCAGGCTGGATGTTTCGGTCGATACCGCCGCAAACCTGGTGGGCCGGAGGCCGGGTTCGGATCCGTCGCTCAAGCCGCTGGTCCTCGGCTCCCACATCGACTCGGTGCCGATGGGCGGAAACTTCGACGGGCAGGTCGGCTCGACCTCCGCGATCGAAGTGGCCGAGACCCTCGCGGCAGCGGGCATCCCGCTGCGACACCCGCTCGAGCTCCTGATCTTCGAGAACGAAGAGGGTGGCACCATCGGCAGCCACGCGATCACCGACGGCCTGCCGACCGGAGAGCTCGATCGGCTATCCCAGAGCGGCAAGACGTTCCGGGAAGGGATTCGATTCCTGGGAGGGGATCCCGACCGGCTGGATGCGGCGCGCCGCGCCAAGGGAGATATCGCGGCCTATCTGGAGCTCCACATCGAGCAGGGTGGCCGGCTCGATGAGGCGGGCGTTCCCATCGGAGTCGTGCTGGGCATCGTCGGCATCCGGCACTGGGACGTGACGGTCGAGGGGTTCGCCAATCACGCCGGAACCACCCCGATGAAGGGCCGCAGGGACGCGCTCCTGGTGGCCGCGCGCGGTATCGAGGCCGTCAACCGCATCGTGACCAGTGTGCCGGGCCGCCAGGTGGGGACCGTGGGGAAAATCCGGGTCGAGCCCGGCGCGTACAACGTCATTCCAGGGCGAGTGGTATTCGGGCTCGAGCTGCGGGAGCTCGACGACGCGAAGATCATGGGATTCTATCATAAGATCCACGCCGAGTTTGAGCGGCTGGCTCGGGCCGGCGGCTGCACCATCGCGTTTCAGGAGACGCTCGCCAGCGTTCCGGCGCTGACCCAGCCGAGGATCCGCCGCATCATCGCCGCGGCCGCGAAGGGCCTCGGACTCGCCACCATGGAGCTGCCCAGCGGCGCCGGGCACGACGCCCAGGAAATGGCCCGGATCGGGCCGGTGGGCATGATCTTCATCCCGAGCAAGGACGGCATCAGCCATTCGCCCCGGGAATACTCCAAGCCGGCCGACATCGAGAACGGCGCTAACGTCCTGCTGCAGACCTTGCTGGCGCTCGATGCGGGCTGAACCGGCCTACGACGAGCAGCTCACGCTGATTCCGCGGGCCGACGCGCTCGGCGGCTCGGCGAGGCGCTCCAGGCCAGGATGCTCGTCGTACGGCGCCGCGAACAACCGGCGCAGCTCTTCGATGAATCCGTAGTCCTTCTCGAGGGCCCGCTCGATGGCCTCCTGGGCAATCCAGTTTCTCAGCACGAACTTCGGATTGGCCCTGCGCATCCGGCCTTCCCGCTCGAGGTCCACGCTGGCTTCGCCGCGAAGCCGCTCGGCGTAACGTCCCGCCCAGGCATCGAGGGCGGATCGGTCACCGGAAAGGCGCGGTTCGTGGCCGGCCGGCCAGCCGCCGCCACCGCTCTGGAACCTGCCCAGCTCGCGGAAGAACCGGGTGTAGTCGGCCTGGCCGTCGCGCAGCAGGGCGAACAGATCGCGGAGTAGCGCCGGATCCGCCTCATGCTCGGTTCGAAGGCCGAGCTTGGCCCGCATCAGACGGCCATATTCGGGCGTGAACGCGTCCCAGAACGACTCCAGCTCCGCCTGCCAGGCGCCGAGCGCCGGATCCGGCGCGGGGCGCCCTTCCGCCCGGAGGGCGGGCTCGGTGACCAGGAGGGCCTCTCCCAGGCGGGCGCAGTTCCACATCGCGATGCCCGGCTGCCGTCCGAAGCTGTAGCGCCCCTCCACGTCGGTGTGATTGCAGATGAAATCCGGGTCGTAGTCATCCAGAAACCCGTAGGGGCCGTAGTCGAGCGTAAAGCCGAGGATGGACATGTTGTCGGTGTTCATCACCCCGTGCGCGAAGCCGGCGGCCATCCATCGGGCCATCAGGATTCCGGTGCGCCGGGTGGCCGCGCCGAAGAGTCTCCGGATGCGGTCGGCCTCGCCGGTCAGCTCGGGGAAGTGATGCTCGATGACGAACTCGGTGAGCTCCCGCACCCGCGCCACCTCGCCCCGGGACGCAAAGAGCTCGAAGGTCCCGAACCGGACGTGGGTGGGGGCCAGCCGGATCAACGTGGCGGCGGTCTCCACCGTCTCGCGCTGCACCGGGAAGTCGCTGGCCACGATACTGAGCGCCCGGGAGGTGGGAATGCCCAGACCGTGCATCGCCTCCGACGCGAGATACTCGCGGATCACGGAGCGGAGCACCGCCCGTCCGTCGCCGAACCGCGAATAGCGGGTGCGTCCGCCCCCCTTGAGGTGCAGGTCCCAGGCGGTACCGTCGTGGCGCACCTGGCCAAGCAGGAAGGCGCGGCCATCGCCGAGCTCGGGAACCCACACGCCGAATTGATGGCCGGCATACCCCTCGGCGATCGGTTCGGCGCCCGGAATCCTCCTGGCCCCGCTCAGGTAGAGCGGGAGATCCGGGTCCTGGATCACCGCGGAATCGAGATCCAGGAGGGCCGCGGCATCGGGGTTGAAGGCCACCAGATACGGGTCGGGGAGCGGCGTCGGGTCCACCACCTCGTAGAAAGCCGAGGGGAGCCGGGCGTAGCTATTGTCGAACGGGAGGTCCGTGAGGTGGCGCACTCATGAAAGATAGGCATATTCTCTCCATGCCATCCCTCGCCCGTACCGCCCTGCTGCGCATGTCCAAGAGCCGCTGGCTCTCCGACAAGGTCATGACCCGGCCGTTCGCGAAGAAGGCCGTCAAGAAATTCATGCCCGGTGAGGAGCTCCGCGACGCCCTCGACGCCTCGGGCACGCTGGCCGGGGACCGCCTCGGCACCGTCCTCACCAAGCTGGGAGAGAACCTGACCGCCCAGAGCGAGGCCGACGCGGTGCGGGACCATTACCTCGACGTGTTCGACCAGGTGGCGGCGCGAAAGCTCAATTCGCACGTGAGCGTCAAACCGACCCAGCTGGGGCTGGATTTTTCCCAGAGCCGCTGCGCGGAGCACCTGGAGACCCTGGCCTGGAAGGCGGAAGCCACCGGGATCTACTTCTGGCTCGACATGGAAGACTCGAGCTATGTGGACCGGACCCTGGCGCTCTATAGCGGGCTCCGCGCGAGACACGAGCGGGTCGGACTCGCGATGCAGGCCTACTTGCGGCGCACGCCCCAGGACCTTGCCGCGCTCCTTCCGCTCAAGCCGACGGTCCGCCTGGTCAAGGGCGCATATGCGGAGCCGGCCCACGTGGCCTTCCCCGCCAAGCGCGACACCGACCTGGCATATTACGATTTGTCGGTCGAGCTTCTCAATGCCGCGGCCCGGGGCCAGGCGCTGCCGATCTTCGGCACCCACGACATGGGCCTGGTCGACCGGATCTCCGCGAAGGCCGCGGCGCTGGGGCTGCCGGACACCGGCTATGAATTCCACATGCTCTACGGCATTCGCATGTCCGAGCAGCGGGCCCTGGCCGCCCGGGGACGCACCGTCAAGACGCTGATCAGCTACGGGAGCTCCTGGTTCCCCTGGTACATGCGGCGTCTGGCCGAACGGCCCGCGAATGTCTGGTTCGTGGTGAAGAGCGCCTTTTCCTGAAGCCCGCTGCAACGGACCCCGATCCTTCCGGAGCACTAGATGACCGATCAGGTGACCCGCCGCGCGTTCCTGGCCGCCGCCGGCGCGGCTGGAGCCGTGTGGCTCACGGCCGATCCCGACCTGGTCCAGGCCGCGGTGGCCCACGCCCGAAAGGCGGTTGCTTCGCCGCCGCCCTACCGCTTCGACGCCCTGACCGCGGCCCAGGCCGCCGATCTCGAGGCGGTCACGATGCGGATCCTTCCTTCCGACGGGACACCGGGGGCCAAGGAAGCGGGGGTGATCCATTTCATGGACAAGTCGCTGGCGACGTTTGCGGCGGACCAGAAGCCGCAAGTCGTCGCCGGGCTCGACGATTTGAACAAGCGGGTCAAGGCGAAGTGGCCCGGGACCGCCTCATTCGCGGCGCTAACTGCGGCGCAACAGGATGAGCTGCTCAAGACCATCGAGCAGACGCCCTTCTTCGGCCAGATCCGTTTCATCACGGTGGCCGGGATGTTCGCGAACCCGTCCTATGGCGGGAATCAGGATCAGGCCGGGTGGAAGCTGCTGGGATTCGAAGCCCACGGCATCTACCAGCCTCCCTTCGGCTACTACGACGCCGAAGTGATGAAGGGAGGCTGATTCGTGCAGACCCGTCCCCGGGTTACCTACCCGACCTCCACCGAAGTGGATTTCGTGATCGTGGGCTCCGGCGCCGCCGGAGGCGTCATGGCCAAGGAGCTCTCCAGCCGGGGCTTCTCGGTGGTGGTACTGGAGCAGGGTCCCCGGCTCGAACCCAGCCAGTTCGAGCACGACGAATTCAAGTACGTCTTCAACAACGGCATCACCAACCCCGCCCCGACGGCCTGGCGCAAGACCGAGAAGGAGGAGGCGAAGGTGGGGGCGGGATTACTGCTGTATGCGCGGCTGGTGGGCGGCAGCAGCGTACACTTCACCGCCAACTTCTGGCGGCTCCACGAAAATGACTTCGTGGAGCGCAGCCTGCTCGGCGGCATTCCGGGCGCCGATCTGCAGGACTGGCCGATCACCTACGCCGATCTGGAGCCCTACTACACCAAAGTGGACTGGGAGGTGGGTGTCTCGGGAACGCCCGGGCCCTTCGACCCGCCCCGCTCGAAGCCCTATCCGCTTCCCCCGATGCCGGTCAAATCGTCCGGGGTGCTGTTCGAGCGCGGGGCCAGGAAGCTGGGCCTGCATCCGCAGTCTTCGCCGATGGCGATACTCTCCAAGCCGCTCAATGGTCGCAATGCCTGTCAGCATTGCGGCTACTGCATGCAGTTCGGCTGCGAATTCGGCGCCAAGAGCTCGAGCCTGGCCTCGATGATCCCGGTGGCGGAAGCCACCGGCAAGTGCGAGATCCGTCCCAACAGCTACGTGCGCAAGGTCGAGCTCGACGCGCGCGGCCGGACCACCGGGGTGATCTACTTCGACGCCGCGAAGCAGGCGCAGCGCCAGCGCGCCAAGGCGGTGGTGCTGTGCGCCAACGGCGCCGAAACCCCCCGGCTGCTCCTGAACTCCGCCTCGAGCCGGTTTTCGCAGGGACTGGCCAATTCGAGCGGCATGGTCGGCCGGAACCTGATGTTCAACGGCGGCGCCGGTGCCATGGGGATCTTCGAGCACCCGCTCAACGAGTACCGCAGCATCCAGTGTACCCGGCTGTCGCACGATTTCTACGACAGCGACCCCAAGCGCGGCTTCTACGGTGGCGGGGGGATGGACGCGCGGTTCCAGCAGTATCCCATCCTCTGGGCCCTGGGTGGCCTCCCGCCCGACGCACCGACCTGGGGCGGCGCATACAAGAAGATGGTTGGTGATTACTTCGGGCGGTCGATGCAGGTGGCGGGTCACACCACGTCACTGGCGGTGCCGACCAACAGCATCACCCTGGATCCCAAGGCCAAGGACGATTGGGGGATCCCCGCCCTTCGGGTGACCTACAAGGACCACCCCGACGACATCAAGATCAGCCAGTTCCTGCTGGACAAGCAGCTGGAGATTCTCGAGGCCGCCGGCGCTCAGAAGAAATGGGTGGCCTATCCCGCGGCCGAGCAGGCTTTCACCGCGCACCTGCTCGGCACCTGTCGCATGGGCAAGGACCCGAAGACGTCGGTGGTGGACATCGACCACCGGACCCACGACGTGAGGAACCTGTTCATCTGCGATGGGAGCAGCATGGTGACCTCGGGGCGGGGTCAGCCCACCATGACCATCATGGCCCTGGCGTTTCGGGCGGGTGAGCGGATCGCCGGGCTCGCGAAGCGGGGAGAGATCTGAGTTACGGGGCGCGGGGAGCGGGGCGCGGTGCGCCGGATCCCGCTCCCCGATCGAGATAGTCCTGGTAGGTAAGCTGCAGCAGCGCCCTTCCCAACCGCAGATCGTGCGCGTCCAGGGCGCCGGTTTCCGAGGTGACCCGGTTCGGGATGTGCTCCCAGACCAGGCTCCCCCGCGGGGTGACCAGTCCGAACCCATCATCGAATCCGTAGTAGGCCCAGGGCCGGAGCGGCGCCGCGAACAGGGCCCGGCCGAACCGGTACCGTTCGGCGCCTGGGATCCCCAGCTGCTCGAGCAGCGTGGGCGCGAGATCGGTCTGGCTCATGATTTCGTTCACCGTCTCTCCCCGCGCGGCCAGCGCTCCCCCGGTCCAGAGCATCGGGACGTGATACCAGCTCTCGGCCGACTTGTAGGGAACCGCCGCGTCGGTCCGCTCCAGCTTCTTGGAATGGTCCGCCACGATGATGACCAGCGTGTTCGCCCACCAGGACTGCCGGGCCGCACGGCGTAGAAACTCTCCCAGGACCCGGTCGGTGTAGCGGAGCGAGTTGATGAACCGGGTCTCGCCGTCGGCGCCGGCCAGCCGTTCCGCGCCGGGGACGTCGAACGGCTCGTGGCTGCTCAGGGTAAGCCAGGTCACGAAGAACGGCGGTCGCATCTCCCGGAGGTCCGCTTCGACTCGTGCGGCGGCTGCCGCGTCGTGGGCGCCCCACTTGGAGGTCAGCGATGAGTCGGGAAAGTCGCCCTTTCCCACGATCCGGTCGAAGCGGCCCTCCAGCACGAACCCCTTTAGATTGGCAAACCCCAACTCGCCGCCGTAGTAGAAGGCGGTCTCGTATCCCGCGTCCCGCAGGTCGCGGGAGAGCATCGGGAGGGTCCGCGCCTTGGACGGCACGGTGACGATCGAGGCGTTGGGCACCGTCGGCGCCCCGGCCAGCAGCGCGGCGAGGCCTTTCTCGGTCCGGTCGCCGGCGGCATAGAGGCGAGTGAACAACAGCCCCGAGTCCGCCAGCGCATCGAACTCCGGCGTGGCGCCCTTCACCCCGCCCAGCCGCTCCACCGAGCGCGCGGTGAAGCTCTCCCACACGATCAGCAGCACGTTGGGGCGGACGCCCGAGACCACCCTGCGCGGCGGCACCGGCGCCTCGCGCGCCTCCGCCACTACCCGCGCCGAGTCGGGCGCCATCACGACGTAGGGATTCTCGCGCCGATTGAGCCCCCTGATCCACGAGTCGAAGAAATTCCACCCGACATTGATCGCCGCCTGGTTGGCGAACGGCTCCGCCGTGAAGTAGGCGCTGCTCTGGTTGATGGGTATCTGCTGGACGCCTCCCCTCGCGGGCACGAACAGAAGGGCGGCCGCAAACAGGAGCGGCAGGCCGCTCGCGACATGGGTGGCAGGAAGCGCCAGTAGCAGCGGCCGGAGCACCCTCCACGCCAGGAGCACGAACCCAAGCGTCAGCGCCGCGAAGATGCCGAGCAGCAGCCAGGGAGCTCCTCCGCCCGCCGAGGCCCAGATTTCCCTGGGGTGAGCCAGGTACTGCAGGACCGCCGCATCGATCCGGCGGCCCCACTCGCGGAAGATCTCGAGGTCCGCCGCCGCCAGCAGCGCCAGCGCGGCCGTTGCGACCACGGTGTAGGCGAACACGAGTCGCGCCGCCAGCCGGGTGAGCCGCTTGAGCGTCGAGACCGCGATCAGGAGGAACGGTATGAGCGAGAGGTACGCCGAGGCCGACAGGTCGAGCGGCAGGCCGTGCCAGAGCGTGCCCGCGAGGGCTCCCCCGGGGAGCGCGCCGGCCAGCCGGTGGAAGAACAGCAGGAACACCACCCTCACCGCGGCGAAGAACGCCAGCCAGTACAGGAGATAGAGCAGGAGGAGCTTGAGGCGGGCGGGCACGGCAGAACAATACACGGAAACGGGGGGCCCCCCAGGGGCCCCCCGTCGCCGTTCGGTTCAGGTTATCGCACTATGGCCGGGCGGTCCGATGCCGGCTCTTGAGGTCGATGTCGAACGTCTTGTCGCCGATGGTGAGCGTGGCGGTCTGGTTCCCCGTGAACGTGACCACCAGGGTCCGCGTCACGGTCTGGCCGTCGCGGGGGCCGCCATCGAAGGTGATGGTGCATACCCGCGTGATGGTCCCGCTCAGGGGGTAGCGTTCGTCGCCCCGCTCGACCGGCACCACGACGTTGCTCACGGTCAGGGTGCAGCTGATATCGTAGGACCGGTCGCCACCGTCGGTATGCCGGCTTCGCGTGGCGCTGCTGGAGCCGGTGCCGTTCCAGGTCCGCTGGGTTTCGTCTCCCAGGAGCCCGGTAACCGTCAAGTCCCTCGAGCGATCGATGGTGGCGGTCCAGTGGTCCGCCGTCTTGGTGCCCTGGATCCGGGTCTGGACGTTGGCCTTCGCGGTGAGCAGGGCATCATACGCCTGCTGGACCACGTTGAGCGCATCCCAGAACAGGTAGCTCCGCGTCACGACCAGCGTGTTCTCACGGGTATGCGGAGGACAAACCAGCCGCTGAGTGCCGCTGTTGTACTGGCAATTTGCCGGATTGAAATCGCCGTTGCCGGGTGCAAACGATGGCGCCATCGTAGGGAACACGACCGGCTCCCGCATGATGTCGACGTCTTCTCCCGCGGCGTCCGCGGCTACCACGGCCAGGTCGGCCGTCAGTAGGGGGGTGTCGGCGTCCGGCCCGGTGGCGTCTTTGCCGCAGGCACCCAGGATGACGGCACAAGTCAATGCGCCGTAACGAATTAACGTTTTCATTTCACTCCTCACAGAGGTGGTGTCGATCAGGGTCCATCATCCCAGTGGCCACCGGAAATGACGCCCGCCGATCCGTGTTGTTAAGGGTATGGGATCGCGCAGGTTGCCGCTGTGACACTGGTCACTTCTTGGCTCCGGAGTCGGACGGACGGGCCACCCCCCCGGAAATGATGAACGCCAGCATGTCGGTGCTGTCGCTCGAAATCGGATGCACATGCTGGGCCGGGACCAGGATCACCCGGCCGGCGAAGCTGTAGGACCACGGCAGGTACACCGCCACGTGTCCCGGCATGCCGAGATGCACGAGGGAATCGGCGGTGACGAACCCCAGGTACCAGATGTCGACCTCCTGGTCGAGCCGGATCCGCACCGGGCGGTTGAACCGGCGCCGTTCGCCCACGAAGGCATTCAGCAGGTCCTTGATCGAGGTGTACACGATCCGGACGAAGGGGAGTCCTTCGAACAGGCGCTCGAGCTCCGAGAGTACGCCGCGGGTTACCAGCGTTCCCGCCAGCGCGCCCACCAGGGTGATCCCGGCGACCGTGACCAGGATCCCGGCCCCCGGGAATCCCAGCGGGATCAGGTTGTCCACTGCGCTCACCGCCCACCAGCAGATCCACAGGGTGAGGGCGAGCGGCGTGGTGACGAGCAGCCCGCGGATGAAGTACTGCACCAGGCGCTTCATGCCAGCACCCCGTCGAGCACCGAGAGCAGCGCCTCCAGATGGGCCGGCTCCAGGTCGCCCATGTGGCCGATGCGGATGATGTCCTGCTGCCGGGCGTCGAGCGGCCCGCCCACCAGATAGTCCGCCCGGCCCAGCGCGGCCATCACGTCTCCTGGCTTGCGGGAGGGCGGAAGCACCAGGCTCGAGATCGCCGGCGAACGGGCGCCGGCTCGCGCCAGGAGCCGGACGTCTCCTCGAGGGGCGACCCAGGATTCCATCAGCTCCAGCATCCGGCGATGCCGGTCCCAGCGCGCGGCCCATCCGCCCGACTGGGCGATGCGTCCCAGCTGGCATTCGAGGGCCAGGATCAGGGAGACCGCCGGGGTCCAGAACGGGAGGTTGTCCCGGGCGATCGCCACCAGCTTTCTCACCGAGAGGTAGAAGCCGGCGTCGTGCTGCTTCTCGGCCCGCTCCATGAACCGGGGACTGGCGGCGCCGAACCCCAACCCGGGAGGCAGCGCCATCGCCTTCTGGGAACCGGTGCAGTAGAAATCGGCGCCCCAGCGGTCCATCTCGATCGGCATGGCGCCGGCCGACGTGACGCCGTCCACCAGCAGGAGCAGGTCCTTCCGCGCGGCCACGACCTGCGCCAGCCCCGCGATGTCGGCCAGCGCACCGGTGGACGACTCCGAGTGCACCACGGCCACCGCGTCCACCGCGGGCCCTTCGAGGAACTGATCGAGCTGGGCGGGGGAAATGGCGGAGCCGGGGTGAACCTCCACGCGGAATACCTGCTTGCCGCACGATTCGGCGATCCTCGCGAAGTATTCGCCGAAGTATCCCCCGACCGGCACCAGGACCCGCTCGCGGACCCCGCTCCGGATCGCGGCCTCGATCAGGCCGGTGCCGGAGCAGGTCGCGACGAAGACCGGCTGGGCCGTCCCGAAGCAGGCCTGGAGGGGGGGCTGCATGGCGCCGAGCAGGGCCTGCATTCGGGGGCTGCGGTGCCCGAACATCGGCTGCACCTGCGCCGCGAGCACCTCCGGCCGCACGTCGGTCGGGCCGGGAAGGAAGTTGCGTCCGAAGTCGCTCATGCGGCCATCACCTGCGCGCTGGTGGCGAGCCGGACGCCGCGACGTTCCCAGCCGGCCAGCAGCCCCGCGGCGGCTCCGGGATCGATGGCCCGCACCGCGTCGGTGACCAGCGTGAGGGCGATGCCGGGGCGGTGCGCCAGCAGCCCCTCGATGGCGTACTGGTCACAGACGTCGAGGGCCACGCCGTACAGGACGACCGCGCGGACCTCGAGGGCGTCGAGCACCGGGAGCAGGTTCGGGTTGGTGAACACGTCGAACCAGTGCTTGTGAACCAGGATATCGCCCTCGTGGGCGCGAACCCGCGCCGCCAGCGCGGCGGGATCCTGCGGCGCCGGCTCGATCACCAGAGGGTTCCGGAGCGAGGTCTCCGCAATCTTGCGCTGGCCCGGGGTTCCCCGCATGCAGTGCTCGGGAAAGGTCTGTTTCCAGTCGGGCGCGCCGGAGAGCTCGCGGTGTCCCGGCACATGGTCGTCGGCGCTCGCGAGGATGCGGACGCCCTTGCCGTGGGCGTACCGGGTCAGGCGGTCCAGGACCGGAATGATTTCCTCGCTGCCCGTCACATAGAGCTTCCCGTCGGAATGCATGAAATCGTACTGGGTGTCGACGTCCCAGAAGATGGTGCTCACACCACGCGCTCCAGTTGGGGATTGGGCCGGTACTCCCGGCCTACTTTCGCGCAGGGTTCCCCCTCTCGGCGCACTACGTCGGCGGTGAAATCGAAGCGCCCCTGGAACAGCGAGCTGCCGACGCCGTAGGCGTCCACCGGGACCTGCTGCCGCTCGAACTCCCGGATCTTCTCCACCGTGAACCCGCCGGAGACGATGATCTTGACGTTCCGGAACCCGCGCGCGTCGAGCGCCTCGCGCACGTTCAGGACCAGCTGGGGACAGACCCCGGTGGGACGGAAGTGACCCATCTGCGGCAGAATGGACTGGTCGACCAGCATCTCGCTGGTATCGAGCCGGACGCCGTAGAGGCGCTCCCCCATGGCCTCGGCCACCTCCAGCGAGCTCTTGACGCAGTCGTTCTCGAAATCCACCAGGGTCACCAGCCGCACCGAGGGATCGATGTGATCGGCGAATTTTCGGGTGGCGAGCACGGTGTCGCCCCCGTAGACCGCGATCAGCGCGTGGGGCACCGTACCGACTCCCTGGCTGCCCCACCAGGAGGCCTGGGCATCGGTGGACACGCCGATCGCGCCGGCGATGTGGGCGGCCCAGCCGTCGCCGGTCTGTACCAGCCAGTGGTCGTGCCGGGCCGGGAAGAACATCACTTCCTTGGGCCGGGCCGCCTCGACGACCCGCCGGGTATTGGTGCCGACCTTGGTGCGGCGGGCCAGCACACCCAGGTACAGGGTTTCCAGGTGCGCAAAGGCGTCGTAGGGCCCCTCGATCAGGAGGACGGTTTCCCAGGCCTCGATCGCGTCGCCGTCATGCAGGGCCCAGACCTCGAGACTGGACCACTCGATCGCGCAGAGCTTCAGGATGGCGATGGCCTCGTCGATGCCGCCGAGGAACGCCGCGGACTTGCCGAAGACCTGCATCGTCACCCGGGGCCGCTGCCGGTCGGCGAGGAGAATCTCCCGTGCCCGGGTGAAGTATTTGTCCGAGTAGTACCCGGCCCGCATCTTCTCGACCGGGAGGTTGAAGATCGCGGGATCGAGGCGGGGGCGCCCGGTCATGGGCTGGTCCCGGCAAAATGCTGGGCGCGCAGCGCGGCGAGCAGGGTGCGCAGCTCCCGGGCCTGCCGGGCGTGGGGATAGCGGTCGATCAGTCGGCGGATCTCCACCATGGCGCGTCCGGGGTCATCGAGTCGCTGCTCGTAGAGCTCGGTCAGGGCGAGGCCCAGCCGCATGTCTTCGGCGGCGGAGAGCCGGTCGGCGTCCCGCTGCAGCGCCTCGAGCTCGCCGGCGGCGGCGTGGGGCGTCTTGAGCGGCCCGGCCAGCAGCTGGGCCCTCCGGATCAGCGCATTGACCCGGTCGCCCTTGACCGCGGAGCGGAGCCGGTACGCCTCGGCCGCCGCCTCGACGTGGCCCTGGGCCGCCATGGCCTCTTCCGCCGAGAATCCGTCGTCGGGGCTCGCCAGCCCGACATTGGTGAGCACCTGCACGCCGAATTCCACCATGGGCTCGAGTATCCAGTCGACCATCCCGGAAAGCATGCCGAACAGGGTCCAGAGCACCCCGGCCAGCGCCAGGGCCCGGGGCTCGGTTCCGGTCAGCGCCAGGACCAGCGCCACCACGGCGCCGCCGCCCAGGAAGAAGGCCAGCACGCCTCGCAGGTAGCTGAAGGGGTCGGCGTCGAGGCTCTCTGCGCGGCCGCGCAGGGATTTCGGCAGGAGCGGCACGCCCCGAAGGTAGGGGCGGCCCCCGGACCCGGCAAGTTGACAGGAGTGCGCTCCGGCCCCTGATTCTCTGTTCCACGCCGCGCGTTTCCTCCTGCCGGGAGCACCCGTGTCCGATTCCGTGACCCGCCGCACCTTCCTCGGCACGGCCGCCCTCGCGGCCGCCGGTAGCGCCCTCCCGGACCGACTGAGCGCGGCCCCCCCCTCCAGCCCCTGGATCGGGCGCAGCCGGGTCTCGAAGTTCACGGCGGTGAGCTCCGTCAACGGGCTGCTGGGCATCCGGGTGGCGACCGACCTCATGAAGCGGGGCGTCGATACCCTGGACGCGGCCGTGGAAGGCGTGAAGATCCAGGAGCTGGATCCCAACGACGATTCGGTGGGCTACGGCGGTCTGCCCAACGAGGAGGGCGTCGTGCAGCTCGATGCCAGCTGCATGCACGGTCCCAGCAAGCGGGCCGGCGCGGTCGCGGCGCTCGAAGGCATCAAGACGCCGAGCGAAGTGGCGCGCCTGGTGCTCAAGTACACCGACCACATCCTCCTGGTCGGCGAAGGCGCCAAGCGGTTCGCCCTGTCCTATGGATTCAAGGAAGAAGACCTGCTGACGTCATCCTCACGGGAAAAATGGCTCCGCTGGCGCGCCAACCGCGGCGCCAAGGACGACTGGGTGGACGTGCCGGAGAACGCGCCCCCGATGGCCCGGCCCACCGGCACCATCAACATGAACGTGGTGAACGACAAGGGAGACATCTCCTCCATCACCACCACCGCGGGTCTGGCGTTCAAGATTCCGGGCCGCGCCGGCGACTCCCCCATCGTGGGCGCCGGGCAATACACCGACAACGAGGTGGGCGCCGCGGGATCCACCGGCCTGGGCGAAGCGAACATCATGGTCTGCGGCGGGTTCCTCACGGTGGAGCACATGCGCCAGGGCATGAAGCCCACCGACGCGTGCCTGGCCTCGCTCAAGCGGCTGGTGGCCATGACCCGGCCGGGGCTGCTGGGTCCGGAGGGGCGCCCGGCATTCCAGATCCAGTTCTACGCCGTCAACAAGGCGGGCGACCACGGCTGCGCCGGACTCTATCCAACCAAGTATGCCGCGTGCGACGAGGCGGGCGGCGCCCGGCTCCTCGACGGCGCCTATCTGTATCCGGCCCGCTAACGACGTGCGCCGCCTCTCCACCCTCTTTCTCCTGCTCGTCGCGGCGCCGCTCTCCGCCCAGAATGGAGTGCCCTGGCGCGCCAGCTACTTCCCCTACCTCATCGGCAATCCGTCGACCGGGTTGACGCTGGTGGGTCACTACCATCTGGCGCGCCCCGCCGAATACGAGGATCGGGTCCCCTTCGCGGGCATCGTTTCGGCCGAGGCGGGCTGGAGCACCAACAACAGCCGGTTCATCGCCGCGAAGTTCCGGGGGCCGCTCCTGGTCTCCGGATGGCGGTTCGCTGCGGATGCCGGGGCCGGACGCGAGGCGACCTTCGGCTACTACGGCGCCGGGCCCGACGGCTCCAATGAGGAGCTCCAGCCCGACCGGCTCTTCGGCGAGGAGTTCTTCCGGGTCCGGCGCACCCGCTATTTCGTCCGTGGCGAGGTCACCCGGCGGATCGCGGGGCCGTTCTCGGTCTCGCTGGGCGGCGGCCTCACTCACTACCGGTTCTCGTCGTCGAAGGACGGATCGGTATTCGACAGCGATTACCTCACCAAGCCGCTCTTCGGAACCGACCTGGCTGGCCGGCTCAGTCTGGTGCTGGATACCCGGGACGACGAATACATCCCGGCGAACGGGGTGTTCCTGGAGACCGGGCTGTACGGGGGCACCGGAAAGTTCGAGACCCGGCTCCTCCCGCCCGCGGGAGCTCCGCCGGGACCGATCGTGCCGACCTTCAGCAGCGGCGGGTACGCGGGCGGCTACCTGCACCTGCGGGGCTACGTTTCGCCGCGGGGCGGAACGGTCGTCGCGGGGCGGTTCGCCGCCCGGGCCCTGGACCGCGGCGCGCCGCTCGATGCCCGCTACGCGATGCCGGGCTGGGAGCGCGACATCACGGTGCTCGGCGGGGCCGATTCACACCGGAGCTTCGTGCCGGGACGCTTCGCGGGGCGGGGGGTCCTGCTCGCGAGCCTCGAGATTCGGCACAACCTGCTCGATCTGGGGGACCTGGGGGCGGTGACCCTGATCGCCTTCACCGACGCCGGGCGCGCCTTCGGGGATCAGGGGCTGCGGTGGACCCTGGATCAATGGAAGGTCGGCGGGGGAGGCGGCGTGGCGATTCGCATCCTGCGCAGCGCCCCGCTGATCATGAATTTTGCGGGCGGGCCGGACGGGTTTGTCTTTACGATGGGGAACGGGTGGAGCTTCTAGGCGGGCGGCCGGCCTGACACGGCGGCCAGCAATTCTCGAAGGGTCGTCTCGCCCTTGTCCCGGGCGTACCACTGTCGGGCGTAGGCGTAGCGCTGCGGGCTCGGCATCAGCTTCTTGTGCGCCAGGACCCACTCCTGCAGGGCCGCCGGTCGGGGCCCCCAATGACCCAGCTCCCGGTTCGATTCATCCAGCACGATGGCGATGGGAATCGACCGGGTCCCGTTGGTGAGGAACTCGTTCATCACCTCGGGATGCTCGTCGCGAACCAGAATCCGCAGCTCCATGCCCCGCACCAGATCCGCCAGGCGCGCCAGCACCGGCACCGTGTTGGCCGCATCGCCGCACCAGTCCGCCGCGATCACCATGAGCTTGCGCGCCGGCGAGCGCATGAATCCCTCGATGGCCCAGCCGGGAAGGACCACATGGTCGTAGATCCCGCGCCAGAGATCGTAGTGATCCATGCCGGCGCGGAGAAAGGCCGGCCACCGCGTGGCCCGGGTCCAGAGCGCGGCGCGGTCTTTCACAGTTCCCTGATTTCCACGCCGAACCGCTTCAGGCCCTCGACGTAGGGCGTGAAGGGCATCGCCTCATCGGGCGTGTGGACGCCCCGGGCGGCCACCGTCCCGTTGGCCTGCATGAGCCCGGTCAGAGAGAGTGAATACCCTGTGGTGCGCATCATCGCGCTGATGCCCAGGGCGGGATCGTAGTAGTCGAGCAGCTCGAAGGTGACCTTCGAGGGCCGGCCCCCCTTTTCGCCGGCTACCACGATGCGGAGCGCCACGAGGTCCCGGCCCTCGGGCTTGTAGAGCTTCGGCTGCACCGCGGCGATGAACACATCCCGCGGCACCACCGCGTGTCCCTTGACCGGGATCGGCGTGTTGGAGATGAGGCCCAGCTCCCGGATCGGCCGCATGATGGCCACATGCCCCGGATACCGCAGCGTCTTGTACTCCATGCTGTCGATCCGGCCCGCGAACGCGAACGGCATGGTACTGATACCGCCCCCGGTATGGAACGCCTCCAGCATGCCGACCGGCGCCCGGAATTCCTGCGGCTCCAGTTCCGAGAGCGCGTCGACCTGCAGTGTCTTCCCGTCCCGCAACACCCACGAGGGCGTGGTGTAGTAGTCCAGCGCGCCCTCGAGGGAATACACGATCTGGTAGTTGAGCGGCGGCTCGGGCTTCTGCGGCAATCCGCCGACGTAGATCCGCACCGACCGGGCCTGATCGAGCCGGCGGATGCCTTCCGCCGCCAGGATATTCACCATTCCCGGCGCCAGGCCGCAGTCCGGGATGACCGACACGCCGGCCGCGGTGGCGGCGTCGTGCAGCTTCTTCTGCTGGAAGACGATCTCGGTGTTCCCGCCCAGGTCGCAGAAGTGGCACCCGCCCTCGATCGCAGCGCGGGTCATCGGCTCATTGAAATAATAGGGCAGGGCGCAGAGGGCGGCATCGTGGCCCTTCATCTGTTCGATCACCGCGGCCAGGTCGCTCGCGTCGAGGGAGACCGCCCGGAGCCGCTTGCCGATGTACGGCTGCAGGAAGGGCGGGAGCCGGTTGGGCTGCAGGTCGGCGAGCGTGACGTGCTCCACGGCATCATGCTGCAGGAGGTTGTGCGCCGCGGCGCAGCCCTGAAGGCCGGCCCCCAGAACGAGCATCTTCATGTCGACTCCGCCGTGAACGCGTCCGAGAGAGAAAGCCATCAAAGATAGTCGGGCCTGCCCTACCGGTCCATCACCGCCTGCACGGTTTCCAGCAGCGCCCCCAGCAGGTACGGTTTCTGGAGAAAGCGCTCGTCGCCGGCTTCACCGCGGGCCGCGAGGTCGTGCTCACTGAACCCGCTGGATAGCACGATCCGCACGCCGGGATCGATGGCGCGGAGCCGGCCGAGCACCTCGCGGCCGTCCATGATCGGCATGGTCAGATCGAGAAGCACGACGCCGATGTCCGCGCCGTGGGCGCGAAACAGGTCCATGGCTTCGACGCCGTCGGGGGCAGCGAGCACCCGGTATCCGGCGAGCTCGAGGGCCCGGCGCGCGAAACTCCGGATCGGCTCTTCGTCATCCACTATCAGCACCGTGCCCGCGCCGCGGCGAGCCGGGCCGGCGATCCGGGCTGGCTCCTCCGCCGGCGCCGGACCGGCGACCGCCGGCAGGAGGATGGTGAAGGTGGTCCCCTGGTCGGGAGTGCTGTCCACCGTGAGGGTGCCGTGGTGGCTGCGCATGATGCCCTGCACGGCCGCCAGGCCAAGGCCCCGTCCGGTGAATTTGGTGGTGAAGAAGGGCTCGAAGATCTTCGCCACGGTCGCGGCGTCCATCCCCGTGCCGGTATCGGCCACGACGAGGCGGACGTAGTCCCCACCGGGAAGCGACTCCGCCCCGGTACTCGGCGGCCGCGGTCCGTTCTCGACTTGGATCAATCCGGTTCGGAGGGTGATGGTGCCCACCTGGTCGCCGATCGCCTCGGCGGCATTGGTGATCAGGTTCATCACCACCTGCTGGATCTGGGACGGATCACCCGCGATGGCGGGGAGCCCCGGCGCCATGTCGTAGCGGAGCTCGACCTTCTTCGACATCGAGACCTGGAGGAGCTGGGACATCTGCGACACCAACGCATTCACGTCGACCCGGGCCGTCACGAAGTTTCCGCGACCCGCATAGGCCAGCATCTGATTGGTCATCTCGGCCGCCCGTTGCGCGGCCTGGACGATCCGGGCCACGTCCGCTCCCGAGTGGGAGCCTTGGGGCAACTCCTCGAGCACCAGGTTGGCGTGTCCCAGGATCGAGGTGAGCAGGTTGTTGAAGTCGTGCGCGATGCCTCCGGCCAGCACGCCCAGGCTCTCGAGCTTCTGGGTGTGCTGGAGCTGCTCCGCGAACACCCGCCGCTCTTCCTCCGACTGCTTGAGCTTGGTGATGTCGGTGGCGATGGTACAGCAGGCATAGGCGGATCCATCCGACTCCCGGAGCAGGACCCGAGAGAGGAGCACCGTGCGCCACACGCCCCGGATATCGAACGACTCCTCCGAGACGACCGGCCGGCCGGTGGCATTCGCTTCGGATATCGCCGTGGCCCGGCGCACCGGGTCCACCAGCGGGAACACCTCGAGCACGGGGCGCCCCACCACGCCCTGGACCTGCTCCCCCACCAGTTCGGTGAACGGCCGGTTGGCCAGGACGATCACTCCCTGGAGGTCCGTGACGACGATGAAGGCGTTGCTGCTGTCGATGATCTCCTGGAGCAGCCGCTGGCTGTGCTCCAGCGCCGCGGCGTGCACCTGCTGATCCTCGTAAACCCGGCTCAGCCGGCGGGTCATCTTGTTGAAGGCCACCGCCAGGCGGCCGACTTCATCCCTCGTCTCCACCGGGGCGACGGCGGTGAAATCGCCCGCCGCAACCCGGTCCGCGGTTCCCGCGATCGCGACCACCGGCCGGGCGATCCGCCGCGCCGCGCCAAGGACCAGGGCGGTGAGCGCGAGCTCCGAGAGGATGCCGGCGTATATCATGGAACGCAGCAGACGGCTGGCCGGCGCGAACGCCTCCTGGGCGTCCATCTCCACGATGAGCACGAGGTCCCGCTTCGCGAGCCAGCGATAGACGCCCAGGACGGCAACGCCGCGATAGTCGAGGTAGGTCGCCGCGCCGGATTCGTGGGCATCGGCGGCCCGGATCACTCCGAAGGTCCCGACCCCCCGCGGGTAGTCGGGCCGGCCGAAATGCGTGGCCGAGACGAAGACGTGGAATCGATCGGCCAGGTAGGACTCGCCGGTGACGCCAAGGCCGCTGCGATCGGTGAAGATCGAGTCGATTTCGGTGAGGTTGAGGTGCGCGGCGAGCACCGCCCGCACGCTTCCCTGCGAGTCCGCCAGCGGCGTCGAGATCGTGAGCGTCGGTGTGCCCTCCGGGCGTGCCGCGGAGGGATAGACGTTCTGGACGAAGGTGCCGTGCTGCCCTTGGACGTAGTAGGTGTCGGTGACGCGGTAGTCGCCGATCCGGGAGGAATCGGTCGAGGTCAGGACCCGTCCGCCCGGCACCGAGAGCACGAAGATCTCGGAGAGATCGCCCTTCTGCGACTGGGTCCGCTTGAAATAGCTGGTCAATCCCCGACGGGTGTCTTCCTGGGCCTTCGGTCCCCTTTCCCCCAGCAATTCGGGGAGCTGGTCCCGGAGCCGGGGCAGCCCGGCCAGGAATCTCACCTCCAGCCGCTGCCCGTCGACCCACCGATTCAGCTGCTGTTCCCGGGAATCGGCGATGGTCTTGAGCCGCTCGAGTACCTGCTCCTTGAGCGCCGAGCGTGCCTGGCGATAGGCGACGATCGCCACCATCAGTACGATCGCGGCGGAGACACCCAGGAAGGTGAATACCAGCCGGCCGGTCAGGCTCCGCGCGACCCTGGTGAACCGGTTCGTCACGGGTCGACCCGCTGCTGGAATACTCCCCGTCCGTTCACAAACCTCATGATGTAGACGCTCTTGGGCGGATCTCCGCCGTTCCGGTAGGTCACAACGCCGGTGATACCGCGGAATCCCTCGGTGGCGGCGATGGCGCGCCGGATGGAGTCGGGCGCCAGTGAGCCGGCGCGGCGGATCGCGGCGAAGATGATCTGAAACGCGTCCCACGTGGCCGCTGCGGTCGCGTCGGGGGTGGAGCCGTACTCCTGCCGGTACCGGACGACGAAGCTGTCGGCCTCGACCGTCGCGATATCGGCTCGCCATTGCACGGCGTAGTAGGCTCCCTCGACTTCGGGGACCGCGTGCAGCGATTCGAGATTCCATGAGTCGCTGCCCACGAAGACGGACTCGAGCCCGAGCCGGCGGGCCTGGATGACCTGCAGCGAATCCGCGCTGGTGAAGTTGGGCGAGAAGATCACATCGGGGTGCGCCGCTCGGATGCGGGTGAGTTGCGCCGTGAAATCGACGGCCCGGTCGCTGGTGAACTGCTGGTCGGCGACCACCGTGCCGCCGCGGGCGATGAATTCCGCCCGAAACACCTCCGACAGATTCCTGCTGTAGTCCAGGGCGACATCGTAGAGCAGGGCGGCTCGCCTGGCATGCAGTGTTTCCCGTGCGAAACGCGCCAGCGCCCGCCCCTGGAGGTCGTCGGTGAAGGCGATCCGGAAGACGTATGGCTTCCCGGACGTCGTCTGGGGATGGGTGGACATCGGGCTGATCATCGGCACCTGGGCCTGTTGCGCCAGGCTCGCGACCGGAATCGCGTCGCGACTGAATTGGGGCCCCACCAGAGCCACCACACTGTCCCGGTTGAGCAGGTCCCGGGCCTGACTGGTCGCCAGGTCGGCCTGGTCACCGATATCACGGAGGATGATTCGAACCCGGTGCGGTATGCCCCCGACGAGGATGCCGCCCGAGGCGTTGGCCTGCTGCTCCGCCAGCCGCGCCGCCTGCAAAGTCGACAGGCCCGAGGTCTCCCGCCGCGGCCCGGTCGCCTCAACCAGCACCCCGATCCGGATGTCCTGCGGCGGATTGTGGCAGGCTGCCGCCACCGCACCCAGCACCGTCCATTGTAAGCGCCCGATAACCTTTCCTAACACGCTGGACCGGCCCTGTTTAGGTGACGCCAAGCGATGCGGCAAACACCCGCGTGGCGGCGTCGCTACGTAAGGCAAGAGCCGGACCCCCACGGCCGGACCTCGAGTCCGACCTCTCTTCCGGAGGGCCTTCATGGTGGCTTCACGTTTCTGCTCGGTGTTCTGCGGGACATATCTGCCGGCCAGGTCCGTTCCCACCTCGAGTCCCGCGGGATATATTTGCCGGCCATGTCCGTGCCCACCTCGTCCTCCCGCGCGCCGGCGCGTTCCCGCTCCCGTACCGCCGGCCGCGCCACCCGCAGTCGTCTGATTCGCGCCGCGCTCGAGCTCTTCACCGAGCCGGGATTCCGTGCTACCACGACGCCGGAGCTGGCGCGCCGTGCCGGCGTTGCCGAGGCGACGATCTACCGCCACTTCTCCGGCAAGGAAGCGCTGCTCAACGCGGCGTGCATGGAAGCGGTGACGTGGGGATTGACCCTGGTCGCGGCCGGTGAAACCGAGCACCGGCTCGACGCCGAGGTGGCCCTCGGCCTCATCGGGCGCGAGATGGTCAGGGTGGCGGAGCGGGACCCCGCGCTGGTCCGGATGCTCCTCCGCTCCCCCGAGGAGTCCCTCCATGAGGAAGGGACCCGCCAGGCTATCAGGGATTTCCGGGTCGGGCTGCAGCAGGTCATGGCGGCCGGCAAGCAGCGCGGCCGGATCCGGCCCGGCTCCGCGGAGCTCTGGGCGGCGGTATGGCTGGCGCTCGCGGGATTCGTCGCCGAGCGGGTGGCGGCCAAGGAATGGAGCGCGGACCACCCGAACGTCGAGCTGGCGCTCGAATCGGCGTGGCAGGCGGTGGCCTACCGGATGCCGGAGACCCCGCTCGAAGTGGTGACCTGAGATCCCGGGTGGTGGGTGAGCTGGCGAAGCCGGCTCGGTGCACCGGCCCACGCCGGCCGCCGGGAGTGACCGCCCGCAAGGGGCCGCACCTCGAACCCGCCGGGCAGGAAGTACCCTACTGAATCGGCACCCCAGCGCACCGCGTCCCGCGCCGCGGTGTCCAGGACGGTGGTCTCTCCGGTGCCCGCCAGGATACACAGCGCCCCGTTCAGGCACTCGCGCACGATGCCCTGGGGCGGGTCGCCCAGCAGCTGGCGGCTGAGCGAATCCGCCAGCGCGAGCGAATCGGCGGGAAACCGGACCAATCCCGCCGCTCCGGGCGGGGCGGCCAGGACGAAGTAGCCCTGGGCGCTCACCACCACCCGGGTGCCGTCTCGGCTCCACCCCAGACGCTCCGGCTCGCCGGCCTCCTTCGGCAGCGGGGTGGAGCGTTCGGCGTTGGTGTTCAGGTTCAGCACGACCAGCGACCAGGGTGGACCGTGGTCTCCTCGAGCCGCGCGCAGAAACGCGACCGCCTTCCCGTCGGGAGAAATCCTCGGGAACCGCTCCTCGGGCCGGTTGAAGGTCAGACGGGTGAACGCACCTCCGCCGGCGGGCGCCGCGAACAGGTCGGTCTGGCCGTCGGGACCTTCGCCCACCGCAATCACGAAGGCCTCCTCGCCGACCTGGATCCGGTTGGTCAGCGGCGTGACACCGCACCCGGTGAGCAGGACCCAATGACCAGTGACCACCAGCCAGAACCCGCGGAGGTACCGGCGCTCTCCGGTCACCGCTCCCCGCTCCGCTTCCACAACCACCAGCCATCGGGATCGATCACCAGCGTGTCCGGCGCGGTGGCGCCGTCCCAGTGCGTCACGAGCCGGGTCACCGGTCCCGACACGTCGACCGTGAGGGTCCGGGTTCCCAGGCGTATGGTGAGATTCGGGAGCCGGTACCATCCCCAGGAGGCCGGCTGGGTCTCGCGGATCGTGAGGACGAGGTGCCCGCCGTCCAGCTCGGTGCCGGTCTCGAGGATAGGATATCCGGGCTGGGTCAGCGCCTGGCGGAAGTACCAGTCCAGATCCTTCCCCGCTTCCGCCGCCATGATTCTCGCGAAGTCGCTCGAGAGGGCGTTTCCGTGCACGTAGGTCCGGAAGTAGCGCGACAATCCCCGGAAGAACGCCTCGTCTCCCATGAGTCCCCGGAGGCTGTGCAGCACCCAGGCGCCCTTCTCGTAGCTGTTGGTGTTGAGGAGCTTCATCCGGTCGGTGACGGTGGAGTCGAGTATCGGCCGCTCCGTGACCGGCGAGGCCAGCACCGACGCGCGGTTGCCCGCCATGGCCGAGCCGAGCCCGGAGGCGCCGCCCACCTGCTCGGCCCACAGGGCCGCTCCGTAGGTCGCGAATCCCTCCGACAGCCAGATGTGGTGCCAGTCGGCTTCGGTCACGGCGTCACCGAACCACTGGTGCGCGGTCTCGTGGGCGACGGTCTCCTCGGTCATCCGCCCGGCGTGAATCGATTTCTCGTCGTAGAAGATGGCGGTGGAATTCTCCATGCCGCCGAACATGGTGGAGGACTCGATGTGGCGGAGCTCGCCGTACGGAAACGGCCCGATGCGGCGCGAGAAGAACTCGAGGATCTCCCTGCTCCGGCGGAACGGGCCGTTCATCGCGAGGGCGGAATCCTCCGGGTAGCTGAGCACCGACACCGGCACGCAGCGGACCTCGCACCCCACCGGGTCCAGCCGGGTCGTCGCGAAGCGCGCCATCCCCGCCACCATGGTGTAGGTGGGGATCGGCTCGTCATTGGAGAACCTCCAGGAGAGCCGTCTCCCCGGGAGCGTGTCCACGCCGTCCAGGCGGCCATTGGCCACCACGCCGTACCCGGCCGGGGCCTCGATCCGCCAGGCCACCGCGGCCTTGTCGGCGGGATGATCCTGGGAGGCGAGCCAATAGCGGGCCCGGTCGGGCCAGTTGTCGGCGAAGATGGTGCGCCCTTCGTCGCGGCCCCTGATGACCAGCCCGCCCCTCGGCCTGCCGTCGTAGCTCACCTCGGTCGTGACGGTGTCACCCGCCGCGCCGGCCACCGGGATCACGATCCGGTTCCCGTCGCGGCGCCACCGGACCATCGCGCCTCGCACGGTCACCCGCCGAACCGTCATCGCGGAGTCGAGGTCGAGTACCAGGGGAGCCGTGCCGCCCAGGCGCCAGCGGGTGGCGACGGTGGCGGCGATCCATGCGCCGGTATCAGGAAGGGACAGGGCCACGTCGTAGCGGAGCGCGTCGTGGACCAGGCGGACCCCGTCCCACCGGCTGGCGAGCGGAGCCTGGACCAGAAGGCCGGTCAGCGGCAGGAGCCACTTCAATCGGGTTCTCCGGGTTTCCCGCTCACCGCCCACTGCGCACCTCACGCCTCTCACCGTCCCGGTTCACTGCCGTCCAGCGCGTCCTCGAACTCCTGCATCGAAGGAAACCGGTCGTCGGGCCGGTGCGCGATGCTCTGGGCGATCACCCGCTCCAGTGTCTCGGGCAGTCCGGAGTTGACCTGGCGGAGCCGCATCGGTTGCCCGGTGAGGTGGGCCAGCATGGTCTCCTGCGCGGTGTTCCCCTCGAACGGGAGCCGCCCGGTGAGGAGCTCGAAGCCCAGCACCCCCAGCGCGAAGATGTCGCTGCGCGCATCCAGCGGCTTGCCCCGGATCTGCTCCGGGCTCATGAACTCCGGGGTTCCCAGTACGATCCCGGTCGCGGTCAGCTTCATCACCTCCGGGCCGGCCACGCTCTCCTTCGCGAGGCCGAAGTCCATCACGACCGCCTGTTCCTCCGATTCCCCGGCCACCAGCATGACGTTTTCGGGCTTGAGATCCCGGTGCAGGATGCCGGCGGTGTGGGCATGGTGGAGGCCGCGGCATAGCTGACGCAGGAACGGCACCGCGAGCGGTACCGGCATGGGGCCATGGCGGGTCTCCCTGCGGGACAGGGTTTCCCCGTCGAGGAACGGCATCACGAGATAGGGCATGCCGCCCGCTTCACCCCAGGCCAGGATCCCGCAGACGTTGGGATGATCGAGCCGCATCGCCACCTGGGCCTCGCGCTTGAGCCGCGCCACCGCCTCCTGGTCTCCGGTGAGCCGCGACATCAGCACCTTCACCGCCACCGTGCGGCCGCTCTCCCGGTCCCGGGCGCGGTAGACGTAGGCCATGCCGCCTTCGCCCACTCGCATCTCCATCTGATAGCGCCCGTCCATCACCCGGCCGGAGAGTCCCGACGCCGGGTCGCCGCGCCGCGCGGGCGGCAGCCGCAATTCCCCGGTGCGGTGCAGCCCGAAAGCCCGGGGGGTGGTCGGCATCGGCGCGCCGCCCGGAACCAGGGGAAAGCCGTCCTTGGTGCAGAAGCGGGCCGGCGGATCGAAGGTGGCGCCGCAGCGGGGGCAGCGGAGCGCGCTCAATCGCGGTACGTGTTGCGGCCATCCGATCTGGCGCGCAGGAGGTTCTGTCCGGCCAGCGCCAGAAGCGACTCGGCGTCGGTGACCTTGCCGCCGGGGTACGAGGCGAGCCCCAGGCTGACCGGCACCGTGACCGGCTGGTCGGGATCCCCGAACCTGGTCCGATCCGCCTCGCGGATGATCCGTTCCGCGAAGAGCCGGGCCCCGACGGCGCTGGTATCGGGCAGCAGCATGGCGAATTCCTCGTCGCCGCTGCGCGCCACGATGTCGACGGCGCGCTGCTCTCGCCGGAGCAGCTGGGCGAACTGCGCCAGAACCCGGTCTCCGGTGCGGCCGCCGTGGGTCACCGGCAGCCGCTTGAGGTCGCCCAGATGGACCAGGAGGCAGGTGAGCGAGGTCCCCGACCGCGCGGCCTGTTCGAGCGCCCAGACCAGCCGGCCCTGCAGCGCCTCGCTGTTGAGCAGGCCGGTGAGCGGGTCGGTATCGGCGAGCAGTCGCAGGCCGGCGTCGTGACGAACCGACTCCTCCCGTTCCCGCGCCTTCTCGATGGCCGAGACCGCCGAATCCACCACCCGGGCCGCGAAGCGCAGATCGGTGTCGCCGAGCGGCGGGTCGCCCTCACCAGTACGGAGGAAGAACGCGCCGGCCCGCTCGCCCCCCACCGAAAACGGCAGCACCAGGGTCGATCGCGTTTCGATGCTGCTCATCCCCTGGTAGAGCGGATCGGTCGGCGCGTCCCGCACCAGGACCACCTCACCGGTGGTCAGCGCCTTCTGGATCTCGGGGTAGCGGCTGACGTCGACCGAGAGGTCGGTGAGCATCGGATTCTCCGACGCGGCGGCGACCGTCACCCGCTCCGCTCCGGGCTTTCCGAACAGGATCGAGCAGCGGGGAATCCGGAGGGCGGCGGCCACCTGGCGAACCAGCACCTGGAACAGTTCCCGGGGCGGGAGGTCGGTATTGATCTCCCGCACCAGCTCCACCAGCGCCGCCTGCGATCGTGCCTCCGCTCGGGACCGGTTGAGGGTGCGCCCGGCGCGAAGGTGGGCCCGGATCCGGGTCAGCAGGTCGCGTACCTGCACCGGCTTGACGATCAGCTCCGAGGCGCCGAGCCCGACGGCGTCGGGTGGCTCGGCTCCCGCGGCGATCAGCGCCAGCACCGGCAGACTGCGGTAGGCGTGGTCCCGCCGAATCGTCTCGAGAATGGAGAATCCGTCCCGGCCGGGCAGCGAGAGGTCCAGCAGCAGCAGGTCCACCGGGCGGGTCAGCAGGTATTCGGTGAGGGCCGCGCCGCTCGAAAGCGTCGCAGGGTCGTAGCCGTTCTCGCTCAGGAGCCGGCAAAGCGTCCGGGCGAAGGTCTGGTCGCCGTCCACGATGAGCACGTGCGGAACCAGACTGGTCATCTCAGGCGGTGAGCTTCGTGAAGAGGTCGGGGTCCACGTTTCCTCCGCTCAGGATGGCCGCCACCGGTCCGGGAGGCCGATATAGCCCTTCGAGCAGCGCGGCGACGGCCACCGCACCCGACGGCTCGACCTTGAGACCCATGTCCTGGAAGAGATAACGCACCGAGGCGGCGATGGCCTCTTCCGAGATACGGACCGCCTGCCGGACCCGTTGTCCGATGTGGCTCCAGGGTAACCGGCCCACCGCCACCGGGAGAAGCCCGTCGGCGATGCTGGCGGTGCCGGCCAGGGCCGTGGGCCCTCCCGCCGCCAGCGCCGCGGTGAGCTTGGCGGCGCCCTCGGGCTCGGCCCCGATCAGTTCGACGCTGTGACCGAGGGCCGCGGCCGCCAGGCAGGAGCCTGCAAGAAGCCCGCCCCCGCCGACCGGCACCAGGAGGGCGGTGATCTCGGGCCGGTCCTCCAGGATCTCGAGGGTGCAGGTGGCCTGACCCAGGATCACGTCTTCGTGTTCGAACGGAGGCACCATGGCCAGGCGTTCCCGGGCCGCCAGCTCGTCCGCGGTCTTCTGACGGAGGTACCGGTCCACCAGAACCACCTCGGCGCCTTCCGCCCGGACCGCGTCCACCTTGACCGGGGGCGCGTTGTCGTTCATCACGATCACCGCGCGGAGCCCGAGCCGCCGCGCCACCCACGCCACCGCGCGTCCGTGATTGCCGCTGGAGTGGGCGATCACGCCGTTGGCGCGCCGCGCCGCCGGCATCCGGGTGACGGCCGTCCAGGCGCCCCGGACCTTGAAGGCGCCGATCGGCTGCCACTGCTCGCACTTGAGCCAGACGGCAACGCCCAGGCGTTCCGAGAGCATGGGCGCATGAACCAGCGGAGTGCGGACCGCGATCCCCTCGAGCGCGGCGGCGGCCGCCCGAAGCTTACTGTCCATCGGTTTCTGGAGGCGCCGTGGTGACGTCTTCGGTGGGCTCCTCGATCCCGCCTTCGTCCTCCTTGACCACCCGGGCCACGTCGACCAGGACGTCTCCCTCATCCAGATGCATGACCCGGACGCCCTGGGTGTTCCGCCCGATGACCCGGATGCCTTCCACCGGTACCCGGATGATGATGCCCTTCCGGGTGATCATCATGAGCTCGTCGTCGGGCAGCACCTCCTTGAGCGCGACCAGGGCGCCGGTCTTCTCGGTGCTGTGCAGGGTGATGATGCCCTTCCCGCCCCGCTTCTGGACCCGGTAGTCGGAGAGCTCGGACCGCTTGCCGAACCCGTTCTCCGCCACGACCAGCAAGGTGGAATCCCGCTGGATCACCACCATGCCGATCACCGCGTCCTCCTTGTCGAGCTCGATGCCCTTGACCCCGGTGGTGGCCCGGCCCATTTCGCGGGCGTCGCTCTCGTGAAACCGGATGCTCATGCCGAGCCGGGTAGCCAGCACGATGTCGTTGTTGCCGTCGGTGATCTGGACGTCGATCAGCTCGTCGCCGTCTTCGATGTTGATGGCGTTGATGCCGTTGGCCCGCACGTTGCCGTAGGCGGACAGCACGGTCTTCTTCACGGTGCCGTTCCGGGTGGCGAAGAGCAGCCACTTGGTGTCGATGAACTGCTTGACCGGCACCAGGGCCGCGATCCGCTCGTCGGGCCGGATGGCGATGCACTGGATGACCGGCTTGCCCCGCGCCGCGCGCCCGCCCTGGGGAATCTCGTGAACCTTGAGCCAGTACACCTGGCCCTTGTCGCTGAAGAACATCACGTAGTCGTGGGTCGAGGCGATGAACAGGTGCTCGATCCAGTCGTCTTCCTTGGCGGTGGCCCCGGTCAGACCGCGCCCGCCCCGCCGCTGCTTCCGGTAGGTGGAGACCGGGATCCGCTTGATGTAGCCGGAGTGGGAAATGGTGATCACCATGTCCTCTTCGGCGATCAGGTCCTCCACCGAGAAATCGTCCTGGTCGGGGATGATCTCGGTGCGGCGGTCGTCCCCGTAGTCCTTGGCGACCTCGGCCATCTCGGCCTTGAGGATGCCCATCCGCTTGTCCTTGCTCTTGAGGATGCTCCGGAGCTCGCTGATCGTGGCGCGGACTTCCTTCAGCTCGGCGTCGAGCTTGTCGATCTCGAGCCCGGTGAGCTTGGCGAGCCGCATGTTGAGGATCGCCTCGCTCTGCTTCTCGGAGAAACCGAAGCGCTTGCGGAGCCGGCCGTCGGCCTCTTCGCTGTCGGCCGAGCCGCGGATGATCTTGATCACCTCGTCGAGGTTGTCGACGGCGATTTTGAGGCCGTCCAGGATGTGCTCCCGGGCCTCGGCGGCGGTGAGGTCGAACTGGGTCCGCCGGATGATGATCTGGTGGCGGTGCTCGATGAAATGCTCGAGCAGCTCCTTGAGGGACATGACCCTGGGCTGGCCCTTCACCAGCGCCAGGTTGATCACTCCGAAGGTGGACTGCATCGAGGTGTGCTTGTAGAGCTGGTTGAGCACCACGCTCGGAATGGCGTCGCGCTTGAGCTCGATGACCAGGCGCATCCCGTCGCGGTCCGATTCGTCCCGCGCGTCGCTGATCCCCTCGATCCTCTTCTCGTTCACCAAGGAGGCGATGTCCTTGTGCAGGGTCGCCTTGTTCACCTGGTAGGGCAGCTCGGTCACGATGATCGCGCTGCGCCCCGACGAGGGCTTCTCCTCCACCACCGCCCGGGCCCGCATGATCACCTTCCCGCGGCCGGTCCGGTACGCGTCCTTGAGCCCGCCCACGCCGTAGATGTACCCGCCGGTGGGGAAGTCCGGCCCCTTGATGTGGGTGAGCAGCTCCTCGACGTCCGCGTCGGGGCGGTCCACCAGCAGCTCGACCGCCTTGGCCACCTCGCGGAGGTTGTGGGGCGGAATGTTGGTGGCCATCCCGACGGCGATGCCGCTGGAGCCGTTCACCAGCAGGTTCGGAATCTTGGATGGAAGGACGGCGGGCTCCACCAGCCGGTCGTCGAAGTTCGGCTGGAAGGCGACGGTGTCCTTGTCGATGTCCTCGAGCATCGCCACGGCGATGCGGGTGAGCCGCGCTTCGGTATATCGGTACGCCGCCGCCGGGTCTCCATCGACCGAGCCGAAATTCCCCTGCCCGTCCACCAGTGGATAGCGGAGCGAGAAGTCCTGCACCATACGGACCAGCGCGTCGTAGACCGATGCGTCGCCGTGCGGGTGATACTTGCCCAGCACGTCGCCGACCACCGTCGCCGACTTCTTGTAGGGTCGCCCGGGCACCAGGCCGAGCTCATTCATCGCGTGGAGAATCCGCCGATGCACCGGCTTCAGGCCGTCGCGCGCGTCGGGCAGTGCACGCGACACGATCACGCTCATCGAATAATTGATGAAGCTCTGCTTCATCTCCTCTTCGATGGGGCGGGGCAGAATCCGTTCACGCGAATTGGGCGCGGTCATGGGCGATTTCAGTCCGGGAAAGGCGTGGGAAGCCGGGCGAAATATAGCCGGAGACGCTGGGCGGGAGCAAGCGCCGGAGGACCACCTAAATCATTGAAAGAACGTGGGTTAGCGAGTGCGGCTCGGCCGTCCTGATAGGGTGGTCACGCCGAGCCGTCAGGCCGGCTTCGCGGCCCGCTTCCGGCGCCCCACCAGGTAGGCCGGCACAATCCAGAGGGCCCCGAGGGTGCCGGCCACCGTCCCCCCGGCGGTGGCGAGCGCGATCGCGCCGAACAGGTTGTCGCTCGAGGCGCCCACCGCGAGCGGGATCAGGCTGGCGAGCGTGGTGAGGGTCACCAGCATGATCATGCCGGCGCGGTCGCTCGCGGCGGAGAGGACGTCGTCGATGGAGAGGCCGTGAGGACGGACGGACGGTGAGGACGGTGAGGACGGTCCCGTCCCCGCTGTCCCCACCGTCCTCACTATCCGTCTTTTTTCCAGCGCCGCATCCACCAGCAGAATCGCCTGGTGCACCGCGAGCCCGACCACCAGGATCACCCCCACCGCGGCCTCGCGGCTGAACGAGGTACCGGTGGCCCAGAACACGGCCGCCACGCCAGACAGGCAGAGCGGCAGCGAGAAGAACACCATCGAAGTGGCCCAGACCGAGTTGAAGACGATGGCCACCGCCAGGATCACCAGCGTCACCCCCGCCGCGAACACCAGCCAGAGCCCCTTGGTGCTGGTGTCCTCGTCCCAGCTGAACTGCTGGTCGCTCACCGAGTACCCGGCCGGCGGGGTGATCGACTTCATGAAGGCTTCGTGGGTGCGGTTGGCCAGCTTGGCGGGGCCCCGGAAGTCGTACGCGACCACCCGGAGGTACTGCTGGTCTTCCCGCTGAATCGTGCCCAGCCCCTCGCGCTCGCTCACCTGGGCCAGGTCGCCGATGCGCACCGGCGAACGGGTCGCGTTGGGCACCAGGGCGCTCCGGAGCTCGTCCAGCGAGCGTTCCCGGGAGCCGGTGGCCTTGAGCGAGACCAGGATCTCCTCGCCGTCGAACTCCAGCCGCTGCCCCCCGACCGCCCCGCGGATTTCCCGGGCGATCGCGCTGGCAAAGTCCCGCGAGGTGAGTCCGGCCTTGGCCAGCGCCTCGCGATCCGGGGTGAGAATCACGCTCACCGCCCGGTCCGCGCCCCAGTAGCTCGCCGCGTTGATGTTCACGTTCCGGACCCGGGAAATTCCCTCGAGCCGCTGCTTCAGGTCCTTGGCCAGCCGCTCCACGCCGCTGAAGGAATAGCCCAGCAGCTTGATCCGGAACGCCACCGAGGAGCCGCCTCCCCCGTTGTAGAACCCGGGGCCCCGGCCCTGGACCGACACCGAGGCGCCGCCCACCAGCACCGCGCGCTCGGTCATCTCCTCCTGCATCTGGAGCGGAAGCGCGGTGAGTGCGGCGTCCTTGTTGAAGGTCACCTCCACCCGGGCGGTGGACCCGAAGCCGCGCGCCTCGACCTTCTCGACCCCGTCCCGGCCCACCGCGATCCGCTCGAACTCCGCCATGCTCCGGTCCAGGCTCTCCGGGTCGGAGCCGCGCGGGAACGTCACATAGACGGAGAGCGCGGTACGCTGGCCGTACCAATTGCCGAACGACGACTTGGGTACCCGCTTGACGAATCCCCACCCGGCGACCGCGAGCAGCGCCACCACCAGTGAGATGGTGACCCGCCTCCAGCGGAGCAGCGGAGCCAGGGTGGCCAGATAGAACCGCTCCAGCTTCGGCCAGGCGATCTCCGCGCCGCCGCCGACCCCGACCGCGGGGATCATGATCACCGAGGAGAACACCGACCAGAGCAGCCCCAGCGCGAACGCCGCGGCGAAGGGCACGAAGGCCGCCCGGGCGTTGCCCTGGAGATACAGGAAGGGAAACAGCACCACCACCGTGGTGAGGGTGGATCCCACCACCGCGCGCGAGATCCGGCTGCCCGCCGCGGCGCGCGCCTCCGGCGTGTTGGGCACCCGGCGGAGCCGGTCCACCACCACCACCCCGTCCTGCACCAGGATTCCGATGCCCATCCCCAGGCCGGCCAGGGTCAGCAGGTTGGCCGGGATGTTCAGCAGGTAGAGGCCGAGGGCGGTTCCCGCGATCGCGATGGCGGCGCTTCCCATCACCAGCATCACCGGCCGGATCCGCCGCATCCCGATGAGCAGGACGATGGTCACCGAAAGGAACGCGATGGCGCCGCGGACCACCAGGTCATGGAGCTGCTTGCGCAACTCGACGCTCTCGTCGGACTCCAGCCGCATGGTGACGCCCAGCGGCAGGTACGGCGAAAGATCCGCCACGGCCGTGCGCACCCGTGCCGCCGTCTGGATCGCGTCGGCTCCTGGCAGCCGGGTGATGTCGAGGCCCACCGCGGGCACGCCGTTGAGCCGGGAAAAGCGGCCCTGCGCGTCCTCATCCGGCCGGACCGACGCCAGCTCTCCCAGCCGGAACACCCGCCCGCTGGCCGCTCGCACCGGGAGATCCTCGAGGTCCTGATAGGCGTGGGGCTGGTCCCGCAGGACCACGTTCTTGACGCTCATCCCGTCGTGCTCTTCGCCCAGGGCGCGCACCATCCGGGCGCCGGCCAACGCCGCCGAGAGCAGCGCCGGGGAAATCTCGAGCTGGCGCAGGCGCTGGACATCGTAGGAGACCGAGACGCCGAGTTCGGCCACCCCGAACGACGTGATGCTGGCCACGCCCGGGATCGAGGTGAGCCTCGGCTTGAGCTGCTCGCTCGCGAGCTTGCTGAGCGTCCCCGGCGTGTAAGGACCGGCCAGCGAGTATTGCAGCAGCGGCTGCTCGTCGAGCTCTTCGGGGACGAAATTGGACACCGTCGGCGCGCTGGCCCCTTCCGGGAGGAGGCTGTCGGCCCGGAGCAGCTGGAGTCGCTCGTGGATCGCGAGCCGGGTGAGCTGCACGTCGGCGTTGGGCTCGAGCTCCACCGTGATGTTGGCGCTGCCCCGGTCGCCGTTCGAGGTGCTGCTGACCTTCTTGACCCCGCGCACGCCCTGGATCGCGGCCTCGACCGGGGAGGTGAGGAACGTCTCCAGCAGCTCCGCCGACGCACCGTACCAGTTGGCGGTCACCGAGAGCCGCGGCAGCTCCACGCTGGTCTTGGTGGCGAGCGGCAGCCGGGTGAACGCGATGCCCCCGGCGAGAATCAGCGCGCCGCCGAAGGCCCAGATGACGGCGGGTCGGGTGGTGGCCCAGCGGATCATGCGTGGTCGGACAGTGAGGACGGTGAGGACGGTGAGGTCGATGTCGCCATGAGCGGCTCCGTCCCCACTGTCCCCACTGTCCTCACCGTCCGCCTTTCTTTGCGTCTTTCCATCCAGGCGTACGCCGACGGCAGCAGGAAGAACGTCACCGCGAGCGCCGAGACGCTGCCGCCGATGACGCCGGCGGCCAGCGGCTGGTAGAGCTTGCCGCCGCTGCCCCACCCGAACACCAGCGGGAGCACGCCGGTCACGGTCGTAATGGACGTCATCGCAATGGCCCGAAGCCGCTGCCGCCCGCCCATGAGGACCGCGTCCTCGATGCCGAAGCCCTGTTCGCGGAAGCGCCGGATCGCATCGAGCTTGACCACCGCCTCGTTGTCCGCCATGCCGATCATCACCACGATGCCGATCAGCGAGACGGCGTTGAGGCTTTGGCCGGTCATCCAGAGGAAGAGGATGCCGCCCACCGCCGCGAGCGGCACCGTGAGCATCACCAGCAGCGGGATGGTGAAGGAGGCGAACTCCCCCGCCAGCACCAGGAACACCAGCGCCACCGACAGCACCGCCACCAGGCCCAGCTCCCGGGTGGTCCGCTGCTGTTCGGCATCGGCGCCGGCGATCTGCCAGGACAGCCCGGCCGGGGGCTTGAGATCCGCCAGCGCCTCGGTCACGTCGTTGGTGGCCCTCGCGGTGCCGCCCCGCTCCACCACCGCCTCGACCACGCTCACCGGCCGCTGATTGATGCGCACCACCTCCACCGGCGCTCGGATCTCCCGCACCGACACCAGCTGCCCGACCGGAATGCCGCGAACCTGGGTCTGCAGCGCGGTGGCCAGGTCCTCGTTGGCGTTCCCCGCGAAGCGCACCGTGATCGGCGTGCGCCGGTCGGTTTCCCGGAACTCGCCCGACGCCACCCCGCCCAGCCCGCCGGCCAGCGCGTTGGCGACCGCATCCACCGAGAGGCCGAACTCGGCGATGCGCTCGCGCTCCAGGGTCACCTCCACGGTGGGCTGGGTGCCGCTGAAGGCGTCGCGCACGTCGGCGAGGGTCTTGAGCGGCGAAATGCGGCGGCGCACCGAGTCGGCCCAGCGGGCCGCCTCGTCGAGCTTGGGCGCGGTCACTTCGATCCGCACCAGGCGTCCCTCGCGGCCGATCAGGCTACCGAACTCCGACTGGCCCGCCAGGTCGATGGCCAGCGCGCCCTTGGCCAGGTCGGGCACCGCGGTGCGCAGCCGGTCGGCAAAGCGCTGCGCGTCCTGCCCGTCCGGCACCGGGAGGATGATCTGCGCGGTGGCGCTGGTGCCGGGATCCGCGCCGGCCAGCACCTCTTCATCGGTGGCGAGGCCGATCCGGCTGTAGATGCCCTTGCTGCCCATCGCCTTGGCGGCGGCCTCGAGCCGGCCGGTCTGCCGAGCGGTCTCCTCGATCGCGGTGCCCTGGGGGAGCGACAGCTGCGCGACCGCGGTGCCCTCGTCGACCTGGGGCAGGATTTCGCGGGGCAGCCGCATCGTCACGAAGACGGTCAGGATCGTGAGCGCCACCGAGACCAGCAGGATCTTGCCCGGGTTCCGGAGACTCCACTTCATGCCGGTCTCGTACAGCTCGGCGGCGTGGTGCCCCCAGTCGAGGAGCCGGGAGCGGTGCGGTGGATCATTGCGAGTCGCCTCAGGCGGCGCGGCAATCTCCCGCCCCCTTCTCCGCCACCGCACCATCATCACCGGCATCAGCGTCAGCGCCAGCACCAGTGACGTGGTCAGCGTCACCACCACCGAGAGCGAGAGATCCCGGAACAGCGCGGCCGCCAGCCCGCGCACGAACACAATTGGTCCGAACACCAGCAGGGTGGTCAGCGTCCCGGCGATGAGCGGCGCCGCCACCTCGTCGGTGGCCCGGGTGGCCGCCTCGATGTCGCTGAGGCCCTGCTCCTTGTAGCGGCCGGCGGCCTCCGCCACCACGATCGCGTTGTCCACCAGGAGGCCGATGCCCAGGGCCAGGCCGCCCAGCGAGAGAATGTTGATGGTGACATTGAGGAACTGCAGGATGGTCAGCGCGGTCAGCACCGAAAGCGGGATGATCATCGCGATTGCGATCGATCCCCGCCAGTCCCGCAGGAACACCACGATCACCGCCAGTGACAGCAGCCCGCCCAGCACGATCTCCTGCCAGAGATTGCCCAGCGCGTCGGACACGAACTGGGCCTGCGCCGCCACCACCTTGATCCTGACGTCCGGGAACTCCTTGGTCAGCGCGTCGATCGTGTTGTAGATCGTGTTGGTGACGGCGACCGTGTTGGCGCCGGCGTCCTTGTACACCACCAGGCCCACCGCCGGCGCGCCGTCCAGCCGGGTCATGGTCTTGGGGTCGGCGGTGCCCATGGCGACCGTGGCGATGTCGGCCAGGGTGATGCCGCTCCGCGCCGGACCCACCGGCGTGCTGGCCACCTCGTCGACACCCTGGAACTCAGTGAGCGCGCGTAGCGCGAAGCGGAACTGGCCCCGGCGAACCGTGCCGCCGGGAGCGCCGGTATTGGCCTCGCGCAGCGCGCGCCCCACGTCGTCGGGGGTGACACCCAGCGCGCGCGCCTTCTCGGGGTCGACATCCACCCGGATATCATCCTTGGGATCGCCCACCACGGCCACGCTGGCCACGCCGGCGAGCTGCTCCAGCCGCCGGGAGTGCACGTCCGCCGCGGTGCGGGCGATCGAGCGGAGATCGCCAGGGCCGGTGAGCCCCAGCACCGCGATGGGCCGCTCGCCGGGGTCGCTGGTCAGCAGCGTTGGCCGCTCGGCCCGCTCGGGGAGCTGGGCCCGCGCGTTGTCCAGCCGCTCCCGCACCGTGAGCACCGTGGTGGCCATGTTGGTGCCCCAGCCGAACCGGAGCGTGGTGACCGCCTCGCCGTTCCGGCTCACCGAGCGGAGGTCCACCAGCCCCGGCGTCGCCGCCACCGCTTCCTCGATCGGCTCGGCGATGAACCGGCTCACCTCGGTGGCGGCGGCGCCGGGGTACGCGGTGCGGATGGTGAGCACCGGCAGGGACACATCGGGCAGCAGCGACACCGGGAGCCGGCCCAGCGACACCGCTCCCAGCAGCACGAAGCCCAGCGTGAGGGCGACCGTGGTAACCGGCCGCTTGAGGGCCGAAGAGGCGAGCGACATCAGTCGGCTCCGACCGTCATTGCGAGTGCCGTGTCATTGCGAGCGAAGCGAAGCAATCTCACGGCTTGCTGCCCCGCTCGGCCTTGGGCGTCACCCGCACCGGTGCATCGTGGGTCAGGGTCAGGTGACCCTCGATCAGCACCATGTCGCCCGGCTGGAGCGGAATCTGCCCGGTGGTGCTGTCGGGCAGCACCTCGGTCTCCAGGCCGTTGGTCCGCCCCGGGAAGATGTAGACCCACTGGGCCCGCCCGTCCTTCACCACGAACACCAGCGGCCGGCCGTCGCGCTCCATCACCGCGCGCGCCGGCACGATGATCCGGTCCGGCAGCCGAGTGGCCTCGATGCGCACGTCGGCGTACATCCCGGGCCGGAGCACCCCGCCGCCGCCGGCGCGAATCACCGCGCGGCCGGCCCGGGTGGCGCTGTCGACGATCGGGAGAATCGCGGCGATGACCCCGTTCACCGGGTGATCGGGCGCCGCGGCGGCGGTGACCACCGCCTGGCCGCCCACCCGGATCAGGGGGAGGTCGTGCTCCAGCACCGACGCCTCGATCCGGAGGTGGTCGATGTCCACCACCTTGCCGAGCTCCTGGCCGTTGCTGAGTCGTTCGCCCAGCGCCACCTTGATCTCGTCCATCACGCCGTCGAAGGGTGCGGTGATCGTGGCCCGCTCCCGCTCGTATTTCTTCTGCTCAACCAATACCCGCGCGCTTTCCAGGCCGGCGCGAGTCTGGGCGTTCTTGAGGCGCTCGCCGGTGAGAGCCTTGCCGGTGACGATCGAGTCGGGGATGGTGTTGTCGAGCAGCCGGAGCTGGGCCTCGGCGAGCTTCGCCTCCGCGTCGCGCACCGCCATGTCCAGGGGCCGCGGGTCCACCTGGATCAGCGGCTGTCCCTTCTTCACCCGGTCGCCGGGGCGCACCAGCACCTCGATGATCGTGCCCACGGTCTCGCTCCGGAGCACGCTCACCGCCTCGGAGCGGACCTGGCCGGTGGTAACGACCGAGAGGATCAGGTCTCCCTTGCGCACCTCCTGCCCCACCACCGGGAGCGCGAGCGTCGATCCGCCCGAGCTGTCCGGCGTGCCGGCGGGCTTGGCCGCTGCGTCGGCCGCCTTCTCCTTGCAGCCTCCGAGGACCGCCAAGGCTAGGAACAAGCCTACGTAGCGTCGTAGCGCCCTGGCGTCGTAGCGTCGTAGCCTCATAGCATGGCGTCTCTTCACAGCGTCCTCCCCAGGATCGCTTCGATCTGCGCCTTGGCGCGCAGATAGTCGTACCGCGCCGAGACGGCGTCGGTTTCCGCGTTGCTGAGCGCGTCCTGCGCCTGATTGAGCTGCTCGATGTTGATCGAGCCGAGCCGGTAGCGCTCGGTCTGCACCCGGGCGCTGGCCCGCGCGGTCTCGAGATTCTGCGCCGTGAGCACGGCCCGCTGCTCGGCGGCCGAGAGCGCGGCAAGTTGGGAGGTGAGCTGCGACCCGACGTTGCGGCGCTCGTCCGCTTCCGTGGCCAGTGCGGCGTCGAGCGCCACCTGCCGGGACACCACGTCCCGCTCCCGAGAAAACCCGTTGAACAGCGGCCAGGAGAGTCCCAGGTCGACGCTGCGGTTATTGAACAGGTTGTAGCTGTTGCGGTCCGAGCCGCTGAACGAGGTCCGGCCCGAAAGCGTGATCCGCGGCAGGTAGGTCGCGCGGACCACGGCGACGCCGGCGCGCGCCGCGCGAACCCTGGCTCCCGCCCGGAGCACCGACGGCGCCCGCTCCTGCGCCTCCGACATCAGCGCCGCGGTGTCCCCGATCGTGGCGAGACGGAACAGGGTGGAATCGGCAACGGCCGCGACCCGGCCGTCCATGCCCACCAGGCGGGCCAGCCGCGCTTCCGCGTCGGCCAGGTTCCGCTCCTCGGTGAGCAGCGCCAGCTGCGCACGGGTCAGGTCCACCATCGCCTGGAGCGAGTCGGCGATCGTGATGGCGCGGGTCAGCAGCTTGGCGTTGGCGATGGCGAGCTTTTCCTGGGCCCGCCGGATGGCGTCGTTGCGGACCCGAACCAGGTCGGCGCCCTGAAGCGCCTGCAGGAACTGGGTCGTGGTCTGCAGCGCCGAGTTGGAGCGCTCGACCACCAGAGACGCCTCGGCGTCGGTGCGGTTGGCCCGGGTTGAGGAGAGGTTGGCGCCGCGGCTGAACCCGGTGAACAGGTCCACCGAGGCGCTCCCTCCGAGGCTCAAGGAGCTGCTGCTCACGCTACCGGGAATCACCTCGCCGGTGATCGGATCGGTGCGGGAGGGGCCGTCGGAAAAGCTGGTGCCGTAGCTGGCGGTGCTGCTCAGGCTGGGAAGGAAACTCCCCCACGCGGCCCGTACCCCGGCCCCGGCCGACCGGACGGTCCCCTTCGCCTGGACCACGAGAGGCGCGTTGCGCTCTGCCAGCGTCAGGGCTTCGGCCAGCGTCACGCCCCGCTGCTGCGCGCCGACGGGCATGGCGGCCAGCGGGAGAACGCAGGTGGACAGGACGAGGGTCAATCGTCGCACGGAGTCCTCGAGTCGGGGACGGGCGAACCCGGGAAGATACCGCGGCGGGTTCCGTCTACAGCGGACGACGCTAGAGATGCGCGGGGACTGGGGATCGACGCACCGTCCCGTCCCGGTTGGCTCCAGCTCCCTCAAGCTACATGACTTGGCTCACATTAACTAACCTCAACAATGTCCCTCCGGGACGGGCGGAGCGGTCGAGCGCTAGTGTTTCCCGGGGATGGTCAGCCGGAGCCGCACGACGGTCGGACGACCGTCCTGGTCCTCGATCACCGTCACCAGGCCGTCCTTGATCCACGCTTGGGGACCCCACGAACTCATGCTCATCGCGGCCGAGACCGGCCCGAGATAGGCGCCGCTGGAATCGAAGACATCGAACGTGGTCCTCGTCGTATCGGCCACCGCATATCGGCGGGCCCAGACTCGGCCTCCCTCGTCCACCCGGATGTTTTCGAAGGCCGGTAGTGTGCTGGGAATGTCGGAGAGCTTGAATGCGGCACGCACCACCGCCTCACCGAAATCCTCCTTGGCACCTTTCACCTGCGATTCCAGCTCATCCCGCTTTCGCGCGTCGGACGCCGGATCGGGGGTCCAGCTGCGGCCGAACACCCGCACCGAATCGGTGCCCTTGGCGCTGCGGATGATCGAATAGGTCCCGGTCCAGGCGTAGACCACGCCGCCATCGGGATGCAGGGCCGACGTCTGTCCCGGCATGAACGGCACCGAGGTACTCATCATCATCTGATCCTTGCCGCCCTTCTTCACGCTGACGGTCCAGGTCTTCGCCTCATCGCGCTGGGGCACCCATACCGTATCGAGGGCGACCCCCTCGAGGGACCAGCGGACGTACGCGCTGCCGCGGGATTTCTCGCCCGGCTGGGTCGGCACCATGGTGGGAACGTAGATCCGATTCTGCCGGTCGATCTGGATGTAGTTCCAGTAGCAACAGGAGGAGTGCCAGCTCCGGAGGTAGGTTCCCGCGGTGTCCCAGACGGTGGTCCGGGCGATCCGGGGATCCTGCAGGACCAGGTAATCGCCCCGCACCGCGATGAATCCCTTCCGGAACTCCCCGGGACCCTCTCCCTCCCGGCCGATGGTGCGTACCAGCTTGCCGTCGGGGGTGAAGACCCGGATCATGGCCGGCTTGTCGTCCGCCACGTAGACCCGTCCGGTCTCATCGACGGCAATGCTGCCCGGATTGCCCAGCTCACCCGGCGTGCCGTCTTCCCCGCTGAAGCGGGCTTCCTCGACCAGCCTGGCCCCGGACGAATCGGTCCAGGCGGTGGGGCCGCTGTTGCTGACCCGGGGAATCCCGCCGGGCAGGGTGTCGACCACCGCGTGGGCCAGGTTGGACGCGGCAGCGCCGCCGCAGGACGCGAGCAGGAGCGAGAAGGGGAGGGGGGTGGCGCGTCGGAGCAGGTGGCGCATGGGAGCTTCCTTCGGCATGGTATCGGTGTCTCGGTGAGACGCCGCCAGGTGAGGAATGGTTTCTAGCGGATCCGGGCCCTCACAATGTAGGGGATCTCACCCTCCTCCTGGACCACGAAGTATCCGGTGTCGTTCCGGATCACCGGCCTGAGCCAGGCATTCACCGGCAGCGGGATGGTGAGGCTGGCGACCGGCCGCCCGTCGCGCGAGAAGATGTCGAATACCGAGGTGCCGCCCGGCGCGTTGCGGCGGACCCAGACCCGTCCGTCGCCGTCGACGAAGGCCGAGGCGATCAACGGCTTGACCCGGGGGATTCGCGACCAGTCCAGCGAGGCTTCCCCGGCCTTCTTCATGAATTCCTTGAGCCTGGTGATGGCCGAGTCGCGCTCGGCTGGCGTAACCGGGAGCCGCTCCGCGCGACTGCTGAGCCGTCCCAGCGTGTCTCCTCGACCGATGCGCAACCGCAGGAACTCGTACTCGGCGCCGGTCGGCGCGCACCAGAGGGAGCTGTCGTCGTAGTCGGCCGCGACCACTGGGCCGGGGAAGTACGGCACCGCGGCGAATCCCCGAGGAAGTTTGAATGCACTCTCCTCGCGGGATCCTCCAGGCTTCTGGCATGACGGAAGCGCCAGGGTATCCACCCTGGCCCAGTCCGGGGTGGCCCGTCGCATCCAGCTCAGCTCGAGGTTCTTGGGATCGCGCCAGAAGATCTGATCCCAGATCCTTCCCTGGCGGTCGACGCCGCCCACCCAGAGGAAGCCGTAGCCGTTGCTCGGCGCGAGCTGCTGCCGAACGAACTTTCCTTCCTGGTTGAAGATCGAAAACCGCGCGTTCTGGGGGTCGTGGACCCAGATCATTCCACCCGGGGCCATGGCCATCCCGTCGGCGTAGATGAATTCGCCGGGTCCCTGGCCTTTGCGACCGATGTTTCGGAGGTGCTTGCCCCGGGGGTCGAAGACCCGGATCTCCTGGGTGGATGCTTCGAGGACCCAGATGTTTCCCTTGGCGTCGACCAGTAAACCGCGGATGTCGCTGAATCCGGTTATGTCGTCGGCCTCGCTGCCGATGCGCAGCTCCTCGGTGAAGTGCCAGGCGGCGGGAGACTGTACCTGCGCGCGGCCGGTGGCGGCGAGTGAAACCAGCAAACCCCATTTCCACTTTTCCATGGCGCTTCCTCCTATCGGCCGGCCAGGCGCCACCGTAGCGTACCATAGTGCGCGACATACCAAGCCAGAGAGAATGGCCTCGCGTCTCCGAACCAGCGCCCGGTCGAGATGCTATCGCGCTGCCAGACTCCGGTGACCTCCGGCTTGAGCTGTACGCCTGGTTTGAGATAGACCTGGATCACGGACTCGACACCGGGAATCTGGACCGCTTCCCGCTTGAGGATGTCGATGAGGTCGACAGCGTCCTTTCCGAGCTCGTGCCTGAGCAGGTCCACCTTGGCCCGACTCCCCTCCGGGCCGCCAGTCAGTTTTTCGGTGCGAACGATCCTTCCATCCGACGTGCGCACTATGACCAGGTCCCCAGTGAACGGACGCCCTCCGATATACCAACGGGCCCATTCTCGCAGTTCTCCGAGATTGGACGGGTTCACCACAGGCACAGGGGTCTGCTCAGCGGGCGGACTCAGTGGATCCGGCACCAGGCACGCCGCGGCCACCAGCACGCCCGCTGCCACTGCCGCGACGCCCACCCGCGCGCGCCGCCACCGTCCCCGGGTCGGCGTGAGCGCCTTGATCCGGACCTCGAGATCACTCGCCCGCTCCGCAAAAGCCGCCAGCGCCGGCAACCCTCCGCGCCGGCAGAAGCCGCCCGCCTCCAGCAGCACCGCTCCATAGCGGGCTACGTCGGCGCCGCCGCCCACCACCCGCGCGTCGCAGTCCAGCTCGATTGCGCGCCGGAGCCTCCGGTACTGCCACCAGAGCGCCGGATTCCACGGCATCGCCAGGACCACCAGCGAGGCGTGGATCAGCAAGCGGGGATCCCGGCGCCGCAGGTGCTCGTCCTCGTGGCGCACCACCAGTGCCCGCGCATCACGGGCCAGCGCCATCGCCCAGGCTGGAAGCACGATCTCCAGCCGCCGCCAGCCCACCACCGCGGGCCCGAAGTCGGGCGCCACCAGCACCGGGACGCCCTCGATCGTCTCCCGGCGCCATTCGCGCCTCCGTCCGTACAGCACCGCCATCGAATAGATGATCAGCTGGGTCAGGCCGATGCTGGCCGCGACCCAGCCGATCAGCAGCACCCGGTCCAGCGGGAAGCGGGCCTGGGTCGCCGCCGCGCGGTAGGGCCAGGTCAGCACCTTCGGGGGCGACACCAGGTCGGCCGTCTTCAACATCGCCCGCTCGATGGCGGGCGGAATCGGCACCCGCCGGGGAAGGAAATGCGCGAGACAGGGAACCAGCAGCGAGAGGCTGAGCGCCACCGCCCAGACGCTCCGCACCGGTACCCGCAGGAGCAGCAGGGCCCGCTCGGCGGCCAGGGCCGCCAGGGATACCAGTCCACCGACCAGCAGGGTATAGACCATCCACGGGGCGATCATCTGGCACCCCCCTTCAACCGCTCATCGAGGATCCGCTTGAGCCGGCGAATCTCCGCCGCCGAGAGCTTCCGGTCGCTGACCAGCTGGGTGATCAGCAGCTCGGGCGAGCCGTCGAACAGCTTCTCGACCATGCGGCTGAGCGCGCTCCGCCCCGCCCGTTCCCGAGCCACCAGCGGGGTGTAACGGTGCGCCTTGCCTTCCTCCTCGTGGCCCACGAACCCCTTGTCCTCCAGGGTGCGCAGCACCGTCAGCACCGTGGTGTAGGCCAGGGGATCGCCCAGGGATTCCCGCACCTCGGCGACGGTACCGGACCCCCGGGCCCACAGCACCGCCATCACGTCCAGCTCGCGATCGCTCAACCGGATGCTCATGGAAGCTCCTACTAATAGTCTAGTAGAAGCTCGCGCCCGCCGGCGATTCTGTCAACTAGGGAGCTAGTAGACGCCGGAACCCCGCCGCCATGACCATCCCCTCGGCCGAGTGCACCCGCAGCACCCCGGCCCGGAATTCGCCGTTGACACTCGTGAGTGCCACCCGAACCCGGTAACCGCTCGCCTCGCCCTCCACCACGACCGGGGCGATGAGAATGAGGGGGGCCCTGCCGCCGGAGGAGTCGGGCTTCAGCGCCGCGCGGACCGGGGCGACCAGGTCCAGGGTCAGGATGGGCACCCGGTCGTGCTTCACGAGGATGCCTCCGCTGACGCTGTCCCGGCCGATCTCCAGCGTATCGGTCTGGTTGCCGATCAGCGCGGTCGACGGAAATGAGATCCGCCGCACCACCTCGAACCCCGCGACCGGAACGCTCGCGAGCCCTTCGGCCCTGGCAAAGAAGGATCGGCCGTCGACTCCGGCGTTCCACTGATCCACATACTCGAGGCCCAGCCGGCGCATCGCCTCGCGCGCTGCGCCGTCCCCGGTGCCGTCGCGACCGGCCCGGCCCTGCACCGAATCCTCCGGCACGCCGAGCACCCGGGCGACCGAGCCAGGGCCGTGGATCTGGGCCAGGTAGCGGAACACCGCGCTGATCTGGGCCCGGTCCTGCTCCGAGACCGCGCCCGCGTGGGTCGTGATCTTTCCCGGCTGGCCCCGGTCGTTGGCCTGGAGCAGGCGCCCGAGCCTCGAGACCTGGCTCCGCTCCGACACGGCGTAGGCGCCCCAGGGACCCAGCGCGCTCAGCAGCACGACCGCCAGCAGCGTCTCCGGAATGCGCTTGATGCGGGTCGATCCGGTCAAACCGAAATAGATCGAGATGCCCAGCATCCACACCGTGAGCACGCCCAGGAAGTAGCGCTCCTCGGTCACCCCGTACTGTCCGATCCGCTTCCCCACCGCGAGAAGGAGCATCACCAGCGAGGGCAGCAACGCCACGAACCACCACCGCGTGAAGGCGTTGACCCAGGGCGTGTCGCCCCGCCGCCGGATCGGGTACACCAGCAGCAGCGCCAGCACGCCGATGGTGGACACGACCGACACCAGGTACCCGATCCATCCGCTGGGCCAGGTGCGTGTGAAAACGACCTTCCCCAGGTACGCGGTGAGGATCACGAGGTAGACCGTGACCAGAGGAATCAGGACGAACTGGCTGAATACCTTGAGGATCAGCGGGTAATCCTCGCGCCCGTCCAGCGCCTCGTAGTCGGCCGGCACTCCGGCCAGGAAGAACCAGGGATGAAAGACGAAGGCCAGCACCGCCAGCAGACGGAAATAGTCCTTCCCCGGCACGCTCACGCCGAAGAGCTTGTCGAGGGCGCCCAGCGCGATTGCGAGACCGGCGAACAGCACCAGGGTATAGAACGAGGCCTCCAGATAGCGGAGCAGCAGGAATCGGTTGTATTGCCAGAAGCCGTTGGGATGCTCCACCGCGAGGTACGGCGCCACGGCCACGGCGAGATGCGCGAGCACCAGGAGCTGGGTCAGCCGGAGGCCTGCCATCTGGTCGGTCCACCCCACCGAGACCAAATACAACATGGCCAGTCCGGCCCCGAGCACCGCGTACCCCAGCCACAGGCTGGCGGCCCGGGCGCCCCGGCGCTCGGCGCCGGTCCGGGCCGCCGTGAACAGCGCCAGCCCCATGCCGGCCACCGCCAGGAGCCGGAGTGACGATTGGTTGGAGGACTCGTCCATGTCGATGAGGTGAAGCATCGTCCCGCAGGCGACGAACCCCGACAGGAGGGCCATCGGGAACCGCGCCAGCGTGGCGCCCGCCCCGGCGGCGGCGCTCCGCAGCGACCCAAGACGCATCATGGTTTTCTCCTCGGCGTCCGGGGCCCCACCGCGAGGATCTCACCGCCCTCCTCGGTGTAGCCGTCGAAATCGTCCCCCGGCTTGGGCATCCGGATATACCACCGCTGGGTGATCCATCCCCCGCCCGCCAGCCGGACGAAATCGGTCCGGCCGTGGGCCTTGCCCCCGTCGGCCCAGTAGGGGGGATTGGTCCAGCCGTATTCGACGTGCCGGAGCGCCCGGCTGGTCGGGTCGATCCACAGGATGCCGGAGACGTCCGCGTTCTGCTGCCGGGGGAGCGGGTCGAACGCCAGCCCCACCAGCCCCTGGGTCGCGCCGCTGCCCTCCACCCGGCGGAAGCAATGCTGGCGCAGGAACCGCTCGGTGATGATCTCGTCGGGATCGGGGCCGTAGAAGATGATGGTGTGGAATATCTGCTGGATGTAGCCCGCCCGCTCGATGTTGCTCGGAGTCTTGGTGCCGAAGGGCTGCCGAGTGGCGACCAGCGAGGTGTCCCGCCGCACGTAGAGCGGACGGAGGGAACGGCTCAGGTTTCGGCGCCACGTTGCGATCAGGAGCTGCGGCGGGTTCGGGTCGTCCGCGGTCGAGCCGGCCAGCGCCGCCTGGGCGCTGAGCCAGAGCTCGGCGGTCTCGGCCGCGGTCTCGAC
>JBGPLG010000011.1:0-68491 GCA_041486305.1 Gemmatimonadota bacterium
AAATAGACGAACGGCACCGGGTCTTCGGTCATCGTCTGGTACTTGCCGTCCCGCGCCACGCCGACCACGGTGAGAAACGGTCCCTCCGGGCCCCCCACGCTGATGCTCTGCCCCAGCGGATCCGCCCCGGGCCAGAACCGCCGCGCGAAGGTCTCGTTCACCACGACCACGCCCGGTGCGCCGGCGCCATCGCGGGCGTCGATGGCCCGGCCCCTGACGATCTCGACCTGCATGGTCTCGAAGTAGCCGTCCGAGACGCTGGCGTAGGGGAATTCGAGGTCTTCATGGGGCTGGCGGACGTACTCCCGCACCGTCATCCCGCGTCGCGAGGTGCCTCCGAGCGCCAGCGGCACCAGCGTGGTCCAGGACGCCGCCTCGATTCCGGGTGTGCCGCGGAGCTGCTCGAGCGCCGCGTCGGTGACCACCCGGGCCCGCTCCCGCGGGTAGCCGTTCAAGGAAAGATCCACGGTGGCCATGGCGCCGTTCCGCGCCCGGAACCCCGGGTCGATCGCGTTGGCGCGGCCCAGGCTCCGCAGAAACAGGCCGGCGGCAATGAGCAGCAGGAACGAGAGCGCCACCTGACCGACGATGAAGGCTTCCCGCATTCGGGTGCGAACGGGGCGCCCACCCGCCGATTCGTCCTTGAGCGCGGGCACCAGCGGGGGGCGCGATGCCTGCACCGACGGAACCAGGCCAAGCAGCACCCCCGTGAAGAGCGAGATCAGGAGCGCAAACCCGATGACCCGGAAGTCCACCGGGAGCTCCAGCCGGACCGGCACACCGATCGGCGGCTGAAAGCGCTGCAGCAGCCGGGTCATCCAGGCGGTCACCAGCAGCCCCAACCCTCCACCCATGAACGTCACCAGCGCGCTCTCGGTCACGAACTGGCGGACCAGGCGACTCCGGGTAGCGCCCAGCGCCAGCCGGATGGCGATCTCCCGCCGGCGAGCCGCGGCCCGGGCCAGCAGGAGTCCCGCGAGGTTGGCACAGGCTACGAGTAAGACCAGGCCGACCACCACCATAAGCAGCGCCGATCCCGCGACCGCGGGGCCCCGCGCCTCGGGTGGGGCGATTCTGATGCGGGACTCGGTGAGCAGCGTGAGCCGGCGCCCGGCGCCGCGCACGTCGGTCCAGGCCTCGGGGTGTTCGCGGTGCAGGCCCTCCGCCAGGACCGACATCTCGCCCTGGGCCTCGGCGGCGGTGACGCCGGGCCGAAGCCGCCCGGTCAGCGAGAACGAGCGGTTGCCTCGGCTCCATTGTCCGGGCGAGGGGTCGAGCACCGCCTGCATCGGCGCGGGCAACCACAGGTCCAGCCTGAGCCCGCGCAGGATGCCCCGGAAGCCGGCCGGCATGACGCCGATCACCGTCATCGGCCGGCCGCTGATCGTGACCGTGCGGTTCAGGATCCCCGGGTCGGCGCCGAACCGGCTGCGCCATGCCGCGTCGCTCAGGACCACGACGGCAACCGGGTGCAGCGGGTCGGCCTCTTCGGGCGCGAATCCCCGTCCCAGCGCGGGCCGAACCTCCAGGACCTCGAAATAGTTTCCGCTCACCAGCTCGGCGGCCAGTCGATCGGTGGCACCCTGGAAGGAGAGGCTCACCGGCTGCATGGCGTGCGCGGCGAGGCCGCGGAGGGTCCGGGCCGCGATGTCGAGATAGTCCGCGTAAGCCGAGGTGCCGAACGCCGGCCCGCTGTAGTCGCTGGTGAAGAGGCCCACCACCTCGTGGGGCCGCGGCAGCGGCAGCGGACGGAACAGGAGCCCGCTCACCATGCTGAAGATCGTGGTATTGGCGCCGATCCCGATCGCCAGGGAGGCCACCGCCACCGCGACGAATCCCGGGGTGCGCACCAGGGTGCGCCAGGCGTAGCGCAGATCGGCGAGGAGGGCGGTCATGCTCGCGTCAGTCCGCCCGCAGCGCGATGAGCGGGTCGACCCGGGTGGCTCGCTGCGCCGGCCGCCAGGACGCCAGCGCGGACATGCCCGCCAGCAGGACCGCGACGGCGCCGAAGACCAGGGGATCGCCGGGGTTCACCGAGAAGAGCAACGACCGCATGACCCGGGTGAGACCCAGCGCCGCGGGAATCCCGAGGGCGAGGCCGAACAGGGCCAGGCGAAGTCCCCGTCCCACGACGTAGCGCCGGAGTCCGGCGCCATCCGCGCCGAGCGCCATCCGGATTCCCAGCTCGCGGGTTCTCCGGGTGACGAGGTAGGACATCGTGCCGTAGATCCCCAGCGCCGCGAGCCCGAGTGCGATGGCTCCCAGCGCCCCGAGCAGCAGGGCCATGAACCGCACCGGAGAGACCTGCTGCGCGAGATCGGCGTCAAGTGTGAGGACGTCCTCGACCGGCTCGTCGGGGTCCACGGTGCGGGCGACCGCCTTGAGGGTGGCCGCGGCGGTCACCGGATCGCCATGGAAACGGATCATCAGGCGGAAGGGACGGGAGGAGTCCTGCGCCAGGGATGTGTAGAGCAGCGCGATGGCGCCGCGCCCCAAGGGATGGTTGCTGATGTCCCGGGCGACACCGACGACCGTGAGCCAGGGCCCGTCCGAGTCGATCCGGAGCCGTTTGCCCAGCGGCTGAGCGCCGGGCCAGTACAGCGACGCCGTCTTCTCGTTCACCACCACGACCGGTGGGGCGGAGGGAACATCGCTGGACGCGATCGCCCTCCCGCTCGCCATGGGAACCTCCATGACCCGGAAGTAATCGGCCGAGACCGCGTTGCCGTGGCCGGGGCCCTGGCCCATCGGCACCGGCTCCGCGGCGCTCTCGAGCCGGACCCGGGTCGCGCGACCGATGAAGGCATTCAGGAAGATCGGGCGCTCGATGGCCGCCGCCTCCACCATCGGCTGCACCCGGAGCCGCTCCAGCAGCTGCTCCTCAAGCAGCCGGACCTGGGCCGGATCCTGGTACCGGGGAGCCGCGAGCTGGATCCGCGCCGTCAGGACCCCATGGGGGTTGTATCCCAGGCCCTCGGTGCGGCTCTCGAGCAGGAAGGACTTGATCATCAGCCCCGCTCCGGCGAGCAGGACGATCGCCAGCGCGATCTGCGCGACCGCGAGGGCGCCCCGCATCCGGCCGTCGCGGCGGCCGGCCGTCACGCCGACGGCGCCGGTCTTGAGCGTCTCGTTGAGGTCGATCCGGGTGGCGCGGAAGGCCGGTCCGAGCCCGAATCCGAGCCCAACGACCAGGGACACGAGCAGGGTGTACAGCAGGAAGCGCCAGTCGGTCCCGAGGTGGATCCAGAACGGCATCGCGGAATTGATGAGGCCGCTGACGTAGCGCACGCCCCAGAAGGAAAGCAGCAGGCCGACGGCCCCGCCGGCCAGGCCGAGCAGCAGCGACTCGGCGAGCAGGTGCCCCGCGATGCGCCCCCGGCTGGCGCCGAGCGCCACGCGCACGGCGAGCTCGCGGGCGCGGGCGGTGGCGCGCACCAGGAAGAGATTCGCCAGGTTGGCGCAGGCGATCAGCAGCACGAACCCCGAGGCGCCCAGCGCGAGCAGGAAGGCCTGCCCGCTGGTGTCGTTGGAAATGTTCGGCTTGAGCGGGCCGACCCGCGCGGTCCAGCCGTGGTAGGTCGCCGAATCCTGCGCCGCCAGCCGGGCGGAGATGCTCTCCATCTCGGCGCTCGCCTGGGCCGCTGAGACGCCCGCCCTGAGCCGCCCGACCGTGCCGATGCCCCGCTCGGTGGTCCCGGTGATCGCGGTCTCGCCCCCGATCGGCAGCCAGATGGCCGCGAACTCCGGAAAGGCGAAGCGGGGCGGCATCACGCCGATGATCGTGCGGGTGATTCCGTTGACGCGGGCCGTCTTGCCGATCACCAAGCTGTCCCCGCCGAAGCGGCGCAACCAGAGCCCGTACCCGAGCAGCAGCACCGGAGGGGCGCCGGCCCCATCGTCGGCGGCGGTGAAGGCGCGCCCCCGAACCGGGGTGACTCCCAGAAGCGGGAACAGCGCGGCACTGACGGCGGCGCCCCCTACCCGTTCGGGCTCGCCCTCGCCGGCCAGCGCGAACGCATCCTCGCGGTAGGCACCCAGCGCCGTGAAGCTGCGGGCGGTCCGGCGCCAGGCCTCGAACGTGGGATAGGCGGTCCCGACGCCGCACCCCGCGCAGAGCTCCTCCGGATTGTCCTCGCTCACATCCATCAGCCGTTCCGGCTCCGGGAATGGAAGCGGCCGAAACTCGATGGCGTTGACGAAGTTGAAGATCGTGGCGTTGGCCCCGATCCCCAGACCCAGCGACACGATGGCCACCGCGACGAGCCCCGGCGCCCGAGCCAGGGACCGCGCGGCGTGCTGGAACTCCGAGAGGATTCGCATGGGTATGAGCAGGGAGCGGGGAGCAGGAAACAGAACTCGGGAATATGCTACTCACCGGCCCCTGCTCCCCGCTCGCCGCTCCCGGCCGGCTAGTGGTGCACGTCGACCCGGCCGCCGCTCGCTTCTTCCTCGACCACCTTGCCGTCGAAAAGCTTCACTTCCCGGTCGGCCCACTTGGCGTAGCGCGGATCGTGGGTGACCATGCAGATGGTGGCCCCGCCGCGGTGCAGCTCGCGGAGCAGCTCCATCACCGCTTCGCCATTCTGGGAGTCGAGGTTTCCGGTGGGCTCGTCCGCCAGGAGGATGGCGGGCTCACCCGCGACGGCCCGGGCCACGGCGACCCGCTGCTGCTGGCCGCCGGAGAGCTGGGACGGGTAGTGCTTCATCCGGTGGGCCATACCGACCCGCTCCAGCGCGCTGGTCACCCGCTGCTGCCGCTCCGAGGAGGGCATGCCGCGATAGGTGAGGGGCAGCTCGACGTTTTCGTAGACGGTGAGATCGCCGATCAGGTTGAACGCCTGGAAGATGAACCCGATCTGGCGGTTGCGAACCCGGGCCCGCTCCGAAGGGGTCAGGCTTTCCACCGAGTGCCCCGCCAGAGTGTAGGTGCCACCACTGGGCGTATCCAGCAGACCCAGAATGGAGAGCAGCGTCGTCTTGCCGCAGCCGGAGGGCCCGGAAATCGAGACGTACTCGCCCTTCATCAGCTGCAGGTGGATCTCGGAGAGCGCGTGGGTCTCCAGCTCGTCGGTCAGGAAGACCTTCTTGATGCCGTCGAGCTTGATCAGGACTTCGCCGGGCGCGGTGCTCATGTGGGTTCCTTGCTCGTTGAGGGTCTGAATCAGCGTCAGGGATCAGGACTCCCGATCCCTGCTCACCGTTTGATACGTACGCGATCGGTATTGTCCCAACGCGACATGTCCGACAGGATCACCACGTCGCCCTTGACCAGGCCTTCCTTGATTTCGACGCTGTTCACCGAGGTCCGCCCCAGCCGGACCGACACCTGCTGGGCGTAGTTGCCGTTCTCGATCAGCTTGAAGATCCCGATCGTGGCGTCGGGCTGCCCGTAGGGGGGGCGCCCGGTGTAGAGGACGTTCTTCATCCGGGCGATCTCGATCACCCCGTCGACGCTCAAGTCCGGCCGGGCCCCGTTGGGGGGGGTGCCGTCGAGCGCGACGTCCACCGTGACGGTACCCAGGCTGGAAGCGGGATCAATCCGTGAGACGTGTCCCGGCGCGATACCGTTGCGTGTGTCGATGGATGCCTTCTGACCGATGGCCAGATCCTTGGCCTGGGTCTCGGGGATCCGGAGCACGGCCTTCAAATGGAGCGGGGTCGGAACCACCTTGGCCAGCGTGGCGCCCGCCTGGGCGTACTGGCCGATCTGGAGCGGGATCTCCGACAGCACGCCGTGGGTACCGGCTCGCACCACCATCGACGCCTTGAGCGCATGCTGGAACGCGGTGATGGACTTGAGCCGGCTGACCTGCTCCTCCTGCACCTTGATCTGCTCGTCGATGGTGTTGGTCATGATCTTCAGGCGCTCTTCCTCGAACTCCACCTGCTTGCCGAGCGCATCAGCCTTTTCCTGGGCCTGCTGCTGATCCAGCGGGATGATCAGCCCCTTCTTCAGGAGCTCCGCGCCTGACTCGGCCCGACGCTTGGCGTCCAGATACTGGGACCGGAGGTTGGCCACGGTCGACGCCTGGTTGAGCCGGTTGCTGTTCAGATTGGTCTTGAGCTGGACCAACTGCGACTCGGCGTCGGTCTGCTGCCGGTCGGCGTTCAGAGTCGCGATTTCGACGTCGGGATTGACCAGCTCGAGCAGAACTGTACTGGCTTCCACCGTCACGCCGGGCTGGAGGTTGAGCTTTTCCACCCGCCCGGAGGTGACCGCGGTAATCCAGCGGATGTCTTCAGGGACGAGCGTCCCGGGGCCGCGCACCTCGAGCACCATCTCTCCCTGCTCGACGGTGTCCAGGTAGATCGTGCCGAGTTCGACGGTCGGGGCTGCGGGCTTGAGCTTGGTGAGCATGACGGTCACGACGACCAGCGCCAGGATGCCGGCGCCGATCAGGATCATCTTCTTCCGGTTCTTTACCGGCTCGCGCTTTATGTCCATTTACCGAGAACCAGGGGTCAGGGGTCAGGGGATCAGAAAACGGCCCCTCCGGCTTGGCTAAGGGAAGAGCCGTGCCGTGGCTCCTGGCTTGCTATCTTATTGTATGATAAGATGTTAGAGTGAAACACCGCGGAAGGCAACGCGGCGTGGGTGCGCGGTTGTGGGAATTGGAATCCCACAGGCGGACACCGGAAAGGACCGGGGCGAGCAGGGCGGAGGAAGTGGCGCGGGGGTCCGATAGGCTTCGTTGCAACGATCAGTCGGGGTGAAAGTGGCGGCCGGCCTGCGCCATGGCCACCAGGGCGGGCGCGGGAGTGAAGCGCGGTCCGTACGCGGCGGCCAGCCCCTCCAGCGTCTGGACCACGCGGGTGGCGCCGAGCATGTCGATGTAGCGAAGGGGTCCGCCGCGGAAGGGGGGATACCCGATGCCGAAGATCGCGCCGACATCGCCGTCGCGAGGAGACCGCACCACGCCCTCGAGCGCCGCCATGGCGGCCTCGTTGAGCATGATGTACACCAGGCGGCGCTCGATCTCGCCCGGATCGACCGAGGCCAGCGGGGTGACGCCGAGCAGCTTGTAAGCGGCCGGATCGGGGTCGGTCTTGTGGCCGTCGTGGTAGAGATAGAATCCCTTGCCGCTCTTCCGGCCCAGCCGGCCCGCCTCCACCATCCTCGCGATCCCGGGCGCGGGCGTCATCCGTTCTCCGAAGGCGGCCTGCATGACGCCGCTGGCCTTCTGGCCCACGTCGATCCCGACCTCGTCCAGCAGGGCAATCGGACCCACTTTGAACCCGAACCGGGTCATGGTCCGGTCGATGGTCTCGATCGGCATGCCCTCGGACAGGAGGACTCCGGCTTCGTTGATGTAGGGAGAGAGAATCCGGTTGACCCAGAATCCGGGGCGGTCCGCGACCACGATGACGGTCTTACCCATGCGGCGCCCGAACTGCACCGCGGTGGCGATGGCGGCGGATGAGGTCAGCGCGGTGGGGATCACCTCGAGCAGGGGCATCCGGTCCACCGGCGAGAAGAAATGCATCCCGAGCATCCGCTCCGGATGGCGCGCGCCCTCGGCGATGCTGGCGATCGGAATCGTGGAGGTGTTGCTGGCGATAATCGTCTCGGCGCGGACCACGTCCTCGAGATCGTGCATCACCCGCCGCTTCACGTCGAGGTCCTCGAAGACCGCCTCGATCACCACGTCGGCGCGCTCGAACCCGCTGAAGCCCCAGGTGCCCGACAGGAGGGCCGCCTTGCGCTCGAACTCGAACCGGGTGATCCGCCGGCGGGTGAGCTGTCCCCGGACGATCTCGGTGGCGGCGTACAGTCCCTTCCCTACCCGGGGCAGATCGGAGTCCTTGAGCCGCGCCTCGACGCCGGCCTGGGATACCGCCGTGCCGGCGATGCCGGCGCCCATGAAGCCGGCCCCGACCACGCCGAGCCGGCGGACCGGCCGAGGCGCCGCACTGCCGGGCGGCACCCCGTCATCCTTCTTGAGGGCGTTGGCTGCGAAGAAGATCCGGACCAGGTTGCGGGACACTTCGCCCACGGCCAGCTCACCAAAGAGCTCGGCTTCCTTCCGCAGGCCGGCCTCCATCCCGTGCTCGAGGCCAGTGCGGACCGCCTCCAGCGCGGCGAGCGGCGCCGGGTAATGGCCGCCGGTGTTCTTGAGCACCGTCTTCCGCGCCGCGGAATAGACCAGCCGGCGGCCCAGCGGATTCCGCTCCAGCAGCATGCTGCCCCGCTTCTTCCGGTCGGCCGGGCCGCCCCGGGCCAGCCGGTCCGCGGCGGCCAGCGCCACCGAGCGCAGGATGCTGGGCGGCACCAGTTCGTCCACCAGTCCGATCTTGAACGCCTTGGCGGCCCGCTCGGCCTTGCCGGCCAGGATGAGGTCGAGCGCGGCGCGGACGCCGATGAGGCGGGGCAACCGCTGGCACCCGCCCGTCCCGGGGAGAACGCCGATCTGGACTTCGGGGAGCCCGATCACGGTCTTGGGAGAATCGGTGGCGACCCGCCAGGCGCAGGCGAGGGAGAGCTCGCAGCCCAGGCCCACGCAGGCCCCATGGATGGCGACGACGATCGGCTTGGGAAAGCGCTCCAGCCGGGTGATCATCTCCTGGCCCTGGCGGGAGAGTGACTCGCCCTCCGAGGCGGTGGCGATCCGGGTGAACTCCTGGATGTCGGCGCCGGCGATGAAGTTGTCGGCCTTGCCGGAGATCAGGACCAGGGCGCGGGCCGACGGATCGTCCTTGATGTGCTCCAGGAGATCCTCGAGTTCACCGATGGTCGACGTGCCCAGCATGTTGACCGGCTCGCCGGGCACATCGATCGTGATAATGGCGATGCCGTCGGTCTGGCTCAGGGTGAAGGCGGTCACGCGATCCGCTCCAGCACCATCGCGAACCCCATCCCGCCCTGCGCGCAGATCGAAATCAGCCCGAACTGCACCGAGCGCCGCTGCATCTCGTTGGCCAGCGTGGTCACCAGTCGCGCCCCGGTCGCGCCGAAGGGATGCCCGATGGCGATCGAGCCGCCCATGACGTTTGTGATGCTCCAATCCACCTCGCCCACCGGCTGGGACCGACCCAGGCGCTCGGCCCAGGCCTTGGAGCCCCAGGCCTGCACGTTCGAGAGCACCTGGGCCGCGAAGGCTTCGTGGATCTCGACGAGGCCCAGATCCTTCCAGCCGATGCCGGCGCGGTCCAGCGCCTTGGGCACGGCATACGCCGGGCCCATGAGCAGCTGCCAGCCCGGGTCGACCGCGGCCACCGCGTAGCTCCGGATGGTCACCAGCGGCTGGTAGCCGAGCGACCGGGCCTTTTCTTCGGACATCATGAGCACCGCCGACGCGCCGTCCGTAAGCGGAGAGGCGTTGCCTGCGGTCACCGAGCCGTAGCGACGGTCGAATACCGGCTTCAGCTGGGCCAGGGCCTCGAGGCTGGTGTCGGCCCGGATGCCGTTGTCGCTTTCGGTGATCTGGTCCATGGAGCGGCCGCCGAACCAGGGGGCAATTTCGGCGGTGAGCCGCCCGTCCGCCGTTCCGGCCGCCGCCCGCTGGTGCGACAGGAGCGCCAGGCGGTCCTGGGCATCGCGGGAGATGCCATTCTCCTTGGCCATCTTCTCGGCCGACTGGCCCATGGATTCGCCGGTGGACGGCTCCGCGATGGCGGGCGCCACCGGCTTCAGATCCTGGAACCGGACCCGGGAAAACGCGCCCAGCCGGGCGCCCAGGGACTTGGCCTTGCCGGCCGCCATCAGGATCCGGCTGAATTGCTTCGAATGGAGGATCGGAATGTCGGACAGCGATTCGACCCCGCCGGCCAGGATGACGTCGGCATGGCCCATCAGGATCTGATCGTGGGCATTGGTGATGGCCTGGGCACCCGAGGCGCAGGCGCGGTTCAGGCTATAGGCAGGGATGGTCCGGGGAAACTGGGGCAGCAGCGACACCTCGCGCGCAACGTTGGGCGCGAGCACCGAAGGGATCACCTGCCCGAAGATCACCTCGTCGACCTCGCGGCCGTCGAGGTTGGCCCGGTAGAGCAGCTCGCGGGCCGCGTGGCGGGCCATCTGGACGGCGGTGGCTTCCTGGAGGACGCTGCCGCTCCGCGCGAACGGGGTGCGAAGGCCCGCAACCACCACCGGCCGGCGCCGGGGGGCGGAAAACAGATCGAGGCTCAGAGCAGGAGTCCGTTCACGCCGTTACTTTCGCTGCGCCAGCGCGCTGGCGATCGCGCTCCAGCGGGCGCTGTCGACCGCCTCGACCACTTCCCTGCCGTGCACCACGACGAGCGGGGCCACCAGCTTGAACAGCTCGCCGGTGCGCAGCAGGTGGTCATCCGAGGAGGGGCCCCAACCAAAGGCCTTCTGGGCCTCGAGGAAGGTTTCGGCCATCAGGAGCCCGCCGGGAGCGACCAGGTCCACCACCTTGGGCATCCGGGCCCGATCGAGGTAATTGAACATCAGCACCGCATCGAACTTCCCCAGGTCGGGCCAGGTCTTCGCGAGGTCGGCTTCGATCCAGGTCACCGCCAACCCCCGGGCCTTCGCCTCCTTGCGGCCCTGCTCGAGGCTCGACCGATCCTTGTCCACCGCCGTGACCTTTCCCCCAAGCGCCGCGGCCGCCAGCGCATGGCGGCCCGCGCCGGAGGCCAGATCGAGCACCCGGCTGCCCGCCTGGATTCGGTGGGCATGCCACGCAAACCAGCTGCTCGGGCGCTCAAGCTCGGTCGCATCGGGAGAGTCGGAGTAAACTCCTAGCACATGACTCCTTCGGTTCGCGCCTCGCTCCGGGATCTCGGCGCCGGCGGTTTCGACCTGCTAGTTGTCGGCGGCGGGATCACGGGCGCCGGGATCGCGCGGGAGGCGGCCCTGCGCGGCCTGTCGACCGCCCTGGTCGAAGCACGGGATTTCGGGGAGGGGACCAGCTCACGATCGAGCCGTCTCATCCACGGGGGGCTGCGCTATCTCGAACAGGGGCGCCTCCACCTGGTCCGGGAAGCCCTCCGCGAGCGGCGGATTCTGCTCCGCCTGGCCCCCCACCTGGTCCGGCCCCTCCCGTTCATTCTACCCGTCTTCAAGGGCGACCGGGTCCCCCGCTGGAAGATCTCCGTCGGGCTGGCCCTGTACGACATCCTTGCCGGGGGCAGTAATGTGCGCCGCCACCGGACGCTCGGCAAGCGAGACCTCCTTCTTGCCGAGCCGCTGATCCGGGAACGGGGCCTTACCGGCGGGGCGCTGTATTTCGACGCCCAGTGCGACGATGCCCGGCTGGTGGTGGCCACGATCCGGGCGGCGGCGGGCCACGGGGCCAAAGTCGCCAACTACATGCGGGTCACGGGGCTGATTCCGACCGTGGCCCGGGTCGCCGGGGCCTACGTGCGTGACGAGCTCTCCGGCGAATCGGGCGAAGTTCGGGCCCGGGTGGTGGTCAACGCCACCGGCCCCTGGGTCGACGCGATTCGCCGAATGGAAGACCCCAAGGCGGCCCCGCTCCTCCGGCCGACCAAGGGCGCGCACGTGGTGGTGCCCCGCGCCCGGATAGGAAACCGCAACGCGGTGATCTTCACGAGTCCGGTGGACGGGCGGGTGATGTTCGTGCTCCCCTGGGGGGAATGGACCTACATCGGCACCACCGATACCGATTCGGTGCTCGGGCCGGACGAGGTGGCGGTGGACCAGGACGACGTGGTGTACCTGCTCCGGTCGGCCAACGCCCTCTTCCCCTCCGCCCGCCTGGAGTATTCCGACGTGATCGCGAGCTGGGCGGGGCTCCGTCCGCTCCTCGCCGCCGATCCATCCGCGGCCGCCTCCGCGGTTTCCCGGGAGCACCGGATCGTCCGCGGACCCGGCGGCGTCTGCACCATCGCGGGCGGCAAGCTCACCACCTGGAGACGCATGGCGGTCGAGATGACCGACGTGGTGATCAAGACGCTGGGCCACCACCGGCACAGCCGGGGACGGGCCGCCAGCGAGACCGAGCCCCTTCCCGGCGGGGAAACCGGGGTGCTCGACGGCTACCGGGGCCCCGGTCTCGAGCTCGGCCTCAGCGAAGCCACCGTGGAGCACCTGCTCTCCCACTTCGGGACGGAAACCCCGGCCATCTACAAGCTGTGCCGGGAGCGGCCGGCGCTGGCCGAGCCGCTCCACCCCCAGCATCCGGCAATCGGGGCCGAGGTCGTGTTCTCGGTCGAGCGGGAATTCGCCGTGCGAGTGGAGGACGTTCTGGCGCGCCGACTGCACCTCACCACCGAGACGCGGGATCACGGCGCGGCGGCGCGGCCCCTGGTGTCCCGGTTGCTGGAGGAGGCCCGGGCCGGGAAGGCTGCCCGGCAGCGCCCGTCCTGACCCGGGTTCCCGGCGTGCCCATGGTCAACCGTGGGGCGTCAGCTCCGCCCTCGAGCCGTTATGCCGGCTTGGTGCCGAACCCCCGGCGCTCCATCCGGCCCCAGCCCTTGGCCTTCCGGAACACCGTCACCAGCCCGCGCAGCCGCCACAGCGCGGTGAGCTGGCGATAGCCGAAGTTCTCGGCCACCGCGAGCCAGATCAGCCGGTAGAGATCGGAGCGCTTGGGGTAGCGGCGGAATCCCAGCTCTTCGAGCGCCACCGCCGTGAACGAGAGGCCGATGCCGAGGCCGATGGCCACCGACAGGAACGCCGTGGCATAGAGCGTGGAAACCCGGCCGAGGACCAGCGCCACCAGGAAGCCGACGTAGCCCAACACTTCGATGAGCGGGCTCAGCATCTCCAGGAAGACGAAATAGGGGTAGGCCAGCATCCCGATCCGGCCGTAGCGGCGATTGAGCAGCATCCGGCGGTGCCGAATCAGGACCTCGACCAGGCCCCGCTGCCACCGGTCCCGCTGGCGGCCCAGCACCTTGAGGCTGCTGGGGCACTCGGTCCAGGCCACCGGGTCCGGCACGAAGCCGATGGTGTAGGGAATGTTGTTCTCCAGGCAGTGCCGGTGCAGCCGGACCACCAGCTCCATGTCTTCTCCGACGGTATCGGTGGCGTACCCGCCGATGTCCACCACCAGCTCCCGACGAAAGACTCCGAACGCACCGGAGATGATCAGGGTGGAGTTCAGCTCGTGCCAGCCCATCCGTCCCGCGAGGAAGGCGCGGAGGTACTCCAGCACCTGGAAGCGGGGCAGCAGCTCCCTGGGAAGACTCACGTCGACGACCGCGCCCTCCTCCACCGTGCAGCCGTTGATGATCCGGATAACGCCGCCGGCCGCGATGGTACGGGCGTCCTCCACGAAGGGTCGCACGATCCGGGTGAGCGCTTCCCGCTCCAGCAGGCTGTCGGCATCCATCGCGCAGAAGAGCGGAGTCCGGCAGAAGTTGAGCCCCGCGTTCAGGGTGTCCGCCTTGCCGCCGTTGTCCTTGTCGATGACCCACAGCACGTGGTGGACCCTGCTGCGATAGACGCCCCGGATGCCGGCGGTCGGAATGTCTCCGGTCTGGAGCCGGAAGGCTTCTTCCAGGTCGAAGGCCTCCTTAAGCCGCTCGAGGGTCTTGTCCTTGGATCCGTCGTTGCAGACCAGGATCTCCATGTCGCCGTAGCGCAGGGTCAGCAGCGACCGCGTGGCCTCGACGCAGGTCGCCTCTTCGTTGTAGGCCGGCGCGATGAGGGTGATCGGCGGCATGCCGGTCGAGCCCAGCAGGTCCTCGATGTCGAGGGAACGTAGCCGGCGCACGTAGCGGCGCAGCGAGCGGAACGCGAACAGTCCGGTGATGAAGTAGCCGGCGCTGAGCACCACGAAGTACACCAGGACCATCGCGTTGAAGGCGTCCAGCACCCAGATCAGGATGGCGTACATCAGGCGGGCTTTCCGGCCAGCAGCTGCTGGGCCATCCGGGCCCCCGGCGTCTCCATGCGGGCCAGCGCCTCCAGCTTGTCGGTCGCGCCGGCTTCGAGCAGGGCTTCGCCGGCCCGGAGCACCACCCACGACGAATCGTCGTGCATGGCGCCCACGATGAGGGGAAGGTCCTCGGCCGCCCCCACGTGACCCAGCGCCGCGATGGCCCGGGCCCGCACGATAGGCTCCCTCGACGCGGCGTGGCGGCGAATGGCCGGCAGATGTTCGGCCCGGCCCACGTGCGCCATGAGATTCAGCACCGCGGCGATGAGGTTGCGGTCGGTCGCTTCTTCGAGCACCCGCGCCGCGGCATCGGCGGAGACGTAGTCGTGCAGCTCCCGGAGCGCATCCGCCGCCACCCCGCGCACCGTGGGCGCGTAGGCCGGATCGGCCAGCGCGGTGCGGAGCGCCGGCGCCACCGCGGGCCCCATCGTCGCCAGCATCGAGGCCAGGAAGCTGGAACGCCAGGTATCGAAGCGATGCATCCGGCTGAGAATGCCGGCGGCATACTCGGGCGTTCCGGTCCGGGCCAGCGATCGCGCCGCGACCATGGCCACCAGCGGGGAGGGATCGTCGAGCGACCGGAGGATCGCATCCATGTAGCGCCGGCTGCCCAGCGTGCTGAGGGTCTGGACTGCGCGGGCCCGCCGTTCGGGGGTGCGCCGGGTGAGCTGGGGAAGGAGAAGGTCGAGGTAGGGCGCCGCGAGATCGTCGACGATGCGGCGCTCCGAGCCGGCGACCCGCTTGGCGAAGCGGAGCAGGTAGTTGACGAAGCGCAGGGAGTCCCGGGAACCGACGGCGGCCCAGAGCCGGTCAGGCGGCGCGAGCCCGACCACCACCTCGAGCGCGAGCGGCTCCCAGAGCTTTTCCAGCCGGATCCACCGCCGGGCCTTGGAATCGTTGGAGATCCGGAGCGCCACCGCGACCATCGCGAGCCCGACCGCCGCGGCCCCGAAGACCAGGTTCCCCAGGATCAACAGCGCCAGGGCGGATTCCCGGAGGTAGAACTCCCACAGCCGGGACCAGATCACCGCCGCTCGAGCAGGCGCTCGATCCGCGCCATGAGCTCCGTGGGCGAAAATGGCTTCCGGATACAATCGTCGGCGCCGGCCCCCAGCGCCCGGACGACTTCGCGCTCGCTGCCGATGTCGGAGAGCACCAGGATCGGGATCTTCTGATACCGGGCCATCACGCGCAGCCGGACCAGCAGCTCGATGCCCTCGATGCCGGGCGTCATCGCGTCGAGGATCACCAGGCCGGGCTCCATGTTCTGGGCCGCGGCCAGCGCGGCGGTGCCGCTCGCGAAATGGCGTACCACCATGCCCTCGCGAGTCAGCCGGTGCCGGATGATCTGCGCGGTCAGCGGGTCGTGCTCCGCCAGCAGCACCTCGATCGGGCCGGTCCGCAGATCCAGGATTGGTGGGGCCTCCGGCGTCGCCGCCGGAACCGGGGCCGGGGCAGGTACGGCGCGGGGGCCGGCCAGCAGCGCGGTCACCTGCTCGCCCAGCACGATCGGGTCGAACGGCTTCTTTACGAACGCCGCGGCCCCCAGCGCCAGGCACTCGGACTCGACCCAGCCCTCGTTCGACGCGGAGATGACCACGACGGGAAGGGTCGCGGTGAGGGGATTCTTCCGCAGGCTGGCGAGCACCATGCGGCCGTCCAGGTCGGGCAGACCGACGTCGAGCAGCACCAGGTCTACCCGGCGGTTGCCGAGCGCTTCGAGAATCGCGAGGGCGGTGGTGGCGACGAGGAGGTGGCGGCCCGGTTTATGGAGAATCGCGACCAGGAGGCGGGTGAGCGCCGGATCGTCGTCCACGATGAGAATGGTCTGCTGCCGCTCGGGATGCACCCGCGCGGCCAGCAGGGCATTGAGCAGCTGGTCCGCCGCTTCGCCGAGGGCCGCCGGCTCGGCGGTACGCACCGCGCGGGCCGCCGCCAGGATCGAAAGGAACCCGTGCTGCTCGCTGGACCGCTCCAGCATCTCCGCCAGTCGGAGGATGGTGAGGCAGGCGGAGGGCTGCGTGGGCAGCGCCGATCGCGCGATCTCGAGCGCGTCGATGTGCGGCCCCAGCGAGCGGACGTAGGGATCGGTCCGGTCCCCGGACGGGCCCGCCTGGTTCATGGCTTGGCCGGGCGGGCCACCGGCCCGGTGATCGAGCGATACGCCTCCTTCATCGCCCCGAAGAGCGGCTTGATTTCCTCGTGCCAGGCCGGAGCCTCCCAGGTGTTCCAGGTCCACTTGAGCGGTGCGCCGCAGCCGAGCAGCCCGCCGCCCGATCCGGGCGCCCGGGGATCGTAGCTCTGCACCACGAACCGGAACCCGTCGGTCTCCACGCCTCCGGGCCCGGTGCCGCCGTCGGTTCCCTCGAGCACCAGCCGCGACGACGGGTCGAGCACCTGCAGCATCCCCCACGGGATCCGCGCCTCGATCACACCGGTTTGCGGGTCGGCAAACCAGTCGGCGAGCGTCGTCTCGGATTGCCGCGCGAACTTGAGCCGGTTGCGCTCGTACACCTGGCGCTGATACACGGTGCCGTCGCGTCCCACCCGGGCCCGGTTGGTCTCCACCCGCAGCGAATCCCAGCGCGGATCGTCGTGCGCCACCGACTTCCAGGGCCGGTTGTAGACCTGCATCACCTGGGGTGGCACGCTGCCCGGCAGCGGCACGGTGCGGTAGAGGCTGTAGGGCCGGTCCACCAGCAGGTAGCCGCGCTCGGGACCGCCCAGGTCCAGCACGAACTCCATCCCCGTGCTGCACCGGGTCTCGGTGTAGGGCAGGGTCGTCCCGCCGAGGTCGGGGCGGTGGGTGTCGATGCCCACCAGGTAGCGGCCATGTTCCCAGTCGATCGCGCCGACGTCGAGCCGGAAATAGACGTAGGCCTCGTCCGAGAGAACCCGGAAATCCTTGATGGCCAGCGGCGCCGGGCCGGTCCCCGCCTCGAGGGGCCAGTGGTGCCCGCGGGCGCCCCAGTCCGCGCCCGCGCCGTCGATGCCGATCGCGGAGTCCTTCGCGCCGGGCCGCATCGCGATCACGCCGTAGTTCTGCTCCGCGTCAAGCGGATTGAGCCAGAGCCGGCTCCGTTCCAGCGGCTGCTCGAAGTCGATCACGATCCAGTTCTTCTTGAACCACTCGTCGATGATGGCGAAGAGCACCGCGCCCGCGGTACCGGAGGCATGGATGTCCCGGGTGAGCCGGGCGTCGATCTCCGCCTGTTCGGCCTCGGAATGGCCGCCATGGTTCCAGCCCTGGGGCTGCACGTGGGCGTTCCCCCGGGAGGAGGGAACCCCGTATTCCGAGATCACCACCGGCATGTCGCCGTGATGCTCCACCAACTCGCGGAGATAGCCGTAGTAGTTGCTGGGGCCGTCGGGGGAGCGCGCCCTGGCGTAACCCGGGTCCAGGACCAGGAAATCGGGGTAGTATGGGTACGCGTGGTAGGAGGCGAACGATCCGGCCGGATTGGCCGGCGTGGCCCGCATCTTCACGGCATCGAGGCCGATGGCGTCGTTGTCGAACTCACGGGGAGTTTCCGGAAGCGCCCATTTGCGCAGCGACTGTTCCTCCTTCCCGGTACTCTCCGTCGGATGCGACAGCGGATCCAGCGTGGGCCAGTTGGTGTAGGCCACCGGACGAATGGCGTTGTAGGTGTCCACCTCATAACGGAGCAGGTAGTCGCACTCCTCGGTCAGCCAGACTTCAGTCCCGTTGCCGTTGGCGATCTGCAGGAAGCGTCCCTGGTACGCGGTGAGTCCCGGATGGGCCTCCGAGAAGGCCACCACCGAGTAGGGCTCCCACTCCCGCCCGATGATGTAGGCGATCACCCAGCGCGAGATGTCCGCGGTATACACGCCGGCCGAGTGCCCCGGCCGCGGCTCGATCACCGCGTGCCCATGCAACAGGTCGATGACCCGGCGCGCCTCCGACCGGAAGTCGGCCCGCCACTCGGAGTCGTCGTAGCGTTCCTCCAGGCTCCCCGGCGGGAGCTCGGTCCACACCCCGTGGATCACCCAGAGCGGCGCCGCGGGATGGGCCCGGTTCCATTTCTCCACCGCGCGGTAGAAATGGGGCGGGTGGATGGTGTAGACCCGGATCACGTTCGAGCCCATCTCCGCGGCGAGCGCGAGCCACTTCTCGTAGGTGCCGTCGTCGGGCGGAAACTCCGACGGATGCTTGCCCGGCAGGGCCGCTCCGATGTTCAGGCCCTTGAGCCAGATCGGCGACCACCCGCCCCGTCCATCGGGAATCTCGAACACCCTGCGCCCGGCCCGCGCGTCGACCCGGAGCGCCGCCGGCCGCCGAACCGCCGGCAGTGTCACGTCCGCGTATGACTCCGGGAGGCGGCCCAGGTACCAGCGCACCAGCGAGTCCCCGGGAAACAGCACCGCCGCGCGGCGAAACGAGTCCCGCGCGCCCCGGGTGTCGCCTTGGCGGTACGCGGCCATGCCCATGCCGGTCAGCGCATCGTACCCGTCGGGCTTCTCCGCCAGCGCCTGGCCGAACCAGCGGCGCGCCTCATCGATGGCGCCCTGCCGCATGGCCACGTACCCCATGCCGGCGAGCACCCCGGGGTCCCTGGGGCACTGCGAAACCACCTCGCGGAATGCGGAATCGGCCCGGGCCATGCGGCCGCTTCGGTAGGCGGCCCAGGCCGAATCGAGCGTAACCGCCGCACCGCGCGGGAGGGGCACACAATCTGCAGCGCGGGGCGACTGGAGCGGGTTCGGAAGCGCGGGAGGAGCGACGATCACGGCTAACGCCCCAAGGGACCGCAACCACCTCGAGAGGCACGCGCATGACGGCACGCCTGAAAACAAGCGGTGCGACGCTGATTGCGCTATGGGGCTGGCTCGGGGGATCGGCCGCCGCGCAGGGCGCCCCGATCGCCGCGGCGATCCGCTCGGGTGACTCGGCCTGGGTTGCGGGACAGTTCCCGGCCGCCCGGGAGGCGTATGCCCGGGTCCTGGCCCTGGATTCCCTCAAGTCGTCGCGGTCGGTGTACCGGCTGGCGGTGATGGAGACCTGGGCGGGGGATCTGAAGAGCGCCATCCCCCTGTTCGCGCTCTACGTCCGCATCGAGCCCCGCGATGAGGAGGGGCGGATTGCCCTGGCCAAGGCCTATGCCTGGAGCGGGGGAACCGCGACCGCGGTCGCCATCTACGATTCCATTCTTGCCCGCGACCAGACCTACCGCGACGCCGCGCTCGGCGCCGCCCGCGCGCTGGTCTGGGGCGGGAAATTCGACGAAGCCCTCGGGCGTTACAACCAGTGGCTGGCCCGGAATCCGAAAGACGTCGAAGCCGGCCTGGCCCGGGCCCGCAGCCTGGCCTGGGCGGGACGGCTGAAGCAGTCGGAGCGGGCCTATACGGCGCTGGGGACGGGCGGCGAGAACCTCGAGAGCCAGAAGGGCATCGCCCTGGTCGCGGCGTGGCGGGGCGATCTCCGGCGGAGCGAGCGCCTGTGGCGCGCGCTGACCGTCAAGGCGCCCAAGGATCCCGAAATCTGGGTAGGGCTGGCCCAGGTGCTTCGCTGGTCGGGCCGAAGCGAAGACGCCCGGAGCGCGCTGCGGAGCGCTCTCCAGGCCGACCCGGCCAACACCGATGCCCGGGAACAGATGCGCTGGGTCAAGGCGGAGCTCGGCCCGATGACGGCCCCCACGACCCAGGTCTTCTGGGACAGCGACAAGAACCGGAGCACCCTGGTTTCGTTCGCGGCCAGCTTCCGGCCGCTGGTCCGCACCAGGTTCACCGCCACCGGCACCTATCGCGACGATCACCTGAACGCGTCCCATGGAACAGCGGCCGGCGGGCGGGTCGGTTTCCGCGCCGACCTGGGAACCCGTTTCACCGCGACCGGTGAGATCGGCGCCACCCGCACCAGCGCCGGCGACGGGCTCGCGGCGACCACCCGGACCTTCACGGTCGGAGCGGCGCGCGGGACGCTCCGGATTTCCTCATGGTTCTCACTCGGCGGGGGCGCAACGCGGTACGCCTTCGACGAGACGGCGGCGGGGATTGCCGCCGGTGTGATCGTCACCTCGTGGAGCGGTGAGGGCGAGCTCCAGCTGCCGGGACGCCTCACCCTGGGGGGCGGCGGGGAAGTCGCGACCCTCAAGGGAGGAACCTTGCCCAACGGACGACACGGCGAGTTCGGGGTGCTGCGCTGGCGCCGGAAGCGCCTCTCGTGGCTCGCGGTCACGGGACGAGCCCAGAACTATGATGAAATCCTCCATGACGGTTACTTCTCGCCCTCGCGCTATCGTTTCGGGGAGTTCAGCGTCCACCAGGGCTGGGGCCGCGACCTCGGCTGGACCCTCGAGCTCGACGGCGGTCTCGGCTTCCAGAACGTGCGGTTCGACGTTCCGGTCGAAACCCGGAGCACCCAGCGCGCCGGCGGGGCACTGATCTACCGCCCGCGTCCCGGGGCCGAGATCGCACTCGAGTATTCGTTCTCGAACGTGGCCTCGAACACCGCCATTGTGGCCGGCGCCGGCTCGCTGTATCACGCCAACACCCTCGGACTGCGGGCCCGCCTGATCTGGTAGCCGCGGTCCGGACGTGACGGCTCCGCGGACGTGGCGGGGCATTTATCTTTGTCACATGGATCACCCCGTCGATCCCAATGTCTTCGAGACCGCCAACGCCGGCTTCGCCCAGGCGCTCTACGAGGACTATCTCCGCGACCCCGATTCGGTAGCGCCGGACTGGCGCCGCCTGTTCGAGAGCGGCCGGGTCGGCGAACGTCCCCCGGCGGGGAATCGCGCCTCGGCCGCGGCCGCCACCAATGGCGGAACCACCGCCGCGCCGGCGGCGGCCGCCCCGCCACCGGCCCCCGCCCTGCCCCAGGGCAGCGCCACCCCGATCAAGGGGCCCGCGGCCCGGCTGGTGCAGAACATGACCGAGAGTCTTACGGTCCCGACCGCCACCACGTTCCGCGAAATCCCGGTCCAGGCGCTCGAATCGGCGCGGTCGCGCTTCAACGCCGGGCTCAAGGCCGCCGGCCGCGCCGAGAAAGCGTCGTTCACCCACTTCATCGCCTGGGCGCTGGTGCAGGGGGCCCGACAGCATCCCGTCATGGGGCAGTCCTTCGCCATGATCGAGGGCGTGCCCAGCCGGATCTCGCCCGACGGCATCCACCTGGGCCTGGCGGTGGACGTCGAGCGGAAGGACGGCAGCCGCGGACTGGTGGTCCCGGTGCTCAAGCACGCCGAGCGGATGAGCTACGCGGAATTCCAGGCCGCCTACGACGTCATCGTCGAAAAGGCCCGGACCAACCGGCTGCTGCCCGACGATTTTGCCGGCGGCAGCATGACGCTGACCAATCCGGGCGGGTTAGGCACCGTCGCCTCGGTGCCGAGGCTCATGGCGGGCCAGGGGTCGATCATCGCGGTGGGCGCCATCGCCTATCCGCCGGAATTCGCGACCGCCTCCCCGGACACCATCACCCGGCTCGGCTTGAGCAAGGTGATGACCATTACCAGCACCTACGACCACCGGGTGATCCAGGGCGCCGAGTCGGGCTCGTTTCTCCGGACCGTGGAACAGCTGCTGGCGGGGGGGGAGGCGTTTTACGAGGGGATCTTCGGGGCGTTCGGGCTGCAGTGGGCCGCGGGGAAGGCGGGAAGCCGGGACGGCGCGACGTCAATCGTCGAGCTCCCTCCCGCCCTCCCGCCCCTCCGCCACTGTTGACGACCTCGCCACGGTCGCCGCTGCGATGGCACTGGTGAAGGCCTACCGCACCCATGGGCACCTGGCCGCGCGTCTCGACCCGCTGGGCAGCGAGCCATCGGGAGATCCGGCGCTGGATCCCATCGGGCTCGGCCTCACCCCCGAGGTGATGGCCAAGATCCCGGCCCGGGTGCTGCGGGTCGCGGTCCCCGGCGAGACCCTCGCCGACGCGTATCCCAATCTCCAGGCGACCTACTGCGGAACCATCGCCTACGAAGTCGAGCACGTCAGCGACCACGGGCAGCGGGTGTGGCTGCGCCAGGTGATCGAGTCCGGTGCGCACCGCCGCCCGATGGCCCGCGAAGACCGGATCGCCCTGCTCGACCGGTTGATCGCGGTCGAGGCGTTCGAGCGGTTCCTCCACAAGGCCTACCTGGGCCAGAAGCGCTTCTCGATCGAGGGGGTGGACCTGCTGGTGCCGATGCTCGACCTCGTCATCGAGCTCTCCGCCGACCGCGGCGCCCGCGAGGTGGTGGTCGGCATGGCGCACCGGGGCCGGCTCAACGTGCTGACCCACAACGTCGGGCGCCCCTACGTCACCATCTTCGCGGAGTTCGAAGGCGGCAAGAAGGTCGAGGGAGGATTCGCTCCCCCCGACGAGGGCACCGGCGATGTGAAATACCATCACGGCGCGGATGGAGCCTACCGGACCCGCTCCGGCAAGGCGATCACCGTGGCGCTGGCCCACAATCCCAGCCACCTCGAGTTCGTGGGGCCGGTGGTCGACGGGCGCGCCCGGGCCCAGCAGACCCAGCGCCGGGGCCAGGAGGCGGTGCACGATCCGGTGGTGGCGGTGCCGGTGGTGATCCACGGCGACGCGGCCTTTGCCGGGCAAGGGGTGGTGGCCGAGACGCTCAACCTCGGTGCCCTGAACGGGTACCGGGTCGGCGGCACAATGCATCTGATCACCGACAACCAGATCGGCTTCACCACCGACATGGTGGATGCGCGGTCCACCCGTCATGCGAGCGATCTGGCCAAGGGCTTCGACATCCCGATCATCCACGTCAACGCCGATGACGCCGAGGCCTGTCTCGCCGCGGTGCGGCTGGCCAGCCTGTACCGCGAAGAGTTCCATCGCGACGCGCTGATCGACCTGGTGGGCTACCGCCGCTGGGGGCACAACGAGGGCGACGAGCCCTCGTATACCCAGCCGCTCATGTACGAGCGGATCAAGAGTCACCCGACGGCGCGGGAGCTGTACGCCGCGCAGCTGGTGAAGGAAAACGTCCTGACCGCCGACGAGGCGGAATCGCGCTACGCCGCGGCCTATCAGCGCCTGGTGGAGATCCAGCAGGGCTTCAAGGCCAGCGCGCCCCAGACCCCGGCAACCGGAACGGCGGGGCTCGGGGTGAAGGTGCCGTCCGGGGAGGTCGTCGAGACCGCGGTTCCGGCGGAACAGCTCCTGGCGCTGAACACCCAGCTGCTGGCCGTCCCCGAGGGATTCACGGTGCATTCCAAGCTCAGGCGCCAGCTCGAGCGCCGCATTCCCGCCATGGGGCCCGAGGGGGGCATCGATTGGGGACACGCGGAGGCGCTGGCGTTCGCGTCGCTGCTCACCGAGGGCGTCCCGATCCGACTGACCGGGCAGGATACCGAGCGCGGCACCTTCAGTCACCGCCACCTGGTACTGCACGACGCCGTAACCGGCCAGACGGTCGCCCCGATCTCCCGGCTGCCCGGGGCGCTGGCGGCGTTCGAGGTGTACAACAGCCCGCTCTCCGAGCTCGCGACCCTCGGCTTCGAATACGGCTACGCCAACGCGGCGCCGGAGACGCTGGTGCTGTGGGAGGCGCAATTCGGCGATTTCATCAACGGCGCACAGGTCATCGTCGACCAGTTCATGGCGGCGGGGCTGTCCAAGTGGGGAGTCACCAACCGGCTGACCCTGCTGCTGCCGCATGGATACGAGGGCCAGGGTCCCGAACACTCCAGCGCCCGGATCGAGCGGTTCCTGCAGCTCGCGGCGGAGGGAAACTTCCGGGTGGCCAACTGCACCACGCCGGCGCAGTTCTTTCACCTGTTGCGCCGCCAGGCGCGGCGAAACCGGATTCGGCCACTGATCGTGTTCACGCCCAAGAGCCTGCTGCGGCTCCCTCAGGCCGCCTCGCACCTCGAGGAGCTCACCACGGGAACCTTCCGTCCGGTCATCGACGATCCCGATCCGGGAGTGCAGGCACGGGTCGCGACGGTCGGGCGGGTGGTCCTCTGTTCCGGCAAGATCTACTACGACCTCGCGGCCGAGGCCGCCAAGCGGGGCGATCGCCGTCCGGCGATCGTGCGGGTGGAGGGCCTCTACACCTTCCCCGAGGACTCGCTCAAGGCCGTCCTGGGGCGCTATCCCGGCGCGCAGGAACTGGTCTGGGCCCAGGAAGAGCCGCGGAACATGGGGGCGTGGACGTACCTGGCGCCGAAGCTCGTCGCCCTGCTCCAGTCAGGTCAGGTGCTCAGCTATTCCGGCCGGCCCGAGCGGGCCAGCCCCGCCGAAGGCTATCCGAACGCGCACGCGGCCGAGCAGACCCGGATCGTGGCGGAGGCGCTGGGCTAATCCGGCGGAAGCAGGGGTCGCTCGGTCACCTGCTTCACGATTTCCTTGATCCCGTCGGAGAGGTGGTCTCCGTAGTGGAGCAGAAAGACGCCCCGGCTGCGGCGAGCCAGCAGGAAGGCCAGGAAAGGAGTATCCGCCTTGGCGGAATTGCAGGTGGGGCACGCCAGCACCAGGTTGTCGGGCCGGTCGTAGGCGGTCTGGCCCTTGCGGGGCCGGACGTGGTCGAGGGTCACTTCATCCGGTCCCATCATCTTGCCACAATAGGCGCAGACCGGGCCGTGGAGGCCAAGCAGCCAGTCGCGGTGGGCCTGATAGGATCGGCCTCCGGACCGGCGAAGGGTCGTGGACGAGGCCATGGATGGAGCACGGGGGGGACGCTTGCGGGACTTGCGGGGCACGTAAACTCGAGTAATGGGCTGACTGATATCGATCATTGGAACGTCTAAATCTACCCCGGACGCGTCCGATCTCACAGTCCGCGCTCGCCCGGGCGTACCTCCGTGCTTAATTTGCAGGCCTGCCGGCTCGCTGCCCGTTCTCATCGCCACGCTCGAAAGGAGTCTCCCCTGACGGTCGACACCCAGCGGTCGCCCGCGCATCCGGTGCCCGACGCCGATTCGGACTTGACCTGGCGGAGCATCAATACGATCCGGGTGCTCGCCATGGATGCGGTACAGGCGGCCGAGAGCGGCCACCCCGGCACACCCATGGCGCTGGCGCCCGCGGCCTGGCTGTTGTGGACCCGGCACCTCAAGCACGACCCCTCGAATCCGGCCTGGCCCGACCGGGACCGCTTCGTGCTCTCCTGCGGTCACGCGTCGATGCTGCTCTACGGATTGCTCCACCTCACCGGCTATGACCTCTCGCTCGACGAGATCCGGCGCTTCCGCCAGTGGGGCTCGAAGACCCCGGGCCACCCCGAGCACGGTCATACCTCCGGCGTCGAGACCACGACCGGGCCGCTGGGCCAGGGCGTGGCCAACGCGGTCGGGATGGCCATCGCGGAGCGGCTGCTGGCCGGGCGATTCAATCAGCCGGACCAACCGATCGTGGATCACCGGGTCTGGGGATTCTGCAGCGACGGCGACCTCATGGAGGGGGTGGCCAGCGAAGCCGCCTCGCTCGCCGGCCACCTGCGGCTCGGCAAGCTGACCCTGATCTACGACGACAACCACATCACCATCGACGGCGATACCGCACTCTCATTCAGCGAAAACGTGGGCCAGCGTTTCGAGGCTTACGGCTGGCAGGTGCTTCACGTCTCCGACGGCAACGATCTCGAGGCCATCAACCGCGCCCTGACCCTGGCCGGCGCCGAGTCGGAGCGCCCCACCCTGATCGTGCTGCGCACCATCATCGGGTATCCGGCCCCGACCCGGCAGGGCACCGCCAAAGCCCACGGCGAAGCGCTCGGCACCGAGGAGGTGGCCAGGACGAAGGAGATTCTCGGCTGGCCCGCCGAACCGGCGTTCTTCGTGCCACCGGAGGTGCCCGCGGGCATGGTGGCCCCGCGGGCTCGGTGGGTCGCGTCGCGCAAGGACTGGGAATCCCGGCTTGCAGGCTACCGGCGTGCCAACCCCGAGCTGGCTATGGCGTTCGACGACGCCATCTCGGGACGCATCGGCGTGGATTGGGACAAGGTGCTGCCCACGTTCCCCGCGGGCGCTGGGCTCGCCACCCGGCAGGCGTCCGCCAAGACGCTGGAGGCGCTCTACCCGATAGTCCCGACGCTGGCCGGCGGATCGGCCGACCTGGCCGGCAGCACCGGTACCGGCGTCAAGGGCGTGGCGACGTTCGAAGCCGGCACCATCGGCCGGAATTTCGCCTTCGGCATCCGCGAACACGCCATGGGCTCGGTGATGAACGGGATGGTGCTGCACGGCGGCGTCCGGCCCTACGGCAGCACCTTCCTGGTGTTCTCGGACTACATGAAGCCGGCGATTCGGCTCGCCTGCCTGATGGGCCTGCCGGTGACCTACATCTTCACCCACGATTCCATCGGGCTGGGTGAAGACGGGCCCACCCACCAGCCCATCGAGCATCTGGCCGCGCTCCGGGCAGTGCCCAACATGACGGTCATCCGGCCCGGCGACGCCACCGAGACCGCGATGGCATGGCGGGCGGCGCTCGAGCATGGCACCGGCCCCACCGCGCTGGTGCTGACGCGGCAGAAGCTTCCGGTGCCCGATCGCGCGGCGCTGGGTTCCGCCGAGGGCGTCCTGCGAGGCGGGTATGTCCTGCGGGAGCCGGCCACCGCTCCAGAGGCCATCGTCATCGCCACCGGCTCCGAGCTGCACCTCGCGCTCGAGGCGGCCCAGCGCCTGGGCGCCGAAGGCATAGCGGTGCGGGTGGTATCGCTGCCGTCGTGGGAGACCTTCCGGAAGCAGCCCCAGGCCTACCGTGACGAGGTGCTGCCCCCGGCGATTCGGGCCCGGGTGTCGGTGGAGGCCCTCTCGCGCCTGGGCTGGACCGAATGGACCACCGAAGACGGCGAGACGATCGGCATCGACCACTTCGGGGCTTCGGCGCCGGCGGAAAAGCTGTTCCAGGAATTCGGATTCACCACCGACGCCGTGATCGCGGCGGTGCGACGCACCCTGGCGCGGAGGCGCTGATGACCAACCCGCTGATTCGGCTGGGGGAGCTGGGCCAGAGCCCCTGGTACGACTACATAACCCGCGACCTGATCGCGTCCGGAAAGCTGGCCCGTCTGATCCGCGAGGACGGGCTCCGGGGCATGACCTCCAACCCCACCATCTTCGAGAAGGCCATCGCCGGAAGCGCCGATTACGACGCCGACATCGGCCGGCTCGCGGCCGAGGGGCGCACTCCGGGCGAGATCTTCGAGGTCCTCGCGGTCCAGGATGTCCGCGCCGCTTGCGACGCCTTCCGTCCGCTGTATGATGCCGCCGGCGGCGCCGACGGGCTGGTGTCGCTGGAGGTGAGCCCCGAGCTGGCCGGCGACACCGAAGGCACCATCGCCGAGGCCAAGCGGCTCTGGGCTGCGGTCGGCCGGCCCAATGCGATGATCAAGATCCCGGGCACCCGGGCGGGGCTCGGGGCAATCGAGACCTCCCTGGCCGCCGGAATCAGCATCAACGTGACCCTGCTGTTCTCGGTGGCGCGATACGAAGAGGTGATCGAGGCCTTCCTCACCGGTCTCGAGCGGCGCCGGGCCCTGGGACAGCCGATCGACCGGATCAATTCGGTCGCCTCGTTCTTCGTGAGCCGGGTGGACGGGCGGGTGGACCCGCTCCTCGATCAGGCGGGTGACCCCCGGACGCTCCGGGGCACCACCGCGATCGCCAATGCCGGGCTGGCCTATGCGGCGTTCGAGCGCTCCCGGGGCACGCCCCGATGGCGGGCGCTCGCGGCGGCCGGGGCACGGCCCCAGCGCCCGCTCTGGGCGTCGACCAGCACCAAGGATCCCCGGTACCCCGATGTGTACTACATCGAGGCCCTGGTGGCGGCGGACACCGTGAACACCATCCCACCCGACACCTTCGAAGCCTACCGGGATCACGGGAAGCCCGAGCGCCGGATCGCCCAGGCCATCGGGACGGCGCCGGAACGGCTCGCGGCGCTCGGGTCGATGGGGATCGACCTCGCCGAGGTCACCCGGTTCCTCGAGGAAGACGGCGTCACCAAATTCGCGGCATCCTATCGGCAGCTGTTGGGCGGTATCGAAACCAAGGTCGGGGCCCTCGCCGGGTAGCTCACCTTCTCACCCCAACGGCCAATGCTCTCTGCCCTCAAGCGGATCTCCCTGACCCACTGGATCATCATCGCGACCATCCTGGGCGCCGTGGTGGGCTGGCTCGATCACGACGTGTGGACCCAGACCAACGTCGGCGAGGCGATCAAGCCGCTCTCCAACATCTTCCTCCGGATGATCAAGAGCATCGTCGTGCCGCTGATCTTCGGAAGCCTGGTGGTGGGGATCGCCGGCCACGGCGACGATCTCAAGCGGGTCGGGCGGCTGGCGCTGAAGTCGCTGGTCTATTTCGAGGCCGTGACGACGCTGGCGCTGTTCATCGGCCTCGCCGCGGTCAACCTGATCCGCCCCGGTGACGGGGTGTCGCTGGCCGTGTCGGCCGAAGACGCCAAGGCCTTCCAGAACGCGCCAGTCACGCTCTCGGGGGTGCTGGAGCACACCGTGCCGCAGAGCTTCTTCGACGCCGCGTCGAAGAACGAGGTCCTCCAGGTCGTCTTCTTCTCGGTGCTCTTCGCGGCGGCCCTCACCCAGGTCAAGCCGGGCCGGGCCAAGGACTCGATGCTGGGCTTCAGCGAGGGCGTCTCGGAGGTGATGTTCAAGTTCACCAACATCGTGATGAAGTTCGCCCCCTTCGGCATTTTCGCGGCCGTTGCGGGAACCATCGGCAAGAATGGCCTCGGCGTCATCGTCGCGCTGGGCAAGCTGGTGCTCACGCTCTACGGCGCCTTGATCGTGTTCGTGTTGCTCGCGCTGATTCCGGTGGCGCTCCTGGCCCGGATTCCCCTCCGGCGTTTCTGGCACTGGGTCAAGGAGCCCTGGCTGATCGCGTTCACCACGGCGAGCTCCGAAGCCGCGCTCCCGCTCGCCATGGAGAACATGGAAAAATTCGGGGTCCCGCGGAGGGTCGTCTCGTTCGTGATGCCGACCGGCTACTCGTTCAACCTGGACGGCTCGACGCTCTACCTGGCCGTCGCCTCGATCTTCGTGGCCCAGGCCGCCGGCGTCCATCTCGGCCTCGGCCAGCAGCTGGTCATGATGCTGACCCTGATGCTCACCAGCAAAGGCGTCGCCGCGGTTCCCCGCGCCGCGCTGGTGATCCTCTCCGGGACGCTGGCGCAATTCGGTCTGCCGCTCGAAGGCGTGGCCGTGATCCTGGGCGTGGATGCCTTCATGGACATGGCCCGCACGTCGGTGAACCTGCTGGGCAACTGCCTGGCGTCCGCGGTGATGGGGCGGTGGGAAGGCGAGCTCGATTTCGCCAGGGACGACGGGTAAGCCCTACCGGTTCAGCCCGGTACCGTTCGGCTTGAGGGAATCGGGCTGCGGCTTGGGCTTCTTGTCCTTCCTGACGTAGGGCGGAGGGGTCCGGGTCCACAGCACGATCGCCCCGCAGTTCGAGTACCGGTTCAGCTCCGGCGGCATTTCGGCCGGGCCGGAGTACACCTCCACCCCGTCGAGGTCCCGCGGAGGCTGCAGCCACACGACGGTCGCGTCCACCGGGATCCCGTCCATGTAGTAGGCGGGCTGGCAGTTGCGCGGCGACCGCGCGAACACCGCCCGGCAAACCGCCCCCCGGCAGTCGATCCGCATCCCCGCCACCCCGCGCAGCAGATCTCCCACGGTGCGCGGATCCCGCTTCTCGATTTCGGCGCGATGAAAGTAGCGTCCCCCACCCTCCTGGCTCCGCCGCAGGAAGTCGGCGGGGAGGTTGGGTTTCTCGGCCACCTCGAGGTCGGGGAGCCGGAAGCTCTCCGGGTCCGCCTCGAACTCGACTTCGAGTGTTTCCAGCGGCTTCACCTCGATGGGGGAGCTGAGCCGCGCGAAGCCGATGGCGCTGGCCTGGATGATGTACTTGCCGGGGGTGAGGCCGTTGAAGGAGAACTCGCCCCGGGCGTTGGTGTTGACCACGAACGGTGTGCCCACCAGAGTGACGCGGGCACCCGCGATACCGGACCGATTGGCCGCGGTAAGGACGATGCCGTTGATGGCGCCGAGCCGTTGAGCGTCGAGCGGCTGGCACAGGGCCAGGAGCCCCACGAGGAGCCCCAGGCCGGGGCGGGCCAGGGAACGCGTAAGCATTTCCCACCCCCGAAAGAACAGCCGGGCGCCGGGCGGCGCCCGATTACTGCCCTTGGAATATGGCCCGGCGGGAGGGGCCGTCAAGCGTATCGGGAACCGGGCCCTGCCAGCTCCGACACGGCGGCGGCATCCACCAACCAGCGAGCCACCCCTCGAGGCGGCAGGATCACCCGCGCCGGGTCGTCCGAAGCCACACCCTTCCCTTCGAGCGTACGGCGCAGGGCCGCGGCCTTCTCGCTTCCCGTCACCAGAAATGTCACCTCCCGGGCCGCCCGGATGACGACCGGCGTCAGGGTGACTCGCCACCGCGGAGCAACCGTCCCTTGCTGGGCGAGCACCCAGCGCTCGGCCTCCAGCAGGGCCGAGGCGCCGGGGAAGAGTGAGGCGGTGTGCCCATCGGGTCCCAGGCCCAGCAGGACCAGGTCGAGGCCGGCGCCCGGGCGGGGTGGTCCATGCGGCGTTCCAAACTGCTCCCTGAGGACGAGTTCGTATTCCCGTGCGGCCCGGTCGGGCTCCCACTCGCCGCGAATGCGGTGGATGCCCACCGCGGGGATCGGCACGCGATCGAGCAGGGCCTCGCGCGCCATCCGATAGTTGCTCGCGGCATCCTCGGGCGGCACGCACCGCTCATCGCCCCAGAATACCCGCACCGAGGTCCAGTCCACGCGACTCCGGTATGGCTCCGCCGCGAGATTCCGGTAGAGGCCCTCCGGCGTCGAGCCGCCCGAGAGGGCCACCATGAACCGGCCTCTCTCCCGCGTGGCCTGTTCCGCGGCCGAGACGAATCGTTCCGCGGCGGCGTCCATGACCGCCTCGGCCGTCGGGAATACCTCAACCATCGAGGAGCGGGGATCGGAGCCGCGTTTCCACCCGGCCGTCGGAGTGCCCGACCAGCACCCGCTCGGCGGTGCCGAGGAAAAGCCCGGTGTCCACGACTCCCGGAATCAACCGGAGCTCCGCCTCGAGCGCGCGGGCGAGCTCGGGATTGGCGAGGGGGCGGGCGGGAGCGCAATCCAGGATCAGGTTTCCGTTTTCGGTCAGGAACGGTCCACCGCCATCGGGGGCCGTGCGTACCGTCGGCACCAGCGAGAGCGCCTTGAGCCGGCGCGGCACCAGACCACGCGCCAGCGGGATCACCTCCAACGGGATCCGGCCCCGCTCGCCCAGCCGCTTCACCAGCTTTTCGCTGCCGACGACGATCACCTGGCGTCGGGACGCGGCGGCCACGATGCGCTCGCGCACCAGCGCGCCGCCCCAGCCCTTGACCAGATCGAGATTCGGGGCCACCTCGTCCGCCCCGTCGACCGTGAGGTCGAGCTCCAGCTCTTCGCCCAGATCGATCAGGGGGATGCCGGCCTCGGTGGCCAGCCGGGCGGAATCGTTCGAGGTCGCCACGGCGGACACCCGGAGGCCCTGGCGTACTCGCGCGCCCAGCAGCGCGATGAAGATCGCAGCGGCCCTCCCGGTGCCCAGCCCAACCGTGGCGCCGTCGGCCACCAGCTCGAGGGCGGCCCCGGCGGCCGCCTCGATGCCCGGCCCCGTCGTCATGGTGACCCGGGCGCCGAGCCCAGTGCCGTCGCAATGATGGCCTGCGCCTCCTCCTGGATCCGCCGCAGGTGGGCGGCATCCTGGAAGCTTTCGGCATAGAGCTTGTAGACGTCTTCGGTGCCGGACGGGCGCGCGGCAAACCATCCACTCGCCGTGATCACCTTGAGGCCGCCGATCGGCGCGCCGTTGCCCGGCGCGGCGGTGAGCAGGCTGGTGATCTTCTCTCCCGCGAGCGTGGAGGCGGGCACCTGGCCCGGAGCGAGCCGGGCCAGGACGGCCTTCTGCTCCCGGGTAGCGGGAGCGTCGATCCGCTCGTAGTACGGCTCGCCCAGGTCGCGGGTCAGCTCGCGGTACACTTCGCCGGGATCCCTGCCGAGTACCGCGGTCATCTCGGCCGCGAGCAGCCCGAGGATGATGCCGTCCTTGTCGGTGGTCCACACCGCGCCATCGCGGCGCAGGAACGTCGCGCCGGCGCTCTCTTCGCCGCCGAACCCGAGCGAGCCCTCCATGAGTCCGTCGACAAACCATTTGAACCCGACCGGCACCTCGACCAGCGGACGGCCCAGCCGCGCCGCGACCCGGTCGATGAGGCTGCTGCTCACCACGGTCTTCCCGACCCCCGCCCCCGCGGACCAGCCGGGTCGGTGGGCGAAGAGATACGAGATCGCGGCGGCGAGGTACGCGTTGGGATTCATGAGGCCGGTGCTCTGGGCCACGACGCCGTGACGGTCGTGGTCGGGATCACAGCCCCAGGCCACGTCGAACCGGTCCGCGAGGGCGATGAGCCGCTTCATCGCCCAGGGAGACGAGCAGTCCATCCGGATCCTGCCGTCCCGGTCCACGGTCATGAAGCGGAAGGTGGGGTCCACTTCCTCGCTCACGATCGTGAGCGGTATTCCGTAGCGCTCCGCGACGGCGCTCCAGTAGCGCACTCCGGCGCCGCCCATCGGGTCCACGCCCAGCCGGAGGCCGGACCCGCGCAGCGGATCCAGGTTCACCACCTGCTGGAGGTCCTCCACGTAGGCCCCGATGTAGTCGTGCCGCCGGGTCGTCGAGGATGCCAGCGCCCGGGCCAGGGGAATTCGCTTCACCTCCACCAGGCCGGCGGCGAGGAACGCATTGGCCTGGTCCTGGATGGCACCGGTGACCAGGGTGTCGGCGGGACCGCCGTTGGGCGGGTTGTACTTGAACCCGCCGTCCTCCGGCGGGTTATGTGACGGAGTGATGACGACGCCGTCGGCCAGGCCGGTCGACCGTCCCCGGTTCCAGGTCAGCACGGCGTGGGACACCGCCGGCGTAGGCGTGTAGCCCCCGTCGCGATCCAGCATGACCACCACGCCGTTGGCCGCGAACACTTCGAGGGCGCTGCCCCACGCCGATTCCGAAAGCGCGTGGGTGTCGATACCCAGGAACAGGGGGCCGTCGATCCCGGCCGCGCTCCGGTGCCCGCAGATTGACTGCGCGATGGCCAGGATGTGGGCCTCGGTGAAGCTGCGATCGAGGGAGGAGCCGCGGTGGCCGGAGGTGCCGAACGACACCCGCTCGGCGGGAATCGCCGGGTCGGGCCGCGAGGTGTAGTAGGCGCTCACCAGCCGCGGGATGTTCGCGAGCATCGCCGGCTCGGGGAGCCTCCCCGCCCTCGGGTCCACGCGCATCGGTGCGCTAGAGCGCCGGCGTATGCCAGCCGCCGACCGCGGCGGCGAGCCCGTCGGCCTCGACGGGGCCCCAGGTGCCGGGCTCGTATTCGAACAGCGGTGTCAGATTGCCGAGCACCGGCTGCACCACGGCCCAGGCGGCCTCCACCGCATCTTCCCGGGCAAACAGGGTGGGGTCGCCCTCCATCGCCTCCCCCAGCAGGCGCTCGTACGCGTCCATCTCGCCCTGGGCATGGCGCACCACTTCGAACTCGGCCGCCTCGGACACCAGCTGGTCTCCCGGGTGCTTGACCCGGGCGCCGATGGCGATGGTCACCTCGGGGCTCAGCTGAAAGCGGACGTAGTTCGCATCGCGGGGGGCCAGCTTGATCGAGGGGGGACGCTTGAGCGTCACCCTCACCTCGGTGGTCGTCGCCGTGAGGCACTTGCCGGCCCGGATATGGAACGGCACGCCCTCCCAGCGCCAGGAGTCGATCATCAGCCGCACCGCCGCGAACGTCTCGACCGTCGAATCGGGCGCCACGTCGGGCTGGGAGCGGTAGCCGCGGAACTGGCCCCGCACCACGTCGTCCGGGGTGAGCGGGCGAATCATCCGGAAGACCTTCACCTGTTCGTCCCGGATGGATTCGGGGTAGTGAAAGTCGGGCGGCTCCATGGCCAGGAATCCGACCACCTGCAGAATGTGATTCTCGACGACGTCCCGGATGGCGCCCACTTCCTCGTAGAACTTGCCCCGCCCTTCCACCCCGAACTGCTCCGCCAGGGTGATCTGGACGCTCTCCACCTGGTGCCGGTTCCAGATCGGCTCCAGAAAGGAATTGGCGAAGCGGAACACCAGGAGGTTCTGGACCGGCTCCTTGCCCAGGAAGTGGTCGATGCGGAAGACATCCGTCTCGTTGAAGACCTGGTGGATCGTCCGGTTCAGCGCGCGCGCCGAATCGAGATCTCGGCCGAACGGCTTTTCCACGACGATCCGGGCGCCGTTCGCGCAGCCGGAGCGGCCCAGCCCTTCGGCGACGGTGCTGAACATGGCCGGCGGAATGGCGAGATAGTGGAGCGGATGCCGGGCGGAGCCGAGCCCATCCCGCAGCCGCTCGTAGGTCGACGCCTCGGCGTAGTCACCCCCGACGAACTGGAAGCGCGATTCGAGGCACCCGAACGCCTTGGGATCGACGCCGCCGTGCTTCTCGATGCTCTCCCGGGCCCGGGCCACCAGCTGTTCGAGCGTATACCCGGGGCGCGCCACGCCGATGACCGGCAGGTCCAGGTGGCCGCGCCGGGCCATGGCGTGGAGCGCCGGGAAGATCTTCTTGTAGGCGAGATCTCCGGTGACCCCGAAGAGCACCAGTGCGTCGGAGCGCGGCGGCGTCATGCGCCGGCGCCCTGCTCGACGTGCCCGCCGAACTCGAACCGCATGGCGGAGAGCACCCGATTCTGGAAATCGGCCTCGCCCCGGGAGCTGAACCGCTCGAACAGCGCCGCGGCCAGCACGTGGGCCGGCACCGCTTCGTCGATGGCCGCATCCAGAGTCCAGCGGCCCTCGCCGGAATCGGAAACCCGCCCGGCGAAGCGGGACAGGGACGCATCGCCCGCAAGGGCGGCGGCGGTCAAGTCCAGCAGCCAGGACTGAATCACGCTGCCGCGCCGCCACACCTCGGTGATGTCGGCCAGGTCGAAGTCGTACCGGTAGAACTCGGGATTGCGCAGCGGCGTGGTTTCGGCGTCGGCGGCCCGCGAGCCCTTCCCGATGCCGGCATGCTTCAGGATGTTCAACCCCTCGGCATAGGCCGCCATCAGGCCGTACTCGATGCCGTTGTGGATCATCTTCACGAAGTGGCCGGCCCCGTGGGGCCCGCAGTGCAGATAGCCGAGCTCGGCGGTGCCGCTCCGCTGTTCGCGGCCGCGGGTGGGCGGCAGGTTCCCCCGGCCGGGCGCCAGGGTCAGAAAGACGGGGTCGAGGCGCTTCACCGCATCCGGCTCCCCGCCGATCATCAGGCAATAGCCGCGCTCCCGGCCCCAGACGCCGCCGCTGGTGCCGCAGTCGACGTAGTGGATTCCCCGGGCGGCGAGCCGGTCGGCCCGCACGATGTCGTCGCGGTAGTAGGAGTTGCCGCCGTCGATTAGGATGTCCCCCGCTTCGAGCCGCGGAACCAGCGCCTCGAGCGTCGTGTCGACCACCGCCGCCGGCACCATGAGCCAGATCGCCCGGGGCCGTGCCAGCTTCGCGACCAGCTCCTCGAGCGAAACGGCCGGCACGGCTCCCGGTCCGGCCAGCGCGCGGATCGCGTCCGCGGATACGTCGTGCACCACGCACTGGTGCCCGCCATCCATCAGCCGTCGCACCATGTTGGCGCCCATCCGGCCCAGGCCGATCATGCCTATCTGCATGCATCCCTCCGCCGGCCGCATGAGCAAGCGTACCCGGGCCGGGGCTGCATTATACTCGCGTCGAACCGGTGGAGGCGGGGAACGGGCCGGTGGGAGCGGGGTGGGACGAGCGAGAGGCGCCGGTCGGAATCGAACCGACGAATGGAGGTTTTGCAGACCTCTGCCTTACCACTTGGCTACGGCGCCGATCGCCATAAAGTGCCACGGCACATAGACATCCGCAAGGTGGATCAGCCCTGGGGAACCCGCCGCGTGCCGGTTTCCTGATTGATGCGGACCGCCGCGTCGATGGCGGCGCTCACCTGCTCCGGCGAGGCCTCGCCCATCTTGAGCCGCATCAGATCGAGCCGCAACCGCTCCAGCGCTCCGATCACCCGGGTCAGCTCCTCCGCCTGTTCCGGCTCATCCCGCAGCTCTTCCACCCGGCAGCACAGCTCGTCACCCACTTCGGGGAGCTGCTCGAACCGCTCCCGGAGCTCCGAGGGCAGCTCGTTGAACAGCTTCACCGCGCCCGCTTCCATCATTCGCTCGGCGGGCTTGCTGTCGGGCCGCGCCACCGGCACCGGTGGACCGAGTCCCATGCCGGCCACCCGGAACACCAGGCGGCCGAAGGGTCCCGCGAGGATTCTCAGCCAGTCTTCCTTCGTCTTCCTGAGGTCGGCGGGAAACTCTCCCCCGTACACCGCGCGCGACTCCTCCGCCAGCACCCGTGCCTCCAGCGCGGCGGCGGAGCGCACGTCCTCGAACAGGAGCCCGGACTTGAGCGCGCTTCGGGCGGTGCGTACCAGGAAGCCCGGCGGCCAGAGGACGGCGAGCGCCAGCAGCAGGACCGCGCTGGTCCGGGACACCGGGTCGGGCGGGACCTTCACCCAGTGGCCGAACCAGAGCAACAGCGCCACCAGCATCAGCCAGGCCAGCGCGACGCTGCGTCCCTGCCGGAAGTAGTGCCGGATCGGCGCCGGCACGTCCCGCTCGGTGAGGCCGGTGGCGGCCAGCGCCTCCGCCAGCTCCTCTCCAGTGGCGAACCGCTTGTCGGGGTCCTTGGAGAGGCACCGGTCCACCGCCCGGGTAAGCTCCGGAGGAAGATCGGGACGGACGCTCGCGAGGGGCGGGGGCGGCTCGTTCAGGTGCTTGGTGACGACGGCGATCGGACTTGGCCCGTCGAACAGCGGCCGCCCGGTAAGTCCGAAGAACGCGGTCGCGCCGAGCGAGTAGAGATCGCTGCGGCCGTCCACCGGATTCCCGTAGGCCTGCTCCGGGCTCATGTAATGCGGGGTCCCGATCAGCTGTCCCGCGCCGGTGAGCGCCTGGCCGTCCGCGGCGCGCGCCACGCCGAAATCGGCGATCATGGCCCGGCCCGAGGACTGGTCGAGCATGATATTGTCGGGCTTGACGTCGCGGTGGATCACCCCGTTGGCGTGAGCATACCCGAGCCCCCATGCCACCTCCTGGATCATGCGCGTGGCCGTGGCGGGCGGAAGCGGGCCGCTCCGCAGAACCCGCTGGGAGAGCGTCTCACCCCGGACGTATGCCATCACGAAGAACACCAGGTCCCGATGCTCCTCCACCGCGAATACCGTCACGATGTTGGGGTGGGACAGCCGGGCCACCAGGCGGGCCTCCTGGAGAAACCGCTCCCGGATGACCGTTTGGGCGGCGAGGTAGGGGGGCAGCAGCTTGATAGCCACCGGACGGTCCAGGCCGACGTCCCGGGCCAGGAAGACGATACCCATCCCGCCCCGGCCCAGCTCCCGCTCCAGCGTGTAGCGCCCGGCCAGGGCCGACTGGAGATCGAGAAATTCCCGGGAGTACGCGGGGTCCGCCATGCTAGTGAAAGGCTTCTCCGCTGGCCCGGCTGCCGACATCGGGAACGTGCCGGACCCAGCGATACCGGATCCGGAAGCCGATCGCCACCAGCAGCAGGAGGGCAAAGAGCTCGATGTACACCTTTTCTCCGTCGAAGTAGTCGACCGGTTTGTCCTTGAGGGTGGGATCGGTGAGGATCGAGTGCACGAAGAATACCGCCGCGGCGGCATAGGTGGTGTAGTGCAGCAGCTTCCAGCGATGCCGCCCGATTTCCTGACGGAAGTACGACGTGACCACAATGAACAGTACCAGGTAGAGCGCCAGCGCGCCCAGCCCGTTGATGAGCGGCTGTTTGTCGTACCCCAGGGGATAGAGCAGGTCGAGAACCCGGAAGTGTTCCTGCGAGGAGAACAGCAGGGTGACGGCGTGCGCGCCCGACACCGCCAGCGCGACATACCCGGTCCAGTTGTGGAGCTGGAAGGTCTTCACCCTGCGATGGGGCCAGGCCCGCACCGGGTTGTACTTCACGGACATCAGCAGCCCAAGCAGCACGTTCAGCGTGAGCAGCGTGATGGCCGTCAGACCGAAGTAGCTGGACAGGTCGATAGCGGAGATCATCGCTTCCGGACCGGGGTGAACCGGGTCCACAGCACGATCAGTCCGCAGCGTGCCTCGGCCGGATTCATCGGGAAGTCGGTCGGGTACTGCGAAATGCCGAGGTAAACCTCCACCGCCTGGAGATTCTCAGGGTCGATTCCCCGGAGTATTCCCGCGTCGGCGGCCGCCCCGTCGACATAGACCTTCGGCATGCAGCTCGGCGGGGTCCGGACCACATGCGGCGTGCAGAGGCCGTTGCGGCAGCGAACCTCCATCCCCCGGAAGGTCCGGAAGAGGTCCACCACCGTAGGCGGATGGCGGTCCTCGATCTCGGGCCCGGTCAGGAACTGCCCGATCCCCAGCTTCATCCGTTCCACGAATTCCACCGGCAGCCGCTTGAGGGGCTCGGCCGGGGGGCCCTCGGCCGTGGTCACCAGATCGGGGAGCTGGTTGGGATCCCGCTTGCCCAGCTTCACCATGAGATCGATCCGCTCGCGTTCCCCGACCTCCACCGAGGTGAGCGGTGTTTCATCGCTGTCGCCCTTGACCTGCACCAGGTACGTGGCGGCCCGCAGACTGTCGAACCGGAACCGGCCGAGGCTGTCGGTCAGCATCGTGCGGCCGGTACCGACCAGGGCGACGCGCACCTTCGACATCGGCTCCAGGGTACTGGTCGCGACGACCACGCCGGCGATCACCGAGCGGCGCGGCTGCGCCGCTGCGCTACCGGCCAGGGCCGGCGCCGCGGCGACGACGAGGAGAAGGTGGAGGAACCTGATTGGCATGCCGAGGCGACCCCCTACTTCATGATATGGAGGCTGTCCACGAAGTAGTTGGTGTCTCCGAAGCAACTGGTCGGTACACCGCGGTGCTCCTGGTAGTAGAGCACCACCCGGCGGCCTGCAGCGAGGTACATCTGGCGCGCCGTTGCGGCGTCGCGGATGGAAAAACTCCAGATCGTCGGCGCCACACCGGGTACCGACGTCACGGCCAGCTCACCTTCCCACGTCTTGCAGAACCATCCCTTCCTGGAAAACTTCTGCAGGTACCCGGCGCGTTGCCCCTCGGAGTAGCTCCAGTGCAGCGTGAGGAAGGTGTAGAGGGACAACAGGAGCAACGGCGAGAGCACCACCGCCGCCACGATCACTTTCCAGCGCGTCCACCAGTGGCGGTGGGGCGGCGCGACGGCGGCGGGCGCGGGAGCAGGCTCGGGGGCGGTGGCCGGGTCGGTCATGAGGGAGAAGGTACGGGACCTCGGCTCAGCGATCCAGTCTGCCGGTGGTCGAGAAGGCAAATCCCTGGCCGATCACGAGAAGGCACCGGAGTCGGCCGTCGTCCTCACGATTCCGGCATGCCACGTCGACGCGCGACGACCGGATGTCGGTGGCGCGCGTGGGGCCGAAGCGGAGCCCGGCTCCGACGCTGCCCCCGGCTCGTCGCGAGCCGCCGTGATACCATGCCCCGCCGTAGTCGGCCCAGCCGGCCAGCCCGATCGCGGTCAGCTTGAGGAAGTCGTTGGTGACGGTATAGCGGTATTCGGCGCTGGCGAAGAACGCCCGGTCGCCGGTAAAGAAATGGTCCCGGTACCCCCGCGGGCCCCCGCGTATCCCGCCCAGGTCGAACTCCGCGGCTGGAGCGGGTCGCTCCATCCACCCCACCGACCCGTGGAGAACGGCCAGATGCCGAGGTCCGGGCTGAAAATAGGCGGTGCCGGCCAGATGAACCGCCCCCGAGTCGAGCCCCGCGCTGGTGTACCGTCCCTCGGCGATAGCGGAGAGCTGGACAAAGGAGCCGGGCCGGCCGAACCCGCTCTGGAGCGAGAGAAAGGGTGCCAGGCCATCGTCATCGTAGCCGAAGGCGCGGGGGGCCACCATGAGTCCCGCACCCAGAGAGGTGCTGACGTCGATGTCCTCTTCCCGGGCAAATCCCTGGAGTCCCCGGGACACCAGAAACCGGGCTCGGCGCCATTGGAGGAAGACGCCGCCCGCGCCCGTGATGGTCTTCCCGATGGTATCGGCTCGCGCTTCGTCGGCAAAATCCTCCCGCCGGATCTGGCCGTTGATACCGAGCCGGAGGTAGCCACGTGGGCTCGCGTGGAACGCCCAGGCCACGGCGGCGTATCCGAGCGAGGCCCGGTGTCGCAGCTCGTCGTGGGCCTTGTCGCTTCCGTCAAAGAACCGCAGCACCCGGTGGTTCCGGACATCGCCCCCTAGCTGCCAGCTGGAGCGGCCGGAGAGCGAGAAGAACGGCCTGGAAAGCTGCGCCTGACCGATGTCGCCGTCGCTCAAGTGGGCGTAGAGAAACGTGACTCCTACCCGCCCGGCAAACAGGCGCGGCTGCCGGAAGACGGTCGTAATAGTCGAGCGGTCGGGGTCGCTCTTGTACCGGATGCTGGCGAGGGTGGCGGTCCCGAGGAAGTTGAGTTCCTCGACACCGACCGTGGGCGTGAAGGTCCCGCCGGTGCTCTGGATATTGAAGAGCGGGCGGGTGCTCCACCCGTCGCCCGAGGTAATCCGCACTACCAGGCCCGTGTCGGTGCGGACCGTGTCGATGGCCACCAGCCGAAAGATCCCCAGGGACCGGAGATTCCGGGCCGTCTCGGCGACCCGGGCCGAGTCGTAGGGCTCCCCGGTGCGAAACAGTAGTTCGCGGCGCACCACGCGCGGGCGGGTGGTGATGTGAAGGCCGTTCGCGGCCCGGGCATAGAACGTGGTGGCTTCGGAAGGGGCGAAGATATCGTAGCGGCGGATCTCGATGGCGCGAACCACCGACGCAGTGTCGCGGTCAGACACCCCCTGGCCCGACACGGCGGCCGGCAGGGCCGCGGCGATGGCCACCACCGCGGCCCGGAGAGTCACTGCGCAGCTCCCGGGGCCCCGTAACCTAGCCGAGGCTCTCGAGCAGCTTCCAGAGCTCGACCGCGCTGAAGTCGTGGAAGCGGCGGACCAGCTCCTGCTCCGAGGTCTCGACGAAGATCCATCCGGTCGAGCGGGTGGCCTCGCTGGAGACGAAGTGCACCCGCCCCCGCACCGGCGGTGTGCCCGGGGCTGCTTCGAGGTAGACTCGCCAGAGCGTGCCTCCGCGGGCCAGGTCACCCAGATGGCGGGCCCCCGGATGGTCCGGCAGTTCGATCGGTGATGAGGTCATCCCTGTAATGAGTAAGGCCCGGACACCCTCTAGGAAAGGGGGCGAAAGGTCCGATGTCCCGCTAACTTTGGATTCCCATGACCTCCACCCCGCCGGAACCTACGCCGCAGCCGCCGGTTTGCGCCGCCTGCGGCTCCCCGCTGACCGGCCGCTTCTGTTCCCGATGCGGCGCGCCGGCCGACAGCCGCACCTGCGCCGCCTGCCAGGCATCGCTCTCGCCCGGGGCCCGGTTCTGCCATCGCTGCGGCGCCGCAACGCGCCCCGGCGCCATGACCGCCGGTCGGGAGCGGACCGCCTGGATCATCGCGGCGGCCGCAGTGGGCCTGGCGCTGCTGCTCATGGTGTGGAAGCTCGGCGGAGCCCGGCCCACCGTGCCGGACATGGGCAACGCCGGCAACATCGACGCCGGCCGCGACGCCGGCTCCCCCGCCGGCCCGGCGCCCGACATCAGCTCCATGACGCCGCGGGAGCGATTCGACAAGCTCTACGACCGCATCATGCAGGCGGCGGAGAAGGGCGATACCCAGACCGTGGCGCAGTTCGCACCGATGGCCCTCGGCGCCTACGACCTGCTCGATACCGTGAACGCCGACGCCCGCTACCACTCCGCGATGCTCCATCTGACCCTGGGCGATTTCCCCGGCGCGCTGGCGCTCGCGGACACCATCCAGGCCGATGCGCCGGGACACCTGTTCGCCGACGTCGTCCGGGGCGAAACCGCCGACCGGAAAAACGACACGGCGCTGCTCAGCAAGAGCTATCGCGAGTTCCTCGACCACTACGATCGCGAGATCAAAGCCGGCCGCGTGGAGTACCAGGAGCACCGGCCCGTTCTCGACGACTTCAGAACCCGGGCCAAGGCGAGCCTGGGACAGTGACCATGCCTCGGACCATCCACGTCGGACACTCCCCCGACTCCGACGATGCGTTCATGTTCTACGCTCTGGCGGAGAACAAGCTCGACACCGGCGACCTTCGCTACGTGCACGAGCTCTCCGATATCGAATCCCTGAACCAGCGGGCCCTGGCCGGCGAGCTCGAGGTTTCAGCGGTCTCGATTCACGCCTACGCCTACCTGGCGGACCGCTATGCCCTCTTGGCCAGCGGGTCCTCCATGGGCGACGGATACGGCCCGCGACTGGTGTCCACCCGCCCGCGGACGGCGGACCCCCGGTCGGCCCTCAAGGGGCTTCGGGTCGCGGTGCCGGGGCTCCGCACCACCGCCTACCTGGCCCTCCGCCTCTACCAGCCGGACATCGAGGCGGTCGTCATGCCGTTCGACCGGATCGGCGACGCGGTCAAAGCGGGGAAGGCCGACGTGGGACTGCTGATTCACGAGGGCCAGCTCACCTACGTGGATGATGGTTTTCACCTCTGGCAGGACTTGGGCGCCTGGTGGCTGGAAGAGACCGGGCTCCCGCTGCCGCTGGGTGGCAACGTGGTCCGGCGGGACCTGGGAACCGAGGTCACCGCGCAGGTGGCGAGGGACCTCCGGGCCAGCATCGAGTACGGCCTGGCGAACCGGGCCCCGGCCCTGGCCCATGCCAGCCGGTACAACCGCGGCATCGGCGAGGAAAAGACCGACCGGTTCGTGGGGATGTACGTGAATCAGTGGACCGTGGACTACGGTCCCCGGGGACGCGCGGCGGTTCAGCTGCTGCTGGACCGGGCCCATGAAGCAGGGATCATCCCCGAACGGGTTAGGGTGGAGTTCGTAGGCTAGGGAGACTCCCTTCCGGGCCACCACCGCTTAACTTCCATACCTCGCACCACGGTCCCCTTACCCCGGAGCGCCGTTGGACGCCCCACCGCGCCCTGACGCACCCGCCGGCCTCCTCGTCGTCGACGATGAGGAGGCGATTCGTAACGCCCTGAAGCGCTATCTCACGGGCCAGGGCTACGACGTCATCACCGCCAGCACGGGGGAGGAGGCCATCGAGGCGGTGCGCCGCCACAAGCTGGCTTGCCTGTTGCTGGACGTGCGGCTTCCCGACGCCAACGGCGTCGACCTGGTGCCCAAGCTCCTGGAGCTCGAGCCCAACGCCGCCATTCTGATGCTCACGGCGGTCAACGACGCCGCCAGCGCTACGCTCTGCATGCAGCGCGGCGCGATGGACTACCTGACCAAGCCGGTCGACCTGGCCGACCTCGCCCGCGCCATCCAGCGCGCCCTCCGCCGCCGCGACACCCAGATGGAGAGCGCCAAGATCAACCACTGGCTCAAGGAAGAAGTGGCGCTCCGGACCGCGGAGCTCCGCATCGAGCGGGCCAACCTGGAGCGGATCTCGGTGGCCACCCTGGAAGCGCTGGTGAACGCCCTCGAGGCCAAGGACCCCTATCTCCGGGGCCACAGCGCCCGGGTGGCGGATTTTTCCGCGATGGTGGCCGGAGAGCTCGGCCTGCCCGACGAGCAGGTGGAGTCGATCCGGACCGGCGGCCGGCTCCACGACATCGGCAAGATCGGTATCCGGGAAGAAATCCTGAACAAGCAGGGCCCCCTGACCGATGAGGAGTTCGAGCACGTCAAGCTCCACCCGGTCACCGGGTCGGACATCCTGGCCCCGCTCACCCATCTCGGCCACGTCATCGAGTACGTGCGGAGCCACCACGAGCGCTGGGACGGCCGCGGCTATCCCGACGGACTGGCCACCGACCAAATCCCGCTCGGCGCCCGGATAATCGGCGCGGTGGAGATTTACGACGCCCTCACCACCTCGAGACCCTACCAGGAAAAAATGACCCCGGAGCTCGCCGTGGAGCGGCTCCGAGACCTCATCGGGACGGTGGTGGATCCGGAAGTCCATCGCGCCCTGCAAGCCGTCGTCGCCCGGCGCGAGGCGCTGGTCTTCCTCGACGATTCGCGTGGTTGAACGCCGTTCGCTCAAGCTGCTGGTAGTCGAGGACGACAGCGCGATGGTCTCGATGCTCCGGGCCATCCTCGAAAACGAAGGCTATCAGGACATCACCGTGGTCGAGAGCGGCCTGGAGGCCCTCGGTCCCGCCGCCGGCAGCGACGTGGTTCTGCTCGACAATCAGCTCCCCGACACCACCGGCATCGATCTCCTCCCCCGCCTGCTGGCCCAGCCGGACCCGCCCTCGGTGATCATGGTCACCGGCGAGGGCAGCGAAGAGCTCGCCGCCAGGGCCCTCCGGCTCGGCGCCGAGGACTACCTGGTCAAGGGCCCCCAGCTCCTCGAGGCCCTGCCCGGTCTGGTGGAGCGGGTCCGGCGCAACCGGCTGCTGCGCTCGACCAAGGTAGAAGTGGAACGGGAGCTGGTGCGGGCCGAGCGCCTCGCCGCGATCGGCGAAATGACCGTCACGCTGCACCACGAGCTCAATAATCCGCTCATGGGCGCCCTGGCCGAAGTGGAGCTCCTCCTCGCGCGGACCCCGTCCGACCCCGAGGTCACGACGGCGATGGGGGTGGTGCGCGCGGCGCTGCTGCGGATGCGCGATATCGTGAAGCAGGCAGGCGACCTGCAGCGCGCCGACAGCACCGACTATCTGAGCGGGCTCCAGATGATCAGCCTGGCGGCTTCGGAGGCGCCGCGGACCGTGGCGCGGGGCCGCGCGGTGCTCTGTGCTCCAGACCAGGAGCTGGCCCGGGCCACGGCGCTGCTGCTGCGCCATGCTGGGTTCAACGTCGAGCGGGCGGCCACCATTCCCGAGGCCGCGGAAGAAGCCGCGCGGCTGGACACCACGCTGGTGGTGCTCTCGGTCCCGGGAAACGCCGCAGATCCGCTTCGCGGCTTCCTGCCCCACGCCGACCGGTCCTATGCGCTGGTGGTCCTGGTACCCGGCGACCCCGGGCCCGCCCGCGCCACCGGCGCCGACCTGGTGCTGACCCTTCCCTACGACGCTTCCGCGTTTCGGGACGAGGTCCTGGGTGCACTCACCGGGCGCGGTCGGTAAGAACGCTCCGCTCCCGCGCTTCGCTTGGACCTCCCGCTCATCCGGGCAAGCCCGGAACCGCCCCACCCTGCTTTTCGGCCGCGTAGCCCATCCCGCGCAGGCGGACCAGCCGGAGCCGCATCGGCGGATGCGAGGCGAAGAGATCCCCCATGAATCCCTCGTGCTCCGCGATCTCCCGTTCGGCCGGATCGATGATGCAGAGATGCGCGGCCCCCCGGGCGATGGCCCGGGTCGCCCCGGAAGCCCCATCGATCTTTTCCAGGGCCCGCGCCAGCGCCAGCGGATTGCGGGTGAGCTGGGCGCCGGTGGCGTCCGCGAGATACTCCCGCTTCCGGCTCACGGCCATCGAAAGCAGCGAGGAGACGATCGGAGCCAGGACCAGCGAAATGAGCCATGCCGCGAGCACCACCAACGCGAGCGGATTGCCCTTCTTTCCGCCCCTTCCCCCGAGACGCCCGCCGCCCCCGCGCAGGAACTGGCGCATGACGTCGGACATCAGGGCCACGACCCCCACCATCGCGGCGAGGAGCGTCATGAGCCGGATGTCGTAATTGCGAATGTGCGACATCTCGTGCGCGACGACCGCCTGGAGCTCGTCGCGGTCGAGGGCGGCGAGCAGTCCCTCGGTGACGGCGATGTGTGCGGTCAGGGGGTCCCGGCCGGTGGCGAACGCGTTGGGGTCCTGGTCGGGGATGACCCAGATCTTGGGCTTGGGAAGGCCGGCCGCGATCGCCATTTCCTCGACCACGTTGTCCAGCCGCTGAAGCTCCGGCGTGTTCGCCTCGGTCAGCTCCCTGGCCCCCGTGGCGGCCAGGACCCGGCCCGCCCCGCTCCGCCAGGCGTACCAGGCGATCGCCCCCGAGATGGTGCAGGCGATCAGCCCGATGAACGGGATCAGATGGTGGTAGCGCTCCGGCGGAAGATCCCGGGTCTGGAGATAGAGCGCGAGATCCCCGCCGAACCCGATCCAGGCAAAGAACAACAGGAACCCAACGACCAGCCAGGCCGACTTCCGCTTGTTCGACTCCTGCTGGGCGAAGAGGTTCTGGTCGCTCTCGCTCACGCCGGGGGCTTGTTGAACGACAGGTCGACGTTCGGCACCGCGCGCTCCGCCGCGTCCTCGATTTCCCACAGCTCGGCGGGTGAGGCCTTGGCCAGGCCGGCAACCAGATTGGTCGGGAACTGCATCTGCCTGGTGTTGTACTGGGTCGCCACGTCGTTGTACAGCTGGCGCGCGAAGCCGATCTTGTTTTCGGTGCTGGTCAGCTCCTCCTGGAGCTGCAGCACGTTGGCCGAGCTCTTGAGGTCGGGATAGTTCTCCGTCAGCGCGAAGAGTCGCCCCAGGGCCTGGGTCAGCTCACCCTCGGCCTTCGCCGTCCCCGCCACGCCCTGCGCCGAGACCGCCTTGTTCCGCGCCGAGATGACGGCCTCGAGCGTGCCCCGCTCGAACTCCATCGCCCCCTTCACCGTGTTCACCAGATTGGGGATCAGGTCGTGACGCCGCTTGAGCTGGACGTCGATCTGCTTCCAGGCATTGATCACCTGGTTCTTGAGCATGACCAGCGAATTGTAGGCGCCCATCACCCACAACCCGACGATCACCGCGACGACCAGAATAATCACCAGGCCCATGCGTCCCTCCGGAGCGGGAAGAAGCGGTCCGGCGGCGCCGGCCCGTTCACCAAAGCGGGAGAAAGAATGTGGACGCCGGCTCGCGGACGCAACCGGAGGCTGGGAAAGGGCGGTCGGGAAAGGTTAAGGCGTCGAATGGATGACGAAGGCGTCGAAATGGTGCGGGTGTGCCGCTCGGGGCCGTTAACATCGATCCATGCGACGCGGCGTTACCCTGGTCGAGCTCCTGGTGGCCCTGGTCATCGTCGGCCTGCTGGCTGGGATCGTGGTGCCGGGCGCCGGCTCCCTGGCGGACCGGCTCGCCGTGGAGCACGAGGCCGGGCGGCTTCTGGTCGCTTATCGCTCCGCCTGGCTTACCGCCCGGGTCCAGCATCGGATCGCCCTGCTCCGGGTCACCACCGACTCATTGGCCATCTGGACGGTGAGCGGCGCCGGCGCGCCGGACACTATCCTGGCGTGGCTGGCGCCCGGTCCGGGTCTGGCGGGGGTATCGATCCAGGGGGCGCCGCATACCACGATCTTCGCCCCCTACGGTGCCGCCATGGGGTTTGCCAATACCACCCACATCCTGGGGCGGGGCAACGCCAGCAGACAGGTGGTCATCTCGAGGCTTGGTAGGGTGCGGGTGTTGCCCTAGAAGAGAACATCGACGTGCACCACGATATCCGGATCCATCTTCAGAACCAGGAATCGGGTGAGCTTGTCGATCTTGTAGTCGTGCAGGTTCATCGGAAGGCTCGCGGTCAAATGAACGCCGTCGCTGCCCCGCACCACGGTGCCTTTCACCTTCTCGGGGCGAGCCACGCCGTGAATGACGAAGTTCCCGTCCAGCACCACGCCCGTGCTGTCCCCCCGTTCCCACTCAACCGCCACCCCGACCAGCTCGAACCGGATGTTGGGATACAGCTCGGCTTCCATCGTCTTTACCAGGTCGCGGTCGCGGCGGTCGTTACCGGTCAGGAGCGTTTTGACCGGTGCCTCGACCCATCCCCTCACCTCGGCCAGGCTCGCGCCACCGACCATCTGGCCCCGTACATCCGAGGTAATGCCCGTAAAGTCGCCCAGTGTCGATTTCCCGTCGAAGCTGAGCGTAGCACGCCGGACTCCGGCGCTGAGCCAGGGTCGTTGAGCCGCAAGCGGCGTTTGGGCTCCCACCGCCAGGAGAAGGTACGCCGAGAGGCGTACCCTATACAGCAACATCAACCGGGGTTTCGAGCTCGTAGCGGCGGATCTTCGCCAGCAGCGTGGAACGGGCCAGTCCCAGCATCTGGGCGGCCTTCCTCCGGTTGCCCGCGGTGTATTGCAGCATCGCGGCAATCTGTCTCCGCTCGACTGCCTCGAGTGGCTCGGGCGGAGCCGCATGCTCCCCCATGGCCTCCCGCAGTCGCTGCCGATCGAGCTCGGGCAGCGAGAGGTCGAGCACCAGGAGGCCGGCCGCCGCATCGCCGCCTTCACCGATCAAGGCGGCCGCGTCGGCTCCCCGCGTCTCGATCGTGGTCGTTCCCCCCTCCTTCCGCAGGCACTCGGCCACGCGCTCGGCCCGAGAAGGATTGTTGCTCACCACCAGAACCGGTCGATTTACGTTGTCAATCATGGGTCCCCTCCGTAGCTCCCTGATAGATGCTTGCCGACGAGCCGAGCAGGTTCGATGGGTGGAGTCCAAATGTCCCAAGTGCTGGCTCCAACCGCCCTTACCTACCGGTTATGACATTTCCCCCAGACCTTTCCCGGCTGATTCCCGGTGACCGGGTCCAGGATTCATTCCTCGTGCTGGAAGTGGAGACGCGCACGGGAGACCATCCGCACACGGTCTTAACATTAGGGAACTCCACAGGGTCCATCTCAACCGCACCCTTTTGGGCCGAGGACGAGCCCAGGATCGCCGGAATTGGCCGACGCGCCGTAGTCCAGGTCACCGGAGAAGTCGTCACCTATCGCGAGAGGCCCCAGCTCAAGGTCACCTCGATCCGGGTGCTCCCGAAGGGTGCTGTCGAGACGTCCCGGTTGCTCCCTTCAGTGGGCAGCGTCGAACCCTATTGGGCCTGCCTGGATCGGCTCAGGAACGACATCAGGGGGCCCCGGCTGCGGGCCGTCCTCGACCTCTTCTACCAGGATCCAGACTTTCGGCGGCGCTACCAGGAGTGTCCCGCCAGTGCCGGGGGCCATCATGGCGAAATCGGGGGCCTTCTCAAACACACCAGCGAAGTGGCTGCCATCGCCGTGGCCATCGCCAAGTCGGCCGGGGCGGACGTAGATCTGGTTGTCACCGGGGCCCTGCTCCACGACATCGGAAAGCTGGAGGCCTATCGGTGGGAGGCTTCCTTCGAACCCACCGACCTGAACGCACTCCACGGCCACGTGGTTCTCGGCGCAATGATGCTCGACCGGGCGGTTCGGGCCTGCCCAACTCCGCCCTGCACCGATCGGGAACTCTCGATCCTGATTCACCTGGTGCTGTCGCATCATGGAAGGCGGGAGTTCGGCGCTCCGGTACCGCCGCTCACCCTCGAAGCAGAGGTCCTTCACCACGCCGACAACGCCAGCGCCGGCACGGCGAGCATGGCTCAGGCCATCAGGCGCGCCCAGAACTTCGCCCCGGGGGGCCAGGTGAGCTCTTCCGCGCTGTGGCAGGTGGATCGTCGGCGGGTGTATCGGGGCAGCAGTGATTGGGGCAGGCTTCCGGAGTCGGCATCCGCCGAATTAGGGGCTTCCGAGAGCCCCCGTGCATGATCCCCTGCCCCCCTGAAAAAGGAACGGCCGCACAGCTTTCGCTGTCACGGCCGTCCCACGCGTAAACCGGCTGGAGTCGGAGCTCTCGCCGCCGTTCTTCTCTTCCTCGCCACCGTTGGCTGATCCGCCTATCGGTAGGGCGATTGGAAGGCCCCAGTGTTGATTCCCAGGCCGGATGGCCATCCCACCTGGTTCGTTCACGCCAGCGCTGCGAGTCGGATCGGGTCGCGGACCGACCCTTCGCACTGCACTCCGAGGCGCTACGTCGGAGCGGGTAGAACACGCGACTGGCTCTACCTGTTCGGGCCGGGTGATCACCAGGTTCAACGATGCCCCGGACGAGCGAGCGCCCAAGTCACCTCCCCTGCCGAACCGCCCGAACTGTCGCCGTTCTCCAAAAGCCTCTGAGGGAAGCCTTCTCAACCGGCGCACCCCCAAGATAGGATCCGGGCCAAACCGCGCAAGTGCCTGATTTTCTTCGGGTTACGTCGCCTGCGGTGGGCAATATGTGGAGCGCCAAGTCGTGTAGTTTCAGCCCTCAATGCAGTCCCGACACACGCTGTGGAAATGTGGATCAACATCCGCACACGGAAGCTACGACTCCATCCCTACCTCGATGTAGCGATAGGTCGGCTCCACCTCGGTACCACCGAAGAGCGCGCCCGCCGAGCTGGCAGCGAACCAGCCCCCGATGAGCAGATGCTCCGAGCCCAGAGCCTGAACGATGGGGCGGAACCACCGGCGCAGGTGCCGAATCTCGGGCGCTCGGCGGCCCAGCAGTGCCATCAGCGCGCCGTTGCCCGAGGTGGCCCGGAGAAAATGCGCCAGCGCGTGGGCGCGCTGGGAAAACTCCACTGCCTTCACGCCGGGCTCGTCGAACAGTACCCGCCCCTCGAAGACGTCCATCGGCGGCGCATCGAGGCGGGGGCCCAGGTAGACGAATTGCCTGCCCCCATCGGCCAGCTTGCGCTCGACCACCGCGGCCGCGGTTTCACTGGTGAGCCGCGCGGCGTGCAGCAGATCGTCATCGGGCAGGAGTCCGACGGCGGCGGTCCATTCCAGCGCGGCCAGCGCGGTCTCCACCGGACAGCCGGCCACGTCATCGAACGCGAGCAGCCTGGGCGCCTGGTCTGCGCGCAGAATCAGGTGCGCCAGCCCCTCGGTGCGGTCGAGGAATGTCCGTACGGTCAGCGTTCCAGGGGTAGCCATGATAACGAAGCTTAAGGTCCAGCTTGGATATTGACAAATCCGAAAGCGGGAGGAACTTCTCAGAGTCATGGCCGGCGCGGCGGCACCCACCCGTCGCCGCCGTGCCGGTTTCCCCCGAGCCGAGAGGCTCCTAGCACATGAGGTCGTGGCAATGGCGAAGGGCACCGTAAAGTGGTTCAACGACGCGAAGGGGTTCGGGTTCATCGCTCAGGACGGCGGCAAGGATGTCTTCGTCCATCATACCGCCATCATGGCGGACGGCTTCCGGTCCCTGGCCGAGGGTGATGCGGTTGAATTTGAGATCGTCGACGGACCCAAAGGACTGCAGGCCTCGAATGTGAAGAAGGCCTGATCGGCATTCGACTGCGGGTGGAAAGCCGCCGGCGCGCGGGAGTCGTCTCCCTACACGCCGGCGGTCTTCGCTGGTAGCTTCCGCCATGCCGATCTTCGTCCCAGCCCCGTCCCCGCCCGCGCCCATCGTCGTGGCCATCCAGCAGCTTCCACCCCTGGGCTTCGTCGGTTTCCGGGCCCATATGCCGATGAGCGAGGCACGAGCGCTGGCCACGTCCGCCGGCGGGTCGCTCAGCTGCAAGGCGACCACAGACGCCAGGCTGCGGGAATGCACCGGGGGCATGCCGTTTCCAAATGTGATCCCGCCCTTCAAGCTCCTGATCTCGTCGGTGCGGGACACCGCAGCGGTGATCGTGCTCACCGCGAACGTCAAGGAGAGCGACACCCGCGAGTGGGCCCGGGCCCTCACTCAGGACTTCGGCACGCCAAACCACAAGATCGACTACCGGGTGTCTGAAAGCTGGGAATGGATCCGGAAGGGGCAAATGCTTCGCCTGATCCAGCATCAGGCGGGCGGGGTTCTCGAGACCGCGGTAACCCTGACCGACGGGCCGCTACTCGACGCCCTCGGCCCGCCCCCTTCGCTTCAGAAGGCACCCGAACCGAAAAAGAAAAAGCCGGACTGATGGTCCGGCGGCGGATGGTCGAATAGCCCCCCGCGGGGTTATTTCTTTTTCTTGGCCGGCTTGCCGTGTGGCTTGGCCGCCATCACACTCTTGGCCGCCGGCTTGGGCCTGGCATGCTGGGCGACATGGTGCGCCACGTGGTGTACCGGCCTGGCCGACTTGACAGCCACCACCTTGGCCTTGGGCTTGGGTTTGGCCGCAACCGGCTTCTTGGGCTTCTCCCGTTCGGCCGCCCGCTCCGCCCGCTTCTGCACGATGGCACGGGCCTCCGCCAGCACCCGCTCCCGCTCGTCCGCTGCCATGAGGTTCCGGCGGACGGCATAGTTGAGCATCTCATCCGCGTCCGCCAGGTCGAACTCCCGGACCCGGCAGGCCGCCCGAATGAGATTGACGATCGCGTCGGCCACGGGGCTGCGGAGAACCTGGGCGATTCCCGGCAGCACTTCCATGAGCGATGTGATCTGCGTCCCGCCAAGTTCCGTCGCCACCGTTGCCTCTACCCGTTGCCCGAATTGGCTGGCGCAACGTATAAAGTGGGTGCGAGCACGTCAAGAAACTGGTGAGAGCAAACTAGTAGTTGCTAGAAGGATACCCGAAACAATACCGAAACATATCCTCCGTGCAGATCGCTCCGTCGTGCCGAATTGTCCTCGATCCAGCCGGTGTCGTACCGGGCCGAGGCTGCGAACGACGCCGACTCCCCCAGCTGGAAACGCAGGGCCCCACCTCCCCCCAACATCCGGCCCTTTCCTGTCTCAGGCTTTGACGCCCGGGCCGACAGCATCGGCTCGAACGAGACCGATGCCGTGAAGGGAATCGCCAGGGATATCTCGCCCGCCGCCAGGTTTTCCCGGTTCGCAGCCGAGACGCCGGTGGTGTCGCCGGCCATCCGGCGGAAGTTCCAGACCGAGAGGGTGAGGGTGCTGCCTCCGATCGGCGATACCAGCATGGCTTCCGCGAGCCAGCGTGGCCCGGGACTGTACGCCCCGCGCGCGGTCGAGGTCTGGCCGAAGTGATCGTCGCCGAATGTGCTGTAGGTGAACCCAAGGGCCAGCCGCGAGGAGCCGATCAGTCCATCGAGCGCCCCCCGGGCCCGCCCCTCGACGCCGGGCTTGTAGGTGATCGGGCCCACCGCATCGGCATAGGGCGTGAAGCTCCTGCTCATCCGGACGCTCCCGGCCACCCCGACACTCCATTCCTCTCCCACCGGCACAGAGGCCGCGAGACCGGAGGTAACCGAGAATCCGCTCGCGTACGCCGCCACTGGAAAGCCCAGCAGGCTGGGCGAGATCGCTCCGATGACGGTGTAGTCCTCTGCCGAGGCCTTCTCGAGGCCGGTCGGGAGGTTCATCAGCACGGTAACCACCACCGCGTCACGCCCGAACACATAGCTGCCGCGAATCTGACTGTCGGCAAAAGCATCCACCGGATGGGACGAGCCGTCCCCACGCACCATTCGGCTGTGCACCCAGGAGGACCCCAGGTCGAGCGTGAGTCGCCCCAGTGGCACCACCACGCCGAACGGCACCACGGTCTGGGACAGGCGTTGCACGCCGGCCAGACGGTCGAAATTCAGGGTCCGCACCTCCATTCCGGCGTAGGCCTCCGGGTCGGCCGGGGTCTGGGCGCGGGCCGGGACGGCGGACAGCAACAGCATCCCAGCCAGGACCCCGCGCGCGGTGCGGTGAGGCATCATGGACGCGGAATGAGCGTGGTGCCCTGGCTGGTGAGGCCGATCCGGCTCGCATCATCCTGCCGGAGCGCTTCGGCAAGCCGGGAGCGAATCACAGTCGGCCGGTTGGCCCGGTTGAGCCGGCCCGCCAGGCTGGGGGCGATGTTCTGCAGCGCCGCTGCGAGCTGAGTTCCCCGAACGCTCTTGCCGGGCCGTTCGGCCACAGCCGATAGCAGCGCGGCGGTAACCCGGCTGGCTACGCCCAGGCGGCTGCTCCGCGTGGCGCGCTGTCGGGCCACGACGAAAGAGGGATCTCTCGTCGCGGCCTGGTCAAAGAATCCCGTGGCCGATCGAAAGTCTCCCCGGTCCTCGGCCTCCAGTCCACGGCTGAATGCGAGGAAGGACTGGATGTCCGCGGTGGGCCGCTCCGCAAGTGCGCGGCGCTCCGCCGGGGTAAGCGGAACCGCCATCCGATCCAGCAGTTCGAAGAGCACCGTCTTTTCCATGGCGAAGAGCTGCTCCAGCCGGTCGGAGGCATCGCCGGTGGCCCGAACCTCAGCCGTGGCCGCGCGGACCAGGTTCGCGTCGAGGCGGAGCGCGCCGCCGTCGGTGTCCCGGAACACCCCGGAGAGCACCTGGTCCGCGCCGAGCAGCATCCCGGAGCGAGCCGCCGTGGCCGGAGCCACGCGGGCCGAGGCAGTCAGCGCCAGCTCGTCGATGAGCGCCTGGGTGCGCTCCCGTTCCAGCAACGTGAACCGCGGCAGCTTGGCCAGATCGGTAAGAAACAGGTGGGCGAGTCCCCGCTCGAGCGGCCGAAGGTCGGGGTTGGCGCCGAGGTAGGTCCAGGGCAGAACGGCAATGGAATTGGGCAGCGGCGGCGCCGCCGCGAGGGTGCGTTCTTGTGCGATGGCCCGGCGCGCCATCAAGGCCAGCCGCTGGTGGGTGAGGGAGACCAGTCGCTCCTCTACAATACGCCGCTCCGCACGGGAGACCTTGAGCTCACCGGCAGTGCGATAGGCAGCCAGCGCGGCGTCGAAGTCTCCCAGCCCTTCATCGGCCAGGCCAAGATGGACCGCCGCCCTGAAATCACGAGGCTCGAGGGCCAGCGCCGCGCTGAGCGCGTCCCGGGACCGCGCATATGCCCCGGCCCGATAGAACGCGACGCCGACATCGGCGAGAGTTCGCGGATCGGAAGGATGCGCGGCGCGGCGGGCCTCGAGCGCGGACAGATCCATCGGGCTCGGCTGGGGCGTCTGGACCCGCTGGGCGCATGCAGCCACCGCGAGCCAACCCGCCAAGCACAGTTTCCGGACCGGCTGCATGGGTCCTCCTCGGAGGATTCGGCCCCAAGATAGGGGCAGATACCATGCCGGTCCACAGGGAGGTGGAGAATTGTGATCTGGATCACACAAGAAGCTAAGAGGCTAGGACGCTATGAGGCTAAGAAACGGCAGGACTTCCTAGCCTCTTAGCCTCTTCCAACTATTGCGGCACCGTAAAGATTCTGCCCCAGCGGATATTGGTGAAGAAGGGCAGAGGCTTGTAGGTGCTTCCGTCAAAACTGTAGTACACCAGCAGCGGCCGGCCCCGCACGTTGGCCCGCGGGAGGAAGCCCCAGTAGCGGCCGTCGTAGGACCCGTCCCGGTTGTCTCCCATCATGAAGAACGAGTCGGGCGGCACGACGATGGGGCCCCAGTTGTTGAGGTCGGGATGGTAGCTGTCGGGGTTCACTCCCCGGACCAGGTGCGACGACTGCCAGCGGCGCATCTGCTCCCGCTGCAGCGGATCGGCACTGGAGTTGGGATCGGTCCGGATGACCCACGGCTCGCTGACGGGCTTGCCGTTCCGGTAGAGCTGTCCGTCCTTCATCGACAGAGTGTCGCCTGGAACGCCGATGAGGCGCTTGACGACCTTGAGGCCCTCTTCCTCCACGGAATCGAAGACCAGGATCTCGCCCCGGCGCGGCTCCCTCACCGCGGGAAGCCGCTTGTGTATGAGCGGCACCTCGGCGCCGTACAGCAGCTTGTTCACGAAGAGGAAATCGCCGACCAGCAGGGTGTTTTCCATGCTGCCCGAGGGGATCCGGAACGCCTCCACCAGAAAGGTCCGCAGAAAGAACCAGACGACCAAAGCGACCGCGATCGACTTGGCCCAGTCCCACAACCACTTGCCGAATGATTTCATGCCCTCGCCACCTTCCGGTTCAGGTGAACAAGAGGCGGGGCGCAGGGAGCGGGGACATTCCCACTCACTTCCTGCTCACCGCTTCCCGCTCACCGTCAGTTAACCCAGTCCGCGATAAAGAGATCGGTTTCGCCATTCTCCCTGCCATGACGATTCGACGCCCAGACAAGTTTCCTGCCGTCCGGGCTGAACATGGGGAAGCTGTCGAAATCCGGATGAGTAGTGACCTTCTCAAGACCAGTGCCGTCCACGTTGATCAGGAAGAGGTCGAAGGCACCGCTCCTCGGGCTCTCGAAATTGGAGGAGAAGATGATCCGCTTTCCGTCGGGGTGAAAGTAGGGCGCGAAATTCGCACCGCCCAGATGGGTGATCTGCTTCGCGTCGCTGCCGTCGGCATTGGCGACCCACAGCTCGACCCGCGCCGGGCGGACCAGGCGGTTGTGCAGCAGGCGCAGGTAGTCGGCGGTGTCGGCGGTCGTGGCGGGATATGCGGCGCGCCACACGATCTTCTTTCCGTCCGGCGAGAAGAACGCGCCGCCATCGTAGCCCATCCGGCTGGTGATCCGGTGGACGTCCCCGCCCTCGAGGTTCATCGTGTACAGATCGATGTCTCCGTCCTTCGTGCTGGTGAAGATGATGGTCTTGCCGTCGGGAGAGACGGTGCCTTCCGCGTTGTACGCGCCGTTGCTGGTCAGGGGCCGGAGATCGGAGCCGTCCGTCTTCGAGGTGTAGATTTCCAGGCTGCCGAGCGGCCAGACATAGCCCTGCGAACGGTCGGGCGGGGGCGGACAGGCATGGTCGTGCGCGAAGGTGGAGGCATAGAGCACCCTCCGGTCCCCGTCGTAGAAGAAGCCGCAGGTGGTACGGCCCCATCCATTGGAGATCCGCCGTATCCCGGAGCCGTCGACGTTCATCAGGTATTCCTGGTCGCACCCCGCGTCGACCTTCTCCTGGCGCTGGAAAATCAGCTGCTTGCCGGAACGGGAGAAATACGATTCGGCGTTGTTGCCGCCGAACGTCAGCTGGCGGATGTTCCGGAGGTGGTGCTCTCCCGCTTCGGGCTGATGAAATACGTTGCTCGCGGGTCCGCCGACCGCGTGGGCGCAGCCGGCAACGGCGAGGCTGGAGAGCAGGGTTCGGAGCTTCATTGCACCGCCTCCAGGACTTCCGCCGCGTGACCCTTGGGCCTGACCTTCTCGAAGACCCTGGCGATCCTGCCTTCCGCGTCGATCAGGAACGTGGTGCGGTTGACGCCGAAGTACTTCCGCCCGTACATCGATTTCTCTCCCCAGACGCCGTAGCGCTCCGCCACCGCGTGGCCTTCGTCGGCGAGCAGCGGAAACGGCAGGCCGAACTTCTGCTTGAACTTGAGGTGCGACGCGACGCCATCCGGAGACACTCCCAGCACCACGGCGCCAGCCTTCCGCACCGCGGACCAGCTGTCGCGGAACTCGCAGGCCTCGACGGTGCAGCCGGTGGTATCGTCCTTGGGGTAGAAATACAGCACGACCTTCTTTCCCTTGAGGTCGGAAAGCTTGATCGTCTCGCCCGAGTCTGACGCGAGAGCAAACGGTGGGGCCTTGGCGCCGGGCGTCAGCATGCGTTCGGAGAGGGTAGAGGTCAAAGGCGAGCGGGACTTCCCGCGAGGCCCTTAAGGTAATGAGAAGGCCTTCAGAACGCCGTCCTCACCATCCCCGCCGCTGGCGATGACCACGAATTGCCGGCCATCCCGGGTCCGGTAGGTCATCGGCACCGAATACCCGAAGCGGCCCAGCTCCCCGTGCCACAGCTCGCGCCCGGTGGCGGCATCGAAGGCATAGAGCGCCGCGTCGCCGCCGGAGACGAAGACGAGTCCCCCCGCGGTCACCATCGGCCCGGGGGAGCCGACTACCCCGACCGGCGGGAGACCGAGTCCCTTGAACAGGGGGTGGTTCCGGATCCGGGGCCAGTCCCCCATGGTCACTTGCCAGAGCTGGGCTCCGCTGGCCAGGTCGATCGCGGTGAGGGTTCCGTAGGGTGGCTTGATAATGGGGACCGTGCCCTCCACTTCGGGCTCGGCCCGGTCCCCCGGCGAGGAGCTGATCCCCAGCGTGGCTCCCGATGCCATCGAGTAGTCCGCATCGTTGGTCTCGGAGCGGGCGGGGCGAGCCAACTTGAGCAGCGCGGGGGAATTGTTCCCCTTGACGTAGAAGATCCCCGTCAGCGGGTCGAACGCTCCCCCGCCCCACCCCGACCCGCCGATCACGCCGGGCAGCGCAATCGTCCCTTCGAGGGACGGGGGCGTGAAGAGGGGGCCCATGCGGTGGCCGGCCACAGCCGCCAGCGCCATGGCCTTGAGCTCGGGCGTGTAATCGAGAAGATCCGCCTCGGTGATTCCCTGCCGGCTGAACGGCTTGGGCCAGGTCGGAACCGGTTGGGTGCCGGCGGCATGCTCGCCGGGGACGTCGCTCGCGGGCACCGGGTGCTCTTCGATCGGCCAGACCGGTTTCCCGGTCACCCGGTCGAACACGTACAGGAACCCGGTCTTGCCGGGCATGGCGACGAGGTCCGCCGGCCGGCCGGCCCGGTACACCGTGGCGAGGAGCGGCGGAGCCGGAGGGTCGTAGTCCCACAGCCCGTGATGCACCGTCTGGAAGTGCCATAGCCTCCGGCCGGTCCGGGCGTCCAGCGCGACGACCGACTCCGCGAAGAGATTGTCGCCGGTGCGCGCGCCGCCGTAGTAGTCGTTGCTCGGTGTGCTGACCGGCAGAAATACCATGCCGCGGGCCGTATCCACCGTGAACGGGGCCCACACGTTGGTGTGCCCGACCCGGCGCCAGGCGCCCGCCTCCCAGGTCCCGGCACCGTACTCGCCTTCGCGCGGGATCGGACTCCAGCGCCAGACCCGCTGGCCGGTCCTGACGTCGAACGCCTGGACGTCGCCGGGTGGATCGCCCTGGTAGGTGAGCCGGTCGGCGACGCCGTTACCCAGGATGACCAGATCCCGCCAGACGACCGGAGGCGACGTATTGGTGTAGTGGAGCCGGTTGGTGGGATGAATCAGGTCGGCGGTGAGGTCGATTTCCCCGCCGGCTCCGAAGGAGGGAATCGGCTTTCCGGTTCCGGCGTCGAGCGCGATCAGCCGCCAGCGGGAATTGAGAAAGATCCGCCGGCTCTTGCCGTCGCTCCATGCCGCCACACCCCGGTGGACGAATCCCATTCCGTTGGGGGGCTGACCGGCGTCATAGGCCCGCGGGTCGTAGCGCCAAAGCTCCCTCCCGGTCGAGCCATCGAGCGCCACGACCTGATTGTAGGGAGTGGAGAGAAACAGGGTGTCGCCAATCATCAGCGGGGTCGCCTCGAAGAGGCCGGGATGCGCGCGGGACGCGGAATCCCGCCGTTCCCCGGTGCGCCACTCCCAGGCGCTCCGGAGCAGGCGCACGTTGTCGCGGGTGATCTGCGCCAGGGCCGAGAATTTCATGGCGCCGGGATCGCCGCCGTAGGTCCTCCACTCCACCGACGGCGCGGCCGCCGCGTCGCCCGCGTCGTAGCGGTGGACCCTGCCGCCCTTCATCACGAACCGGACCCGGCGGAGCGCGGTGATGTCAGAAGAGGGGTCGCCGGACACCGCGATGAGATCCGCGTCGAGGCCGGCGGCGATGGCTCCCAGCCGCTGGCCCAGGCCCAGCGACCGCGCGTTGAGCGACGTCGCGGAGACCACCGCCGCCATCGGGGCCTGCCCGCCCTCCTGCACCCGGCAGACCAGGTCCTCGGCGTTCCGGCCGTGCGAGCCGGCCACCGCGTCGGTCCCGAACACTACCTTGAGCCCGGGGGTCGCGAGCGCCAGCTTGAACGCCGCCCGCGCCAGCGGAATGGCCCGCTCCATCGCCGCGAAGCCCTCCTCGTTGTAGTTGCCGATCCCCTCGAATTTCGGGCGGTTGTCGAGATAATTACGGAACACCAGGGAGCATTGCGGGTCGTAATACGTGCCCCGCTGGCTGAGCAGCGCCAGCACGTCCGGCGTGGCAAACACCCCATGCTCCACCTGGGAGCATCCCGCCAGCGCCGACGCCCGCATGCTCTCGGCGCTATGGGCATGGACCACCGTACGGAGGCCCAGCGCCTTCGCCTCCCCGCACAGCGCCTCGAGCTGCGCGTCGGACATGGTCTGGGCGCCGCCCTCGCGAATGCTCTTCGAGGCGAAGATCTTGATGAGATCGGCGCCCGCGGCCTTGCGACTTCGCACCAGCTGACGGAGCGAATCGGCGCTGAGCCGCTGGTCCGAGATCGGATCGAGCGAGGTCAGCATCCGCGGCCCCGCCAGCCGGCCAGCTGCGATCGCGTCCCGGAGATCCGCGTCCGAATCGTTGCCCAGCTCCTGCACCGTCGTGAACCCGGCATTCAGGGTCGCGAGGGCATTGGCCGCCATGGCCAGGGCGCCCTGGGCGGCGGTCTCGGCATCGTTGCCGGTATGCAACCGGCCGGCGGACGTGAAGTGCCAGGCCATATGGTCATGCACGTCGATCAGCCCCGGCAACAGCGTGAGCCCGCCGAGGTCATACGTGGCACGGACGCCCGGGGTCGCAGCGGACACCTTGACGATCCGGCCCCCGGACACCGTCACCAGCGGGTTCGGCATCGCCCCGCCCCGGCCATCGAGCAGCCGCGCGGCGCGGATGGTGATCGGCCGGTCCTGGGCATGAAGGAGGGCGGGCACGGCAAGAACGGTGAGGACCGTGAGGGCGATGACACGGGGCATGGGAGCCTTCTTGGGTGAGAATGCTTCGGACGCTGCGCGTCCTCGTCCGGACCTATGAGCGCGCCGGTAAACCCTTGCCGATTTCCGAAGCCGTGCGGAGCGACAGGGCACAGAACGTCAGTGTCCCGTTGGCGCACCCTCCCGACACGCTGGTGGGCGCGCCGGCGACGAAGAGATTCTCGTGGTCGTGGGCGCGCCCCCATGGATCGGTGACGCTGGTGGCGGGATCGCTGCCCATGCGGCAGCCGCCGCCCGGGTGGTCCTGGAACGGATCGCTCCGCGCCGAGAGCAGCTCGCCGCCACCGGCGCGAGCCATCTCGCGAAACAGCGCCCGGATCGCGGCCTCGCTCCCTTCGCGCAGCGACGCCGATTCCGGCGCGTCGCGGAAGGCGAGCCGGGGAAGCGGGTCGCCCCACGGCGTCTTCCGGGAGGAGTCGAGCGTAAGCGCGCTCTCGCGATCGGGAATGACGTCGTAGTAGGCCCGCACTCGCGCGGTGCCCGTGGCGGCCCGGCGGCGCCAATCGGCCAGCAGAGCGTCTCCGAGGAGCAGGCGTCCGTTCTGGTCCGCCAGGCGAGGGTCCCGGCCGACCGACGACTCCCAGACCCGCAGGTCGTGGCGGAGGTAACGATCGCTCCGCGGCACCCGCATGAACTTCTTGGTGACCAGGCTGTGCTGCTCGTTCATCCCGGGGAACAGCTCGAGCGGAAGACTCACGTAGCCGTTCACGTTGCGGTGCCCGGTCAGGTACTTGCCCACCAGTCCGGAGCGATTCGCCAGCCCGTCGGGATGGCTCGCGTCCGCGGAGCTCAGCAGCAGGTGGCTGCTCCAGACGTAGCCGCCCGCGACGACGAAGGTCCCGGCCCGGAGCTCGACTTCCTGCCCGCTCGCCCGGTCGAGGGCGGTGGCGCGGGTCACCCTTCCCCCGGGACCTTCGGTGTGAAGCCGGCGAACCACGGTGCGCGGAACCAGCCGCACCTTGCCCACCTTCCGCAGTGCGTCCCAGGTGAAATCCGGCGAGTACTTGGCGCCGATGGGGCAGACCGGGAAGCAGGTGTCGTTGCGGCAGCAGGCGGGGCGCCCGTGGTACGGCCGGGAATTCTTGGCGGAGGGCTGGCTCCACATCGGGATGCCCGCCTTGGCGGCCCATTCCTGCAACAGCTTCAGGTTATAGGTGAGGGGCAGCGGCGCCTGAGGGAACGGACGGCCTCTCGGATCCAGCTCGGGCGGCCCCTGCTCGCCCGCGACGCCGAGCCGTTCCTCGGCTTCCTGGTACCAGGGGTCGAGATCCTCGTAGGAAATCGGCCAGTCGGTGCCCACGCCGTAGAGCGAGCGCACCGTGAAGTCCTCGGGGCTGAACCGCGGGGTCACGCCTCCCCAGTGCATCGCGAGCCCGCCCACCTGCATCGAGCGCGACTGGATGCCGTCCACCTCGTAGCCGTCGAGATGATCCCTGCTCCAGGGGCTTTCCCCGTAGTCCACATAGCGGCGCCGCAACGCCGGGCGGGCCGTGAGGCGGTCCGATTCCTCCCCCGCCTCGACGACGACGATGGTCGCGTCCCGTTCTCCGGCCAGCTTCTCCGCGATCATGGCGGCACTGATGCCGGACCCCACGATGCAGACGTCGCTCTCGATCACAAGGAGGCTCATCGGTCAGCCGGGATGCTGGAGCGGGAGCGGGCGCTTCGGCGAGTCGGCCAGGGGGCGGCAGGTGCCTTTCCCGATCCGGGCCTTGTAGCAGAGGTCCTGGGCGGAGGCTGACGAATAGAAATGCGCCAGCAGTCCCAGCGCGATGTGCTGGGCCCGATCGATCTCGGGCAGTCCGCCCGCGGAAACGCCGCCGAGGGCCGCCCGCACCAGCTCCTCCCGTTCGGGCCGCGCGAGGGTCGCGAAGGCCGCCCCGCGGGTCTTGCGGGCCGAGACATCGAGCTCGGCCAGCTGGGCCGACCACTTGAGCGCGGGGCTGGGACCGGCGTGGCGGATTTCCCCGGTGCCGTAGCCATGGAGGATCTCCGCGCCCTCCCGGTATCCGGCCAGCCACCGCTCGAATTCCGCCACCGCGCGCTCGGTGCCGCTGGGCCCCAGCTCCGAGGGCAGGATCGCCGCCGCCAGGGCGCGAAGCAGGGCCGGATCCAGGGATTCCACCGCGAGCCGGTGGAACCGGCGCGCCACGAACGGCAGCGGAAGGAGCGCGGCGGCTCCGAGGAGAAAACGGCGGCGGGTCGGACCCATGCGCGGGTTAGGGAAGCATTTCGCTGGGCAGGTTCAGCGGCGCGCGCACCCGGACGACCGGCGCCGGCTGCCCGCGCCGGAGGGCGCGGTCGAAGAAGTTCCAGGTCACCAGCCCGTCTTCGGAGGCCGGCTCGAGCAGGTAGGCGGCCAGGAGGCCAAGCGGCTGGTCGGTATTGACCACGTACCACCCCGGACCGGCCATCGAAACGCCCGCGGTCCACTTCCCTTCCGTCCGGATGGTGCGGTGGCCTTCGAACAGCGGCTCGACGATCAGGCTGTCCACCGGAAAGACCTCGACATTGCCGGACCATGCGCCGCCGATCCGGCGAACCTCGATGCCCTGGGCCCGGAGCAGCGCGGCGATGTCGGAGTACTGGGGCCCCAGCAGGTACGCCGCCGGGATCGCCTCCTTCCGGGTGGCCTCGAACCGATCGAACACCGGCATCCGGATCGTCTTGAAGACGCCGGTCTGACGCCGCCGGGAAAAGGGACCGCTGCCCTCGTCGGCCTTCTCGGTGAGCTCGGCAATCACGTCCATCGGGGTCGGCGCGGCAAAGGTGGACCGCAACGCCACCGAATCCGGCCGGTAGCGGCTCGACGCCAGATTGAGCGACTTGATCGTCGCCCTCTCGGCGGCGGCCAGGCGGAGGATTTCCACGACGAAGTTGTAGGTGGCGTCGATCCGGGTCTTGAAATCGGCGTGAGAATAGGCTTCGCTCAGAATCGCCATGCGACCGCGGAGACCGATCCAGTTGGTGCCGAAGCGCGGCCGGGGATCGTAGGTCTCCCAGCCCTGCACCAGGGAATCGGGGTCGGCATTACGGAAATTCCCGTAGGAGAACACCTCCTGCCGGTGGCGGGCGCGCATCCGCAGCCGTACTTCGGGCAGGAACCTGTCCCGGACATAGTCGTTGGCCGGAGAGGCATTGGGATTGAGCCCGGCATCGTAGGTCAGGACGTAGCCGTGGTAGCTGCCGTCGGTGGTGTGCAGGTCGATGAAGAGGTCGGGATCCCAGGCGTTGACCAGGCTCGCCGCGGCGCGAGTCTCGGGGGCTTCCTGTTTGAGATAGTCCCGGTTCAGGTCGAGCCCCTGGCCGTTGGCCCGCTGCCCGACGCTGCCCGGTCCCTTCTGACCGGGGCGGTTCCGGGCCTCCGGGCCGAAGGCGTCGTTGCCGTCGGCGTTGTAGATCGGCACCACCACCAGCACGATGCTGTCCAGCAGCGGCCGGAGGGATCCCAGCGTGAGATCCCGCAGCAGCATGAGCGCGGCTTCCTTCCCCTCGACCTCGCCGGCGTGAATGTTGGCCTGGAGGTAGATGACCGGCTTTCCGGTGCGCGCCGCGCGCGCCGGCGCATCGACCAGCGGGCGGGCCGCGATGACATAGGGAAGGACCCTGCCCTGCGGGCTCAGACCCAGCCGACCGACCCGGATCCCGGCGCCCAGCCGTTGCAGCGAATCGACGAACGCCAGGACATCGGTGTGAGAGGACGTCTCGGCGTAGTCGGTGCGCTCGGCTCTGGTCTGCTGGGCGGCGAGGGGCGCGGCGCAAAGCAGCAGCAGAGGAAGCGCGCGGAAGCGGTTTGCCATGGGGCTAATAATACCGCGCCGCGCGGATCGTGTGGCGTCGGAGACGGGCCGTCCTACGGTCGCAGCAGCACGACCAGCGGGATGACGGTCGCCTTCTGGTTGTTCCGCCCGAACTCGACCAGGTTGGGGAGCTGCCGGCCGTCGATTTCGAGGACGAAGCGCAGCGCCGTCACCTTGTCGTCGGTCTTGAAATCGAACCCATCGATGTCGTCGTTGGTCCGGGCGGTGAAGACGATGCGGTTGTCGCCGTCCTTCTCGATCTTGTCCTGGTCGCGACTGACCACCACCGGGGCGCGCCCGGGGGTAGCATGAAGGCGCCCGCGGGGACCTACGAACACATGCCCGGGGCGGCCCGGATAGAGGACCTTGCGCTCGGTCTCGACATCGACCCGCTTGAGTGACTTGAGGTTTCCCCCCTCGGCGGAGACCGATCCGGCGAAGTGGCGCATCACGCCCTTGGTGGTCCAGCGGACCCGCCAGGTGTCGTCTTCCTTCCAGAGGTAGTAGCCGAGATCGGCGCCCTCGGAGAAGACCGGGCGGCCGTCGAACGCCGCAACTTGGGCCCGGGCCGGCGTGCTCCGCGCCAGCATGGGCAGGCAGAGCAGCAGGGCGGTGCCAGTGAGTCGGTTCATCGAAGGGTCCTCGGGAGGCGGAGGACCCGATAATACCGAACGCCCGGCGAGTCGGTAAGAGGCCGGGAGGCGCTGCCTCCCGGCCTGCCGCTTCCTCCTAGAACATGCTCCAGAGGTACTGGTTGGTCACCTCGTGGTGGAACTGGATCTCGTGAATCTTGATCTGGGCCCCCAGCGCCTTGGGACAGCGCTCGGCGGAAGAGAGCTTGAGGTCGGCATAGCGCTTGTGCACCGACTCGGAGAGCAGGTCCGACGCGTACTTGCTGCCCTTGAAGAGGCGGATCGCGTCGTAAATGTTGTCCGGCAGGAACCGGGTCCGGTCCCGCCGCTTCTCGCCATTGTCCTTCTCGATCGGCCCCTCGAATCCGGTCCGGAACATCGTGTAGATGGCCAGGTAGGGATTGGCGTCCGGAGCAATCGATCGGACTTCCACCCGCATCGACTTCTCGTTGCCCAGGGGGATCCGGATCATCGAGCCCCGGTCCACCGCGGAGGCCTTGATCTGGTTGGGCGCCTCGAAGTGGGGATCCAGCCGGCGGTAGGCGTTGACGCTGGGGTTGAACAGGAGGCAGATGTCCTGTCCGCTGGTCAGAATGCGGTCGATGAACTTCCAGCCGAGTTTCGACAGCTTGTCCGGTCCCTTGGGATCCCAGAAGAGGTTCTTGCCCTTCTGGCTGACCGAGAGGTTGGTGTGCATGCCGCTGCCGTTCACGCCGGTTACCGGCTTGGGCAGGAAGCTCGCGGTCAGGTCCAGCCGGGCGGCCACCTGGCGGCAAATCAGCTTGTAGAGCAGCACCTGATCAGCGGCGATGCCGGCCTCGGTATACGAGTAGTTCATCTCGAACTGCGAGGGCGCCACCTCGGGATGGTCCTTCTCGTTGGCGAAGCCCATGGCCCGCTGCACTTCGGCCGCGGTATCGATGAACGAGCGCAGCGCATCACCCGGAAGGGAGTGGTAGTAGCCGCCGGTGCTGATGAATTCAAATTTCCCGGTCTCGTGGTAGTGCCGCTCGGCATCCCGCCCCTTGAACAGGAAGCCCTCGATCTCGTTGGCCGCGTTGCAAACGAAGCCGTCCTTCTGGTAGAGCCGGTCGAGATAGCTCTTGAGCCTGGCGCGCATGTCCGCGGCGTAGGGCGTGCCGTCCTTTTCCAGGACGTCGGCGAACACCAGCACCTTGCCGGGCCCGAACACGTCCGAGGGGAGCCAGTAGAACGCCGGCCAGTCGATGCCCAGCCGCAGATCCGACTCGGCCTGCTGGGTGAACCCCCGGATCGAGGAGCCGTCGAAGGTGAGATTGTCGGCCGAGTTGAGGAGGAACTTCTTGTCGTAGTCCAGCATGTGCAGGCGCCCCTCGAGGTCCGCGAAGCAGACCGTCACCGCCTTGATGCGCTTCTCGTCGGCCAGGTACTTCATCCGCTTGTCGCGGATCCTGGCGGGTGCGACCCGGGCCAACCGTTCCGCCTTGGCCTCGAGGTTCATTTCCTCCAGCCGGTCGTAGGGGATTTCCAGGAAGCTTCTCAGGTCGGTGCTCATCGGCGGGGCTCCGCGGTGGAGGATTGGGGTGGCGATATTCTACCGCGGATAGGATAAAAAATCAATTGACTAATATTAATTACTAGATTTTTAGTGTAAAACAATCTGCGGTTAATCTATAGAGCTACCTGGAGGCGGGCGACGGCACGTCGCCCGCGGCCCCCCGCGGGGTCCGGTCCACCACCGTGGCCCTGACCTGCGCCCCCGGGACCAGCCGCTCGCTACCGCCCACCACCACCTGGTCGCCCGGGTCGATGCCCTGGCGGACCTCGACGTACCCGGGCGTCCGGACGCCGAGCACCACCTCGCGACGCTCCGCCTTGCCGTCGCGGACCACCCAGACGTACATCGACCCCTGCATCGGGCTCACCGCGTCCTCGGGAATGACCGTGGCGGCGGGCCGGACCGCGGTTTCCAGGCGGGCCTCGATGAACATGCCGGACTGGAGCTCCCGCCTGGGATTGGGCGCCAGCGCCTTCACGGTGATGGTCCGGCCGGGCAGCTGGACCAGCGGGTCCACGAAGTCCACCTGCCCGGTGAAATCCCGCCCGGCGAGCGCGGCAACGCGGAACAACACTTTCTGCCCGATTTTCAGCTGGTCGGCGTAGCGCTCGGGAACCTGGAAGGCCGCCCGCTGGGGATTGACCGTCTGGAGGGTGATCAGACGGGTGGCATTGTTGACGTAGTCGCCCAGGCTGGCCAGCCGCTGCCCGGCCACTCCGGCGAACGGCGCCCGGACGACCGTGCGGTCGAGCCGAAGCTGGAGCAGGTCGAGGCTGGCCTGGGTGCTGCGCATCTGGGCTTCGGCCCGCTCGACATCGGCCGGCGCGGCCGCCTTGTCGGCGAGCAGCGCCCGGGTGCGGGTGAGGGCCTGCTGCGCGAGGTCGCGGTCGGCCTGGGCCCGGGCCACCTGGGCCTTGAGCTCCTGGTCGTCCACCTTGAACAGCGGGGCGCCCTTGGCCACCTCGGTGCCCTCTCGCACCATGATATCCACCAGCCGTCCGTCGACTTCCGGGCGCAGCTCGATGGATTGGAGTGGCTCGATCTGCCCCGTGGCGGTAATGGCGTCCACCACGGTATCGGAGCGGGCCACCGCCACCTCCACGGGCACCGGGCCGGTCGCGCCGCGCCCGCCTCGCCCGCCGGCCGCGCCGCCGCCCGCGGGGGCCGCATCTTTGCCGCCGCCACAGGCGGTACCGAGGGCGACGAGCGCCGCCACGGTGATTCGTCTCACGAAGGATCCTTGTCGCTGAAGAGTCGCCGGCCGAGGATCGCCTCGAGTCCCGCGAGCGCCAGCCGGGCGGCATACCGGGCCTGCACCAGCTCGGCCTGGGCCTGGGTCAGCGCCGACTGCGCGTCGAGCAGGTCGAGAATGGTACTGGCGCCGGCCCGGTAGCGCGCCTCCTGGACCCGGAACGTCTCCAGGGCCACGACCAGGCCCTGAGAAGAGTAGTCCGCGGTGGTACGCGCCGTCTGGTAGGCCTCCCAGGCCTCGGTGACGTCCACCTCGGCGCCGCGCTCGAGGTCTTCCCGGGTGGCGCGGGCCAGGTCTCGGGCCGTGCGGGCCCGGGAAAGCGCCAGCTCCCGCTGGGCATTGTCCCAGAGCGGGAGGCTCACCGCGAGGGTCACCGTGCTGCGGGAAAGACCGTCGGGATAGAACCGGTCTCCGAAGGACGTGGAGTTGGCGGTGAGCACGGCCTGGGGGAAGTACCGGCTCCGTGCCGACTTCACGCTGGCCTCGGCCGAGCGCTGATTGGCCCGCGCGACCCGGTATTCAGGGCCCTGCTCCAGCGCCTGGCTCATGGCTTCGGGAAGGGTCAGCGGCAGATCGGGGGCGCGCGCGGTGTCGAGCGGCACCGCGTCGACGCCGCCCGGCGAGCCGACCCGCTGTCCCAGGAGCAGGCGGGCCACCCGGAGCCGGGCCTGATCCTGCAACAGGGCGATCCGGGCCCGATTGAGCTCGAGCACCAGCTGGAGCGAGTCGGTCTGGACCGCGGCGCCGCTCACGACCCGGGCCCGCGCCACGACCAGCTGCTCCTCGGCGCGCCGTAACCGGTCCCGGCTGACGTCGAGGAGCTCCCGATTGCTGAGCACCGCATAGAAGTCGGCCTCGGTGTTCAGCGCGGTCAGGAAGCGTTGCTGCTCCTCTCCCGCCCGGGCACTTTCGAGATCGGCGCTGGTCCGACTGACATCCGCCAGCTTCCGGAACCCGGTGAACAGGTCGAACCGGGCGTCCACCCGGGCCGTGGCGCTGGTCTTGGCCTGTGCGCCGGTGCCGACGTTGAACTGGGACACCGAGAAGTTGGTGTAGTCGGTGCTGATCGACAGGGAGGGGAGCACCATGGCGCTGCGCGCCGCCCGGCGGGCCCAGGCCGCATTGTCCACCTGGCCCAGCGCCCGGACGTAATTGGGATCGAGACGCGCCGAACGGGCGAGG
>JBGPLG010000012.1:0-68381 GCA_041486305.1 Gemmatimonadota bacterium
CGCCAGTGCGACGAGATCCGATTCGGGGACCTGCCCGAAGAGCGGCACGGTGCGGAGCACGTCCAGAGGATTGAGTGCCATGGGTTCTCCCGGTGGGTCGAGTGGTCGGCGGACCTGTTCCGACGCACCTAGATATAAATACCACGGTCGGCGCGGTCGCGGGGGCTCTTCCTCGGGCGGCTTCCCCGGGGACCGGTGGGCGCCGGCAGGCCCGGTTGCCTTGGGAGTGGGCCTCAGCTAAATTACATGGCTCGCAATGACTTACGACCCTGGAGTATCACTGTGAAGCCCAAAGTCCATCCCATGTACCGCACCATCGAAGCGGTGTGCGCGTGCGGGAACAAGTTCCAGACCCGGAGCACGGCCACCTCGATTCACGTCGAGGTCTGCAACGCCTGCCATCCCTACTTCACCGGCAAGCAGCGCCTGATGGATACGGCCGGCCGAGTGGACCGGTTCCGTCGCAAGTACGGCTCGGAGCAGGCGGCCCCCACCGCCGCGCAGTAACTCGTGGAGGCCCGACTCCGCCAAGCGCTCGCGCGGGCGGCGGAGGTCGCGGCCGCACTTTCCGACCCATCAGCGGCCAAGGACGCGGAGCGGTTCTCCGCCCTTGGCCGCGAGCATTCCCGCCTCCAGCCAATCGTCCGAGCCGCCGACCGGCTGTCCCGCCTGAAAGACGACCTCAAGCAGGCTGGCGAGCTGAGCCGGGAGGAGGATCCCGAGCTCGCCGCGCTGGTCAAGGCCGACCTCGACCGCCTTCCAGCCGAGATCGCTGCGATCGAGCGCGAGCTGGAGGACTTGCTGGTCCCGCGTGACCCGCTGGAAGACCGGGACGCGATCGTGGAGATCCGTGCCGGCACCGGCGGCGACGAAGCCGCCCTGTTTGCCGCCGACCTTCTGCGCATGTATACCCGCTTTGCCGAGCGACGCGGTCTCAAGGTCGAGCCGCTCACGATGAGCGACGCGACGCTGGGCGGGGTCAAGGAGGCGATTGTCGCCATTCGCGGCCCCGACGCGTACGGGCTGTTCCGCCGGGAATCTGGGGTGCACCGGGTTCAGCGGGTGCCCGCCACCGAATCGCAGGGGAGGATCCATACCTCCGCCGCCACCGTGGCGGTGCTGCCGGAGGCCCAGGAGGTGGACGTGAAGATCGAGCCGAACGATCTCCGCATCGACGTGTTCCGGTCCGGCGGCCCCGGTGGCCAGAGCGTCAATACCACCGACAGCGCGGTTCGGATCACCCACCTTCCGACCGGCACCGTCGTGCAGCAACAGGATCAAAAATCCCAGCTCCAGAACAAGATCAAGGCGATGTCGGTGCTCCGCTCCCGGATTCTTGACAAGATGATCGCGGACCAGGAGGCGGCGCGGGCCAGGGACCGGAAGGCCCAGGTCGGCACTGGCGACCGGTCCGCAAAGATTCGCACCTACAACTACCCCCAGAGCCGGGTCACCGACCACCGGATCAATTTGACGGTGCACAACCTGCCGGCCACGATGGACGGGGATCTCGAGGATTTGATCAAGGCACTCCGCATGGCCAGCCGGGAGGAATCGGTTGGCCTCTGACGCGAAGCTGACGATCTCCGACCTGTTCGACGAGGCCACCGCAGCGCTCAAGGCCGCCGGCGTGGTCAAGCCGCGGCGTGAAGCCAACCGGCTCTGGGCCTGGCTCACCCGCACCGGCCCCGGCGAGGCCTATCTCGGACGGGAGCGGGGCGCCTCGCTCGAGGCGGTGCCCGCTTTCCGTGCCGCCGTGGCGCGCCGGGCGGCCGGGGAGCCGATAGCCTACGTGCTGGGCCGGACCGGCTTCCGGAATCTCGAGCTCCGCACCGACCGTCGGGCGCTGATCCCGCGCCCCGAGACCGAAGGTCTGATCGACATCGCGCTCGAGCGGGTGCGCGGGGGTGCGGCACTCGACATCGGCACCGGCACCGGGTGCCTGGCGCTCGCGCTGGTGCAGGAGGGCGGCTTCGAGCGGGTCGTGGGTGCGGACCTCTCCGGCGAGGCCCTTTCTCTCGCCGCCGAGAATTCGCGGGGTACCGGCCTCCCGGTCCACCTGGTTCGGAGCGATTGTGGCCAGGGGCTCGAGCCGGGCCGTTTCGATCTGCTGGTGACCAATCCACCCTACCTCACGGACGCGGAGTACGAGGGGCTCGATCCAGCGGTCAAGGCCTGGGAGCCGCGGCTGGCCCTCGCGAGCGGCGCCGATGGGTTGGACGCGGCCCGGCGCATATTCGGTCGGGGCCTGGAGCTCCTCGCCCCGGGGGGATGGATCGCGATGGAGCTAGATTCCACTCGGAGCCGGCCCGCGGCGACGCTGGCGGGCGCCTTGGGCTGGACGGACATCAACGTGTGGGACGACCTCTTCGGGCGGCCGCGGTATCTCACCGCGCGCCGGGAGCTATCGCGATGATCGAGGAGAAGGCGCAGGAGCTCGGACGGCTCATCGGGCAGTCCACCGAGTACCAGACCCTGCGGCGGGCCGAAAAGAGCCTGCAGGAGGACGCCGAGACCCGCGCCCGGCTCGAGAAAATCGACACGTTCGCCCGGCAAATCGACGAGCAGGTGGCGCAGCGCAAGGTGCCGGAGGAGGCGACGGTGCTGGCGTACGAGACCGCGGTGCGCGACCTCGAGGTGAGCCCCCAGGGCCAGGGCTACGTCACCGCGCGCGCCAACTACGAGAAGCTGATGGCCAAGGTGAACCAGCAGATGGCCGCGGGCATCGAGCGGGGCTCCACCAGCAACATCATCACCCTGGCATGAGCGGCGGCTTCTTCCTGGTGCTCGAAGGGCCCGAGGGCGCGGGGAAGACCACGCTCGCCGCCGCGCTGGCCGAACGGTTCCGCGCGGCCGGCCAGGAGCCGCTCCGGGTCCGCGAGCCGGGCGGGACGCCGGCCGGAGAAGCGCTTCGCGAGGTGCTGCTCCATCCCGCCGGCACCCTGCGCGCCGAACAGGAGCTGCTCTTCATGACCGCGGCGCGAGGGGTGCATGTGATGCAGGTGATCCGGCCGGCGCTGGAGCGGGGCGCCGTGGTGATCAGCGACCGCTTCGATCTTTCCACGCTGGCGTACCAGGGTGCCGGTCGCGGGCTTCCCGTCGAACAGGTCGCCTGGGTCAATCGTTGCGCTACCGACGGCCTGGCTCCCGACCTCACCCTGATTCTCGACCTGCCTCCGGGGATCGGTCTCCAGCGCCAGGTTTCCGCGGGCAAGAGCCGCGACCGTCTGGATCGCGAGTCGCTCGAGTTTCATGAACGGGTCGCGGCGCGCTATCGCGTTGAGCAGGGCCCCGGCATCGTGCACCTCGATGCGACACGGTCCCCCGCGGCGCTCGCAGAAGAAGCCTGGAACGCGGTGCTGGCGGCCCGCCCAACGTTCGCGCCCGCGGGCGCGCGGTAGGAGTCTCCATGCGCGCGCGATGGTTTCTCGTGGTCGGAATCGCCGCCGGGGCGGTCGTCGCCCTCGCCTGGATCCTGGGAAGCGGAGGCGCCGCGACCCGGACCGCGCCGTCGCCGGTGGTGGGTACCGACCTCTTCAAGTCGGTGTTTTCCTACGTTCGGGCCAACGCGGTCGACTCCCTGAACGACGAAGACCTCTACCGGCGCGCGGCGGCGGGCGTGGTCGATGAGCTCGACGATCCGTACGCCCTCCTGCTCCTGCCCGGACACGAGCCGCCCCCACCGGCGGACGTTCCCGCCCCGCAAGGACTCTACCTCGACCGGCGCGACGGTCTGGTGGTGGTGGTGGCCACGATCCCGGGCTCCCCGGGCGACATGGCCGGCGTGAAGAGCGGGGATCTGCTGGTCGGCGTCGACACGATTCCGGTCGACGGGAACCGCCTCGAGCAGGCCAGCCGCCTGCTGGATGGCCCGGTGGGAAGCAAGGCGTCGCTCCGGGTGCGCCGTCCGGGCATTCGCGCGCTTCGGACGCTCGATCTCGTCAGGGGGCGGATGCCGCCCACCAGCGCGGTGGATACCGCCTCGCTTCCCGGCGGCGTGGGCCGTCTCGCGATCCATGGCTTTCCCAAGGGCATCGCGGACAGTCTCCGTATCGGCGTGGAGGCGTTGCGGTCGGCCGGGAACCGATCCCTAGTGCTCGACCTTCGGGGCGCGGTTGGCGGCGACCTGGCCCAGGGCGTTGCGATGGCGGACCTGTTCCTGGACGCCGGCGCCACCATTGCGGTCAGCCGGAGCCGAAAGCCCGCCGATTCGGTGAGCTATCGGGACGCCACCCCGTCGCCGTTCGACTCGCTTCCCATCGCGGTGCTGGTGGATGCCGGCACCGCGGGCGCGGCCGAGGTGGTGGCGGGCGCCCTGCAGGATCATGACCGCGCGGCGGTGCTCGGCTCGATCACTTTCGGGCGCGGGGTGACCCAGAGCACCTTCCCGTTGGGAAGCGGCGCCTCGCTCCGACTCACCACGGCCCTGTGGCTTACGCCGCGCGGGCGCCAGATCCAGCGCCCGGCCGGCTCCGCCGACGCCGATTCGCTGCCGCGCCCCAAGCTCAAGAGCGACGGGGGTCGCTCGCTCCTGGGCGGCGGCGGGATCGTGCCCGACCGGGTGGTGCTTTCTGCCGGCGCCGGCGATTCCCTGCTGGCGCTGGCGCGGAACATTCTCGTGCGGGGCGGATCGACTCGCGCCGTCCTCGCGTTGGTAGCTCCACGCTGACACGATCAGCAGTCCGGAGGCGTATGCGAATCCTCACCCTGCCTGTCCTCGCCATGCTCGCGGCCGCTCCGCTCGCGGCTCAGCGCACCCGTTCCGTCATCGTGGTTCCGGGGCAGCTCACCACCGTCATCACCGACACCATGGGCACCGCCTACGACGTTCCATTCGCCCCGGGCCGGACCTACGCGGCGGTGCTGGCGGCCTTCGCCAATCTCAAGATTCCGGCGGAGGTCCAGGATTCGGCGGCGGGCCGGGTGGAGAGCAACGTCTTCTACCGGCGGGGAGACCTCGGCGGAAAGCAGCTCTCGACCTACCTGAGCTGCGGTGACGGGATGACCGGGCCCTACGCCGACAGCTACCGGGTGTACATGGTCGCCATCACGACGGTAACCCCGAAGGCGGAAAACGCCTCCACGATTCGCACGATCTTTCTGGCCGGGGCGGTGGCGGTGGCGGAAGGGGCGCGGCAGCCGATGGCCTGTGAGAGCACCGGCCGCCTGGAGATTCGCCTGCACCGGCTGGTGCTGCAGAAGGCGGCGGGACTCTAGACGGACCTACTGGTCGACGATCCTGACTCCGTGGGGCACCTTGAACTCAAAGATGTCCGGGGCGATCGTCGCGTTGGTGCGAATTCTCGACAGGGTGAGAATGCGGCGGGTGCCGGGGCCTTCGTCCAGCTCGATGCGGCGGGGCAGGGCATCCTCCTGGTCGAGCCAGAGCACGGCGCGTGAGAAATTCACGCTGGTACCCCGCGGGACAATCTCCACCACCGACACCCGCCGCCCGCCCACCGTATCGGCGCGGATCCAAGTCGTTTCGTAGCGGTCGCTGGGGCGGTCCAGCACCCGCGCCAGGAGGTTCTGGCCGTACACCGGGTCGCTTTCCGCCGCCATGCGAATGACCTGCCGCGGGGCGGTACTGGGCGTGTAGAACCAGGAGTACCGCCCGTCGATGATGATCGCCTCGTCCGGCGGATCGGTGAAGCGCATCGCGAAGTTGTTCTGCCCTGCCTGGTACAGCCGCCCCGCGCTGGAGAGGGTGTCACCCAGCCGCGCGTCCTCGATCACCTGGATGAAATCCGCCTGCAGCGAGGTGAGGTTTCGATAGACGGTGCTCGCCCGGCGGACGATGCCCAGTGGATCCTGAGCCGAGGAGACGCAGGGGCGCAGGAAAACAAGGCCGCACAACACCAGTACGGCGCCCGGTACTCTCCCGATTCCCCACTCCCGATTCCCCTGCCGCTTCATGGGATCCTCCGCCCGATCGCCGTGGCGATGCCCCGGAGTTCGCCCATCAGCAGTGCAAACTGCTCGGGGTAGAGACTCTGGGCGCCGTCGGAGAGCGCCTCGTCGGGGTGGGTGTGCACCTCCACCAGGAGGCCGTCGGCACCCGCCGCCACCGCGGCGCGGGCCATGGGCGGCACCATGGCGCGTTTCCCGGTACCGTGGCTGGGGTCGGCCAGGACGGGGAGGTGGGACAGCGATTTGACAGCGGGGATGGCGTTCAAGTCGAAGAGAGTCTTGGTGGAGGAATCCGGTGCGCGAATGCCCCGTTCGCACAGGATGACGTTCGGATTCCCCTCCGACAACACATACTCGGCGGACAGCAGCCACTCGGTGAGCCCGGCCGAGGGACCCCGCTTGAGCAGCACCGGCTTGCCCGAGCGCCCGGCGCGCTTGAGGAGGGCGTAGTTCTGCATGTTGCGCGCGCCGATCTGCACCACGTCCGTCACCGCGGCGACCTGATCCAGACTCTCCTCGTCCAGCGCCTCGGTCACGATGAGCAGCCCGGTTTCCTTCCGGACCGCCGCGAGGAGCGTCAGGCCGGTCAGGCCCATCCCCTGGAACGCGTAGGGCGAGGTTCGCGGCTTGAACGCGCCGGCGCGGAGCGCCTGGGCCCCGGCGGCCTTGACCGCGCGCGCGGTCTCGAAGATCTGGGCTTCGCTCTCCACCGAGCAGGGCCCCGCGATGACGAGCAGATCATCCCCCCCCACCGAGAGCCCACCGGGGAGCTGCACGACGCTCGACTCGGGCCGCCACTCGCGCGCCACCATGCGATAGGGGCGGCTGATGTGGACGACCTCTTCCACTCCGGGCAGGGCCAGAAAGCGGGCGCCATCCACCCGGCCGTCGTTGCCGACGATCGCGACGGCGGGGCGCTGGCTGCCCTCGATGGGCTGGGCCTGATACCCCAGGGATTCGATGAGGGAAATGACCCGGCCGCGGTCGGCGGCGGAGGCGTCGGATCGCAGGATGATCAGCAACGAGATCCGATTCCCTATTCCCTATTCCCGGCTTTTTCCGCCAATCTCACGCCCACGATCGTGGAAACGCCCGGCTCCTGCATGGTGACGCCGTACACCGCGTCGGCCGACTGCATGGTCCGGGGATTGTGGGTGATCACCAGGAACTGGGTGCTCTGCTTGAACTCGTCCAGCAGGTTGGTGAAGCGGCCCACGTTGGCGTCATCGAGCGGGGCGTCCACCTCGTCCATGAGGCAGAAGGGGCTCGGCTTGGACAGGTAGATGCTGAAGAGCAGCGAGACCGCCACCAGGGTGCGTTCGCCCGACGAGAGCAAGTGGATCCGCTGGGTACGCTTGCCGCGCGGCGCGGCGTGGATGTCGATCTCGCTCTCGAGCGGATCATCGGGGTTGGCCAGCTTGAGCTCGCACTCGCCGCCGCCGAACAGGGTCTGGAACACGTGCTTGAAGTTGTCCTGTACCGCGGCGAAGGTCTCCTGGAACATGAGGCGGGCGGTGCCGTCGATTTCCCGGATGGCCTGGAGCAGCGATGACCGGGCCGCCACCAGGTCGTCGCGCTGCGAGGTGAGGAATTCGAGGCGCTTGGACTCCTCGGCGTGCTCCTCGACGGCCAGCGGATTGACGATTCCGATGGCGTCGAGGGACTCGACGATGCGGGCGGCTTCGGCTTCCAGCGTTTCCCGGTCCAGCTCGAGGAGCTGGGTGGCTTCGAGCAGCCGTTCAAACGGCAGCTTCCACTCCGCCTCCACCCGCTCGACGATGCTGCGCCGCTGGCCGGCGACTTCGGTGAGCTCGACTTCGAGCCGGTGGTCTTCCTCGCTGGAGCAGTCGACGTCGGCGCGGAGCTCCAGCACGGTGCGCTCGGCCTCGCCCAATCCGGCCCCGGCGCCGGCCAGCGCCGCCTCCGCCTCCGCCGAGGCCCCCTCCAGGCCCTCCAGGGCGCCCGCCCGCTCCCGGCGGCGCTCCTGCCACTCGCTCCGCTGCGCCGTGAGCCCGGCACTCTCCTGGTCGAGCTGGGCGATTTCACCGAGGAGGGTGCGGGCCGCTTCCTCCGCCGCGGCGATGGTCTGAGCCGCGCGGTCGAGTCGCTCGGTGGTGGCGCGGAGCCGGGCGCCGACGTGGGCCTCCTGCACCTGCCAATGGACCCGGTTCTCCCGGGCGGCCTCCTGTTCCGCCTCCACCGCCGCAAGGGCGGCCCGCCGCTCGATGAGCGCCTCTTCTTCCCGCACCCGGGCCTCGCCGGCCTCGGCCAGCGCGCGGTCCACTTCGCCCTTGCGCTCGTCGGCCCGGCCGAACCGCTCCCTGATGCGGGCGAGGCCGGCGTCCGCCTCGGCCAGCTCACGGGTCAGGTTCTGGACCACCCGCGCGGCATCCTCGCGGGCGGCCACCGACGCCCGCTCCTGCTCCCGGGCACTTTCGAACCCGGCCACGGCCTCCACCGCGGCACGCTCGGCCTCGGCCAGGCGAATCTCGGTGGCGGTCAGCGCACCGGTCACCTCGCCCAGGGCGCGGTCCTGCTGCTCGATCTCGGTGCCCAGCCCACCGATCTCGGCCCGGCGCCGGAGCGGCCCGCTGGTGCCCGCGGCCGCCGCCAGGATCACCGCGCCGCTGGCGCGGCGCAGAGCGTGGCCACGCTGGTCCATCACCTCGGTGCCGCCCAACAGCGCCTGCACCCAGCGGGCGGCGGGTCCCTCGGCGCGGAGCTGGGACTCCAGCGGACTCCGCCCGTTGTCGGGGCCGCGGGGACCGCTGTCGGCGGGGAGGAGCACCAGCGCGCCGGGCTGAACTTCGGCGTGCCACTGCCGGATGGCTTCCACCGCGGCCTGGTCCCGAACCAGCACGGCATGCATCCACTCGCCGAGCAGGCGCTCGGCCAGCTCCGCCGCGTCGCGGTCGGCGCTGATGTGGTCGCTCAACGGGCCGAGAACGGCCCCGTTGAACCGGCTCCGGGCGGCGAGCAGGGCGGCGGCGGCCGGGGCCAGGCCCACCCGATCCCGCTCCAGCTCTTCCAGCGCGGCGCGCCGGGTGGTGAGCTGGGCGAGGCTCTCCTCCACCAGCCGCTTTCGATTGCGCTCGCTGGTTTCCTGCTCCCGGGTTTCGGCCACGTGGTGCCGGCTTCGCTCCGCGTGCGCGGCGGCGGCCAGCGCCGCTTCGGCGCTTCGGTGAGCCGCGTCGACGCCGGCCCGGGCCTTCGCCGCGGCGGCCTCCAGGTCGCTCTGCACCTGGCGGGCGTGGGCCTCGGCCTGGGCGGAGCGCTCGCGGAGCGAGGTGATTTCCTGTTCCAGAGCGGCGCGTTCTCCCTCCAGCGATCGGAGCTGCTGGACCCGGGCCGCCAGCCCCTCCTCGGCCTGCCGCACGCCCCCTCGCTGCGCGGTGAGCCGGTCGCGGACCTCCTCCTCCGCGGCGGCGCGGTCGGTCAGATGCAGCTGAATTCCCTGATGCTCCTGCTCGGCGGCGCGCAGCTCGGCCGCGGCGGATTCCCGCTCCCGTTCGGCCTCCTCGGTGCGCCGCGACGCATGGGCCCGCTCTTCCTCATCGCGCCGGCGGCGCTGCTGAGCGTTGCCCAGGCGCTCGCCGGCTACCGCGATATCGCCATCGAGACGCGAGAGCGCCACCTGCACCTCGGCCAGCTGCCGGGCGATCTCGGTGCGATGTTCCTCGGCGCGCAGCCGGGCGCGGGCGGCCTCGTCTTGCCGGGTGGTTGCCTCGCCGAGGCCGGCGCGGAGGGCGGGCAGCCGTTCGGACAGCGTGCGGTGGCGCTCTTCCACGCCGGTGGCGCGCTCGGCCAGGTCGTCGAGGTGGCGCCGCGCGAGCGTGAGCGTGACGGCGAACTTCTCTTCCATCAGCTTGGCGTGCCGCTCCGCCTTGCCCTTCTGACGGGCCAGGGAGCGGATCTGCGATTGCACCTCCGCGATCAGGTCTTCCAGGCGCTGGAGGTCGGTGGCCGTTTCCTCGAGCCGGCGCTCGGTGCTGTGCTTCCGGTCCCGGTACAGGCCGATGCCCGCCGCCTCCTCGAACAGGGAGCGGCGCTCTTCAGCGCGGTCGGACAGCAGCAGGTCGATCATCTTGGCTTCGATGACCACGCCGGCGTCGCTCCCCAGCCCGGTGCCGCGGAGCAGATCCTGGATGTCTCGAAGCCGCACCGGCAGGCTGTTGAGGAGATATTCGCTCTGGCCCGAACGCGAGAGGCGCCGGGTGATCACCACTTCCTGATAGGCGATCGGGAGATCGCCGCCGCTGTTGTCCAGGTGCAGGGAAACCTCGGTCAGGTTGACCGGGCGCCGCCCCGCCGAGCCCTGGAAGATCACGTCCTCCATCTTGCCGCCGCGCAGCAAGCGAGCCGATTGCTCCCCGAGCACCCAGCGGACCGCGTCGGAGACGTTGGACTTCCCGCAGCCGTTGGGGCCGACGATGGCCGTCACTCCGTCCTCGAAATCCAGCGTTACGTTGTCCGCGAATGACTTGAAGCCGGAAAGCTCCAGCTTGGTGAGCTTCATGCGTCGACCGAAGATGGGAGGATGGGGGCGGCGTGCCGGGATGCCGCCTGGACCGGGAGAAAACTAAACGATTGTGTCTCCCGGGTCAGGGGCGTCGCGAGGATTCGCGCAGGATGAAGAAGGGCCGGCCGAGCTTGCGGCCGTTCTCCTCTGCGACATCCCGGGTGGGGTAGGGACCCACCACCACCCGATACCCGTCGTCCGGCCCCTTGGGCTGGAGCACCCGCGAGGGGAACCCGGCCTCCTTGAGCTGCCGGGCCAGCTGCGCGGCCCACTCCGGGTTCTGCGAGGTGCTGACCTGCAGGAAGACTCCCGCCGAGTCGGCATTGACCTTGAGGGAGTCGGCCACCAGGGCGGTGTCCTGCACCACCGTGGCCGACTCCGCCGCCGCTGCAGCCGCCTGCACCCGTTCCCGGGGCATCCAGGCCGCCGCCAGCCAGAGATCCTGGGCTCCGCCTTCGAGCCGGGCCATCGGGCGGGGGGGCGCCTGCCGCAGGTCGAAGGAGGCCACGTCCGCGCCCAAGCGGGTGACCAGGGTCGCCGCACCAGCCACGAGCGGCAGGTCCGGGCCCCAGGTTCCCGCGACCGGCGCCGCCAGACGATTGGTGGCCAGGTCGACGATCCAGACCGAATCGGCCGATGGCGGACGGAGCAGCATCCATCGGCCCGAGGCATCCACTCGGATGGCACGGGGTGGGGCCGGGAGCCTGATCCGGGCCAGCTCGGTGAGGCTGAACCGGTCGTAGACCTCCAAGTCGTTCTCGTCCCCGGCCACGTAAAGCCGGTGACCGGACGGGCTGAAGGCGACCCTGCGGGCCCGTTGCCTGGTATGGAGCGGGGTGATGGCGCGCCGCCCGCCGATCGTCTCGTAGAGCACCACCGCGGTATCTGCCGCTACCGCGACCAGATCGCCCCAGAAGGTGGCCGCTACCTCGCCCGGGGGCAGTAGCGTGGTGTGGACCGCCTGGTCGGCGCTGGTGGTGATCAGGCGGGCGGGGGAGCCTCCCGTGACGGCGATGAGCACATCGTTGACGGCGCCAAACAGGGCAACCGGGACCGCGGGCAGGGGATCGTGGAACTCCATGGGGCTGCGGTGCAACACCCGCCGGATCCTCCGCTCGGCGTCGGCGACATAGAGCGAGCCGTCCGGCCCCACCACCGCCGTGCTCACGCCGGCCAGCTGCTTCCGCACGGCGCGGGACTCCAGGTCCACGGCGATGAGGTTGCCGGGCGGCTCGACCGCCCAGGCTATCCGCTCATCGAGATCGACGCCCAACACCCGCTCGATCTGGGGGACCGGGGTCAACGAGGTCCAGATCGGGGTCCCGAGACTGTCGGGCTGGTAGGCCCGTACCGGGCCTCCGGCGCTGGGAAACCGGAGCAGCGAGACCTGCCCGCCCACGGCGGGGAGGTCGGGAGGGGCAACGGCCTTACTCCCGCCGCAGGACGCGGCGGACAGAATGACCGCCGCCCGGACGAGCCGGGCGGCGGAACAGCGGAGCGACTCGACTGGGCGAGGTATCAGAACGTCGGTCCCAGGCTGATCATCCAGTATCCCTTGACCCCGGGCCGTTGCAGCGGGAAGGCGTAGTCGGCCCGCAGGATCAGGAAGTTGAACAAGTTGGCTCGAACCCCGAACCCCGTGGAGGTGAGCGGCGTGCGCACCAGCTCCGGGTCGTCGCCCGCCTGCCTCGTGAGCTTGACCGTGAGTCCCTTCTGCCACGCCACCCCGGCGTCATAGAAGAGCACGCCCTCGAGGTCCGGGAACCCGCTGGGGAGCAGACCGAGCGGCCGGAGCACCGGGAACCGCAGCTCGGCCCCCGCCATCATGATCCTGGTTCCGACCAACTGGTCGAGCAGCGCGCACCCGGTCGCCGTGTTCGGGTCCACCTGGCCGCTGCACTCGTGCTTGGCGAACGATCCCGAGGTATAGCCCCGAATGAAGTCAGGGGTCCCGGCGAAGAACCTGAACCGCATCTCGTCCCGGCCGTGCTGGCCGTAGTACTGCAGCCGGGTGGCGAAGGTCACCGCGCCGGCGATCCGGTCGTAGCGGCGATAGTCCACATTCACCGTGGTGAAGCGCCAGCCGCCGAAGCGGGGGGCCAATTCGATCCGGGACCGCCGCCCCATGATCGGTCCGACCGGTCCGTACAGCGAATTGTCGAAGACCAGGGCCACGTTGGGCTGGACATAGCTCTTCGAGTCGTTGTGGATCGTCGCGATGAACGGGTCGGCGCTCGGCGTGCCGTTGGAGTTGAGCGGCTGGGTGTATTGGCGGCTGTCGTCGGCGACGTTGACGCCCGCAAGCCCGAATTCGAGGCGCCGGAACCGGTTGAAGGGATAGGCGGTGATGAAGGACGCCTGCCGGAGCACCAGACGCCGGATGCTCTCGATGTAGTCGAAGGTGCCGTCGCCGTTGTCCCGGAACCCCGCGCCCTCATAGTAGAAATACGGCTCCTGGGTCACACCCAATCCCCAGTTGAGGCGCCGGGCCAGGTTGACGTACTGGGCCGCGAAGTAGGTCTCGTTGATGCGGCCGTTGAGCGACGCCGCAAAGCCGAGCTGATGATCGCCCAGCATGTCGCCCAGCACGATGCCGGTCGAGCCCGTCAGCCCCCGGCCAAAGGTGTCCCGGGTGTAACCGATGGTGGGCCGGGTGACGTACTCGGGTTCCAGCGTCGCCTTGTAGCTCTTGAAGGTGAATTCGCTCGTGTCGGGCGGCGTGATGTCGAGCGAATCGAGGATCTTGGCGATCGACACCGGCTCGTACTTGGCCAGCAGGGAGTCGGGCAGGGCCGGCAGCGAATCGGCCCGGCGGAAGCCCCGCGGCGTCCGATAGACCGCGCCGCCTCCCAGCACCTGGGGGCCCGCCGGCGGCTGAATGGCCACCACCGCCGGCCGGGCCGCCTCGCCGCTCTGCGCAATCGTCGCCAGCGGACGCGAGGTCACGATCTGGTTCGGATTCCAGGGCTGCTTCTTGAGCGTGGCGGGCGCGCTCAGGGTGTAGACGTCGTAGCGCCCCTGCTCGAAGTAGACGAACGCCAGCTTGTCGGCGTGGCGGGCCCAGGAGAGCACCGGAGACAGTGGTGTGATGCCCTGCACCCCGGTGTAGAAATCGGTGAGCTGGTAGGTCTGACTGTCGGCCAGATCGTGCAGGAAGATATTGGCGACCCCGTTCCGGTCCGAGACGAACGCGATCGACTTGCCGTCCGGAGACCATTGCGGATTGGTGTTGCGGCCCGCGGACATGCCCACGGGCAGCTCGATCTGGCCGGAGTCCAGATGATAGAGCCCGATGCGGAGGCTGCCCCACTTCAGCTTGCTGAAATCGGTGTTGGGCCCCCGATCGGTCGTGAACGCGATCGTCTTGCCGTCGGGCGACCAGACCGGGTGCAGGTCGGCCGCCTTGTCGTTGGTGAGCCGCTTGAGGCCGGTGCCGTCGGCGTTGATCACGAACAGGTCCGAGATGCCGCCGTCCAGCCCGCTGAAGACGAGCTGGGTGCCGTCCGGGCTCCAGGTCGGGGTGTTGACCCCGGCGATCGGCACCACGATGTCGCGAAGCTGCTTATTGCGCTCCACGTCCACGATGACGATGTCGTCCTTGCCGCCCTTCTGAGCGGCCAGCGCCAGGTATTTTCCATCGGCCGACCAGCTCGCCGAGGAGGTGATGAAGCGGAAGGTCTCGAAATTGCCGCTGGCCGACGAGCTGAGCAGCCGATGAATGGTCTGGCCGGTGTTGCCGTCGGCGAGCCAGAGATCGATGAAGTAGAAGTTCTTCTCGCTGAGATACGCGATCTTGGTGCCGTCGGGCGACAGCGCCGGTGCCAGGTGCCAGGTGACGCCGGCGGTCTTCTTGCTCAGGAGATCGGTGGCGATGGCCCGGGCCTTGATCCGGTTCCCGATTTCCGGCAAATACTGCTTCTGGACCGCGTCCTGCCACTGGGCCACCAGCGCGGGGAACGAGAGCCCGAGCACCCGCTGCAGGGCCGCCTCGATGCCGCCCGCCGAGCCCAGCTTGGTGATCTGCCCGATCGCCTCGTCGCCCCACCGCTGCCCGATGTACGCCACCAGCGCCTGCCCGAAGCGGTAGGGGAACACCCGGTAGAAGTCCTCCGGGCCCGGCAGCTTGCCTTCCAGCGCCGCGTCCCGGAGCCACATGGCGGTGTTGGGGTCCACCGGACCGAGGGAGAAATACTCGGCCATGCCCTCGCCGAACCAGAGCGGAGCGTTGGCGGTCATGATGCCCTGGACTCCGCCACCCACTCGTCCCCGGGACCAGATGTCGAACTGGAACTGGTGGGTCATCTCGTGCTGGAGGACGTGCTGGTCGTCCTCGTACGCGCCGGTCAGCGGGAAGATGTTGCGGTGCCGGAGGTAGTCGGTGAAACCGCCGGTGCTCTCGTCGATCTCTCCCCCCGAGGTGTTGGTCTGCTGGAAATCCGAGTGTGAGGCGTAGGGAATAATCGGCTTCCGCTCATTGAACTCGTGGTTGAGGGCCTTGGAGAGCTTGGCATAGGAGCGCTCCGCCATCCGGGCGATATCCAGCGCCGCTTCACGCTCGGCGGCGTAGTAGTACACGTCGAAGTGTTCGGTCTGGATGATCTTGAAATCGAAGCGACCGTATTGGACCTTGTTGCGGCCGAAATACTGCGCCGGCAAGGTGGCGGGAAGCAGGGCGAGCAGCAGGGCTGCCATACCAAGGCGACGCTTCATGGGGACTTCCTTTCGGCCGCGGGCACGAACCTCGGCGCATCGTTCCACAACCGCTCGAGCTTGTAGAAGGCGCGTGCTTCAGGGTGAAACAAGTGAACAACCACATCGACGAAATCCAGCAGGACCCAGCGACCGGCCGGGAGCCCTTCTACATGGTGAACCCGGACGCCCTCCGCCGCCAGCCGGTCGACCACCGATTGGGCGATGCCGCGGACATGGGCGTCCGACGTTCCCGACCCGATGACGAACCAGTCGATGGCGTCGTTAAGCCCTCGAAGATCCAGGGCCACCAGGTCCCAGGCCCGGAGGTCGTCCGCCGCCTCCAGGGCCAGGCTGACCAGGGCCGAGGGCTCTCCCGGACGGGGCTCCGATCCGTGGCGCCGAGTCACCCGGCGGCGCCCTCCGGGCCATCTTCGACCTGCCAGCAGACCGCCCAGGCCCCTGGGCCAACGTGGGTGCCCAGCACGCCGGTCGCGAGGGACACGAAGCAGTCCCGGGGAGCGAAGGCGGCGACGAGCGCGGTGCGAATCCGTTCGGCGACGTCCGGGGCCTCGACGTGGGCCACACCGAATCGTACGACCTTTGGTCTGGGCGTGAGGTTCTTCTCCACCAAGGCGAGCATCCGGGAGATCAACGCCTCCCGGCCGCGGACCCGGTCCACCGGGACGATGCGACCGTCCAGGTCGAGGCCCAGGATGGGCCTGACGTCCAGCATTCCAGCCAACCATGCCTTGCCCCGCGAGACCCTTCCTGAGCGAATGAGGTTGTCGTAGGTGTCCACGGTCAGGAGGACACCCGACTGTCTGCGAACCCGCTCGAGTTCCCGTGCAATGTCCGCCGCCCTCCATCCCGATTCCGCCAGCTCGGCCCCACGGAGTGCCAGCAGCCCGAGACACAGCGATGCCGCCTTGCTATCCACCAGGTGGATACGCTCGAGCCCGGCGGCCCGGATGGCCGCCTGGGCCGCCTGAAACGTACCCGAGAGCGCGGACCCCAGGAGCACCGCCACGACTTCGTCCGCTTCCTCGAGCGCCGAACGGAACACCCGGAGGAAGTCCGCCGGGGTCGGCTGAGACGTGGTGGGCAGCTGGCGGGACGTCCGGAGCCGACGGTAGAACTCCTCCGGTTTCATGCCCACCCGGTCCAGATACACCTCGTCGCCAAACACGATCTGGAGCGGGACCAGCGCGATGTGGTGGCGGTCCAGCACCGCATCGGGCAGGTCGGACGAGGTATCCGTTACCACGGCCACGGGGCGGCGCTCGAGATGGGAGAGCGCCCGGTGCTGCGCCCGCATGTCGTCGGCCTTCCGGAAGGTCAGGTTCCCCCAGCGGCCGGCAAAAGTAAAGACGGCCTCGGGGGTGTCGGTATGCACATGGACCTTCAGGATGTCGCTGATCACCGCCACCACCACAGATCCACCGAATTGGTGCATGACGGCGCGGACCTCGTTCGAGGCGGGGAGCTGCTCGCCCCGGACGATGAATTCGGTGCAAAACTGGTAATCCCGTTCGGCGGCGACATTTACCTCTGCGGCCGGGAAGGACCAGGGCACTGAATCACCGGCGGGGGTCGCCAGGATCGGGTCCCCTTCGATGAAACGCACCACGCCTTCGATCATGCGCATGAACCCCTTGCCGCCCGCATCAACCACCCCCGCGTCCTTGAGCACCGCCAGCAGCTCCGGGGTATGGGCCAGCGCGACCTCGCCCTCGCGCAGCATCCGCCGCATGAACTCGGCGATATCGGGGGAGTCATGGGCGGCGCGCTCCGCCGCCGCGGCCGCTTCTCGCGCAACCGTGAGGATGGTGCCTTCTTTCGGCTCGTCCAGGGAGTTGTAGAGCGTCTCGGCCGCGTGGGAGAGCGCGTGGGCGATGGCCGGCGCGGTCGCGGTGTCGAGGCCAGCGAGACTTTCCGAGAAGCCCATGAGGAAATGGGCCAGCATCATGCCGGAGTTCCCCCTGGCTCCCAGCACCGCCCCCCTCGCCATCGTCTCGGCCGTGACCGAAAGCGACGCGTCGCCGAGGGCCCGGCAGGCATCGGCGACGGCGCGAAGGGTCAGGCTGAAATTGGTGCCAGTGTCTCCATCCGGGACGGGGAAGACGTTCAGGCGGTTGATCTCCTCCCGGCCCGCCGTGACCCACTCGGCGGCGGCATACATGGCGCGCGCCAGGCGGGGTCCGTCGACGTAGGCGATTCCGATCGCCACCTGTGGGCTACGCCGGGACGATCGTGACAGTGACCGTGGCGTGAACGTCGGAGTGGAGCCGGATGGGTACCGCGTGCTCGCCGAGCTGCTTGATGGGGTGGGCCAGCTCGATCTTTCGCTTGTCCACCGGATGGCCGGCCTTGGCCAGCCCGTCGGCGATGTCCTGGGCGGTGATGGACCCGAACAAGCGGTCTCCCTCGCCGGCCTTGGCCGGGATGGTGATCGCCACGGCGCCGAGGGTTGCGGCCATGCCCTGAGCCTCGTTGCGGTCGTGGGCCGCCCGGGTCTCGCGGGCCTTCGATTCGGCCTCGATCCGCTTCTTGTTGCCCGAGGTGGCCTCGTAGGCCAGCCCCTGGGGCAGCAGGAAATTGCGCGCGTAGCCCGGCTTGACCCGGACCAGGGCGCCGGCCTTGCCGAGCGACTTCACGTCCTCGCGCAGAATCACTTCCATCATGTCATGCTCCTCCAGGTGCCGGAGGCGCCAAGCGCCCCCGGAAGTCGAGCCAGGTATCCGCGAGTCCGAGGACCGCGCAGATCGGTGAAGCGAGCCCCATCGCCAGGATCCTCAGGTGCGCCGGAGCCTGCTCGAAGATCGCCGCGATGACCGCCAGCCCGCGGACGGTGTAAAGTCCGACCCATACGATGAGGAAATTGGCCGCGATGATCCGGGCCAGCGCTGGGAGTGGGAGCAGCAGCGATCCGAGGGTAAAGATAGCACCCCAAACGAGATGGTCATTGAAGCGGAACTCCCGGAATGGGCCCGGGCTGCGGCCCAGCGGTGCGGCGGCTATCCGATGGTGCCACATCCAGGCCAGGGCGCATCCTGCCATCGCCTGCAGGGCCAGCAGGCCGGGCATCAGTCGGGCGGCCCGGGGCGCGACCTCCTGGGCCTGCTGGAGGAACAGCTGGAAATCCGCGTCGCCGGGCCGTGATTGGGCCCAGGCCTGGTAGATCTCCCGCATGATCTCCGTGAACGCGCCCTCGACGGCAGCCCAGTTCACCCCCCACACCCGACCCCAAATCACCAGCCCGCCCAGCGTCAGCGCCAGGGCCCAGAGGATCCGGGTAATCACCGTCCAGGATGGGCGCGACGAGAGCAGGACGAAGGCGACGCTCATCAGCAGGCCGCCGGTACGGAGCAGCTGGGGCACCAGGGTCTGGTCCCCGACCAGGCTGGCCGCCACGCCGGCGCCGGCCAGAACCAGCCAGAACAACTCGCGTGGAGTGCGCGGGCGGGAGAGCAGGGTGAGCAAGGCGAAGGGACCCAGGAGATACAGGGACGGTGCCAGCAGGAGATACCCCGCCAGCACCACCGCCGCGCCGAGGCTGGCACGGCGCCCGGGGACGGGCGCCGCCCCGGCGATCATCAGCCCCGGTAACCCTTGATGTAGGGCAGGAGGGCCAGGAACCGGGCCCGCTTGATGGCCACCTGCAGCTGCCGCTGGTGCCGGGCCGACACGCCGGAGAGGCGCCGCGGAAGGATCTTGCCCCGCTCGCTGATGAAGCGCGAGAGCAGCTTCTCGTCCTTGTAGTCGATGATCCGGATTCTGAGCTCGGCGATCGGATCGCCCTTCTTCTGGCGGCTCACTCTTCCTCCTCGTACTCGGACTTGGCGACGGCGGCCTGGGCGGGCGTGGGCGGCTCCTCGTTCAGGACGATGAGATGCCGAATGACGCCTTCGTCGAGCTTGACGGCCCGCTCGAATTCCGGCAGCGCGGCCCCCAGCGCCGAGAAGTTGGCGACGACGTAGTAGCCGGTGTCCTTCTTCCGGATGGGGTAGGACAGGGTCCGCTTGCCCCAATGGTTCAGCGTCGGGGCCTCGGCTCCGGGCACCTGCACCAGCGTGTGAAAATTGGTGAGCTTCTGGTTGATGGTCTCTTCGTCCAGGGCAGGATCGAAGATGTAGACCACCTCGTACGGACGAGTCATGACACCTTCCTTTGGTCGTAAGCGCCCGGTTCCTGGTGGGGGAGGCCGGGAGGAGATATGTGAGGCGCAAATCTAATCAGGCGAGTGGCTTATGGCTAGGTGAGCGGGGATCAAGGACCCGGTCCCGGCCGGAGGCTTCACCCGCTCCCTGCTTGCTGCTCCCCGCTTAGTTTTCCGCGATGCGCCTCGACTCCATCCAAGTCGGCCAGACCCGCACCTACGGCACCCCCGGTGCGGCCGACGCGTTGGAGCAGCCCTGGACCAGCGCGATCAAGAAGGAGCCGGTGGACGGCCAGATGTGGGCCGGCCGGGAGGGCCTTTCCGGCGACCACCAGTACGACCGCAGGCACCACGGCGGTCCCGATCGGGCGCTGTTGATGTATTCCGCCGATCACTACCCGCGCTGGCGCAGCGAGTGGGGCCGCAAGGACGTGGGGCCGGGGGCGTTCGGAGAGAATCTCACGGTCAGTGGGCTCAACGAGGACACCGCCTGCATCGGAGACATCTACCGGGTCGGGGAAGTGCGCGTCGAAGTCTCCTCGCCGCGCACGCCATGCATGAACCTGGCCCGCCGCCACGGAATGCCCGACCTGGTCAAGACCATCGTGCTGAACCATCGCTCCGGGTGGTACCTGCGCGTCTTGCAGGAAGGCTGGCTCGAGGCGGGAATGAATCTGGAGCTGGTCGACCGTCCCTACCCCCAATGGACCATCCGGCGCGCCGCCACGGTCAAACGGCTCAGGAAGGATCTCAGGGAGGAGGCGAAGCTGCTGGCCGCGTGCGGCCCCCTGCAAGGGGAATGGCGCGAGGTGCTGGCTAGACGTTGAAGCGGAACAGCATCACGTCGCCGTCCTGCACCACGTATTCCTTGCCCTCGGCGCGCGCCAGCCCCTGCTCGCGCGCGTTCTTCCAGCCGCCCACCCGCACGAACTCGGCGAACGACACCGTCTCCGCCTTGATGAAACCCTTCTCGAAGTCGGAATGGATGACGCCCGCCGCCGCCGGGGCCTTGTCGCCGCGATGGATGGTCCAGGCCCGGGCCTCCTTCTCGCCGGCCGTGAAATAACTCATCAGGCCCAGCAGGTGATAGGCCGCGTGCCCCAGCCGGTCCAGCCCCGACTCGGTGAGGCCGAGGGAGTCCAGGAAGGGACCCCGGTCTTCGGCGGAGAGCTCGGCCAGCTCCATCTCGACCTTGGCCGAGAAAGTCACCACTTCGGCGTCTTCGGCGTCTTTTGCCACCGCCGCGGTCAGCGCGGCCGTGTGCGGGTTCCCCGAGACGATCTCGTGCTCCGCCACGTTGGCCGCGTAGAGCACCGGCTTGGAGGTGAGGAGGTTGAAACTCTTGTAGACCGCGCGCTCGTCCTCGGCCGGCACCACCGCTCGGGCCGGCTTGCCGGCGGCCAGGGCGTCCCGGAGCCGGGCCAGCAGGGGCGCTTCGATCTTGGCCAGGGCGTCCCCGCTCTTGGCGGTTCGGGCCGCCTTGTCGACCCGCTTCTCGACGGCGGCGAGGTCTGCCAGGCCCAGCTCGATGTTGATGATCTCGCGGTCCCGGGCCGGATCGACCGGTCCCATCACGTGCTGAACATCGTCGTCCTCGAAGCACCGTACCACGTGCACGATCGCGTCCACCTCGCGGATGTTGGCCAGGAACTGGTTGCCCAGACCCTCACCCTGGCTGGCGCCCTTGACCAGTCCCGCGATATCCACGAACTCGACCGTGGCTGGCACGTTCCGTTCCGGCTTCACGATGGCCGCGAGCGCGTCGAGTCTGGGGTCGGGAACCTGGACCACGCCGGTATTGGGCTCGATGGTGGCGAACGGGTAGTTCGCCACCAGCGCCCCCGCGGAGGTCAGGGCATTGAAAAGCGTGGATTTGCCGACGTTCGGAAGGCCGACGATACCGAGCCGGAGCATCCTACTGCGCTAGCTTGGCGAACCACGGCGCGAACACGAGCGCCACGACGCTGGTCACCTTGATCAGAATGCTGATGGCGGGCCCCGACGTGTCCTTGAACGGGTCGCCCACGGTGTCTCCGACCACCGCCGCCTTGTGGGGCTCGGACTTCTTGCCGCCGTGGGCGCCCTTCTCGATGTACTTCTTGGCGTTGTCCCACGCGCCGCCCGCATTGGCCATCATCAGCGCGAGCAGCGCGCCGCACCCGGTGGTGCCGGCGAGGAGGCCGCCGAGCGCCTTGGGGCCGAGCGTCGCGCCAACCACCACCGGCACGATCACCGCCATGAGCCCCGGCACGACCATCTCCCGGAGCGCGGCGGAGGTCGCGATGTCCACGCAGTGCGCCGTCTCGGGCTTGGCGGTGCCCTCGAGCAGCCCCTTGATCTCCCGGAATTGCCGTCGGACTTCCTCCACCACCTTGCCGGCGGCGCGGCCCACGGCGGTCATGGTGAGGGATCCCATCATGAACGGCAGACACCCGCCGATGAACAGGCCGATGAAGACCAGCGGGTCCACCAGGTCGAGCTGCAGGGCCGCGCCGGCCGGGCTCACCGCCGTGGCGTAGGCTGAAAAGAGCGCCAGCGCGGTCAGTACCGCCGACCCGATCGCAAAGCCCTTCCCGATGGCCGCGGTGGTATTGCCCAGCGCGTCGAGCTCGTCGGTGATCTTGCGGACCTCGGGACCGAGGTGGCTCATCTCGGCGATGCCGCCCGCGTTGTCGGCGATCGGGCCGTAGGCGTCCACCGTCATGATGATGCCGGTGGTGGCCAGCATCCCGACCGCCGCGATGCCGATGCCGTAGAGCCCGAGCTGTCCGTAGGCGACATAGATCGCCCCGCAGATCACCAGAATGGGGATGACTACCGATCGCAGCCCGACCGCGAGGCCCTGGATGATGTTGGTGGCCGGTCCGGTAAGGGAGGCCGTGGCGATGTCGCGGACCGGCTTGCCCGCGGTATACCACTCGGTGACCATGCCGATGGCCACGCCGGCGACAGTTCCAGCGACCACGGCCCAGAACGCGCCGGTGGCGCCGTGGTTTCCGATGGTGATCGGGACCATCCGCACGATGGCGTAGGCTCCGGCGAGGAAAAGCCCCGCGGCGATCAGCGGGACCATCCGGAGCGCCCGCGCGGCACCGCCCTTGGACAGCACGCTCATCGAGGCCATCGAGACCAGCGAAGCGAGCAACCCGGCGATCAGCAGCAGCATCGGGATCGCGATCGCGTTGGGGCGCGAAGCGTCCGCGATCGCCGGGCTGATCGCCGCGAGGGCGATGGTGGCGACCGTCGCGTCCACGTAGCTCTCGAAGATGTCGGCGCCCATGCCGGCCACATCGCCGACATTGTCGCCCACGTTGTCGGCGATGGTGGCCGGGTTGCGGGGGTCGTCCTCCGGAATGCCGGCCTCCACCTTGCCCACCAGGTCGGCGCCGACGTCCGCCGCCTTGGTGTAAATGCCTCCGCCGACCCGGGCGAACAGCGCGATGGACGAGGCGCCCATCGCGAAGCCGCTGATGATCTCGCCGAACAGGTGGTAGCGCACCGCCGAGATCGGATCGACGGTGCGGACATCGAGCAGCAGGTTGACCAGTATGCCCAGGCCCAGGAGCCCGAGCGACGCCACCGCGAGGCCCATGACGGAGCCGCCGGCGAACGCCATCCGGAGCGCGGGGCCGATGCCGCCGGCCCGGGCCGCCTCGGTGGTGCGGACATTGGTCTTGGTGGCCGCCTTCATTCCGATGAAGCCGGCGCCGATCGAGCAGATCCCGCCGGCGATGTACGCGGCGGCGATGCGCCAGCCGACGGTGAAGGTGAGCAGCGCCGCCACCAGGACGATCACCGGGGCCAGGGCCAAGTACTGGCGGCGGAGAAAGGCCATGGCGCCTTCCTCGATCAGCCCGCTGATTTCCCGCATCCGCTCGTTGCCCGCCGCCTGACGGCGAAGGTAGAAGAACACGGTCAGCGCGATCAGGAGGCCGACCCCGCCGGCCAGAGGCGCGAAACGCGAGAGCTCGATCACGACAGGTCCTTCTTTCGTTCAACGCGGTTGAAGCGGTTCATCGCCCGCTCGATCCCTTCCTCGAGCCAGCATTCGACCGCTTCGGCCATCGGATCGAGCAGCGCGTCCAGCGCGGCCCGCTCCTCGGGCGTGAAGCGGTCGAGCACGAAATCCGCCAGATCGTCCTGCCCCATCGGGCGCGGCCCGACCCCGATCCGGAGCCGGGCGTAGTCCTGCCGTCGCAGCGTGCCCTCGACGCTCTTGAGCCCGTTGTGCCCGCCGGCGCTGCCTGCACCGCGGAGCTTGAACCGCCCCACGTCGAAGTCCACGTCGTCCACCAGGACGAGGAGATCGATGGCGGGATCGAAGGTCTCGATAGCCCGAAGCGGCGCGAGGACGGCGCCGCTTCGGTTCATGTATGTCTGAGGCTTGAGTACCTGCACCGGCACGCCGCCCCGGCTGCCCTCGGCTACCCGGGCCTGCCCCACCCGCCGGAACGGGCCCAGGCGCCACCGCTCCGCCAGCCGGTCCGCCAGGAGGAACCCCGCGTTGTGGCGCGTGTCCTGGTACTCGGGGCCCGGATTGCCGAGCCCCAGCACGGCGCGCAGGGCCTACTCCTTCTTCTTGGCTTCTTTGGCTTCCTTGCCCTCGGGCTCGCCTTCGCCCTATTCATCCGGCTTGACCTTCCGGATGAGCTCCGGCTCGACCGGCGCCGCGGCATCCACCACCGGGGCCACGACCTCTTCGGCCCGCGGCGCGACCACGGTGCAGACCGTGGTGCCGCCATCGCTCAGGACCTCGAACTTGTCGAAGGAGAGGTCCCGCACGTGGATCGACTGTCCGATGTTGAGGGCGGTGACATCCACGTCGATGTGGTCCGGGATATCCGCCGGCAGCACCCGGATCGAGAGCGAGTGGGTGACGTGATCCAGCACCCCGCCGAAGTTCCGCACCCCCTCGGGGATGCCGACCAGCTTGACCGGCGCCTCGACGGTGATTTTCTCGTTGGCATGCACCTCGTAGAGATCGAGGTGGATGATATCGGAGGGGCGGATCGGATTCCGCTGAATCTCGCGGATCAGCGCCTTGACCGTCGCCCGCCCGTCGACCGCCACATCCACCAGCGTGGTAGCGGCCGAGACCTGGGTGAGCAGCCGGGTCAGCGAGGTGGTGTCCACCGAGACCGCCTCGGGAACTCGCCCGCGCCCGTAGATAACCGCGGGAATCCTCCCGGCGCGGCGGAGCGATCGGGCAATGCCCTTGCCGGTGTGGTCGCGGGATTCCGCTTCAATCGTTGCCTGTTGTGCCATGGTCCGGGTTCCTTTTATTCGAACAGCGCGCTGACCGACTGGTCGCTGTGGGTGTAGCCGATCGCCTTCGCGAGGAGTCCGGCGATGGACAGCACCTTGAGTTTGTCGAACTGCTTCTCCGCCGGAATATGGATGGTGTTGGTCACCGCCACTTCCGTGATCGGGGCCTGCTTCAAGCGTTCCACCGCCGGCCCGGAGAGCAGGGCGTGGGTGGCGCAGATGTAGATGTCTCCGGCGCCGAGCTTCTTGAGCGCGTAGGCCGCCTCGGCCATCGTGCCCCCGGTATCGATCATGTCGTCCGGGATGATGCAGTCCCGGCCTTCCACGTCTCCCACCACGTTCACGGCCTCCGCGACATTGGCGGCGGTGCGCCGCTTGTCGATGATGGCGAAGGTCGCGTCCAGCCGCTTGGCGAATCCCCGCGCCATCTTGGCTCCGCCCACGTCGGAGGCGACGATCGCGAGGTTCTTGAGACCCTTCTGCCGGTAGTGACTGGTGAACACCGGCGCCGAGTAGAGGTGGTCCACCGGCAGGTCGAAGAACCCCTGGAGCTGGTGCTGGTGGAAATCGATGGCCAGGACCCGATCCGCGCCCGCCTGGGAGATGATGTTGGCCATCAGCTTGGCGCTGATCGCCACCCGGGGCTGGTCCTTCCGGTCCTGGCGCGCGTACCCGAAGTAGGGAATCACCGGAGTGATCCGGGCCGCACTCGCGCGGCGCGCCGCATCCATCAGCAACAACAGCTCGATCAGGTTTTCCGCTGGAGGGTTCGTCGGCTGGATGATGTAGACATCACGGCCGCGAACATTCTCATCGATCTTGACGAAGATCTCGCCGTCCGCAAACCGCCGGATCGTAGCCTTGCAAAGGGAGGCGCCCAGCTCGGTGGCGACCTCCTCGGCCAACGGCCGGTTGGCCGTGCCGCTGAGGAGGAGCATCGGGCTCCGGGTGATCGACTCATTCGGCAGGGCCATAGCCCTTAAAGCTAGCTACGGTGGATGTTTACGTCAATCGGGCAGGAGGGCCACCTTGATGCACCCCTCGGCTTTGGCGTCGAAGGTCCGGTAGCCGCCGGGGGCCCCGTCGAGGCCGAGTCGATGGGTGAAGAGCGCCCGAAGCGCGGCCTCATGCCGCCGGGCCACGGGAATGAGGCGGTCCATATAGTGGCGCGCCGGGCAGCGGCCGATGCTCAGGGTGAGATTCTTGTCGTAGGCCTGGCCGGGAGAGAATGGAAAGGCGGCCTCGTGGTGTACGCCGACGGCGCCGATGGTCCCTCCCGGCCGAACCAGGTCGAAGGCGAGACGCGCCGCCGGTTCGCTGCCGACGGCCTCGAGCACCGCGTCGGGGCCGCGGCCTCCGGTTGCTTCGAGGAGAGCGCCGCGCGTCGCGTCGCCCAGGAGCAACGGCTCCCCGCCCATGCGGACCGCCTGGGCGAGCCGCTCCGGCACCGAGTCGATGGCGAAGACCCGCGCCGCACCGAGCTCCCGCGCGGCCAGCACGGCCATGAGTCCGACCGGCCCGCATCCCACCACGGCGGCGATGGTGCCGGGCTCCACTCGCGCCAGGATCGCGCAGTGATACCCGGTGGCGAGCACGTCACCCAGGACGAGCCCGGCTTCGGGGGCGAGGTCTTCGGGAAGCTTGACCAGCGTGCTCGCGGCGAGCGGTACCCGCACCATTTCCGCCTGGCCGCCGTGGAGCCCGACGCCCCGCTCGACCCAGCCGAACAGCTGGCCGCGCTCGCACCGGGCCGGGAGGCCCTGGGTGCAGTAGAAGCACGCGCCGCAGCTGGTCGTAAAGGGACTTACCACCCGGTCACCGCGCCGGAACCCGGTCACCTCTCGGCCAACCTCCAGCACGGTGCCCAGGAATTCGTGTCCCATCACCGTGCCGACGTCCAGTCCCGTTTCCCGGCCGTGCCAGATATGGAGGTCGGATCCGCAGATCGCGGCGAGCGAGACGGCGACGAGCGCGTCGGTGGGTGCGAGCAACCCCGGGTCGGGAACCCGTTCGACTCGCAGATCGCCTGGAGCGTGAAAGGTGACGGCCCGCATGATTGGCCCTGGTGGATTCGAACCACCATTCGCAGATCCAAAGTCTGCTGTCCTGCCATTGGACGAAGGGCCAGCGGCCTAAAGGTAAGAGGTAAGCGGCGAGAGGTGAGAGGCGGGGGGAGGCCGGCGATCGTGGGGAAAAAAGGATGCCCCGAAATCATATGAGACTTCGGGGCATCCGGGGCACCGATGCGTGACTCTGCCGCATCAGAACCAGCATCCGGCCCGGGGGAGTGGGCGGACACAGCCCCCTGGTACTCATGAGCCGTGCCGCGCGAGCCCGCCAATCGTGCTGGAGGCCTAACTGCTTGCTTCCCTTGCAGATCGGCTGTCCGGAACCGGGCCGGCCGGTTCCGGCGCCGGGCCGGGTGCGGCACCCTATCCACAGCGGGTGTGGCCCCGGATCGGCGGGCTCCGGGTTAGGGAGTGCCGGTCGGAGTGACTACCCCGTGTTTCCTGCCCAGGGCCATCCGGGCGTCGTCGCGATCCCCTTCGTTCCGGTATACCCCGATGAGGGTGGATCCCGAGCCACTCATCCGGCAGAGCAGGGGGTGGGTTTGCGCCAGCGCCTCGAAGGCCGCGCGAACCTCGGGGCGTCGCCCGAAGACGACCGACTCGAAATCATTGCCACCCATTCGCGCTACGTCGCTCCACCCGCTCAGGGCCGGCGGGTCCAGGCAAAGCGCCCCGCGCCGGTGGCCCGCCCCCCGCGCCGCGTCGAGCCAGCCGTAGGCATCCGAGGTATGGACCTGCACCGGCGGCGTGAGCAGGAGTACCGGAGCGGGCGGCAACGGGGCGAGCGCCAGCATCCGCTCGCCGTGCGACCAGGCAAGCGCGAGCCGCGCCCCGCTCAGACAGAAGGGCACGTCGGCGCCGAGGCGCGCCGCGTGGTGGAGCAGCTCGGCGTGCGGAATCGCGTTGCCGGCCAACTGGTTGACCAGCGCGAGCGCGGCCGCCGCATCCGCGGAGCCTCCGCCCAGCCCCGCGCCCACCGGAATCCGCTTGGTGAGCACGAGGTGTACGCCGAAGCGGCTCCCGGTCGCGTCCAGAACGACGCGGGCGGCGCGGGCCGCGAGGTTCGTTTCGGCCGGCCCGGTGTCGGCGCCTTCCACGTCTAGGACGACGCCTCGGGCTTCGGTCTGGCGCGCCACCAGAGTATCGGAGAGCGTGAGCCGGCAGAAGAGCGTCTCGATGCCGTGATAGCCGTCGGCCTCGCGCGCCAGAATCCGGAGGAAGAGATTGACCTTGGCGTGCGCCGCGGCAGAGAGTGGCTCGCTCACGGTTCCGCCCTCGTGGCGTCGCGCACGCTCAGTCCGCTCCGGGTGAGCGACCAGAGGCCCAGGAGGGTAATGGGCACGAACGTGGCGACATGGTAGGTGATGCCGTACGCCACGCCGACGTCCTTCGGGACGCCGAAGAGCGCCAGCCCCGCCGCCACCACCAGCTCGAAGATGCCGAAGTAGCCTGGTGTGGACGGTGCCGCGATGCCGAACGCGAGCAGACTCTGGACCAGGAGCGCCCCGGCGAAATCCACCCGGATGCCGAAGGCTCCAAACCCCACGAAAAACGCCGCCGCGTTGAGGAGCCAGTGGGCCACCGACCAGAAGACCGCCGCGCCGAGGCGCGCCGGCGAGCGGAGCGCGCCGAACCCGTGCCGAAGATTCTCGATCAGCGCCACGACCCGGTCGGCGAGCCGGGCGAAGGGGATCAGAGCGCGCACCACGCGCTCGGCGGCGAGCGGACGGAGCACGACCAACAACGCCCCGGCAAAGATCACGGCGCAGAGGATCCCCGCCCGGGCCGCCACGGCATCCAGCCTGGCGCCCATCACCACGGTGTCGGCCGGAAGGCCCGCCCGGAGGAGCGCCGCGCCCAGCAGTGCCAGGAGAGTGAGCGCATCCAGGGCGCGCTCCACGGCGATCGAGGAGAGCGCGGCGGCGAGCGGCACGCGGCCCAGTCGGCTGGCGGCATAGGACCGAACGACCTCGCCCAGGCGGAAGGGCAGGGTGTTGTTAGCCATGAACCCCATGGCGGTCGCGTGCCAGAGCGGAGACCAGCCGAGCGGACCGCCGTCGGCGGTGCGGAGCAGGATGCGCCAGCGGATGGTCCGGATGACGAAGGTGGCCGTGGCGAGCACCACCGCCAGGATCAGCGGTCCGGGGCGGGCGGCCTTGAGATGGCCGGCGATCTGGGAGAGCGAGGTACCCCGCAGGACCCAATACAGGAGCGCCAGCGTCACCCCGACGCCGATGCCGGTGATCAGCAGGCGCCGGAGCTTCAACCGGCTTGGTGGCTCAGCGATCGTCGTCAAGCGCGAGCGGCACCAGGGCGAGCAGCTCGTCCAGCAGGTCTTCCACGGCGGTCAGGTCCGGGTGGGCCTTGAGCGCGGCGTCGAGCTCGCGGCGGACCAGGTCGGCACGCTCCAGCGCGCGCCGTCCGCGATACAACAGGGACTGGATCGGCACGGCGGCGGGCTCGGCGGCCGGCGCGAGAGACTCGATCGGCACGATCGGCGGCGCCGCGCGAATGGCGCCCCGCTCCAGCCGGAAGAGCGTCGCGAAGCTCTGCTCGAACGGGGTGAAGTCCCGGACCGCCGCGGTGACGGTGTCGTAGAAGAGCGACTCGATGGGCACGACATCGGTCTCGGAGTCCGGCGCCAGTGATTCGATCGGGATAATCTCCAGCGCCGCCTCGAGGCTCGAGTCCTGGTGTACCCCGGCCATGCGGTCCAGGGCCTCCGAGAGCGGCGCGAGCACGCCGCCCAGGGCTGCCGCCGACTCCGCGGCGGCGGCGGCGGACAGTCCCGCGACCGCCCGCTCCAGGATCTCGACGAAGCGCTCCGCCGACACCAGCGCGCGCCCCGACATCGCCTCGCGATCGATTCGGGAGAGGAATCCGGTCGCCGCCGCGTTCACCTCCCGGCTCAGGGCCAGTCCGCGGACCGAGAGCCCGAGGGCATTGAGCGCCAGGCCCCGGGCCGTTCTGCTGGCGCCTTCCCGGGTCTGGCCCACCGCGTGGCGGAATCGATCGGCCAGGCCGGCCAGTTCCATGGCGACGCCGCTCGACGCGGTACCGGTGCGCGGCGGCACTCCGCGGCGAACCACCCCCTCGGCGTCCCCGTCGAAGAACAGCGCGGTGATAACAACCACGTCGTTCTCGTGGGCGAACGCTTCGCGCAGGAGCTCGGCGGCCTGGACGATCTCGTGGGAGTCGTGCTGCGGAATACCCAGCTCCGCGATGTCGCGGGCCATCCGGGCCAGCGCGAGCGCGGTGGCCCGGAAGGCCCGTCCGGATCCCCGCGGCCAGGCACCGCCGCGGCAGGCGAAGGCAATGGTGAGGTCCAGGGTTTCCAGCAGTTCGGGCAACGGGGAGAGTCCGGGCAGCGCACCCAGGCCGCGGAGCGGCTGAAGGCGGTGGAGCAGGGCGTCGGCGCTGTCGGGGGAGGGGTGCTGCTCGATCGCGTCCGCCGCCTGTTCCAATGTCGCGGCGACTCCGGCGGCCTCGCGGGCCACGTAGGCACGGACGCCGGCGGAGAGCCCGGGACCCGATGCGAGACCGCCGGCCCCGGGCCGCTTCCCGGCCGCGCCGATCAGCCCATCGAGCCGCTCGGCGAGACGGTCGCACCGCTGGACGTCCACATCCGACCACTCGCGGACCCGGTGGAGCAGTGCCTTGCACTCTTCGATGGCCTGAGCCAGCGGCTCCGCCAGCAGGGGCGTCCATCCCGCGGAGCCGTCCCGCACCGCCTTGGCCACGCTCTCGATCGCGGCGGCGGCCACCGCGTAACCGGCCGGCCCGGCCATGAGGGCCGCGCCCCGCAAGGCCCGCGCGTAGCGCACCAGGTCCTCGCCGTCGGGCCGGTCCGCCCCGGCGGCGAGCAGTGCCAGCCGCTCGAGATACTCACCGGCCTCGAGGGCGAAGAACTCGCGGCGGCCGACGGGAGCGTTCACGAGGCCTCGTGATGGTGGCGTTCGGGATGGCGGGACGACCGGGGAAGTGTAGGGTCCCGACGGAACGGGGTCAACGCGCCGGACGCACCTCGTCGACGAGCCGGCGCATCTCGCGCACCGCCTCGGTCAGGCCGGTCATCACCGCTCGGCTCACGATGCTGTGGCCGATGTTGACCTCCTCGATCTCGGGAATCGCCACCACCGGCTGAACGTTCTGGTAGGTGAGACCGTGGCCGGCGTGCACCGCCAGGCCGATCGAGCGGGCGTGGCGCGCCGCCGCTCCCAGTTGCTGGAGCGCCTTCGGGCCCTCCCGCCAGGTATGGGCATACCGACCGGTGTGCAGCTCGATGGCCGGGACACCCAGTGCGCGTGCCGCGTCGATCACGGCCAGATCGGGGTCGATGAAGAGCGACACCCGGATGCCGGCGCCGGCCAGCCGGTCGACGGCCGACGTGAGCCGGGGATCGTGGCGCGCGAGGTCGAGCCCGCCTTCGGTCGTGACCTCCTCACGACGCTCCGGCACAAGGGTGGCCTGGAAGGGCCGAAGCCGGCAGACCAGCGCAATCACATCCGGGGCCAGGGCCAGCTCGGCGTTGAGCACCGTGGTGACCGTGCGGGCCAGGGACTCGAGGTCGGCGTCGCCGACGTGGCGGCGATCCTCCCTGAGATGCGCGGTGATGCCGTCGGCGCCGGCGGCCTCGCACAGGCGCGCGGCCGCCACCGGATCGGGCTCGTCGGCGCGGCGCGCCTGACGCAGCGTCGCGACGTGGTCAATGTTCACGTACAACCGCATGGTCACGCGTTGCTCCGGGAGTGGTGAACCGGCTATTTTCACACGTTCGGCCGTTCCCGTGAAGGAGATGCCTCGCATGCGGAAATCAATGCTCGTCGTTGCGGCCATCCTCGCCGGGTGCGGGGGCCACGGCGGCAGCGCCCCCACCGCGCCGGTCGCATCGTCCGGACAGGCCATGCGGGAGTTCATGAAGGCGGCCGCCGACAGCAATCTGACCCGCATGGCCCAACTCTGGGGCTCCTCCCGCGGACCCGCCGCCGAGACGAACTACCCCGAAGGCTATGAGCGGCGGCTGGTCGTGATCCAGGCCTATCTGCGAGCGGACAGTACCAAGATCGTGTCGGACATGCCGGTCACCGGAGACAAGTCCCACCGGCGGCTGGTGGTGGCGATCTACCGCGGTGGCGGGTGCATGAAGCAGATCCCCGCGACCCTCGCCAAAGTCAAAGAAGCGTGGATCGTCACCAATATCGAGCTCGCGGCCGCGGGAAATCCGGCCCGGCCCTGCGAGCAGGCCACCCAGCCGCCCGACGGCCTCACTCAGTGAGCTCGAGCAGGATGCCCGCCGTGGACTTGGGATGCACGAACGCGATGCGCCGGCCGCCGGCGCCGGTCCGCGGCACCGCGTCCACCAGGGTATAGCCGGCGGCGCGGCAGGCCTCGAGGGCACGGTCGAGGTCCGCCACCCGGTAGCAGATGTGATGGATCCCGGGCCCGCGCCGGGCCAGGAATTTTCCGATGGGGCTCGCGGGATCGTCGGACGAGAGCAGCTCGATGTCGCTCTCGCCCATCGGCAGGGAAACGATGACGGCGCCGTCGGCGGTCTCGGACCGACCGGGAGTGATACCCAGAACGTCGCGATAGAATCCGAGCGCGGCAGTGATGTCCGGCACGGCGACGCCCACATGGGCGATGCAAGGCTGGTCGGGCATGGAATCAAGGTAACAGGAGCCAGCAACAACATGAACGCGAACAGCAGCATCACCCACCTGACCGATACCGATTTTCCCGAGCAGGTGGAGCAGGGCAGGGGACTCACGCTGGTGGACTTCTGGGCCGAGTGGTGCGGTCCCTGCCGAGCCATCGCGCCCATTCTGGAGCAGATCGCCACGTCCTACGCCGGCAAGGTGCGCATCACCAAGGTCGACGTGGACGCCAATCAGAAGACCACGATGAAGTTCAATGTGCGGTCGATCCCCGCCCTGCTTTTCTTCAAGGACGGGAAGCACGTCGACACCATCGTCGGCCTGACGCAGAAGCCCGCTCTCGAGGCGCGGATCAATAAGCACCTCGCCGCGTGATGCCGTGCCCAGCGGGACGCTGTACGTCGTCGCCACCCCGCTGGGTCACCTCGGCGACCTGACCGCGCGCGCGGCGGACACCCTCCGCCGCGTCCCGGTGGTGGTGGCCGAAGACACCCGTCACAGCCGCAAGCTTCTTTCGCACCTGGACGCCCACCCCCGCCTGCTGTCGTCCCATGCCCATTCCGGTCCCGGCGCCGCGCGCGCGGTGCTGGCCGCGCTGTCCCAAGGAGAAGACGTGGCCCTGGTGACCGACGCCGGCACGCCCGCCATCAGCGACCCCGGTGCCGAGCTGGTACGCGAGGTCCGAGCGGCCGGGCACGCGGTGGTCCCGATACCCGGTCCGTCCGCGGTCGCCGCCGCGCTCTCGGCCGCGGGTCTGCCGGCCGACCGGTACCTCTTCCTCGGTTTCCTCCCCCGCAAGGGACCGGAGCGCACCCGGCTGCTCCAGCGGATCGCCGCGGAGGAGTGGACCACCGTGCTCTTCGAGGCGCCGGGCCGGGTGGGAGATCTGCTCAGCGACCTGGCCGACACTTGCGGCGGGAGCCGCGACGCGGTCGTCGCCCGGGAACTCACCAAGATCCACGAGGAATTCCGGCACGGGTCGCTGGCGGATCTGGCGGCGGCCTTCGGAACCGACGGCACCGAGGCTCGCGGTGAATGCACGGTGGTGATCGAAGGCGCGGCGCCTGCGCCGGAGGTGGACGCCGCCGGCAGGGCCCGCCCGGCCGCGGCACGCCTGCTAGCGGCGGGGGTGTCGCGCAAGGAGGTCGCGAGCCTGCTCACAGAGCTCTTTGGCGTGGCGCGCAACGACGCGTACCGCCTGGCGGTGGAGTCCCCCGAGTCATGACCCGGGCCGCGCTCCTGATCCTGCTCGCAGCGGTGCCGGCCCAGGCCCAGTCGCAGCTCACCATCGGGCGGCTGCACTACGACGGGGGCGGCGACTGGTACGCCAACCCGTCGAGCCTCCCGAACCTGCTGTCGGCCGTGGGCACCCGCACCACGCTGCCCATGGCGGCGCGCGAAAAGGTCGTGACCCTCGCCGACGCCGATCTCTGGCAGGTGCCCTACCTGTACATGACCGGACACGGCAACGTGCACTGGAGCGACGCCGAGCTCACCACTCTCCGGCGCTTCCTCCAGCAGGGCGGATTCCTGCACGCCGACGACAACTATGGCATGGACGAGTCGATCCGGCGCGAGCTGGGCCGGCTCTTTCCCGATCACCCGCTGGTCGAGGTGCCCCTCGATCACCCGATCTATCACCTGGTGTACGATTTTCCCCGGGGGATTCCCAAGATCCACGAGCACGACGGCAAGCCGGCCCAGGGGTTCGGCATCTTTCTCGACGGGCGGCTCGTCGTGTACTACAGTTACCAGAGCGACCTGGGAGACGGCTGGGAGGACCTCGAGGTGCATCACGATGGGCCCGAAAAGCACGAGGCCGCGCTGCGCATGGGAGTGAATCTCTTCGTGTACGCGGTCGGAGGCGGTCGGTGAACGCCGGGCTGACCGAGCAGGCACTCCGCGCGGCCGCCCGCCCGCTCGTCTGGCGGCTGGGATGGCTCGGCGGCGTCGCCGCGCTGGCCGGCCTGCTGGTGGTGCTGACCGCCGCGGCCTGGAGCGCGCGGGCCGGGCTGCTCCATTCGCCGATCTGGGTGCCGGGCGCATGGAGCACCGGTTTCCTGGCGGCGGGCGTCTGCCTCGCGCAGGCGCTGCGCTCCGTCCGCCGCCTCGGCACCGCCCGCCTGGCCGGTCGCCTGGAGCACGACGCGGGCTGGCGGGCCGGGGCATTGAGGGGATTGCTGGAACCCGCGAGCGAGGGCACCAGCGGCGGGCTTCGCGCCGCCGCCGATCAGGCCACCGCCCGGGAAGTCGAGGCCCGCGCGCCCGCGGCGCTCGGACCCGATCGCAGCCGGGCGGCCCGGCTCCTGGCGGGCGCCGGCGCGGGCGCGCTCGGGTGCGCGCTGCTGCTCGGCGCCGCCGGAGTCCGGCATGGGCCGGCCGCGCTACTCTGGAAGCCGCGGCTGGCCATGGCCATGGTGGTGAGCCCGCTCCGCCTCGAGGCCGAGCGGCGAGTGGTACGGGCCGGCGACTCGGTGGCCCTGGTGATCTCGGCGCCGGGCCGCCGCGCGGTGACGCTGTGGACCCGCTCGCCCGGAACGGTGTGGATGGCCAGCGACGTTCCGCTCGATTCCACGGGTCGCGCCCGGCATGTCGCCGGCCCGCTCACCGAGGCCCTGTTCGCCCACGTGACCGACGGCCGGCGCAGCTCCGACACCCTAGAGATCACGGTCCGCCGGCCCGCCTTCCTGGCGGCCTTTGCCGTCACAATTCACTATCCATCCTACCTCAAGCTCGAGGACGAGCCCGCTCCGGTGGGCGGCGACACCCTCCTGTTACCCGCCGGAAGCCGGCTCGAGGCCCGGGGCGACGCGACCGTCCCGCTCGGCGCGGCGGGGTGGGAGCACGAGGCGCTGCGCGCGGCGCTCCCGATCGACGGCACCCGGTTCGGCGGCAGCTTCGCGCCATCGGTGTCGGGAGCCTATCGCCTGGTCCTTCGCACCGCCGATGGCGAGCCGCTGGTCGGCGATGAGATCATCCTGTCGGTCAGGATCCTGCCCGATCTCGCGCCCGAGGTCGAGATCCCGGTTCCGGCGGGAGACACCACGGCTCCGGCGGTGGGCTCGTTGCCGATGGTGATCGATGCGCGGGACGATCACGGCCTCACCGAGGTCGCCCTGGAGCGCCGGGTCTCCCACAACGGCGCGGTGCGCCGGTTGCCCGAAGAACGGCTTCCGCTGCCGGGACAGACACCGGACCGCGCCATCCTGCCCGCCTCGATCGATCCCGCTGCGCTCGGCCTCGCTCCCGGGGACACGCTCCGGATCCTGGCGCGGGTCCGGGACAATTCGCCCCCGGGGCAGACCGCCCGCTCGCGTGAAATCCTCATCGCCGTGCCGACCCGGCCCGAGCTGCGCGCGGCGGAGCAGGACCGCACCCGCCAAATCCAGTCCAAGCTGGATTCGCTGGTCGCCGAGAGCCGCAACGCGCAGCGGCAGACCGAGGACCTGGGGCGGGCCCAGCAGCGCGGCGCCGAGAGCGCGCTCGACTTCGACGCCGCCAAGAAGGCCGAGGCGGTGGCGGACCGGCAGGAACAGCTCATCCGCCAGGCCGAGGAGGTGCAGAAGGCGCTCGATCAGCTGCGCCAGGAGGCGGAGCGCGCCGGGCTATCCGATTCGGCGTTTCAGCGGCGGCTCAAGGAGGTGCAGGACCAGCTTGACCAGGCGCTGTCGCCCGAGCTCAGGCGCCAGCTGGCCGAGCTCCAGGAGGCGCTCAAGTCGCTCGACCGGGAACGCACCAAGGAGGCGGTGCGCAAGCTGGGCGACAGCCAGCAGAAGCTGCGCGAGGCGCTGGAGCGGAGCCGCGAGATGTTCAAGCGAGCCGCGCTGGAGGGCCAGCTCGCCTCCCTGGAACAGGAGACCAAAGAGCTCACCGAACAGCAGGAGGACTGGAACAAGCAGGTCGCCGGGGCCGACAGCGCCCACGCGGCGGCCGATGAGCGGGCCATGGCCAAGCGCGCCGACTCGGTTGCGGCGGGGCTCGACCGGGCCGCCGAGCAGATGGAGGCGGAGCGGCGCCAGGAGGCGATGAAGGACGCCGCGCAGCAGGCGCGGGACGCGGCCGCCGAAATGCGGCAGGCGGCCAAGGCGGCGGAGCAGAAGCAGAGCGGCCCGGCGCAGAAATCCGGCAAGCAAGCCGCCGGGAAGATGAGCCAGGCCAAAGACGAGGTGAAGGAACAGCGCGAGAGCCAGCAGCAGGAGTGGCGCCAGGAAGTGGTGGCGCAGCTCGATCGCGCGCTGCTGGAAACCACCCGGCTGGCCGAGCGCCAGCTCGCGGTGGCGGAACAGTTCCGCCAGAGCGGCGCCCAACCGGCGGCCCGCAACGCCGAAGGGGCGATCGAAGAGGGGGTCTCGAAGCTGCTCGAGCAGGTCGGCTCCGCCAGCGGGAAGAATGCCCTGGTGTCGCCCCAGATTCTGGCGGCGCTGGCGGAAGCCCGGCAGCAAATGGGCCGGGCGCGAGAAGCCGCGGCCAGCGCCTCCGGCAACCCGCGCGAGTCGGTGGATCGCGCCGGCGACGCGGTAGACGCCCTCAACGTGGCGGCCTACGGGCTGCTGCGCTCCCGGGATGACGTGTCCGGCTCGGGGAGCGGATCCGGGTTTGCCGAGGCGATGGAGCGGATGACCAAGCTCGCCAACCAGCAGGGCCAGCTCAGTCAGGACGCCAACGGGCTCCTGCCGATGGCGGGGTCGGCCGCCATCCAGCAGCAGCTCCAGTCGCTCGCGGCCCGGCAGCGCGCCCTGGCGCAGGAGCTGGAGCGGCTCCGGGCCCAGGGCCAGGCCGACGCCAAGCCGCTGGGCGACGAGGCCCGGGACCTCGCGCGCTCGCTGGAGCGCGGACGGCTGGACCGCGAGATGGTGGCGCGCCAGGAACGGCTCTTCCGCCGGATGCTCGACGCGGGACGCACCCTCTCGGGCCGGGAGGAGGACGAGCGCAAGGAGCGGCAGAGCGAAACCGCCAAGCCCGGTGAGATCCATCTCCCGCCCGCGCTCCGGGCCCAGCTCCTCGGCAGGGATGGAGAAATCCGGCTTCCCACCTGGGAGCAGCTGCAGCGGCTGTCGCCCGAGGAGCGGAGGCTGGTCACCGACTATTTCCGCCGGCTCACCGGGGGCGCACCGTGAGACGAAGCGGCCTGGTGGCCGCGCTGACGCTCGCCGCCTGGCCCGCCGCATGGGCGCAGGATGCCGCGGCCCGTGCGCTCGATCTGGAACGCCGGGGCGACTACGCCGGCGCCGCCGCCTCGTGGCGTACCCAGCTGGCGGCCACGCCCTCCGATCTGGCGGCCCTGCTCGGCCTGGAGCGCGCCCTCACCCCGCTGGGGCGACTGCCCGAGATGATCCCGCCGGTCCAGGCCGCGAGCCGGGGCGACCCATCCTCCGGTGTGCTGGGCATCGCCATTCGGGTGTATACCGCGGCGCGCCAGCCCGACAGCGCGCGGGCGGCGGTGGTGCGGTGGTCGCTGCTCGAACCCACCAGCGAGATGCCGTTTCAGGAGTGGGGCCTCGCGGCCTATGGCGCCCGGGACCGGGCCAGCGCCAAGGCCGCCTACCTGCTCGGCCGGGAACGGCTGGGCAAGCCCGATGCGATGGCGGCGGAGCTGGGCCAGCTGGCCACGGCGGAGGGCGATTACGCCGGCGCGGCACGGGAATGGTCGCTCGCGATCCGCCGGATCCCGGGATACCGGGGGACCGCGCTCTCGATCCTGAGCCAGGTGCCGGCAACGGGCCGCGCCACGCTGCTCCGCGAGCTGGAGAAGATTGGTGACCTGGCTGGTGAGCGGCTCGCTGCGGCGCTCCAGATTCGGTGGGGAGAGCCGCTCGCGGCGGTGCGCCGGCTCATCGCCGCGATCGCCCGGAGCGGCACCGACGGGGTGGAGGCGCTGCAGGAAACGCTCGAGGATCTCCGCGGCTCCGCGACCGCCGAGCACTATATCGGCCGCGCCATGGTGCTGGAACAGCTCGGAGAACGCGCCCAGGGTCCCCAGCGCGCCCGGGTCCGCCTCGAGGCGGCCCAGGCCTACGCCGACGGCGGGGACCAGGCCGCGGCGCGGCGCATGCTCGCGACGCTCGCCGGCGATCCCGCCGCGACGCCGTCGATGGCCGCCTCCGCGACGTCGACCCTGGTAGGGGTCCTGGTGGACGAGGGTGGCATCGAGGAAGCCGATCGCCGGTTCCGGGAGCTGGCCCCGCTGCTCGGCGCCGACGACCGCCAGCGCCTGGGCCTGCGGCTGTCGCAGGGGTGGATCCGGAACGGCCGGCTGGCGCGGGCCGACAGCCTCCTGGTGGCCGACAGCTCGGTGGACGCCGAGGCGGTCCGGGGACGGATCGCCCTCTATCGGGGCGACCTCGCCGCCGCGCGCTCGATGCTCACCGATGCCGGACCGTTCACCGGAGACCGGACCGCCGCCACCGAGCGGATCGCCATCCTGGGGTTGTTGCAGGTGATCGAAGCAGACTCGTTGCCGGCGCTGGGCGACGCGTTCTACCGACTGGAGCGCCGGGACAGTGCGGCCGCCGCGGCCGGGTTCGAGAAGCTGGCGGGTACCCTGACGCCGGATCACGGCGGCGGCGAGCTGCTGCTCCTGGCCGGGCAGGTGCGCGCCGCGCTGGGCCAGAGCCCAGAGGCGGAACGACTCTACCGCAGCGTCGTGTCCCAGGGATTTCCGGCCAGTGCGGCGGCGGCGGAATACGCCCTGGCGGGGCTGCTCATCAAGACATCCCGCAGGGACCAGGCCGTGGCGGCCCTGGAGCACCTGCTGGTGACCTGGCCTACCAGCGCGGTGGTTCCGCAGGCGCGGAGGCTGCTCGACGTGGCCCGCGGGGGGGTGCCGTCGACATGAAGCGGCGAGACTTCGTCGGCGCGGCGGTGCTCGGAGCGGTAGGGGTCCGGCATCCGGGATTCGGGCGGCTCCGGCGCGCCGCGTATCTCCTGGTCCCCATGGACGAGACCCAGGGCGATCACCTCAAGGCCTATGGCGTCACCTTCCGGGTCCTGGAGCACGGCGGGCGGGCGGAGTGGTTCCTCAACTACCGGGACGGGTCGTTCCTGCTCCCGGCCGATTCGGCCACCCAGCGGGACGCGGCCGTGGCCGGCGTGTCGGTGATCCCGCTCGACGACGGACAAGCGGCCGAGATCCGCGCCGGCCTCTCGCAGGGCAACATGGATGCGGTCCCGCTCGAGAAGGCGCCGAAGGTGGCGGTCTACGCGCCGCCCAATGCAGCGCCGTGGGACGACGCGGTCACCATGGCGCTGCAGTATGCCGGCATCTCCTTCGACAAGGTGTGGGATCCCGAGGTCATCGGCGAAAGGCTCCGCACCTACGACTGGCTGCACCTGCACCACGAGGACTTCACCGGCCAGTACTCCAAGTTCTATCTGACCTATGCCGGCGCGCCCTGGCTGTCGGAAATGGTGGACCGGAACCAGCGCACCGCTCGCGAGCTGGGCTTCCCCAACGTGCCGGCGGCAAAGAAGGCGGTGGCCCGGACCATCGCGGCCTTCGTGGAGCGGGGGGGATTCCTGTTCGCCATGTGCACCGCCACCGAGACCCTCGACCTGGCCCTGGCCAGCGACGGAGTCGACATCGCGGCGAGCTTCGCGGACGGCACGCCCATGGACCTGGCTGCTGCGGACAAGATGCACTGGGACAAGGCGCTCGCCTTCCAGAACGCCCGGTTGGAGCTCTCACCCTCGATGGCGGTCTATTCGGAAATCGACGGCCACCAGGTCAACTCGCCGGACCGGCGCCAGCCGTTGGGCGCGTTCAGCCTGTTCAACTTCAGCGCCAAGATCGACCCGGTGCCCACTATGCTGGTGCAGAACCACCGCCAGGTGATTCCGGACTTCTACGGCCTGACCACCTCGTTCAACAAGGCCACCCTCAAGCCCGGGGTCACCGTACTGGCCGACGAGCAGGGCGCCCCGTGGGTCAAGTACATCCACGGCGAGCGCGGCCAGGGAACCTGGACGTTCCTGGGCGGTCACGACCCGGAGGATCCGCAACACCAGGTCGGTGACGCGCCCACTGATCTCTCCACCCACCCCCATTCTCCCGGATACCGGCTGATCCTCAACAACGTGCTCTTTCCCGCCGCCAAGAAGAAGGAACTCAAGACGTGACCGATCGGTTGGCACCGGCGGCGCGGGAAAGGATCGCCGCCGAGATTCGCGCCGCGCAGGGGCGCGAAGTCTGTTTCGTGGGCACCGTGGACGGTGCCGGTCTGGTCACCGCCGTGCGGCCGGCGGCTCGCGGCACCGCGCAGGAGGTGCTGGCGTTGCCCGGGGTCGCCGACCGCGGGGAGATGATCCTCCACAATCATCCCAGCGGGCTGCTGGAGCCGTCACCCGCCGATCTGTTCATCGCGGCGCGGCTGCACGACGGCGGCATCGGATTCGGCATCGTGAACAACGACGCGACCGAGCTGTACGTCGTCGTCGAAGTGCCCCGGCTGAAGCCCCAGACCCGGATCGATCCGCTGGAGATGGTCGAGACCCTGGGTGCGCGAGGCCCGGTCGCGGCGCGGCTGGGCGCGTTCGAGGACCGCCAGGGGCAGCGCGACATGGCGGCCCATGTCGCCGATGCCTACAACGATGGCGGCGTGGTGCTGCTCGAGGCGGGCACCGGGATCGGGAAGTCGTTCGCCTACCTGGTGCCGGCGCTGGCCTGGGCCCGGGCCAACGGCGAGCGCACCGTGGTCTCCACCAACACGATCAATCTGCAGGAGCAGCTGGTGGGGAAGGATCTTCCGCTGCTCCGCGACGCCTTGGCCGATGAAACCCACGTGCCGACGTTCGCGCTGCTCAAGGGTTGGAGGAATTACCTCTGTCTCGCCCGGCTCGGCACCGCGATGGGTGGCCAACAGTCGCTGCTCGAGCCGGACAAGCTGGGCGAGCTGCTGAGCCTGTCGGAGTGGGCCGGCCGTACCGCCGACGGCACATTGGGAGACCTGCTGGTGCAACCCAGCAGCGAAGTGTGGGACGAAGTCGCCGCCGAGCCCGATCTCTGTCCCCGGCTCCGCTGCCCGCACTTCGATCGCTGCTTTCTCTTCAAGGCCAAGCGGCATGCCGCGGAGGCCGACGTGGTGGTGGTGAATCACCATCTGCTGGCCGCCGATCTCGCGGTGCGGGGCGCCCAGGAAAACTGGGACGAGGCCGCGGTGCTGCCGCCCTATCAGCGGCTGGTGCTGGACGAGGGCCACCACCTGGAGGACGTCGCCGCGGGCCACCTGGGCGACCAAGTCTCGACCCGGGGAGTGCGGCGGCTGCTGGGCCGGTTCGAGCGGAACGGAAAGGGACTCCTGCCGACCCTGGGATACGAGCTTCGCAGCGAGAAGGACCTCCTGAGCCAGGCGAGCCTCGACCTGCTGACCCAGCGGCTGCTGCCCGCGCTGGGCGACGCCCGCCGTGGCACCGAGGCGATGTTCTCGCGCATGCACTTGCTGCTCGAGCGGAGCGGCTCGCCCTACCGCCTCGATGCCGATTTCACCACGGCCCCGATCTGGAGCGAGGGTCTGTCCGCCGAGCTCGATGGTGTGCTCGGCGCGTTTCGACGAATGCGCGACGATGTGGAAACCATCGCCGACCGGCTCTCCCAGACCGAGATGACCGAGCGGCGCACCCAGGTACTGGGCGAGCTGCGCGGCGTGGTGCGCCGGCTCGAGGCGGTGAGCGACAGCCTGAACCGGACCCTCCGGCCGGCGGCCGGCGGCACGCCGACGGTGCGCTGGATTGAGCGTACCGGACCCAAGGGGCTCTCGCTCAGCCTGTCGGCGGTGCCGCTCGACCTGGCGCCGGTGCTCCGGGAAATGCTGTTCGACCGGGTGAAGACCGTCGTGATGACCAGCGCCACGCTCGCGGCCGGCGGCGAGTTCGATTTTCTCGAATCGCGGGTTGGGCTCTCGGCCGAGCCATCGCCCGTCACGGTGCGGGAGATTCTGCCTTCGCCGTTCAATTATCCGGAGCAGTGCCTCTTCGGCATCCCGACCGATCTCCCCGACCCTCGGGAGGACGAAGCCGCCCACGATGCCTGTGTGGTCCGGGCGATCACCGAGCTGGCCTGGGCCTCGGACGGCGGAATGTTCGCGTTGTTCACCAGCCACGCCGCGCTCCGGCGCGCTGCCGCCGAGCTCAAGGCCTCGCTGCCGCCCCGATGGCCGATTCTCGTCCAGGGGGAAGCGAGCCGTGACCTGCTGCTCCGGCGATTCCGGGAGGCCGGCAACGCGATTCTCCTGGGCACCGATTCATTCTGGGAGGGGGTGGACGTCCCCGGCCGGGCCCTCCGGGTGCTCCTGATCTGCAAGCTACCTTTCAAGGTCCCGTCGGAGCCGCTGACCGCCGCGCGGCTGGAGCGGCTGGCGGAGCAGGGCGAGGATGGCTTCATGGGATACCTGCTTCCGCTCGCCGCCCTGAAGCTGAAGCAGGGCTTCGGCCGGCTGATCCGCACCCGGACCGACGCCGGGGTGGTCATCCTGCTGGATCGGCGGGTGGTCGTGAAACGCTACGGCCCCCTGCTGCTCAGCGGATTGCCCCGGGCCGAGCGTATCATGGGGACATGGGCCGAGGTGCTCACCAAATGCGAGGATTTCTTTGCGCGGCATGGCATCGGAGCCAGCGTCTAGATGATTGCGCGACCGTCCAAGATTGTTTGTGTCGGCCGGAACTACGCCGATCACGCCAGGGAAATGGGCAACGACGTGCCCACGGCGCCGCTCCTGTTCCTCAAGCCTCCGAGCTCGATGATCGGCGATGGGGAGGCCATCGTGCTGCCCACCGCGTCGGCCCGGGTCGAGTTCGAATCGGAAATCGGGGTGGTGGTCGGCCGCCGGCTCTCGCGGGCGAGCGCGGATGAAGCCGAGGCCGCCATCCACGGATTCGTCTGCTTGAACGACGTGACGGCGCGCGACCTGCAGAAATCCGACGGCCAATGGACCCGGGCCAAGGGGTTCGACACCTTCTGTCCGGTGGGACCGGCCCTGGTCACCGGGCTCGACTGGCGAGGGCTGGAGGTGATCGGCCGGGTCAACGGGCAAGAGCGACAGCGGGGACGGGCCACCCAAATGGTCTTCACGATCCCGGTGCTCCTGGCCTACATCTCGGGGGTCATGACGCTGCTGCCCGGAGACCTGGTCGCCACGGGCACGCCAGCCGGCGTCGGCCCCCTGGCACCGGGCGACGTGGTGGAGGTCGAGATTCCCGGCGTGGGCATTCTCCGCAATCCGGTGAAGGGACAGGGCCAATGATCGTCAGGTTCAGCGACCGACTCGGCGCGCTTCCCGGGTATCCCCTGGCCGAGATCCCGACCATCAAGCGGCGCCTGCTCGCCGCCGGCGTCGATGTCATCGATCTGGGTGCGGGCGACAACGACACTCCGCCTCCCGCCGTCGTGGTCGACGCCCTGAAGACGGCGCTCGACGATCCGGCCCTCAGCAAGTACGGCTTTCAGCAGGGGCTTCCAGCGTTCCGGAAGGCCTGCTGTGACTATCTCGAGCGGCGATTCGGCCAGCAGTTCGATCCTTCCACCGGCGTGCTTCCGCTGATCGGCTCCAAGGAGGGGCTGGCTCACCTGCCGTACGCCGTGGCCAATCCCGGTGATGTGGTCATTTTTCCGGAACCCGGCTACCAGGCCTACATCGGCGGGACCGTCCTGTCCGGCGCCACTCCCCACGTGTATCCACTCACCGCCTCCGACGACTTCCTGCTGGAGCTCGACCGGGTGCCCGAGGCGGTGCTGCGCCGGACCCGCCTGGTGTACCTGAACTATCCCAACAACCCGACCGCCGCCGTCGCCCCGATGGAGTATCTCGAGCGGGTGGTGGCCACCTGCCGGAAGTACGGGATTCTCCTGGCCTACGACAACGCCTACTGCGACCTCACCTACGACGGTTATGTGGCGCCGAGCATCTTCGAAGTACCGGGCGCCCGCGATGTGGCGGTCGAGTTCTTCTCTCTCTCCAAGAGCTTTTCGATGACCGGCTGGCGGCTGGGCTGGGCGGCGGGTCGTTCCGAGCTGATCGGCGCCCTGACCCGGGTCAAGTCCTACGTCGATACCGGGCCGTTCCTGGCGCTGCAGAAGGCCGGGGTGGTGGCGCTCGACGCGGCGGAGGCGCTGGTCGCTCCGATTCGCGCGCTGCTGTCCGAGCGGCGTGACGCGGCGGTGGCCGCCGTTCGGCAGGCCGGGTTCGAGGTGGCCAGCCCCAAGGCCGCGATGTACCTCTGGGTCCCGCTGCCGGAAGGCGTGCCGTCGGCCCAGTTCACCCGCCGGGCGCTCGAAGAGTTCGGGGTGGTGACCTTGCCCGGGAGCGCCTTCGGTCCGGCCGGCGAGGGGTACTTCCGGATCGCCCTCACGGTGAGTCCGGATCGGCTCGCCCAGGCGGTGGAGCGCCTGGGGCGCGCGCTCGTGGCGGTGCGAGGGAACGGCGTTGCCGCCCCGGCATAGTCTCTGGCTACCCCGGCCCAAACGGTGGTCGGTCTGGGCAATCGCGATCAGCCTGGGCGCGCACGCGCTGCTCTTCCTGTTCAAGATCGGCGCCTACACGCCGCCCGGCCGGCTCCCTCCCGCGCGGATCTATCTGCTGCCGCCGGGCGCGGAAGGACAACGCGCCTTCGACATGCCCTACCAGGTTCCCGGCGGCGCCGCCAAGAAGGGACGCGCCGCCGGGATCACGCCCCGCCCGGAGCAGGAACAGGCCCAGACCCCCGAGCCGGCCGTCGTGCAGCAGCCCGCCGCACCCGAGCCGCTCGTCACCGAACCGCCCGCCGCGCCCCCGCCGGCCACCGCGGATACCGGCACCGGTCCGGGCCGGCGCCGGATCGGGCCCGCGATGGGCGAGGGCAAGCTCTGGGTGCACCCGCTTCCGGCCCCGCCCCGGGAAATCGCCCAGGCGCTGACCCAGAGTCACGCGGAGCTGGTCGACAGCGCAGTCAGCGCCATCGTCCAGGCCTACATCGACTCGGTGCTGAACGCGCCGTCGAAGCCGGGCGAGAAACTGCCCAGCTGGACCACCCAGATCGCCGGCAAGACGTTCGGTATCGACAGCAAGTACATCTATCTCGGCGGCTTCAAGATCCCGAGCGCGCTGCTGGCCCTGCTCCCCATCAAGGGCGGCAGCGCCACGATGGAGTATTCCCAGGCCAACCGGCTCGCCCTGATTCATGAAGATCTGCAGCGGGCGTCGGCCCGGGCGCAGACCATGGAGGATTTCAAACGAGCCATTCGGGAGCTGCGGGCGGAGCGGGAGCGACTGCACCAGCTGGAGCAGAATCAGAAGCTCAAGCCGGAAAAGAAGGACTCCACCAAGTCACCATGACCGTTCTGCGGCCCGGGTGAGCCGGGCCAGCGACGACGCCTTTCCCACCACCTCGAGCAGCTCGTTGACCGGCTCCGATACGGTCGAGCCGGTGACGGCGACCCGGATCGGCTGCAGCAGGTCTCCCAGCTTCATTCCGCCGGCTTCCGCGCGTGCCTTGAGCTTCTCGAGGATCGTCGCGGCGTTCCAGTGAGGGTCCTCGATGACGCCGAGCGTCTCGAGGGCGATCCGCAGGCTGTCGACGTAGGCGTCTCCCATCTTGGCGCGCAGCTTCCGCCCCTTATCGTCCAGCTTCACGTGGCGCGAATCCAGCCGGACCGCGACCCGCTCGGCCATCTCGAGGATGGTGTGGGAGCGGGACTTGACCGCATCGATGTAGGGCGTCAGGTCGGTTCCGCCGACATGGACCTGCATGCGGGTGAGCTCGCGGATCACCAGGGGAATCAGTTCCCCGGTCGGAATCCGGGAGAGATACTGCCCGTTCATCCATTCCAGTTTCACGGAGTCGAACACGGCGGGCTTTTTCTGGAGGTCCTCGAGGGCGAAGAGCGAGATCATCTCCGCTTCGGTCATGATCTCGCGGTCCTCCCCGGGAGACCACCCCAGCAGCGCGAGGAAGTTGCGCATCGCGGCCGGGAGAATGCCCTGGTCCTGGTAGTCGCCGACCGCGGTGGCGCCATGCCTCTTGGAGAGCTTCTTGCCGTCCATCCCGAGAATCATCGGCACGTGGGCGAAAACCGGCAACGGCGCGCCGAACGCCCGGTACAGCGCGACCTGCTTCGGCGTGTTGGAGATATGGTCGTCGCCCCGGATCACGTGGGTGATCCGCATGGCGATGTCGTCGGATACGACCGCCATGTTGTAGATGGGGGTGCGATCACTCCGCAGAATCACCATGTCATCGAGGTCGCGACCGTGGAAGCTGATCCGGCCGTGGACCGCATCCTCCCACGCGATCTCTTCCTGGGGCATCCGGAACCGGATGACGCTGGGCATGTCGCGAGCGACCCGCGCAGCGACCTCGGTGGCAGGGAGCCGGTCGCAGCGGCCGTCGTACTTGTAGGTATCCCCCCCGGCGGCTTTGCGCTGGGCCTCCAGCTCCTCCCTGGTGCAGAAACAGCGGTAGGCCTTTCCCTCGGAGAGCAGCCGCTCCGCGTCCCGGCGATGCCGCTCCACCTCGGCGCCCTGGAAGACCGGGCCCTCGTTCCAATCGAGGCCCAGCCAGGCAAGCCCGTCGAGGATCACCTGGGTATGGGCCTCGCTGCTCCGTTCCGCGTCGGTATCCTCGATGCGAAGGATGAAGGCCCCGCCGGTCTTCCGTGCGAACAGCCAGTTGTACAGCGCGGTGCGCGCGCCGCCGACATGCAGGTAGCCGGTCGGCGAAGGGGCGAATCGAACCCGCGGAGCGGCCTCGGTCATGGGCCTCGATCGTAATGGAAGCGAATCATCCGTGCCAGCCGCTCTTCCGGCGCAGCCACTTCCCGAGACCGTTGCAGGAGAGGGTGGTGAGGAGGATCATGACTCCGGGCCAGATCGCCAGACGAGGCGCGGTGTAGAGCGAGGCCTGTGCGCCGGTCAGCATGTTGCCCCAGCTGGCCCGCGGAGGCTGGACGCCGAGTCCGAGGTAGGACAGGGCCGACTCGGTCAGGATGGCGTACGCGACGCCGACACTCGCGGCCACCGTCAGGACTGGCGTCAGCTGCGGGAGCAGGTGGCGAAGGAAGATCGCAGTGTCGCGCCGCCCGAGGGCTTGGGCCGCCATGACGAAGTCACTGTGGCGGAGCACGGCCACCTCCGCGCGCACCAGCCGCGCGATCCCCATCCACGAGGTGGCGCCGATGATGCCGATCAGGAGCGGCGGCTTGCTGCCGAAGATCGAGAGCACGGCGAGCGCGGCGAAGAGCACCGGGACCGCCATCGCCGCGTCGGTGAGGCGCATGAGGAGGCCGTCCACCCAGCCTCCGCGCCAGCCGGCCAGGCCGCCCACCAGGGTGCCGAGGAGGAGGGCCACCGCCGTGGCGACCGTTCCCACCGCCAGGGAGACCCGGCCGCCCGCCATCAGCCGGGCCAGCACGTCGCGCCCGCTCTCATCGGTGCCCAGCAGGTGCCCGGCCGAGGAGGGGCTCGCGATGCGCGCGAGGTCCAGCGTGTCGGGGTCGACATGGTGGAGCAACGGGCCGACCCACGAGAACGCCAGCAGGCAGGCCAGGAGGATGACGGGGAGGGGAACGGCGGCTCGCTTCATCGGCTATTCGATCCGGACCCGCGGGTCGATCCAGCGGTACAGCAGGTCGATCGCAATGTTCACGGCGACCACCGCGGCGGCCACGGCGAGGGTCGTGGCCATCACGACCGGGTAGTCCCGGCCCAGCGCTGCCTCGACGCCCAAACGGCCCATCCCGGGCCATGAGAACACCGTTTCGGTGATCGCCGCCCCGCCGACCAGCATTGGCGCCTGCAACCCCAGCACGGTCACCAGCGGCAGCAGCGCGTTCCGGAGCAAGTGTCGCCGGGTGATTTCCCGTTCGGTCAGCCCCTTGGCGCGCGCGGCCGGGATATGGGGTGCGCCGGCCACCGAGGCGATCCCGCTGCGCACGTAGCGGAACAGCTCCGCGGCAATCGGCAGCGAGAGGACGGTGACCGGGAGCACGAGGTGGCGGACCCGGTCCGCCACCGAGGCCTCGAGCCCCGGCGTGGCGATGCCCCCGGCGGGCAACAGGTGCCCGACCGCCGCGAAGACCATGATGAGGACGATGCCGAACCAGAAGGTCGGGAGCGAGAGCGCGGCAAAGCTGACGAACTCCAGGACGCGGTCCGTCCCGCCTCCGGGCCGGAGCCCCGCCCGAATGCCGAACGGCACCGCGATCAGGATGCTGAGCAGCAGCGCGCTCCCGGCCAGCACCAGCGTGTTGGGCACCCGGGCCAGCACGGTCTGCCCTGCGGGAGTCTGGTAGAGGTAGCTCTGCCCCAGGTCGCCGCGGACCAGGTTGCGGTGCCAGGCCAGGTACTGGGCCGGCAGCGGCAGGTTGAGCCCGAGGCGCTCCTCGATCGCCGCGCGCTCGACCGGCCCGAGCTTCGGATCGGCCAGCATCGAAGGGCCACCCGGCGCCAGGTGCATCAGGACGAAGGTGGCGGTGGTGACCATCCAGAGAATCAGCAGCCCTTGGACCAGCCGTCGAGCGAAGAAACCGAGGCCGCTCACCGAGAGGTCAGGGAGAAGAGCTCGGCGTGCCGTAACGCGTCGCGAATGCCGAGCCTCGGGAAGCCTTGCAGGCGCGTGGTCATGGCCTGGATTTCCCTCGGGTAGTACAGCACCAGCACCGGGGGATCGTCGCGCTCGGCCGCCTGGAAGGCGTGGTAGATGCCGCGGCGGCGGGCCAGATCCGTCTCGCCCCGACCGGCCGCGAGCAGGCTGTCCACCAACCGATTCGAATACGCCACATTGTTGTTGATCTGGCCGGTCACGTAATAGGAATACTGGTCCGGGTCCGGCGGAGTGGTCCACCAGATGAGAATCGCGTCGAACTTGCCCGGCTGCAGGTCGTCCCGGACCAGGGCCGCGAACTCGACCGTCTCGATGGAAACCTCCATGCCGATGGCCTTCCAGTCCTGCTGCAGCGCCAGGGCGGACTGCTCCCGGCTCGGGTTGCCCTTGTCCACCCGGATCGTGAACCGGAACGGCTCTCCCTTCGCATTGCGCAGGAGCCCGCCGGCCGCCCTAGTCCATCCCGCCTGGCCGAGCAGCCGGAGGGCCTCGGCGGTGTCGGTCGGGGCCCGGGGAAGGGAATCGGCAAACCACTCACCCAGCGCCACCGGGATCGTGCCCACCGGAAGGTCGGCGGCGCCCTTGAGCACGCCATCGATGATGGCCTTTCGGTTCACCGCCAGATCCAGGGCGCGGCGGACCAGGGCCGGCTTGAACATCGGCAGCCGCTGGTTGAAGCCCACGAAGTAGTGCTGGGGGATCGTGGCCTGCCTGATTGCGATCCCCCCGACATCGCGAATGCCCGGCAGGCTGGCGGGCTCCAGCGTCACCAGGTCGAGCTCGCCGGCGCGAAGGGCGGCGATCTGGGCATTGGCGTCGGGCACCAGCTTGAAGATGATCTCCGAAAGCTTCGGCCTGGAGCCGTAGTAGTCGGGATTGGCCTGGAGGGTGAGTGAGGAGCCGGGCACCGCGTCCACGACGCGGAAGGGGCCGGTCCCGATCGGCTTGCCGCGGTTGAATGCGGTGTTGTCCGCGATGGGCTTTCCGCCGAACGCGTGCTCGGGGATGATGCCCGAGTTGTAGCCGAGCAGTGTGAGGAACGCGGCGAAGGGCGTTTTCAGGACGAAGCGCACGGTGAATGAGTCCGGCGCTTCCACATGATCAATGGCGGTGTAGTCCGACCAGAGGAATCCGCCCGCCCTGGGGTCGCGGATCTGCTCGAACGTGTACTGCACGTCGCGCGAGGTGAACGGCGCGCCGTCATGCCACTTGACGCCGTGGCGCAGCGCGAAGGTGTAGACCTTCCCGTCCTCCGACACGGTCCAGGAGGTGGCCAGGTCCGGCGAAGGCCGGAGCTGCTCATCCGGTCGCACCAGGCCGGGGAAGATGACCTTGTTCACCAGCACCGATCCCACGTCCGGCGAGAGCACCGGATTGAGGATCGGATCGTTGATGAGCGCCAGACGGAGGGCATTGGACGCGGCCGGCTCGCCGCCTCCGCAGGCGGCCAGGAAGAGCAGGACTTCGGTTCCCCGGGACACCCTCATCCGATGGCGCCCTCGACCTCGCGGCGCGCATCCCGGACCGCGGCGACGAGCCGGTTCTGCCCGCGGGTCAGATGGGTCTGAATGAAGCCGCGCTGCGCGGCCGGCGCCTTGCCGAGCGATTCGGCCGGGGCCAGGTCGGGAATCGGCGGAATGGTCTCGGCGGGATCGTGAAAGAAGGCCGGGCCGGTGGTGAAATTGACCGGGACCAGGAGGCGGGCCAGCCGGCGGATCGCCGCATTGGCCCGCTTCACTCTCGGATCCGCGACCGGCTCGCGCGCGAGGGCGGCGCAGTGCAGGGTGAATCGTTCCAGGGACGAGAGCAGCGCCGCCAGCGCCTCCCGGGCCGGCTCGAAGCTGAAGTGTTGGCCCGCGGCGTACTGGTAGCGGGCCAGGGTCTGCACGAACTCCTCGGTAGTACGGCGGAAATCGAACGGCGCCACGACTGCGTTCGCGGCACCCGCCACGGCGGCGAGGTAGATCCGCATATCGGTGAGCAGGATGTTCCGGTCGGCGATCTCCAGGGTGTCCTCCTCGGTGTGCCACGCGATGTTCCCACCGCACCCGCCCACGACGTAGTAGCCCTTGGCGGCGCGATCCTCCGGTGACATTGTGCTGAGCAACATGAAGTAGGAGGAAATCCCGATGTTGTTGAACGAGTAGTCGCCGGCCTGATAGGGCCGCTCGCCCCGGGACTCCTTGCCGGTGATCAGTCGGATGACCTTCTGGGCCCACTCCTCGGTTTCGGCCATCCAGGATACGTCGATGTACTCGGTGGCCCAGCGGCAGCCGGGCGAGTCGCAGTTCACCTGGGCGATGCAGTTCTCGTAGAGGTCGATGGCGAAGTGATCGGCAAACCAGGTGCTGCCCGCGTACCGCCCGGTCGAATGGCCGGGCCACCAGGCGATGCGCACCGAGCGCTTGAGGGAACCACGGTGCTTCCAGAGCACCCGGGCGATCTCGAGCATCGTGGCATTTCCGACGGCATTGTCCCCAACCCCGACGTCCCACGAGTCATAGTGGCCGTGGAGGAGGACGAACGCCTCGGGCTGGTCCGCGCCGGGAATAGTCACCACCGGGATCGGCGAGGAGAACCAGCCTTCCTCCAACGACGCCGTGATGGTGGCTTCGCCGCCCTTCGCGGCCAGTTCGATCAACGCGAGCCCGTCGGGATTGCTCACCGAGACCACCACGAAGTTCGGCTTGCGAGGCAAGTCGTGAAGGTCGGGAGAGCCCCACACGGTACTGCAGATCCCCCAGTGGGGATTCTTGCCGGGATGCACCGCGATCAGTCCGAGCGCGCCGCGCTCCTCGAAGTGACGGGCCATCGAGGACATTCCGAATCCGTGCGCCAGTACGATCTTGCCCCGCAAGTCGGCGGACCGGTCCTCCGACATCGTCGGAGCAATCACTTCATCGGTGTTGGGATTGAATTCGGTGGGCGCGAACACCAGCGGGGCGGTGAGCCCCCGGGGGACCGAGCGGCTCATGGCCAGAGGCTTGGCGCGGAAACTCCGGCCACTCGCCTTGACGCTTGCCGCTCCGGGGATGCTCAGGAAGATCTCCGGCTCGTGCACGGTCACCGGCACGCCGTGGGACTCGAGCCGGGAGACGATCATCCGCGCCGCGGCGCGAACGTCCTCGGGATGCTCGCGCTTGCGGGTCGAGAATTGCTCGATCAGCTCCCATGGGGCCGCGAGCGAGACGTCGTTCAGGAGCGGGGCGAGCTCGGTGAGCACGTCGGGGGAAGCAGGAGTCACCTTTGGGGGCCTGGCCGGGGGGAACGGAGCGGGAGGGATTCGAACCCTCGATAGAGGTTTCCCCCTATGCCGGTTTAGCAAACCGGTGCCTTAAGCCTCTCGGCCACCACTCCAAAACGGGTCGGGAATATTGGGCTCCGGTCCTGGATATGCAACGGGACGTCATGCAGCCCACCAGATCGCGAGGCCGGCAGGTCGGCAGGTCGGGAGATGGAGACTCGCCAGCCGGCTGCTGACCTGCTGGCCTACCCACTTACCGACATGATTCATCAACATGTTGAATAATTGTCAGTAGTCAGTGTGGAGTGCAATCGCATGAATTTGTATAACGTATTGTATATAATGCAGTTAGATGCACACGACGATTTGTTGATATTATCTGATGTCCGTTTTATTGACTTGTAGACAGGCCCGCCTTTCCCTAGATTGGGTCCATGGAAGCCCCCTGGTCCAGATCCGCTCTGTTCGCCAGTCTGGCGCTGGCCGCCTGCCGTCCGGACTATCGCTCGGCGGGACTCGATCCCGACCCCAATGGGATCGCGCAGATCAGGATCTCCCCCGACGGGGCCGAGCTCACGCCATCGGATACCATCCGCTTCCATGCGACCGCCATCACCGTTCGCGGCGACAGCCAGGCGGCTCCAGGTGCGAGCTTTGAATCCACCGGCGGAACGATCGACGCCGCCGGGCTGTTCCGAGCGCCGGGCGACGGCGACTATGAGGTCCGAGCGCGACTCCGGGTCGGGGCCGTGGACCTGGTGTCCTCAGCGCACGTTGCGGTTCGGACGCCGCCGCCGCCTCCGGCACCTCCCCCGCCGGCCCTGGTCGGGATCTCGATCGAGCCCGACGCGGTAACGCTGGCACCCAACGCGGAGCAGGTCTTCAGCGCCCGGGCCCGGTTCGCCGATGGCTCGCTCCAGCTGGTGTCTCCGAACTGGGGAGCCTCACTCGGCAGTATCGGCGCCGACGGCCGGTATCAGGCACCGGGGGTGGGAGGCGTCTATCAGATCTACGCCATACTTGCCGGAGTCGGAGGCGTGGCAGCGGATACCGCGGTCGTGACGGTATTGGCTCCGCCGGGACCGCCGCCGCCCCCGCCACCGCCTCCACCGCCACCGCCGCCACCGCCTCCACCACCGCCGGCTCCGCCGGTCCTGGTGGGCCTCGAGCTCACACCCGACAGCAGCAGCGTCGCCATTGGGGGCACCATCCAGTTCGCAGTCGTCGGCCGTCGGTCGGATGGAACCACGGTAACGGTTCCCGGCGTCTTCGGGGCGACGGGGGGGCAGATCTCGCCCGCTGGTCTGTTCACCGCGGGGCGAGTCGGAGGCGACTTCCGGGTCTGGTTCGCCCACCAGACGGCGAGCCTCGCGGATACCAGTCGTGTGGTGATCCCGGCGCCGCCACCGCCCCCACCTCCTCCTCCGCCGCCGCCGCCGCCACCGCCGCCGCCGCCACCGCCGCCGCCGCCACCACCGCCGCCGCCGCCTTCAGGTCCGGTCGGTCTCAATGCGGCGTTGCCGCTGCTCTTCCCGGCCAACAATCCGTGGAATCAAGCGGTGGACACGGCACCGGTCGATCCCAATTCGGATGCGATTGTCAATCTGATCGGCGCCGCCAAGTCCTTCCATCCCGATTTCGGCGCCAACTGGAATGGGGGCCCGTTCGGAATTCCCTATTTCGTCGTATCGGGTACCCAGGCACGAGTCCCGGTGGCGTTCGACTATGACGACGAAAGTGATCCGGGACCCTATCCCATTCCGCCCAATGCTCCGATCGAAGGGGGCGCCGCTTCGAGCGGCGATCGGCATGTGCTGATCGTCGACCGGGACGCCTGGAAGCTCTATGAATTGTTCGCGGCATATCCGCAGCCGGACGGCTCCTGGCACGCCGGGTCGGGTGCGGTCTTCAACCTGGGATCGAACGCGCTTCGTCCGGCCGGATGGACTTCAGCCGATGCCGCTGGGCTTCCGATTCTGCCCGGCCTGGTGCGCTACGACGAGGTCGTGGCGGGGAGCATTGCCCACGCCCTCCGCTTTACCGTGGCTCGCACCCAGCGGGCCTATCTTGCGCCGGCGCGGCACTGGGCCAGCAGCGATGTCAATCCGCTCCGTCCACCGATGGGCATGCGGGTCCGGCTCAAGGCCTCGTTCAGCATCACCGGGTACCCGTCACGGGTGCAGGTTATTCTTCTGGCGCTGAAGAAGTACGGGATGATCGTCGCCGACAACGGCAGCGACTGGTACCTGAGCGGAGTGGCGGACGCGCGATGGAACGACGGCGAAATCAACACGCTGAAACAGCTCAAGGGCAGCGACTTCGAGGTCGTGCGCATGCAGGGCATCGTCAATCACTGAGGGTCGCCGGGCTCCTGTCGCTCGCGGCTGGAGTGGTCGGGAGCTGCGCCAGGCACGCACCGCTCTTCGAGCCGGCGCCGCGCGACCTGGCCTGGACCGCCCCGGACAGCTTCCTCGTCGTGTTCGAAACCAGCCGCGGATCCTTCACGGTCGCCGCCCACCGCGACTGGTCCCCGCTCGGCGTGGACCGCCTCCACTTCCTGGTCGCGCACGGTTACTACGACGGAGCGCGGTTCTTCCGAGTGGTGCCGGGCTTCGTGGTCCAGTGGGGCATTGCCGCGAGCCCGGCCCTGTCGGCGGTGTGGAGCGAGCGGAACCTGCCCGACGAGCCGGTCCGGCAAAGCAACACCCGAGGCCGCCTCTCCTACGCCCGAGGCGGACCCAACACCCGCTCGGTTCAGCTCTACGTCAACATCGGCAGCAATCCCCGCCTCGACACCACCAGCACTTTCGGATTTCCGCCGATCGGCGAGGTGAGGGCCGGTCTCTCCGTCGTCGATTCCATGTATGCGGAGTATTCCTGCCGGCGGGGAAGCCAGGGGACGTGCCCGTCCCAGGACTCGCTCGAGGCCAAAGGCAACGCTTATGTCGAACGCGTCTACCCCAAACTCGATTTCATCAAACGAGCGAGGGTGGTCCGAGCATGGAAGGGGAAAGTGTTGCGCTGAGCCTACAGGTTGTGTCTATCTCTACTCGCCTAGCGGCGGCGCCGCACCACCCCGGGGGCCATTCCACGACTCCCAGGTCAGGTGGCAACGGTCCACAAAATACTCCGGGGGATGACCCTCTTTCCGGAGCAGGGAATGGAGCAGCTCGTGACGGACCACCATCTCGAAGTTCTGGTAGTTTCCCGCGATGACAACCCGGTTGGTAACACCGTCCGAGGTCCACTCCCCGACCTTGGATCCGTCCTTTGTTGAAAACGTCTCAACTCCAGGAACCACATAGAATTTGATGGTGGAAAAGTCGCCCGAAAGGCCGCTGCACGCCTCAGTCTTGGCGTGCCATTCCAGGTAGGCGATCGGCGCCACAATCTCGGTGGCTCCCGCAGGAAGGGACGGCTCACTTGGGGACAGGGACGAGCACCCGGAAAGGAGGCCGCCGAGGGCCATGCTTCCCAACATGCTGCGCTGCCGGATGGATCGATTTCCGACCAAATGAACCGCCCGTGTGTCAAAGATTTCGACTGTACACAAGCTAGAGGTGTGCCACTCTCCCCCCCCAGTCACCCGGGGGTGGTTTCTTTGGCGGCACGGCCGTGGTGGCCCTAGGTGGGGTCCTGGCCTTGGTGGTGGTCTGCTTCGTTGTCGTGATCGTTTTCGGCGGGGTCTTCGTCACGGTGGTGGTCTTCTGCTTCACGACCGGCGGTGCGCGGGGGGGCGCTGCGGGCGACGCTGTTACCGCTTTCAGAGTGTCGGGAGCAGCGGGCGCGGTGGCCACCTTCTTCGTATCGGGCCCCAGGTGCCGGGCGACGACTCCCTTGTCCACCGTGGATCCGCCGCCGCTGATGGCCTGGAAGAACATCGTGTCGCCGGCCACTTCCACGATCATGAAGCTCCGGTCGGTGGCGAAGCCGACCTCGGTGATGTCCTGGCCGGGACGGGTGTCGCCCTTGTTCAGCTTGGCGGCACCCCCGGCGGTAAAGTACTGGATGCCCTTCTGGGGCCAGATCCGCTCGTAGATGTGCTCATGCCCGGAGAACACCACATCCACGCCGTACTTGACGAAGAGCGGCTCGAGAATCTTCCGGTTCTCGAGCTCGGGGCCTCGCGAGGCGGTGGTGTAAATCGGGTGGTGGAAATACGCGATCTTCCAATCCGATCTCGAGGCCGAGAGCTCCTTCTCCAGCCACTTCACCTGGTCGGGGTCCAGGTAATTGCTGTCCAGGATGAAGAACCGGATGTTGCCCTTCTTGTAGGTGCGGTAGCGCTCCCCGCCCATGTTGAACGGCTTGTAGTAGCGCTGGTTGGGGTCGTCGTGGTTGCCGAGCGCCGCGTTGAACTCGACCTTGTCATCGAGCAACGCCTTGTAGGGCAGCTCGAACTTGTTGGCAAAGTCCTGGGGCCGCTCCCCACCGTACAGATTGTCGCCCAGCATGACCGCAAAGGTGAATGGAAACAGCGTGTGCACCTTGGTGATCGTGGCGGCCACGGCGTACTGCTCCTTGTCACCGGTGCCCGCGTCGCCGATGACGACGAATTTCTCGGAGCTCTTTCGATTGGGCAGCGCGATGGTTTGCCCCGCGAGGGACGCGGTCCAGGTGCAGGCCAGGACCGCGAGGCCGATGGGAGCGAGAGTTTTCATGGGAGCTTCTCGTCCGGGACGGCGCGCGGCATGATGTCAACGATGACGTTGGCTTCGATGTCCCGGAGAATGAGGTAGGTGGTGACGATCCGGTATTCGAGTTCCTTGGGCAGCTGCGGCAGTACGGGAAGCAGCGATGCCGGAAACGTGGCCAGCGGGGCGCCGGTGGGATAGCTCTGGTTGATCCGAGGCACGAAGTCGGGATGCTCGTCCTTGAGCTCCTGCTGCGCGTCGCCGCGGGTTTCCAGGATGCGCTGGGGCCGGCGACTGTATTCCTCCTTGATGATGGTGGCCACAATCGTGGACACTTCGGGCGTGAGAATGTCTCCCTGCTTCGCGCCCTGCCGCGCCGCGACGATCGCGTTGGCCAGTTTGGTCGACCGGGACGCGATCTCGTTCTGGCTCATCTTGGGATCCAGCGGCCCGACCGAATCCGCCAGCCGGTTCCGCAGGGAAACGTAGGCGTCGACCCGCTTGCCGTAGTCCGCGAAGATCTCCTTGTCGCGGTCGACCGGTTCCTTCCTGCCGCACCCGATCGACAACGCCGCCAGGATCCCGGCCATTCCAAGGCGCGCGATCGCACCGCGCCGACTCTTGAGTGCCACGTACTCCTCCTCGACCGGTATTCAGATTAACCATCGGATTAACCAATATTAATGATGGAGACGTCTGAACGGCTCAGAGGTGAACACACGCCTCATGTGGAGGTATTTGCTCGGTTGGTCGGTGCGGCGTGGATGGAGACGTCGTGTGGTGCACCGGGGGCGAGTTTCAGCGTCGGTCAAACGGCGTGGGTGAGATTCGAACTCACGAAGGGGTTTCCCCCTTGGCGGTTTTCAAGACCGCTGCCTTAAACCACTCGGCCACCACGCCTGAGGGCCGGATTCCTGCCTGCCGGCCAGTCGGGCCTACTGGGATTGACCACCCTTGCGGACCTGGGCATCCACCCGGCGGCTGATCGAGTCCGCCAGGGCCGCCAACGAGCTGTCTCCGTGCTCACGCAGGGTTCCGGCCATCCCACCGTAAATGATGGAGTAGAGCCGGAGGATCGAGGAGGAGGGAACGTCCACCCAGCCGGCCTTCCGCTCGCGGGCGGCGCTTTCCCAGCGGTAGGACCGGAGCAGGCCCCGGGTGCGCTCGAGGTCGGTGTATCCCATCGGCGTCAGCACGATGTTGGCGGTCGTATCCACCCGTTTGGTATAGAGCTTCCGGACCAGCCCCTGCGACACGAGGTACTCGGTGAGCCCCAGCGTCTGGTCGGGCCAGGGGCCCGCGCTCCAGGCGAAGTTGATCGGGCGCTTGCCGAGGTTGTCGCGGATCAGCAGGATCGTCGCGAGGTCGCTCTTCTGGAGAATCTCGTCGTTGAAGGTGATGACGACATCGCCGTATTTCACGCCCTTCCCCTTGGGTACCCGGGAGTACTCCGGCAGGCTGTCCAGGTCCATCTCGCTCAGGCTGAACACCGGCGTCGCGGGCTTGGTCCATCCTTCCGGGCCCGGTACGCCCAGCAGGATCCGGGTCGAATCGCTGCGCGGCTTCCACAGATCGATCGACTTCGCGGGATCGAAGTCGGGCTCCTTGCGCCGGCGAATCTGGCGGAGGTGCCAGTCGGTGTTGGCCAGCGAGAGATTGACCAGGGTGACGTCGCGCCGGATGCCCTCGACCTCCTGGGCGAACCAGAGGGGGAAGGTGTCGTTGTCGCCCGCGGTGATGAGGATGCCGTAGGGCTCCACCGACTCGAGGAGGTCCACGGCGAAGTCCCGCGCCACATACTCGCCGGCCCGGCTCGCGGTGACGCGGTTGCCGAAGAAGGGAATCAACGCCAGGGCCAGCACCGGGATCGCCGCGAGACGGGTGCGGAAGCTTTCCGCCGCGGCCTGGGCGGCGGCCCCGAGGCCGGCGGCCACCATGGTGCCGAAGAACGCGAAGGAGCAGATGAAGAAGTAGTCCCGCTCGCGGACCTCGTGTTCCGGGTTCGGGATCTCCAGGTGCCGGGAGAAACCGTACTTGAAATTCAGATACCAGACCAGGGCCACCGTCAGGGTGAGAATCATGGCCAGCGCGGCGACCCCGGCGCGGCGGTCCTTCTTGATCAGGGCCCAGAGTCCGCCCAAGCCGGTGAGGGCGAAGACCGCCGTGATCGCGGGACGAAGCGCCGACCAGTCGCGGCTGAACTGCCAGCTGAAATACTGCCAGTAGTTGGCGAACTGATCGACGATGTCCGCCTGCCGCTCGGTCACCGGCGGCTTGCCGTACTGCACCCGGTTGAGCACGTCCATCAGGCCGCGGCTGAAGAAGCCGACCGGCTCGCCCTCGTTGATGGGGGGCAGCTGCGCCGCCCGCATCGGCAGGAAGATGTAATTCGGGGTGAGCCCGACGATTACCGCGACGATGCCGAGGTAGAGCAGCGGGTTCTTCCGATCTTCCACCAGGGCCCAGATCAGAAGGCCCAGCAGCACGGCACCGGCCAGGCCGGTCACGGCACCGATGGGCTCCCGCCCCAGGAGCTGGAAGATGAGCTGGCCCAGCATTCCCGACACACCCAGCAGCAGCAGCCACCCCATCAGCGCGGCCCAGGGCTTGAGCAGCACCCGCCAGTCGGTCCAGAGGACGTAGATGCCGACGGCCGGGAGCGCCAGCACCCCCATCATGTGGTTGGTGCTGGAGAGAGCGATGACGAAGGCGATCAGGATCAGCCAGCGGTCGCGATGGGCGCCGGCCTCGTCGTCGCCCCAGTGCACGGCGAGCCAGGTGACGACCGCCATCGAGAGCATCGAAAGAGTGTAGACCTTCTCATTGACGGTGGACTGATTCCAGACCGTCCAGGAGAGGGCCCCGACCAGGACCCCGGCGAAGGCGGCGCCCAGCCGCACGGCCCGGTCGGAGACCAGGTTCCGGAGCCACCGCTCCCCCACCAGGAACCAGAGGCCGGCGGAGAGCGCGCTGGTCACGGCGGCGAACAGGTTGATGCGGACCGCGTAGGACGCCGACAGGGGAAGCAGGCCGAAGGCATGCGACATCATCACGAAGAGGGGATTGCCCGGGGGATGCGGAATGCCGAGGACCTTCGCGGCCGCGATGTATTCGGAGGTATCCCAGAACGCCGTGGTGGGCGCCAGCGTGGCCACGTAGACCACGAGGACCACGGCGGCCGCGAGGGCGGCGTAGCCGTAGGGGGGCGGGGTGCGTTGCGTTTCGGACATAATCTCCCGGCTAGTGTCTGAACATCCGCTTCCCGGTGAGGACCATCGCGATCCCGTACCGGTTCGCGGCCGCGATCACCTCCGGGTCCCGCACCGAGCCGCCCGGCTGGATGATGGCCCGGATGCCGGCCCGGGCCGCCTCTTCCACGCCGTCGGGGAAGGGGAAGAACCCGTCGGAGGCGAGCGCCGCCCCTTCGGTGGTGTGCTGCTGCTGCCGGGCCTTATGGATGGCGAAGAACACGGCGTCCACCCGGCTCATCTGTCCCGCGCCGATGCCGATGGCCTGTTCCTGGTTGGCCAGCAGGATCGCGTTGGACTTGACCGACGCCACGGCGGCCCAGGCAAACCGGAGGTCATTCCACTCCTCGGGCGCGGGGCCGCGGGTCGTCACCACCTTCCAGCCTTCTTCGGATGGGTCGAAGGTAAAGCGGTCCTGCACCAGGAAGCCGCCCCGTACGCTCTTCCAGTCGAGCGATCCCGCGGGCGTACCGATGGGAAGCTCGACCACCCGGAGGTTCTTCTTTTCGGCGAAGACCGCGAGCGCGTCCTCCGGAATCGACGGCGCGACGATCACTTCGACGAAGAGATCGCGGAGCGACTCGGCCATCTCGCGGTCCACCACGGTATTGCAGGCGATGACCCCGCCGAAGGACGCAACCGGGTCGGTGGCGCGCGCCTTGGCCAGGGCCTCGAGCGCGGTGCGGCCCACCGCGATGCCGCACGGCGTGGTGTGCTTGAGAATGGCACAGGCGGGGCGGTTCTTCCATGCGGCCACGGCCGCGGTGGCGGCGTCTATGTCCATCAGGTTGTTGAAGGAGAGGTCCTTGCCCTGGCGCTGCTTCAGATCGCGAATGCCCCGGGGCTCCTCGGTGGCGTAGAGGGCCGCGCGCTGCTGGGGATTTTCCCCGTACCGCAGCTCCTGCATCCGCTCCACCGAGAGATTGATCCTCGGTGGCAGCCCTTCGCCGCGGGCGGTCAGATACCCGGCCACGGCCGTATCATATTCCGCGGTGTGGCCGTAGACCTTGGCCGCCAGCGCGCGCCGGCAGTCGTCATCCAGCGGTCCTTTGCGCAGGGAGTCCAGCACCAGCCGGTAGTCGGTGGGATCGACCACCGGAATCACGTTCTCATAGTTCTTGGCCGCGGAACGCAGCATCGACGGCCCGCCGACGTCGATGTTCTCGATCGCGTCTTCCAGCGTGGCCGAGGGATGCGCGATGGTGGCCTGGAACGGGTAGAGATTGACCGCCACCAGCTGGAAGGTCTTGATCTTGTGGAGCTCGAGCTCGCGACGATGGCCTTCGATCTGGGGCCGGGCCAGCAGTCCGGCATGAATCGCGGGGTGAAGGGTCTTGACCCTTCCGTCCAGGATTTCCGGGAATCCGGTGACCTGATCCACCGTCGTCACCGGGAGCCCGGCCTTGGTCAGGGTCGCGGCGGTGCCGCCGGTCGAGACGATTTCCCAGCCCAGCTCGATCAGGCCGCGGGCAAAGTCCACGATTCCGCGCTTGTCGCTTACCGAAATCAGGGCACGCGGCATAGGCTCACGGGTCAGGGTTCGGGGTCCGGGGTCAGGGATCCAACCCTCGACCCCTCCTTCAATTCGAACGGGACCGGCTTTCCGGCCCGCGCCGCGGCCAGCACGGCGGCCGGGAGCAGGCGGTGCTCCACCTCGAGCACCCGGGCCGCGAGGGCGTCGGGGGTATCGCCGGGCAGCACGGGAACGACGGCCTGCCCGAGCACGGGGCCCCGGTCGTACTCCTCCGTCACCAGGTGCACCGTGGCGCCGGAGGTCCGGTCTCCACTCTGCAACACGGCCTGGTGCACCCGCCCGCCGTACATTCCGGGGCCGCCGTGCCGGGGCAGCAGGGCGGGGTGGACGTTGATCATCCGGCCCCGCCATTGCTCGACCACCGTCGCCGGCACCCGCTTGAGAAACCCCGCGAGCACCACGAGGCCCACGTCCGCGGCGGCCAGTACGCGGAGCCATTCCCCGGCATCCGCGATATCATTGAGCACGTGAGTCGGCACGCCGGCCCGGCGCGCCAGATCCAGCCCGCCGGCCTGGGCTCGATCGCTCATCACCAGCACGACCTGCGCCGGGGCATCCGGGCCGAGGGCGCGGAGAAGGGCCGCCAGATTGCTGCCTCTGCCCGACACCACGGTGGCCACCCGCAAGCGCATAGCGCGCAAATATAAACTCGCCCAGCTTCCGGACCCGCGTCCATTCCTCCATATCCGGTGCGGGGACGACATCCTGGAGAAGCTCGACCAGGCGGGCCTCCCGGGAGACAAGATCCGCTGGGCCGATGTGCTCTCGGAAGGACCGCTGCACCTCCATGCCGGTGAGACCGACCGGCAGCGGGAACGGGCCGCATATCTGGCGGGCCGCTACTTCGTGCCCATGGCCGAGACCTACCGGGAAATCATGGGCGCCGACTGGCGCGTGGATCAGTGCGAGCACTACGACGAGACGGTGCTCTGGTTCGAGGCCGACCTGTTCGACCAGACGATCCTGGTCTACCTGCTGCAGCGCCTGAGGCCGCGGGCCGACCGCACCAGGGTCTCGCTCATCTGTATCGGGGAATTTCCCGGGGTCGAGCGGTTCATCGGCCTGGGGCAGCTCGGCCCCGCGGAGCTCGCGGGGCTGTTTCCCACTCGCCGTCAGGTCACCCGGAGCCAGTTCGACCTGGCCCGGGAAGCCTGGGCGGCCTTCAATGCTCTCCACCCCAGAGACCTGATCCGGCTGGCGCGATCGCGCACCCGGGCCTTGCCGTTTCTGCCCGAGGCGCTCGGGCGCTACCTGGCGGAATACCCCTCGACCGCCAATGGGCTGTCCCGCACGGCGCAGGTGGCGCTGGAAGAGATCGAAGGTGGCGCTCGAACCGCGGCCGAGGCGTTCCCGCGGGTCCAGGACCGCGAAGCCCGCCCCTTCATGGGAGATTCGATGTTCTACGCCGCGCTGCGAGACCTGGCGACCGGCCTGCACCCGCTGCTTGCCGGGTCCCATCCCCGGATGGGCCGTCTTCCCGATCCGGAATTTCGGGACCGCCCCATCTGGCTCACCGCGCAGGGCCGCCGGGTCCTGGAAGGCCGGGCCGACTGGTGCGAGCTCTCCGGCGCGGCGCGCCAGATCGGGGGGGTGACACTGCAGGGAGCGCGACCCCGCTGGCGCTGGGATCCCGGCGAACACCGGCTGGTGGAGCGCCGCAGGAAATGACTCCGGGCTAGCGGGCCTTTCGCCGGGCCTCGGAAAGAATCCGATCGGCCGCCGCCTCGAGTCCGGAAACCACGGCAAAGCCGGCCGTGCGCGCCGCGTCGCGGTGGGTTGGCCCCTGGCCGGTCTCGACCAGCACACCGGTGCCGCCGAGCGCGGCCGCGGGCAGGACATCGCTCAGCCGGTCCCCCACCCACCACGATCTTGCCAGGTCGATGCGGTGCTCCGCGGCTGCCTGCTCAAACAGGCGGGTGCCCGGCTTGCGGCAGGGACAGGGACCGTCGCGCTCGGGGGCATGGGGGCAGTAGTAGCTCGCGTCGATGCGGGCGCCGAAGGGCTCGAGCAGCCGGTCGAGGCGCCCGGCCACGTTGGTGTACTCGGCTTCGGTGAGCAGCCCGCGGGAGATTCCCGATTGATTGGTGACCACGATGACCGGCAGGCCGGCGCGATTGAGCTGCGCGATGGCGGGGCCGGCGCCGTGCAGCATGACCACCAGGGCCGGATCGCGCAAGTAACCGGGATCGCTGATGATGGTTCCGTCCCGATCCAGGAAGACGCCGGGACGCAAGGACGCCAGGTTGGACCGGGCCGGTCCGCTCATGCGTCGGAGAGGGCCGCGGTGACCGCGGCCGCCACCGCCGGCAGGGCCTCCTCCGGCAGGGTGCGCGGGTCCAGGACCACGCGGTCATCCTGGACCCGGGCAATGACCGGCGGCGCCCCCAACCGAAGTCGAAGCGCCAGGCCCGAGGCGCCCGGCGCGCCGCCGACGAGCGCCACCAGCGTGGTTGCGAGCCGAGCGCCGGGGAAGGCGCCTCCGCCCACCGCGGAGAAGCCCGGAATGAGCTCCACCGGGCTCGGCGACCGGATGGCCTGACCCAATGCCGTGGCCCGGCGGGCCAGCTCCTCGGCGGATAGGGTGAGCATCCGGAGCACCGGGATTTCCTTTACGGCGAGGGCCGGGTCGTGGTAGAGCGAGAGGGTGGCCTCCAGCGCCGCGAGGGTCAGCTTGTCCGCGCGCATCGCCCGGGCGAACGGATTGCGGCGGGTTTCGGCGATTCGCGAAGCGCGGCCCACCACGCAGCCAGCCTGGGGGCCGCCCAGCAGCTTGTCGCCGCTGAAGAGCACCAGATCGGCTCCCGAGGCCACGGCATCCCGGACCGTCGGCTCCCCGGAGAGACTCCAGGGCGCCAGATCCGCGAGCAGGCCGCCTCCGACATCGTAGAGGTAGGGGACACCGGCTTCGCGAGCGAGCGCCGCCAGCTCGACGGGCCTCGGGGTGGCGACGAATCCGGTCTGCTCGAAGTTGGAGCGGTGGACCGTGAGGATCGCCCCGGTCCGCGCCGAGAGCGCCTTCCGGTAGTCGTCGAGGTGGGTCCGGTTGGTAGTGCCGACTTCCCGCAGGATGGCGCCGCTCTTTTCCAGGATATCGGGAATCCGGAACGACCCTCCGATCTCGATCAGCTCGCCGCGGGAGATCAGTACCTCGCGGCCGGCCGCGGCCGTGTTGAGCGCCAGGACCAGCGCGCCCGCGGCATTGTTCACGACCAGCGCGTCCTCCGCCCCGGCGAGGCTGGCCAGCAGCGAAGCGCAGTGGTCGCCGCGGCTCCCGCGAGCGCCGGTAGCGCTGTCGAATTCCAGCGTGCTGTACCCGGCCCCGACGGCCAGTACCGCCTCCAGCGCCCTGGCGGCGAGGGGGGCGCGGCCGAGGTTGGTGTGCAGGATCACGCCGGTGGCGTTGAGCACGGGGTGCAGCGAAGGAGAGGCGCGGCGGGCCACGCGCTCGGCCACATCGGCCGCCCAGTCGACCGGTTCGCCGGCGCGTCCGCTTCGGGCCGCGTCGATCGCCTCGCGAATCGACGCGACCACCAGGTTGCGCGGCGCGCTCCGCAGCAGCGCGACAATGCCGGGCTCGTTCAGGAGCCGGTCGACCGAGGGAAGGGTACGGCGGGCGTCGGTCAACGGAATCGCTCCAGGAACAGCGGCGACCTGGCGGTATCCGGCTTGACCTTGAGCGAGTCGGATTTGGCCTTGAGCGAGTCGGCCTTGGTCTTGAGCGAATCGGCCGGCGGTTTCTCCACCGGGATACGCGCCACCGACTTCGTGCTCGCGGGTACGCGGCTCAGATTCTGAATGCCATGCACCGCCACGAAGTAGTCGGAGGCGGGCCGGAGCCGACTGCCGAGCCGCACGTAGAGCTTGTCGAAGAGGGGCGGTTTGGTGCGGAGCGGACCGGTCCCGGTGGTGTCCAATCCCGCCGCCCGCCGGCGCTGGGCGCCGGGAATCTGGATGCCGGCGGCCAGACGGGCCCGCGCCGCGGAGTCGGCTCGGATGCTGTCCTGGACCGCCCGGACCGAATCAGCCCGGGCCTGGGCGCTGTCGGTCAGCCGCACCGGCGGAAAGGCGGTGTCGTACTGGCCCCTGGGCAGGATGGCCAGCACCGGCACCGGAATCGAATCCGGCAGCAGGCGCACTTCGACCGAGTCCGCCGGCAGTCGCTGATACGGATTGAGCTGCTGGGAAAAGGTCAGTACCAGGGAGAGCGAATCGTTGAGCGCGGCGGTCGACAGGCGGGCGCCGGTCGAATCGTGCTTGTAGACCCAGATCTCGCCGACGCTGTCGACTCCCGGAGCGACCCGGATCGAGTCGAACAGCTCGCGGCTCTCCCGGGTGCGGCTGGTGTTCTGATCCTGGACGCCGTAGACCACGTATTCCCCGTCGGGCACCAGGCCCAGCACGAAGCGGCCCAGCGAATCGCTCACGGTGTTGTAGGGCAGGCTGTCGGGGAGGTGGATCGCCTGCACCAGCGCGTTCCGGAGCGGCCGCTGGGTGGTCCAGTCGACCACCAGTCCGCGCAGCGTGGTGTTGGGGAGGGCGGCTCCGGTGGTGAACGTCACGATCCGGCCGTTCTTGCTCCGGTTGTTGGAGAGATCGGCGAGTCCGGGAAGCAGCTCCACCCGATAGACGGTATTGGGATGCCATCCTTCGCGGGGATGCACCGTGATGCGGTTCCGCTTCCAGCGCACCACCGGCACCCGGTAGGAGGGAGACACCAGGACCAGCCGCTCGAGGTCGCCGGTGCCGAGCCCGAAATTGGGGCTGGTGCCCTCGGACACCACCTCGTCGAACCGGAACTCGACGTCGCCCTTGAAGCCCGGGAGCGATTCCAGTGAATCGGGGCGGACCGACAGGAGGCTCGGCGGGAGGCGGTCATTGGGGCCGCCCGGCGGCGCCAGGATGCGGGCGCATCCGGCGAGGACCATCAGCGCGACGAGGCCGGGTCGCCTCACACCGGGCAACCGAGCCGGCGCCGTTTTTCGGCGAGGGTGCCGGCCTGCTCGCGCCACGCGGCGAGCTTGTCCCGTTCCCGCTCCACCACGGCCGGAGGCGCCTTGGAGGTGAACTGCTGGTTTCCCAGCTTGCTCTCCTGGCCCCGGATGGCGCCATGCAGGCGATCCATCTCGCTGCCGAGCCGGGCGCACTCCCTCTGCACATCGACCAGGTCACCCAGCGGGACGCTCACCGCGGTCCCGTCGGGAAGAATCGCGTGGGCCGCTTCTTCGGGCGCGCCCCCGGCCCCGACCTCCAGAGAGGAGAGCCTGGCCAGCCGGGTTATGATGGCCGCGTCCTGGGCCAGCACCGCCTGCAGATCGGGGCCCGGCGTGGCGATCCGCACCCGCACCGTGTGGCCCGGCTGCACCGCATACTCGGCCCGGATCGAGCGGATAGCGCCGACCAGCTCCTGGAGGGCGCCGAAGCGGCGCAGCGCGGCGGCGTCGGGCGCGCGGCGGTCCGGGGCGGGCCAGGGCGCCACCGAGATGGAGTCCTCCTCGGTGTGGCCGGGGAGCCGGCGCCAGAGCGTCTCGGTGATGAACGGCATGACCGGGTGGAGCAGCCGGAGCGCCACGTCGAATGTCCGGGTGGCGACCGCCCGGGCCACGTCGCCGCCGGGCTGGTCCCCATACAGCCGCGGCTTGATCACCTCGACGTACCAGTCGGCCAGATCGCTCCACAGGAACCGGTGGACGGCCAGGGCCGCGTCGTTGAGCCGGAATCGCTCGTAGGCTGCGGTCGCCTCGCGAACGGTCTCGTCGCAGCGGGCGATGATCCACCGGTCCGCCAGGGTGAGCTCCTTCGTGGCGATCACCCCCGCGTGGCGGCCGGCGAGGGGCCGGACCGGGCCGTCCAGGTGCGACTGGATCAGGCGGCCCACGTTCCAGAGCTTGTTGGCGAAGTTCCGGCCCGGCGAGAAAGAGCTCTCCAGATCCTCGGGGTCCAGGATGAGGTCGGTGCCGACCGACAGGCCGGACACCACGGTGTACCGGAGGGCATCGGCGCCGTACCGGCTCACCACGTCGAGTGGATCGATCCCGTTGCCGAGCGACTTCGACATCTTGCGGTGTCCGGTGTCGCGTACCGTCCCATGGAGGTAGACGGTCCGGAACGGGATCTCCTTCATGAATTCGAGGCCGGCCATCACCATCCGGGCCACCCAGAAGAACAGAATCTCCGGGGCGGTGACCAGGGTGTCGCCGGGGTAGAAACGGGACCCTTCGTCGGTGACCTCGGGCCACCCCAGGCTCGAGAACGGCACCAACTGGGAGGAGAACCAGGTGTCGAGCACGTCCTCGTCCTGGCGGACCGGCCCCTGGCATGCCGGGCACGCCGTGAGATCGGTGCGGCTGGCCGAGACCGCCGCGCAGCCCGAATCCTGGCAGTACCAGACCGGTATCCGGTGGCCCCACCAGAGTTGCCGGGAGATGCACCAGTCGCGGATGTTCTCCATCCACTGGGCGTACTCGGCGCCGCGGTGCTCCGGGATGAAGCGGAGGCGGCCCTCCCGGTAGGCCGCCAGCGCCGGCTCGGCGAGCGGCTTCATCCGAACGAACCATTGATCCGAGAGGCGCGGCTCCACCACCGTATCGCACCGGTAGCAGCGGCCCACGGCGTGGCGGTGGCCCTCGACCTTGTCGAGCAGTCCCAGTGCCTCGAACTCGGCAATGACCGACTTGCGGGCGACGAAGCGATCGAGGCCGCGGAACCGGTCCGGCACCGCGTCGCTCATGCGGGCGTCGTCGGTCATCACATCCAGGGCCGGGAGCGCGTGGCGCTTGCCGATCTCGAAGTCGGTGGGGTCGTGCGCCGGCGTGATCTTCACCGCCCCGGAGCCGAACGCCGGGTCCACCGCCTCGTCGCCCACGATCGGGATCCGGCGGCCGACCAGCGGC